>CAZLAM010000001.1:0-47760 GCA_964557435.1 uncultured Eubacteriales bacterium
TTGAAATCGCCCGTCCCCATGATCCGCCAATTCGTATCCGTTATCGTCGGCAAAAAGGCATAGGAAACATAGGTGATTCCGTTCATGTACCAGACGGCATTTTGCCCCGTTACGTTATTCCGCCACAGAAAATCGACCTTCCCATCGCTGTCGAAATCGCCCGTCTTGCGCAAATCAGGCGCTTATGGGCGAATGCGGCAACAAAAATTGTCATGGTTGCTGTTATTGCGCCAGATTAGTATGATGGTCATATAAAAGGGGGGACAAATGACTTCTCAGCCACCAAACCGGGGTTCGATTCCCCGTAGCGCTACCACCCCTATTTTCCCCCGAAGAGAATCGGGGGTTTTATTCATTTGCGGCGCAAAACCCCGTTTTTTAAATCGGGGTACAAAGCGCCGCCCAGTATTAACCCATATTATACCCCGGGCCTTGCCTGGCAAGTCCTAAGGTTTTTTTAGGGTTCAGCCCGCCCTCATTCGCTTCACGAATGAGGACTGCAAAGCGGGGAGTCAAATGGGTTTAGTTTCGTCTTGTCCGTGACCGCTTGAATGATCAGGCCCTCGAGTTTTCCGGTCGAGTTGCACGGCTCGGACCGGTCCGGCCGGCCGATGCCCGACAGCATCTGAACAAATTCCGCGTCTATCCTGATTTCGCAAGCAGCGTCGGAGACCTTTTTGATGATGATTTTGAACCTGCCTTTCCGGTCGACTTCGCTGAATTCGCCGGGTCTCCGGCAATCGCAGTTGCCGGTTTTGTTTTTTTGACCCTTGTACGAAACCCAATCCGTCTCGATCCGGCCTTCTTCTTTTTCGGTCTTGATGATCGGCAATTTAAGTTCGGTCAGGGTTTCAACCATGGCTTGCCAGACCGGGTCGAACGGCTTGTCGATGGAGGCCCGATCAAATCTCTGTTCCGGCGCCGGCGCAGCGGCGAAGTTCGCCAGACCCAGGCCCAGACCCAGACAAAAACACAAGGTCCACGAACGTTTCATGGTTCTCTCCTTTGAGAAAATCCTATATCGAAGGCCGATCCTTGTCAATTTAAAGGAAAATCCCCCCAATGCCGATGGATATTTTCTTTCCGGAACGGATCACAGAGTCGGGCGAGATCCCCGCCCACGGCTAGCGGCAATTTTGGGAAAGTGTCCGACGGGCCGGGGCGTTTAGGGGGTGTTTTCGGATTGCAGAACCCTTCTCATTATGATAGAAGTGAACGACAGGAGCGGTTTGTTGAGAGTACAAAAAAATATTTTTTTATGGGGTCTTTTTGTGGCGGCTGGAATGGCGGCCGGCGCCGATCAAACGCCGAACTCAACGCCGGCCAAACCCCCGAAATTCAAGTTCACGCTGACCGAGCGGATCCGGCAGGAAACCTCCGATAATGTCTCCAGCCTGAACGAAGCGTCGGCCGACAGCAGTTCCTATGTCCGCTTCCGGACTAGCTTCATGGGCCAATGGCTTCCGTCCAAGAGCTTCGAACTCACGGTTCGCCTGACCAATGAAAACCGGTATTATCTGGCCCCCAAGACCGATGTCCGGGCCGGGAAAAACCATGACCTCCATGAAGTCTTCTTCGACTACCTGAATATCCGCTGGAAAAATCCGGCCGGACTTCCGCTGATCCTGACCGTAGGAAGGCAGGACCTGATGCTGGGCGAGGGTTTTGTCATCTGGGACGGCGGCCCGCTTGATGGATCGCGCTCCGCCTATTTCAACGCCGTACGGGCCGATTGGGCCGTCGGCGCTAAAACGACATTGTCCTTGTTTTATGTCGATCAGCCGAGGACGGATACGCTGCTGCCCCGTATTCATGACGCCGGGCAAAAGATGGTCGAGCAGTCCGAGCAGGGATTCGGCCTTTACCTGACCGGAGCCGTGCAAAAAATCGGCCTGGAAAGCTATGTTTTTCGCAAGAATACCCGGCCCTTCGAAGCCGCTCCCGCGTCCGGCCTGACCGTTCTCGGAGCGCGGTTCATCTTTCCGTTTTCGGCCCGGTTTTCCCTGACTTCGGAAGGCGCCTATCAGTCCGGCTTTCTGGGCGAGCGGGACCGGTCCGGACTGGGCGGATATTTCCATTTCGACTTCAAGACCGGGGCCGTGCTCCCCCTGCCGGCCCAGATCACGCTGGGCGGGCTTTATCTCAGCGGCGACGATCCGCGTACGGCGGCGGCCATGGAAGGCTGGGACCCGGCCTTCAGCCGTTGGCCGAAATGGAGTGAATCCCTCATTTATCTGCTGGGCAAGGAAACAGGAAAGCCGGCCTATTGGAGCAACTTTATTTCGCTCAACGGGACCCTCCAGTTCGCCCTGGCCGACAATATCCGACTCCAGCTGGCGGCCCATCATCTGCGGGCGGCCCACAAGACCGGTCCCTCGGCTTTCTGGAGCGGCGCGGGCAAGACGAGGGGCCGTTTGATCGCCATCAAAATGCTCTACGATGTCTCCAAAAACTTAGCCGGGCATTTGATCTGGGACCACTTTACGCCCGGGGATTTCTATATTGCGGGCGCCCGGAGCTATGCCTGGGTCCGCTTCGAACTGCTGTTCAAATATTGAGGGGTGATCATGGTTTTTAAAATCGCGGTCGTGGCGGTTTATGTGGGTTTCATCCTGGGCATCGGGATCCTGCGCTCCAAAAAAACGACCTCGTTCCGGGATTTTTTCCTGGGAGGGGGATCGATCGGTCCGTGGATGACGGCGTTTACCTACGGGGCCGCGTATTTTTCGGCCGTGCTGTTCATCGGTTTCGCCGGCAAAGTCGGTTGGAGTTTCGGTTATTCGGGCCTGTGGATCGCCCTGGGCAACGGGTTCGTCGGCGTCCTGGGCGTTTGGGCCATCCTGGGCTGGCGCGTCAAAAAGATGTCCCAGGAGCTCGGTGTCACGACGATGTCCGAATATTTCGAAAAGCGGTACGGGAGCCGGTTTCTCAAGTTTTTCTCCTCGGCCGCTGTGTTCGTCTTTTTCATCCCCTATTCGGCGGCCGTGTTCATCGGCCTGTCTTATCTCTTCAAGCTCAATTTCAACCTTGAATTCGGCCCGGCCTTGGCTTTCATGGGCCTGCTGACCGCGGTCTATCTGACGCTCGGCGGGTACAAATCCATGACCATGGTCGACGTCATGTTCGGGATTCTCATGCTTGTCGGCGGCGCGGTTATGATCATCGCCATTCTGGGCAAGGGCGGCGGTGTTGCGCATATGACGGCCGGGCTCCGGGCCATCGATCCGCGCTTGACCTCGATGGTGGGGCCGCCCGGATGGTGGCCTCTCTTCGCCATGGTCTTTTTGACGTCCGTGGCGCCCTTTGGGATGCCCCAGCTGGTGCAAAAGTTCTACGCCATCCGGGATCGGCGTTCGATCCGCATCGGGATGATCGTCTCGACTGTGTTCGCCGTCGTTCTTTCCGCCGCGGCCTACTATTCGGGGAGCGTTATCCGGCTGTTTCTGAATCCCGGCAACGCCGCCGGCGCGTTCAAGGACGGAAAGCCCGTTTTCGACGCCCTCATGCCCGAGCTTCTGGCCCGGGTCGTCCCCGGCTCTCTGTCCGTCCTGATCCTGCTTCTCATCCTTTCGGCTTCCATGTCCACACTGGCCGCGCTGGTCCTGATTTCAAGCTCTTCGGTGGCCAAGGATCTTTATGCCGGATTCATCAATCCCCGGATATCCGACCGCGCCTTGTTGCGCCTCATGCGCATCCTCAGCGCGTTTTTCGTTCTTTTGTCCGTCATCCTGGCCTATCTCCGGCCGGCCACGATCGTATCCATTCTGGGGATTTCCTGGGGCGCCGTCGGTTCGGTTTTTCTCGGCCCGTTCGTCTGGGGCCTCCTTTGGAAAAAGGCGACCCGGGCCGGCGCCGTCGCTGCAGCGATCCTGGGTCTGGGCGTTTGCATAGTCCTTTATGTCCGCGGCTGGGCTTCGCCCGAAGCGGGGACGATCGGAATGCTGGTGTCGCTGGCGGTCAACCCGCTCGTCAGCCTGATGTTCAAGACGCGGCCGCGTGCGGTTTGACGGCTGCGAAGGTAGGCCGGCGGTCCGGAAGCTGGAAGGGAGGATGACATGGGTGGATTCTTCGGCGCGGTATCCAAACGAGATGTGATCACCGACCTGTTTTACGGGATCGATTATCATTCGCACCTGGGAACGAAAAGGGGAGGGGTGGCCGTCGTCCGGCCCGACGGATTCCACCGGGCCATTCACTCCATCGAAAACTCCCATTTCCGTTCCAAATTCGACCCCGAGATCGACCGCTTGCATGGAAACTGCGGCATCGGCGTCATCAGCGACACCGACGACCAGCCGCTGCTCATCAAATCCCACCTGGGCGAATACGCCATCGTCACCGTCGGCGCCATAAAGAACGCCGAAGCGCTGGCCGCTTTTGCCGTCCAGCGCAAGCGCCTCCATTTCGCCGAAATGAGCGAGGGCGGTCTCAATCCCACCGAGCTGGCCGCGGCTCTTATTAACCAGGAGGACAGCTTCGAGGCCGGGATCGCCGCCCTGCAGAATGCCATCGAGGGCTCCCTGTCCCTCCTTCTCCTGACCCGTGACGGTTTTTACGCCGCCCGCGACCGCTATGGGCGCACTCCGATCATCCTCGGCCGCAAAGATGATGCCTGGGCCGTGACTCAGGAGACGTGCGCATTCCCCAACCTGGATTACGAAGTCGTCCGCGACCTCGGCCCGGGGGAGATCGTTTTCGTCACGGCCGATGGCGTGGAGACACGACGGTTGGCCGGTCCGGTCGACCAAATCTGCGCCTTCCTGTGGGTGTATTACGGTTATCCCGCGTCGTCCTACGAAGGGATCAACGTCGAATGGACGCGCAACCGATGCGGGATGGCCCTG
The DNA here is from genome assembly GCA_964557435.1 of uncultured Eubacteriales bacterium. Classification (GTDB taxonomy): domain Bacteria; phylum Acidobacteriota; class Aminicenantia; order Aminicenantales; family UBA4085; genus UBA4085. Next base: position 4,845 of record CAZLAM010000001.1, read on the forward strand.
GCCCGCCGTCATCCCGCGGCCGTGGATTTCGTCGCCGGTATTCCCGATTCGGGCGTCGGCCATGGCTTGGGTTTCGCCGCCGAAGCCGGACTGCCGTTCCGGCGCCCCTTCGTCAAATACACACCGACCTGGGCGCGGAGCTTTATGCCTCAGAACCAGGACGCCCGCGACCTGGTGGCACGTATGAAACTCGTCCCCATCCGGGAGCTCATCCAGGGACGGAAATTTCTTTTTTGCGAGGACTCCATTGTCCGCGGCACTCAGCTCAAGGATACCGTCCAACGCCTGTACGATGTCGGGGCCCGGGAAGTCCATATGCGGCCGGCCTGCCCGCCGCTTGTCTACGGCTGTAAATTTCTGAACTTTTCGGTCTCCCGTTCGGAGATGGACCTGGCGGCGCGCCGGGCCATCCGGGAGATCGAGGGCGAATCTCCGGTCGACCTCAAACCGTATACGGACCCGGGCACGGAGTCTTATGCCGCCATGGAGGAACGCATCCGCCGGAGGTTGAATCTGACGACGCTCAAATTCCAGTATCTGGGGGACCTGGTCGAGTCTCTCGGCCGGACGAAGGAAAGCGTCTGCACTTTCTGCTGGGACGGCGTCGAGGTCAGCAGCCCCGCCCTGCCGTTCCCGGATGCCTGAAGATCCCGCCAACAACGGGGGTGTTACCGGGGCTTTTTCCGATCCCGGTAGCGGGCGACATAGTCGCCTGCGACCTTGGCCGGGTTAAGGCTCAGACAGACGGCGATGTTCTTGAGATGGGTCTTGAGGTAGATCTCCTCGGGCAAGGCCTCGAACCGCTCCTCTTCGATGCTTTTGATGAGTTCTCCCCGCAATTTGAGTTGTTGGGAGATCTCGATGATTTCGATGCCCAGCTTTTCGCGGATACGGCGCAGGGTGGGACCGCTGAAGATCAGGTCTTCCGCGCGGGACTCGGCGCGCGGCGGCGCATCGCCCGACGCCGCGTCCGGGGGGAATGTCAGAGTCGGTTTGTTTTTGTCGGCGGCCAGGAGTTTGGCGTAAGCATCTTCGATTTCCTCGATGATCTTGGTCCGCCGCATGTCCGAGAATTCCTCGGAGAGAGGATCCAGGACGATCGAGTCTCCGCTGTAAAGCTTTTTCAGCCGGAGGTAGGCGTTCTTGATGTCCGAGAGCGTGGCCCGGGGGCCGATCTCGAGGATGTCGAGATATTTCCGGCTTTCTTCGGGCGTCATCCGTAGCCTCCGGGAACGCTGACTTCGCGGCCGTTGATGATGTTCTCGACGATCGTTTCGACCTGCTTGGCGCAGCCCGTGGCGGCATAGTTCAGCATGAATTGCTTTCGTTCGCGGACCGACTTCCAGACGACATCGTTGTATTCGACATATCCCGAGTAGAAGATGGGAATGCCCAGGTACTTGGTCAGGACACTTTTGATCGAGGTTCCCAGCAGAATGTCCTGGTTGGTGCGGACCATGTTGACGACTAGATGAATGCGGAAACTGGCCAACTCGCTGTCCAGAATCGTGCCGATATAGGAAAAACTTTCTTTAAGGTAGTCGATGAGCTCCTTGAGGTTCTTGATGCCGTAGCTCTGCCGCCGGTCCCAGATGTGTTGGACGATTTCCTTGAAACCGTATTGCTTGAGCGTCAGCTTGACCTTGCGGAACAGCGAGTTCTTGACGAAATGGTACATATTCTCAATGGAGATGACCTCGGGCGTGAGGACGATGATCATCTTATCGGCCATGAGGAACGTGTCGATTGTGTTGGTATGGCTGCCTGCGCCCAGGTCGATCAGAACGTGCTGGACGTCGAGCTTCATGATCTGGCGGAAAAGCTTGAGCTTCTGGCTGAACCTGACCGTATCCGAGGCGATGGAATGGATATCGCCGGTGATGAGGGACATGTTCGGCAGGTCGGTGTCGACGACCAGGTCGGACAGCCGGGCTCCGGTCTCGAAAAAGCTGGTCAGCGATTTTTGCGGCCGGTTGATGCCGAAAAACGAGTGGAGGTTGGCTCCCCCGAGGTCCATATCGACCATGACCACGCGGCGGCCGCGTCTGGCCAGATAGGCTCCCGTACTGCTGGTGACGAAGGTTTTCCCCGTGCCGCCCTTGCCGCCGCCCACGGCCCAGATCTGGCCTTCCTTAGCGCGCGCGGTATTGGGCATGTTTCGTTAAATTTCCGGACATTTGAGGACATAGAATATAGAAAATCAAACGGAACGTCAACGGCGGCCGGGGCCCCGGACTTTGCAGTCCTCATGCGCAAAGCGACGAGGGCAGGTTCTATTTGGGGGTCCGCTTCCGCCGCGAAGAATCGTCCCATGACAACACCCGGCGGTTGGGACGGAGGAGTTAGGGGAGTGGCTGGGAAGCCAGGATTCGAACCTAGATACCATGATCCAGAGTCATGGGTCCTGCCGTTGGACGACTTCCCAACCGGAGTAAAAATTATATCCAAAACGGCGCGGAATTCAAGAGGGCCCTGAAAAAAAGAGAAAACGCGATCGCCTTGCGCCCCGCCGGGCCGCGTGATAAAATTAGCGACCGAAAAATGAACAAGAAAAACATCCTTCGTTTGGGTCTTATCGGTGTTCTCACGGCCGTCTTTCTGTGGTTTTTTCTACGCAGCATCAAGAATTGGAACGAGGTCCTCCGGTATCTGGCCAATATCGACTGGCGCTGGGCCGTGCCGGCCATCCTTCTGACGCCGGTTCATCTGTTCACCCGCGGTTTTCGCTGGAAATATCTGCTCCACCACGAGAAAAAGGACATCCGGATCTACAGCTTGTGGACGGGCAATGCCGTGGGGTTCACCGTGACCTACGTCTTCCCCGGCCGCCTGGGCGAGCTGATCAAGCCGCTCTATGTCGCCCGCAAGGAAGGAATGCGGCCCGGCTTCGTCATCGGGACGGCTGTTGTCGAGCGGATTTTCGACATCTTCACCATGTGCTTCCTGTTGGGGTTCTTCCTGTTGACCCGGCCTCTCTTGGCCCCGCGTCTGAACCTCCAGGCCGAAGGGTATTCGAATCTTTACCTCTGGGGGGGAATCGGGATCGTTTTCGCCACGGTGCTCCTCACCACCATCCTTCTGTTCTATTTCTTCAAGGAAAAAGCTCTGGCCATAGCCTCCAAGGTCCTTAAAATACTGCCCCACCGTTTTCGAGACAAAGCCCTCCGGCTCCTTCATGAATTTATCGACGGCCTGAGAATATTCCATAATCTGGGCGATTTCGTGGTCTATATTCTGCTCGGGTTCGTCGTTTGGTTGAGCATCATTTTCTATTACTGGCTTTTTTTCTTCGCTTTTCGCTTCCCCGTGCCGTTCTTCTACCTCTTCCCCTATATTTTCCTGACCGCCGTGGGGGCGTCCATCCCGACCCCGGGCATGGTCGGGGGCTACCATTGGTTCAGCCAATTGGGCTTGGTCACGTTGTTGGGGATGGACCCCAACATGGCCGGCGGCTTTACCATCGTCGTTCACGTGGTCCAGCTTGTGGTCACTTGCCTCATCGGCTATACTGTCCTGTGGAAGGAAGGGCTGAGCATGTTTCAGCTCAAGAAGTTAGGGGAGGATCCTCGGCCATGAGATGTCCGTTTTGCGGCTTCCTGGACAGCAAGGTCATCGATTCCCGTGAAAGCAAGAAAGGGATTTCCATCCGCCGCCGCCGCGAATGCGAGTCGTGCGGCCGGCGCTTCACCACCTATGAGAAAGTCGAAGAAATTCCCTATATGATCATCAAGAAGGATGGTTCGCGCCAGATGTTCGACCGCCAGAAGCTGCTCAAGGGCTTGATGAAGGCCTGCGAAAAGCGGCCCATCGCCCTGGCTCGATTGGAGGAGATCGTCGAGGAAATCGAGACAAAGCTCCAGGAGCGGCAGGATAAGGAAATCAAGGCCTCCGAGATCGGCCAGTTCGTCATGGACAAACTTCGGGATCTGGACAAAGTCGCTTATGTCCGGTTCGCCTCCGTTTACCGTGAATTCCGCGATGTTCTTGAGTTCAAGCATGAGCTCGAGGCCCTGCTCAAGGAAAAATAAAGCTCTTCATTTGACAAAACCTCCCGCGGGCGTTATCTATTAACGTCTTGTCCACGGCGGCCCGGACCGGAAGGGGGCGGGCTCTAAAAGGACGAAACCGATGATCAAGCGCATCAAGCCCGTGACGCGGACGCATAAGATCGAAGGCGAAATCCAGCGCCTGGTGAGCGAAGTTCTCTCCGAGAGGAGGGAATTTCTCGGCTTGGAAGGAGGCTGGGTTCTTCCGCTGGACGTTTCCGAGACCGATGCGGAAATCGTCATCAAAGCGGAAGCCCCGGGCATGGCGGTCAAGGATTTGCTGATTTCGCTCCACTCCAGCCGGCTCGAAATCCGGGGAGTGAAACGAGAGGACGCTCCGCTTGGACCGGCCAAGTTCCTTCGTTTGGAGAGGGAATACGGCGCCTTCCGGCGGACGATTTCTCTGCCGGGGGCGGTCCAGCCCGAGGCTGCCCGGGCCTCTCTGGAAAACGGCGTTTTGACCATCGTGCTGAAGAAAACGCGAACCGGGAAAGCTCGGGAAAAATTCGTCAAGATCGGCCGCGGAAAGGATCCGATCGGAGGAACTCATGGCTGAGAAAGATCCCAAGGCCGAAGGCCAGATCGAGGAGATCACGGAAGATCGGGACCCCAAGCTCAATATCCCGTCCAAGCTCCCCATCCTCCTTCTTCGGGACATCGTCGTCTTCCCGTATATGATCGTGCCCCTCTTTGTCGGACGGGAGAAATCCAAGGCCGCCATCGATGCGTCCTTGTCCTCGCATCGGATGATCCTCCTCCTGACCCAAAAGGAAATGGAGACCGAGGACCCCAAGCGCGAGGAAGTTTACGACATGGGCACGGTGGCCCTGATCATGCGCATGCTGAAACTTCCCGACGGACGCATCCGCATCCTGGCGCAGGGTTTGACCCGGGCCCGGATCGAAAGCTATGACGAGGATAACGGCCATATGGCGGCCCTTGTCACCGTGCTTCCTGAACCCGACCCGGCGGAAAAAACGCTGGAGAGCGAAGCCCTGGTCCGGAATGTGCGATCGGGACTTGAAAAGGCCACCTCCCTGGGGAAAACAATCCCGCCCGAGGTTTTGATCATCGCCGCCAACGTCGAGGAACCGGGACGGCTGGCCGATCTCACCGCGGCCAATCTCGAACTCAAAGTGGCCGAGGCCCAGGACATCCTGGAGATTACGGATTCCGTCAGCCGGCTTAAAAAAGTCCATGATCTGTTGGCCAAGGAGCTGGATATCCTGGACGTCCAGTCACGCATTTCGACCGAGGCCAAGGGCGAGATGGACAAGATGCAGAGGCAGTATTTCCTTCGCCAGCAGATGAAAGCCATCCAGAAGGAATTGGGGGAGGGCAACGAGCTTCAGGAGGAGATCAAGGCTTACCAGGACAAGTTAAAGAAGCTCAAGGTGGCCGAGGAAGTCCGCGAGGAGCTCGACAAGCAAATCAGCCGCTTGGCCCAGATGCATCCCGAGTCGGCCGAAACGATGGTCGTCCGGAATTATCTGGACTGGATGTTCGCTCTGCCCTGGAACAAGAGTACGGTGGACAACCTGGACCTGAAAAAAGCCAAGAAAATTTTGGATGAGGACCATTACGGTCTGGATAAGGTCAAGGAGCGGATCCTGGAATACCTGGCCGTGCGCAGCCTGTCCAAGAAAATCAAGGGGCCCATTCTGTGCTTTGTCGGGCCTCCCGGAGTCGGCAAAACCTCCCTGGGGCGGTCGATCGCCAGGGCTCTGGGGCGCGAATTCATCCGTATCTCGCTCGGCGGCGTTCACGATGAAGCCGAGATCCGCGGGCATCGCCGGACCTATGTCGGCGCCCTGCCCGGCCGGATCATCCAGGGCTTGCGCCGGGCCGGATCGAATAATCCGGTCTTCATGATGGACGAGGTGGATAAGATCGGCGCCGATTTCCGGGGCGACCCGTCTTCCGCCCTGCTCGAAGTTCTGGACCCCGAGCAGAACAATTCTTTCCGGGATCACTATGTCGGGGTACCCTTTGACTTGTCCAAAGTCATGTTCATCACCACGGCCAACCTGCTCGACCCGATCCAACCGGCCTTCCGCGACCGCATGGAGGTCATCCAGCTTCCGGGCTATACCGAGGAGGAAAAACTCCAAATCGCCCTGCAGCATCTGGTCCCCAAGCAGATTCGGGAAAACGCCCTGTCCCCTAAGCTGATCGAATTCAGCGGCGGGTCGATCAAGAAGCTCATCTCGCTCTATACGCGCGAGGCGGGGGTCCGCAACCTCGAGCGCGAGCTGGCCGCGATCGCCCGAAAAACGGCCCGCCACGTGGCCGAAGGCCGGCGCAAACTGCACCGAATCACGTCGCAGAACGTGGAAACCTACCTCGGCCCGCCCAAGATTTTTAAAGACCAGGTCCAGAAAAAAGACCAGATCGGCGTCGCCACCGGGGTCGCCTGGACCGAGGCGGGGGGAGAAATTCTCTTTGTCGAAGCGACCCGGATGAAAGGAAAGGGAGGATTGATGCTGACGGGGTCCTTGGGCGAGGTCATGAAGGAATCGGCCCACGCGGCCTTGAGCTATGCCCGGGCCCATGCCCGCGAACTGGGGATCGACAACCGCATCTTTTCAGCCAACGATTTCCATATCCATATTCCCGAGGGGGCGATTCCCAAGGATGGGCCGTCGGCGGGCATCACCATGGCCGTGTCCATGATTTCCGTCTGTACGAATACCAAAGTCCGCTGGGATACGGCCATGACCGGCGAAATCACCCTTCGCGGCAATGTTCTGCCCATCGGTGGAGTCAAGGAGAAAGTCCTGGCCGCGCAGAGAGCCGGACTGCCTCGGATGATCTTGCCCGCGGCCAACCGCAAGGATCTCATCGATATTCCGAAGATCGTGAAAAAAGAGATGGAATTCCTCTTCGTCGAGGAAATCAACGAAGTCCTCAAGCAAGCGCTGGTCGGCAAGCGAAAGAAGTGAAGCGGCCGGGAGTCCCGGCCGAAGGTAGAACTATCAAGGTCCCATGCAAACTCTCGACGACCTGGGCGAGCGGGGACTCATTCGGCTCATCCGGAGGATGAGCCCGGCCCGCCGCAAGGATGTGGCCTTGGGCATCGGCGACGATACGGCCGTCGTTCGAACGGAGCGCGGCCTATCGCTTCTGACCAAGGATCTGCTCGTCGAGGACATCGATTTCCGCCGCCGGCTCCATCCGGCTTTTTTCATCGGCCGCAAAAGTCTGGCCGTCAACCTCAGCGATATCGCCGCCATGGGCGGAACGCCGAAATACGCGCTTCTCGGGCTGGGACTTCCGGGCGAGCTCCCGACGGCCTGGGTGAGGGATTTTCTCCGCGGATTCCGGTCCTCGGCCGGTGAACACGACGTCGATCTCATTGGCGGGGATATTTCCAAGGCCAAGGAGATCCTTGTTTCGGTCACGATTGTCGGGGAAAGCGAGTCGATCATTCGAAGGGCTGGGGCGCGGCCCGGCGATTGGATTTTCGTCTCCGGGACGCTGGGCGATGCCGCTCTGGGCTTCGATCTGATCGAGAGGAGAGGGGCGGCGAGCCGGTCTCCGAAAACGGCAGGTTTACGCAAATCCTTTCTGAATCCCGAACCCCGCCTGGCCTTGGGACGGGATTTGGCCCGCCTTCGCCTTCCCTCGGCCATGATCGATGTCAGCGACGGCCTGTCGGTGGACCTGATGCATCTCTGTGAAGAAAGCGGAACCGGCGCCGAAATCGAACCGGCCCGGCTTCCGTTGTCGTCCGGATTGTTGGCTCAGGGGAGGGCCGAGGCGCTTTCCTACGCCCTCCATGGCGGAGAGGATTTCGAGTTGTTGTTCTCGACGCGGCCGACCAGAAAAAACGGCGTTCTTCTGGAATCACTCGGCCGCCGGCACGCCATCACGCCCATCGGACGGATGGTTCGCGGAAAGGGGATCGCGATGATCGCCGCGGACGGAAAACGCGTCCGCCTGCCCGTCCGGGGGTTTGAACATTTCGGAAAACAGGGGGGACTCGTCCGGCTCCGGCCCCGGGATATTCTTGGCCGCCGGAGTTCCGGAATATATGGTGAATCACGGAAAAACGGCGTCAAGGGACAGGCTTGAGCGGCGGAAGTCTCCCCCCGGCCGCCGTCGATGAATCCGGATTACATCAGAAAAGCCCCGTCGTAGGCGAATTCGGCCGGTCCGGTTTGATGGACTTTTTCCCCTTCGCCCGACCATTCGACAAACAGCGTTCCCAGGCTCGTTTTGACCTTGACCTTGCGGTCGACGTAGCCTTTCAACATGGCCGAAACGGCCGCCGCACAGGAGCCGCTCCCCGAGGACAGCGTTTCGCCCACGCCCCGTTCCCAGAACAGCACTTCGATTTCCTCCCGTCCGAGCACGCGGATGAATTCGACGTTGGTCCGGTTGGGGAAAAACGGATGGCATTCGATCTCCCGGCCCGTCTGCTGCCATTCGATGCGGGCGGGAAACCGGTCGACAAAGATGTCGCAGTGGGGGTTGCCCATGGAAATTACGGTCACCAGATGGATTTTATGGTTGATCATGAGCGGGTAATCAATGATCCGGTCGTGGAGCCGTCCGTCATCGAAAGGGATCTCTTTCGAAAGCAGGCGCGGCACGCCCATATCGATGCGGATGATGAATCGGCCCGGGCGGCGCTCGATGAGTTCGCACTCGCGGAGCCCGGCGGCCGTTCGGAACATCGCCCGGGAGGTTTCCACCTTCTGCCGGGCGAAAATAGAGGCCGCCGCGCAGCGCAGACCGTTGCCCGAGATTTCGGCCTCGGAGCCGTCGGCGTTGAAGATGCGGAAGCTCACCTCGCCGCCGGTCATATTCCGGGTTGAAAGCAGCAGAATTCCGTCCGCCCCGGCGCCCGTGTGGCGCTCGCACATCCGGCGGGCGAAGTCGCCGTAGGCGGAGGAATCAGCGACCTCGTCCTGGTCGACAATCAGGAAATCATTGCCCAGCGAATGGAACTTGCTGAATTTCAATTAGGGGATCCTGACGGAGATGATAAAGTCCTGTGACTGGCCGTCGCCTTCACGGCGGCAGGACAGCATCAGGACGCTGCCGGCAGGAGCTTTGTCCAGAATCTGGTTCCATTGGGCGATGGTATTGACCTTGAGGCGGTTGACCTCGAGAATGATGTCCCCCGTTTCGAGGCCCTTGCGTTCGGCATCGCTGCCCAGGGCGACGTCGGTGACGATCAGGCCTTCCCTGGTCCGGAAATTGTAGCGGCGGGCCAGGTTCTGAGTGAGCTCGGTCACGGTGATCCCGACGTCCTTGCCCGATTTGACCCGGGGGGTTCCCTGGTTCTGGTCCTCGAGTTCGGCGACGGTGGCGGTGATCGCCTTGATCGCGCCGTCGCGGACGATTTTGAGGTCGATCTTGGTGCCGGGCACGATATCGGCGACTTTGAATCGCAGGTCGTACTGGTTGACGATCTTTTGGCCGTTGATTTCGACGATGACGTCGTATTGTTTCAGGCCGGCCTTGGCCGCCGGGGTGCCCTCGGCGACGGAGTTGATCAGGGCGCCCTTCTTATCCTTGAGCTTGAGGGCGTCCTTGGTATCGTCGTCCACATCGGCGGGTATGATACCCAGATAACCGCGGACGACTTTGCCCTTATCCTTGAGCTGGATGACGACTTTTTTAGCCAGGTTGGCCGGAATGGCGAACCCGATGCCGATATTGCCGCCGTTGTAGCCGGGGGACATGATGATGCTGTTGATGCCGATGACTTCGCCCCGCATGTTGACGAGCGGCCCGCCGGAATTGCCCCGGTTGATGGCCGCGTCGGTTTGGATGAAGTCCTGATAGGTGGGAACGTTTCCCCCCACGCCGAGCTGGCGGCCTTTGGCTGAAACGATCCCGGCCGTGATGGTGTGTTCCATGCCCAGCGGGTTGCCGATGGCCAGGACCCATTCGCCGACCTTGACCGCGGCCGAATCGCCGAGTTCGACGAAGGGGGCGGACTTGGTTTCGATCTTGATCAGGGCCAGGTCGGACAGCGGATCGACGCCGATGACCTTGGCCCGGAAATTTTCACCCTCGACGATGGTGACGGTGATCTTGGTGGCCCGTTCGACGAGATGATTGTTGGTGATGATATAGCCGTCGGCGCTGACAAAAAAACCCGTACCCTGAATGGTCGCGCGCATTTCCTGCTGTCGCGGGCCGGGCTGGTTGAAAAACCGGTTCCAAAAGTCATCGGGGATACCCTGGTCCGCCCCGGCGGAGGATGGCCGCTCCATGCGCTCGGATTCGATTTTGACCACGGCGGGGCCGACCTTCTCTGACACTTTGACGAAGTCCAGCTCAGGCTTGACCGTCGTGGATTGGGCGAAAAGGCTTGATCCGGAAGGATTTGAACTATTCAAAAAACTGCCGGCTTCGGCCTTTTTCTCGGGAAGGAACACGAAAAAATAGCCGGCAGCCAGGATTCCCAGGACAAAGCTGGTGATTGAGATCCAGGCGAATTTCTTCATCGATAGGCCTCCAAAACGTGTTTACGGATGGGTATCTGCCGTCTTCTTCTAAGATGAAAAGATAGCATAATCCTCCGCCATTATCAACCCTTTCCAAACGAAGAATCCCCCCGGTCCGTTGCATTTTCCGGTTCCGGCGGCTAAGATGGAGGCCCCATGAGGAAAGGATTGCTGGTTGTTTTCGAAGGTATTGACGGCACGGGAAAGTCCACTCAGGCTCGGGGGCTGGTGCGCCGATTGCGGGCCCGCGGTCTGGGCGCGGGCTATTTCCGCGAACCGACCCGGGGGCGATGGGGGAGGGAGATCAAACGCCTGGCCCGGATCGCCGGATCGTTGACCCCCGAAGAGGAGCTCGAACTCTTTCTCCGGGACCGGCGCGAAGACGTCGAAAGGAACCTCCTTCCGGCCCTGGCCGAGGGCTTGATCGTCGTCCTGGACCGGTACTATTTCTCGACGATCGCCTACCAGGGGGCCAAGGGTCTCGACCCGGAAAGGATCCGGCGGCTGAACGAGCGGTTTGTGCCCAAGCCGGACCTCGTCTTTATCCTCGACCTCTCCGCGGCTCGGGGGCTGGGGCGCATCCAAGGCCGCCGGACCCAGGACTTTCTATTCGAGAAGGAACGGTATTTGCGTCGCGTCCGGCTTATCTTCAACGGGTTTCGAGGCCGCCGCTTCGTCCGCTTGGACGCCGCGCGCGACAGGCGGGAACTCGGGGCGGAAATCCTGGCCCGCGTTTTGAAAAAGGCCGGCGTTCTGCTATAGTTTTATATTATGAGCCCGGCCAAGAAAATCTGGAAAATCCGCGTCATTCCGCTCGATAAAAAGAAATTCTTCAAACACATTCTGGTCGTCCTTCTCTTCGCCACGGCTGTCGGATTAGGCGGTTTGCTGGGGGTCTATATCGCGGTCAAACAGGGCCTTCCCGATGTGGCCGAGATCGAGAAACTGACGCCCAGCCTGACGACCGCGATTTACTCCGACGACGGCCGCGTGGTCAAGGAGATCGGCCAGGAAAAGCGGATTCTGATCGCCTACGACAAGATCCCCGAAACCTTGAAAAAGGCCATCCTGGCCACCGAGGACCCTCGTTTCTTCCAGCACAAGGGCGTCGATTTGCGCGGCGTGCTGCGGGCCATCCGCCAGAACGTGTTCCATATTCTGGGCAGACGGAAGGTCGAAGGCGGTTCAACCATCACCCAGCAATTGGCCCGGGAGTACTTTCTCTACCGCCAGCAGACCCTCCATCGCAAGTTCGTCGAATGGGCCCTGGCCCTCCAGATCGAGAAGCGGTACTCGAAGGAAAAGATCTTCGAAATGTACTGCAATCAGTTCAACCTCGGCCACGGCGCCTACGGCATCGAGGCGGCGGCGCATCTGTTCTTCGGCAAGAGCGTCACCAACCTCAATCTGGAAGAAGCGGCCATGATCGCCGGTATTTTCCGCGGTCCTTCCCGGTACTCCCCCTATAACGCTCCAGCGCTGACCCTGGAACGACGAAACCATGTTCTGAACCGCATGGCCGAGGAAGGATACATCCCCAAGGCCCAGGCCGAAGAATCCAAGAAGAAGCCGATGACTATCCTTCCCCAGGGGCGGAGCGATTCGGCTTTGGGCGCTTCCTTCTTCGAGGAAGTGCGCCGGTATGTCATCGCCGCTTATGGAGAGGATGCTCTTTTCAGGGGCGGGTTGAAAGTCTTTACGACAATCAACATGAAGGCCCAGAAGGCCGCCGAAGCGGCCCTGGTCAAAGGCCTGCGCGATTACGATAAGCGGCGCGGCTGGCGTAAGGATAAAATCATCCTGACCGAGGATAAGGATTTCCTGAAAAGCGGAAAGACGATCGAGGAGTATTGGCTCAAAAGCTGGTTCTCTTCCCGGGTCGAGCCGGGCGAATATGAGAAAGCCGTCATCCTGTCCGTAACCAAGACCGAAGCACGGCTCCGGGTCAAGTCTTACGGCGGGCGGATGAAGAACGACGACATCGAACGTTGGACCGGGACCAAGCAGTTGGACCGCCTGCTCCAGCCGGGCATGGTTGTGGAGGTTCTGATCAAGAGCAAGGACGAGGCCCGGAAGGAAATTCTCGCTTCGCTCGAGCAGGCGCCGCTGACGGAGGGGGCTTTTGTCGCCCTCGAGCCTCAAACCGGCCAGATCAAGGCCATGATCGGGGGCTATTCCTTCGAGCGCAGCCAGCTCAACCGGGTGACGCAGACCGCCCGCCAGGCCGGTTCGGCGATTAAACCCCTGCTTTATACGGCCGCTCTGGAGAACGGCTTCACCGCGGCCTCGCGAATCGCCGACGAGCCCAGGGATTACGAGGACAAATGGTCCCATGAGACGTGGACGCCCCGTAATTACGACCGCCAGTACAAGGGCATGGTCACACTCCGATGGGGGCTCGAGGAGTCCCGTAACGTGGTGTCGGCCGAGATTCTGAGCCGGATCGGCCCGCAGACCGGCGTTGATTACTGCAAACGGTTCGGGATCTCCACGACGCTCTATCCCTATCTGTCTCTGGCCCTGGGGACATTCGAAGTGAGGCTCCTGGAAATGGTTTCCGCCTATTCGGTTTTTCCCAATAAAGGCGTCCGGATCAAGCCGTATTTTATCACCAAGATTGAAGACCGCGACGGCAATATTCTGGAAGAGAACAAAGTGGAGTCCGAGGACGTCATTTCGTCCCAGACGGCTTACCTCATGACCTATCTTCTGGAAGGGGTTATCCAGCGCGGCACGGCCGCGTCGGCGGGAGGGCTGCTGGCCGATAAACCCCTGGGCGGAAAAACCGGAACGACGGATACCTACACCGATGCCTGGTTCATCGGCTTTTCGCCCTCACTGTGCGCGGGCGTCTGGGTGGGAAACGACGATAACAAGAGCCTGGGGACGAACGAAACCGGGGCCGTGACCGCTCTGCCCGTCTGGATGGAGTTTTTCCGCGGCGTCATCGAAGCCGAAAAAATGAAAGCCCGGGCCGCCGAAACCGACGTCCGGATCGAGGAATTTACCGTTCCGGTCAATATCGTCTTCGAGCCCATCGACCGAAAAACAGGGCTCCGGCCCGCCTCGTTTTGCCGGTGGCGCTTCATGGAGGCGTTTCTGGCGGGGACGGAACCGACGCGCTTCTGTTCGCTCGAGGACCATATGCTGGTCCTCAATTATGGCGCGTTGGAGAAGGGCAAGGAAGAGCGCGACCGGTAAACGAGACAAAAAAGGGGCGGCGCAGAGCCGCCCCTGGAGGAATTCAATTCCCGTTCCCAGCCGGAGGGGAGAGGTCCGGTCGGTTCTTGGGTTCATTGGCGCCGGAGTCGGCCGGCTTGACCTGTCGGGCCAATTTTTTCCCGTGGCCAACTCCTCTTGACATCGCCCCAGGGCCGGAATATCTTCATTGACGAGGTCAAGATGGGGTTTCAAACCGATTCCGAACTCGCCCCAGGCTTTGACCGGAAAAGGAAATTCTTATCCTTTAAGGTGCGTATTTTCCGTGGCCGCTCGCGGCCAAGGGGATAAACATGCAGAATCGAATCTTTGCAGCCGCCGGAATCATGGCTGTTCTCGCCATGCTGACCATGCCCGGAGTATCCGCTCCACAGAAGATCGAAACTAGGGACGGCGTACGGATCGTCCATAACGAGAAGGCGGGGCGATGGGGCACGAATCCGAAGATTGCGATCGAGCCGGTCCGCATCATCGGGGACGCCGATACCGATGACGAGAATCTTGCCTTCAATATGCCCAACGACCTGGCCGAGGACAGCCGGGGAAACATCTACATCGCAGACAGTTCCAACGCCCGCATCCAGAAGTTCACCAAGGATGGAACGTTTGTCGCGTCCCTGGGCCGGAAGGGGCAGGGGCCGGGCGAGTTCGTCTCGATCCGCTCCCTGGCCGTCGACGCGGACGACCGCTTGTTCGCTTTCGACGCGAGCCAGCGCCGGCTGACGATTCTGACGACCGAGGGCAAGGAAGTGCGGACGATCCGGTTTATCAAGAACCCCATTTCCGGTCTGCGCTTGATGAAAGACGGCTTGTTCCTGACCGGCGTACCGCTCTCATCCGGCCCGCGGGAAGGTGTGGTCTCGCCCACGATTCTGTTCAAGGTGATCGACGACCAGGAGGCGGTCCGGGCCGAGTTCGGGCAACCGGTCGATTTCGGGGAGCCGGTCACAAACCAGGTCGGCAATTCCACCTATTCCACGGTCGGGACGGACGGTTGCCCGGTGGCTGCATTCAGCTACCAGAACCGGGTTGAAAAATACGGGACCGACGGCGGAATTGTCTGGAGCGCGGACCGGCCGTTGAATTTCGACACCAAGGTGATCGAGAAGGGCAAGTTCGAAAGAACGGCCACTTCTTCCGTCTACAAGGGGCCGACCATGAATCGCTGCTCCCAAGGCGTTGCCGTCGACCATGCCGGTCGCGTCTGGGTGGTCACCTATCGAAGGCAGATCAAGCTCGAAGAAGTCATCCGGATATCCATGTCCGGGAACCAGTCGGGCTCGACCGTCAAGCGCGAGGGGAATACGGACCTGCGGACGACCGATATGTTCCAGCTCGACGTCCTCGATTCCGAGGGGGTTCTCTTGGGAAGCCTCCCCATCACGCAATTCATCGACGGAATCTGGATCTACGGCGACCGGCTCTACCTCCTCGACCGCGACCATGGTGTCGCCTACCATGAATATAAGATCGTCGAGCGCTGACTTAGGATTCATCGGCAAATGACATTTGTTGCGGAGAAGCCCCTGCCGGCTCAAGCGGTCGTCCAGGAATGTCTCTGGGCCGCCGATCCCCCAGCCGAGTATTATCCCTGATTGTTCCCCAGCGCATAGGGCGAGGTCCAGGCGATTTCCGGCTGATTCTCCGCCGATGACGGCTTTCCGTCTGTACTCATGGCTTCCGTGAGTGCGGTGGCGGAATGGGAAATCGATTTCCTCGTACCTCCGCGCAAAGTAGAATGCCGATTTCAAGCCCCTGACGATGATAAGCGAGAAGGGGTCGAGTTCCTGAGCACGCAAGGCTTCGGCGATCGCCTCGTCGCTACGGCGGCATTCATGACGGCCATCGTTTGTGCGGGCTGCAGCAAAACCCAATCTCGCGCGCAGGTTGATACGGCCTCGGCATCTTCCGGCATGCCAAAGGGAGGTCAACAAACCATGCGGATCTACTACCTTGAGATCGTGACTAAAGAAGTTGATGCGGTCAAGGCGCGCCTCATGCAGCATTCCTCCGTCGCGGCGGTGACGGCGGAGGGCTATCCCTTTGCCGAAAACTGGTTTCGCAGCTCCGGGAACTTCGATTGGGAAGGACGGGCGTCGAATCAGATGATCGACTTCGTCTACGCCCCCGTCGATTTCGGTTTCTTCGAAACCCTGGGCTTGACCTTTCTCCAGGGCCGGCCGTTTTCCAAGGACCGGCCGACCGGAAGCCAGCGGCATGAATGAGGGTTCACGGGAGGATCGACGCCGACGCCCTTAGGAGACGGCGTAGAGCCGCTGCCGTCTCCAGGCCGGCTTCGGCTTGGGGAAGAGGCGGAAATCCATGTTCGAAAACAAACCGGGATGGACCGTCGAGGCGGCTAAGTAGGAGCGGGTTGCCGGAAAATAAAAATTTTTTTGCAACCTTATTAGTTCACTATTCGTATATATATGTGCGAGGTCGGCCATGAAGCTTCTGTCGCGGAAAGAGGAATTGATCCTGCTGGCCATCTGGAAGCTCCAGAATGGAGAGGGCGCTTACGGCGTCACGATCAGGGACTATATCGAACGGATGACCGGCGTCGCCTGGCTCTTCGGAGCGATTTACAGCCCCCTGGCCCGGCTGTTGAAAAACGGACTGGTCGAAGCCTGCGAGAGCGAACCGCTTCCGGAGCGCGGAGGCCGCCGCAAGATCCTCTACCGGCTGACGGATGACGGAAAAGCCGGGCTTCGGGCGATGAAGGAATTGAACGCGTCTCTTTGGGACGATGCCCCTTCTCTTCTTGGGAGCCGCCGGGCATGAAAGGTTCCCCCGACGCTCGCCTCCGGCCGCCCCGCCTCCTGGCCTCGATTCTGTCGAGGCTTTTAAGCGGGCCTGTGCGGGAGGCCGCGTTGGAGGACTTCGCCGATCGATTTGAAAGCATCACCCGCGGCCGGGGCCGCGGCGCGGCCATCGCGTGGTACGCCGCGCAGGCGGCTTATCTCGCTCCCGTCGCCGCTAAAGATTCCCTTTATTGGAGTACCGTCATGATTCAGAACTATGCCGTCGTCGCCGCCAGGAATTTCCGTAAACACAAGGCCTATTCCCTGATCAACATATCCGGTTTGGCCATCGGCATTGCCGTGTCCTTGTTCATTTTTCTCTGGATCCGGGATGAAACGAGCTTCGACCGGTTTCATACCGCCGCCTCGGATATCTACCGGCTGACCGAGGATCAGAAGGGCGCCGACGGCTCGATCTTCCCCGTTGCCGTCACTCCGGAGCTTCTGGGACCGGGCCTAAAATCCGACTTTCCCGAGGTCCAAGACTTCGCCCGCTACCGGCCGCTGGGGAAAAACCTGGTCATCTGCGGCGAGAAGCGGTTCTTCGAGGGCGGGATCTCCTTCGCCGACCCGTCCTTCCTCGGCATGTTCACTTTCCCCCTGATCAAGGGTGATCCGGGGACGGCCCTGGACAACATCCATTCGCTGGTCATTACGGAGACGGTGGCCCGGAAATGCTTCGGGAGCGAGGACCCGATGGGCCAAACGATCCGGCTTTTCGACGCCTTCGACTTCAAGGTCACGGGCGTTCTCCGCGACATCCCGCGGAATTCCCATCTCCAATTCGGCTTCCTCGGCAACTTCGATATCGTGATCAAGGAGCTCGGCTACAGCGGCGGTTGGGGGAACAACAATTTTTACACCTATGTCCGACTCGCCCCCAAGACCAACCCGGCTAGGATCGCCCCGGCGGTCTACCGCTACCTAACCAAGATCCAACCCAATACGACGACCTTCATCAACCTCCAGCCCCTCCTCGATATCCATCTCCGTTCGAGCTATGCCATCGATATTAATGGCGCTTCGCAGGACAGGTCCGGAGACGTCCGGACGTTCGCCCTGATCGCCTTTCTTGTGCTCCTGATCGCCTGCATCAATTACATGAACCTGGCCACGGCCCGTTCCGGCCTCAGGTCCCGGGAGGTCGGCGTGCGCAAGGTCGTCGGCGCCGGGCGGCCGGAGATCATCCGCCAGTTCTTCGGCGAATCGCTGCTCTTTGCCGCCGTGTCGGGACTCCTCGCGGCCGGGCTGGTCCGCCTCCTTTTCTCTCCGTTCAACAAACTGACCGGCAAAGCCATCCCGGGAGAAGTGCTCGTTTCCGCGCCGGTCATCCTGTTCCTCGCCGCGAGCGTTTTCTTTGCCGGGGTCCTGTCCGGCATCTATCCGGCCCTGTTCCTTTCATCGTTCCGGCCGGCGTCCATCTTCCGGGGCGGCTCGATGAGCGGAACGCGGAGCGCCCTCTTCCGTAAATCGCTGGTGGTCGTTCAGTTCGCGCTTTCGACCGTTTTCATCGCCGGAACCCTGGTCGTCTCCTCCCAGATGCGCTACATGCGGACGAAGGACCTTGGATATCAGGGCGATTCGATCATTCATTTCCGCCTTCGGGGCGCGCTGCCGCAAAACTACCAGGCCTTCAAAGAGGAGCTTGGGCGGACGGCGGGAATCCTCGGGGCGACGAGCTCTTCGGACATTCCCACCTACACGGTCCATTCGACGACGGCTTTCGACTGGCAGGGCCAATCGCCGGAGGATCGTTTCCTTATCCACCAGTTTTCCGTCGACTACGATTATTTTGAGACGCTGGGCATGACGATGGCCCAGGGTCGCTCTTTTTCCCGGGATTTCCCGACCGACAAGGACGCCTTCATCATCAACGAGGCGGCGGTCCGCCGGATGGGGATGACCGAGTCGTTGGGCAAATGGGTCAATCTCTACGACCGAAAAGGACCCATTGTCGGAGTGGTCAAAGATTTCAATTTCAAGTCCCTTCATACGCAGGTCGAGCCCCTCGTCCTGCGCATCGAGCCGGAGCGCGATAACTACGTCCTGGTCAAAATGCGGTATGAAGGCTTGGCCGCCGGGCTCGAGACGATCCGCCGCCTGCACGCGAAATATAATCCCGGCTATCCCTTCGAATATTCGTTTCTGGACGAATCGCTCGGCGAACTTTACCGCGCCGACCGGCGCTTCGGGGCGATCGTCGGCGTGTTCACGGGATTGGCCATCTTCATTTCCGCTCTGGGATTGTTCGGACTGGCCTCGTTCCTCATCGAGCGGCGGACGAAGGAAATCGGCATCCGCAAGATCCTCGGCGCCGAAACGCCCGGGATCGTGGCCCTGCTGTCGAAGGATTTCCTCCAGTGGGTCGGCCTGGCCAACCTGATCGCCGTCCCCGTCACATATATCGCGATGAACAATTGGCTGAAAAGCTTCGCCTTCCGGACTTCCGTCTCGGCCGGAGTCTTCATCGCGGCGGCGGCCGTCGCCATCGGGGTGGCCCTGCTCACGATCAGCGCCCATTGCTTCCGGGCCGCCGCTTCCAATCCGGCTGACTCCCTGCGCCACGAGTAGAGGGGAGAATAGCCGAAAAACCGGATCATTTGACGAAGTACATTGTTGTACCAACCTGAGATTGGGTTCATTGGCGCCGGAGTCGGCCGGCTTGACCTGTCGGGCCAATTTTTTCCCGTGGCCAACTCCTCTTGACATCGCCCCAGGGCCGGAATATCTTCATTGATGAGGTCAAGACGGGGTTTCAAGCCGATTCCGAACTCGCCCCAGGCTCTGGGCGGAAAAGGAAATTCTTATACTTAAGCAGGAAAATACCCGAGTTGTGACCAGGGATCATTACCCGGAATTCATCGGGATCGCCTAATCTTCACTCCGGCCTAAGGCAGGCAAAGACTGTATATTCATCCCGGCCGTACGCATACTTTCCCTCGGCCGCCTCGAAACCTGTTTCGGCCAGAGTTTGCTGCCACACGTCCCAAGAGAAAAGGCCGAGGGTATAACGGTCCGTTTCCAGGCGAAGCCGTCCGTTTTCGTGGATCAGGAACATCATTGTGGCCTCGAAATTCTCATCCGAAGGATCCGGATCGTAGGAGTTTTCGATGAAAACAACGTCGATATGGTCCGGCTTCGACCGGCCGGCCGCCGGCGTGGCGACGGTCCGGTTTTGTAGAAACGTCTCCATCGTCACATCAGGCGTGACGATAATGACGCCCCCGGGATTCAAATGATCGAAGGCCGTGCGGAACGCCGCCGAAAAATCAGCCCGGCCGGCCATGAACGAAATCGCGTCATCCATCAGGACGGCGTCGAACGTTCGGCCGAGGGCGAAAGAGCGCATGTCCCCCTCGACGAATTCGCATTCCGGGTTGAGCGTTTTCGCTTGGGCGATCATGGCCGGGCTCAAATCCAAGCCCGTGACGTGAAATCGCTTCTTCAGGTTAAAAATATTCTTGCCGCCCCCGCAGCCGATATCAAGCAACGAGGCGACCGGCCGCCGGGCATATTTCCGGATCATCTCTTCAACATAGGCGCAGTAATGCGCGTACTCGACTTCGGCTTCGCCCCACATCGGCCACAACCACGACAGGTCGGAGTAGAGCCGGAAGGTGTCGTTCATTGAAGACCCGCGTTCATCCAAGGCCTCCTTCGTCTTTCAAGCCGCCGCCCGGCCTAGACGTTTGGCCACGGAATTCTTTGGGAAAATTTCCGTAACTGCCCTAGACACGACAACTCAAGGCCGCCCACGAAAATCAGATTGGCCGTAAGTTTCACAATACTCGTCCTGCCTCCTGGAGTACATAGAGCGCATCGACCGTCACGAGAGGATTGCCTTTCTTCTTGTGAATGATCCCCCAATCCGCATATGTCCCGCGGGTCTCGATCCGGTCGGCCTTCTTCACGTTGGTCCACTCGACGGGGAACCTGCCGTCGGCGAGGCGCTTGCGTTCAAGGAGGTCGAGGGCATCCCGGCAACGCGGATCGCGAACCAGCTCCATCTCCGTCATCACCAGGAGCACACTCAAAACGTCATAGAAGCGGATGGGATAGTTAATCTTGTCGATGGGACCGCCCCACTCGGGCTCGATGAGTGCGCCATCTCTCTTGCGCCAGAGGAGACGCCGGGCGAGCAAAAACTCGGCCGCATGCTTCGCGGCCCTCCCCGCTCGCTCGTCGCCTGTAGCGCGATGCCAGTGGGCCAGGCCGCGAAGCGGGAGGAGCGTCTCCTGCATGGAGGAAGTGCGCGCGCCCGGGCGCTTGTCGCAGTTCCATCCGCCGTCCGGCCATTGAAAGGCTATTAAGCGATCCACGAGAAGAGGCACGTGCTCGTCGTCGACGATACCCAGCACGAGCTGTGACCAAATGGTGTTGCCTTCCATTGAGGCGCAGTGCCGCGGTCGCTCGGGCTGCTCGGCAAAGTACACTGTGCTCGGCGGCTTCAGGAAGGCCGGCGTGAACATCCAATCCATAACTCGCCGGCGCAGGGGGAGAAGCCGCTCGTCCCCCGCCGGGAATCCGATCTCCGCAAGCGAGTACAACGTCCAGTGCGGCCCCTGCCACTTGCGATAGGGATTAAAACGCTCGCCGTTCAGGGCCAGGAGGAAGCGCTTCGCCATCACCGACGATCCGATCGCTCGGCGCAGCTTGCCCAAAGCCCGTGAGCTCTCCGGCTCGCCGGCGAGCAGCCGCCGCGCCCGGTAAGCGACGACCGGGTTCTCGTGGGCGCAGAGCCTATCGACCTGAGTCATGCCTTCTCCTCAGGCCCGGCGTGGGATTCAAATTGCCGGGGGCATGTTCTTTACATAGGCTAACGACTGCGTTCACTTGCCTAGCCGGCTACAAGGAGTGATGCCTGGAAACGACCGTGATGCCGGCCGGGTCAAGTGCAACGCTCTGTTCGGCATGCCGTTTCACATACCCGGTCGCAACTCCTTTTGCCAGAAGCCATGGTCGACGCCGCCCTGGATGTAAATGGCAAAGGTGCCATGCCCAGGGATTCTCATCGGCGGGACGGCGATCACGCCGCCGGCTTTCACAGCCGCTGCGACAGCCGCTTCGATGTCATCAACCAGCCAGTAGGGCCGCACCACCGGTGCTTCCGTCTCGCGCAAGGGCGCCCGCACGCCCACCAGTCCCCCGCCTGGCATCGGGGCCGTCCGGGCGTTGCCGAGCGCGACGTCCGGCTCGCTGAACTTCGCTCCATTCGCCGCGGCGTACGCGCCGCATACCGCATCAACTTCTTTGGTCACGATCTCAAGGTAGTAGATCCGCGTGGTTTGTTGACCTCCCTTGGGCATGCCGGAAGATGCCGAAGCCGTATCAGCCTGCGCGCGAGATTGGGTTTTGCTGCAGCCCGCACAAACGATGGCCGTCATGAATGCCGCCGTAGCGACGAGGGGATTGAGCGTAATCATCTGTCGTGACCTCCTGCCGCCGAACAATGTTTATATGGGTCCATATAAAAACCAAAATATTGTATTTATTGCCATAGAACCGCCTTTGAAACATTAATTGGATCGATTATATGCTTTGGAATATCAGCCGGTTTTGGCAAAGTGCCTTTATTATTAAGGACGATGGCGCTTTCTCTTATTGACTGTAAATATTCCCCGGCCGACATGGGCAGAGATTACTACTCTGATACAAATGATGTCAAGAGATCCGGGGAGGAGTGTTGGCGAAAATTGTTCTCCTCGGCACCGCGAACTTCGGAACCCAGATGCTGAGCGGCAATTCGTCGATTATACGGCCGCCCTGGAGAACGGCTTCACCGCGGCTTCACGAATCGCCGACGAGCCCAGGGATTACGAGGACCGATGGTCCCACGAAACGTGGACGCCCCGTAACTACGACCGCCAGTTCAAAGGCATGGTCACCCTCCGTTGGGGGCTTGAGGAGTCCCGCAACGTGGTCTCGGCCGAGGTGCTTAACCGGATCGGCCCGCAGACCGGCGTCGATTACTGCAATAGGAGTGGTCGATTATTTTTCGTGATGGGATCCGAGATACGACGGCGAATCGTGGCCGATTTTCGGCTCAATTCCCGAAGGCAAGACGGGATTTCATGACGAGACGGGGTTTGTCATCGCGGCTGGCAGAAAAAAGAAATATTTTCTATGATGAAGTGTTTATGGATAAAAATACGTTATCTCTGATGATGGAAGATTTTCAGCGCAAGGCGGAGATTCCATGAGAGCTGGAAGCGAGGATGAAAACATCGATGAGAATATTTGGATTTTTATCAGCGTGTTGCATCCTTTTGATCGCCCGGAAAACAACCTAGATTTTCCGAAATTATCGGGTCCCTACCTGGGTCAAATGGTCTCCGGGAAAACGGCCGTGCCTTTCGCCCCCGACATCCTTATCCCCCGATTCGAATATCCTCATACGGCCATCGTTTTTACGCCTGACGGCCGGAAGGTCGATTATCAGGCGCGCGACACGTTGAAAAACGCCGCGGATCCGGAACGTTCCGGAATCTTCATGTCCCGAATCGAAGGCGGATATTGGACCGCGCCTCGACGGGTATCCTGGAGTCTTACGGCGGACGACGCCCCCTTTGTATCGCCGGATGACGTGGTCTGAAGATTACTTTTTTAGGCAAGGAGAAGCACTCAGCGTCTCTGCAAAAATTATTGAAGAGTTGAGACCGAGCGAATAACGTCAAGGCGATAGGGGAGCGAATCGCCGGAAAGTGAGCCATCTGATGAGAGAAGAATCGAAAAGAACGCGCCGACCGTTCCGTTGGGCGATTGTTCTGGGACTTGGCGCGGCTCTTGCGGCCGGGGTATCGCCGGTTCCGGAGGCCGCGGTCCAAACCCCGCGGCCCATCAACGTCCTCGTCCTCCTGGGCGAATGGTTCGGCGATGCCTATTTCCCGCTGGCCAAGGAGATCGAGGCCCGCGGCTGGACGATGAAGCGAATCGGCCTGGACGGCGAATACCGCGGCTGCTACAACAAGAAGCGGGACGTCGTCCTCCGCAGCGACATCGTCATTCAAGACAAGATGGACCTCTCCGGATTCGACGCCCTGATCATCCCCAGCGGCCCGCAGTTCCGGAAATTCCGGGAAAATCCGTCCGTTCTGAAATTCGTGAGAGACGCTCACGCCGCCGGCCTTCTCCTCGCTTCATTCTGCGTCGGGAACAACACGATCAGGGACGCCGGTCTTATCGATAATCCCGACGGTCCGGCGCTTTTCCCCGAAAAGGTAACCCGGATCAAAGAGGGGATCCTCATCGGGCCACGAGGAGGCGGGCCTCCGCCCGGAGACGGTTTCGAGAGCGCGCCGATCAAGGAGGTCTGCGACGCCGTGACCCGGGAGCTGGCGGGCAAACCGGACCGCGCGGCTGATAACGCGAGCGGGGCAAAAGCGCCGCTGTCACTGACCTATGTTGCTAATATGGGCGTCCAGGTCGGCTCGGATGGGACGAAGGTCCTGATCGACGCTCTATTCGACAAACCGAATCCCGAATATCGAGCGCCCACCCCCGGAACCCTCGAGAAAATCATCAAAGGCGAACCTCCTTACGATGGCGTGAACCTGGCCTTCGTCACCCACAACCATCCGGACCATTTCGCGCCCGGCGTGGCCGTCCGCTTCCTGGAAACGCAAATGGACGCGATTCTCGTCGCCCCGTCGGACGCGGTCTCGGAATTGCGCAAGGCCGCATCCGACTGGACGAAGCTCGAGCCCCGGGTCATTTCTCTCGATCTCGAGAACGGAGATTTCAGGCGGTTGAAAGCCGCCGGAATTCCGATCACCGCGGTCCGCACCCTTCACAGCGGCGGCGGGGAATCCCCGATGAACCTGATGTATCTTTTCGAAATCGGCGGGCGGAGGGTCTTTCACGAAGGGGATTCGACCGGGAAACCCGAGGTCTTTAAGGGCTTCGGCCTGGAATCGGCCGCGCTCGACTTGGCCGTCGTGCATTACTGGTTTCCACTCGAACCGAACATGTCGAAGTACCTGCAGGAGGTCTTCCAACCGGATCATATCGCCCTCGGCCATCTGCCCATCAGGCTCGAAATCGACGCCCCCGGCAAGATCAACATGGTCCGCAAATATTACAAGGACATCTTCCTTCTGCTGCCGGGAATACAGTCCGTCATCATAGCATCAGCGACGCCCCAGGACATTCTGAGCGCGGTCCAGAACGGCAATACGGATATTGCCGCGCTGCGCACGGCCCACAATTTCGACGACAGGTTCATTGTCCGCAAGGACGAGGCGCAATGATGTTTTCCCTGCGGCGAAGGATCGCCTTTCTCATCATTCTTCTCTCGATCGGCGCCGGCGCCGGAGGCTCGCAGAATCCGGGCGCTCCGATTGCCGACGTTTTCCAGGTGATGGCGCTTGCGGCCGGCGGACCGATGGGCGCCCTCTGGCCCGGATTCGAGCCGGCGAAAATTCCGGTTCTCGTTTTCGACGGCCGCGACACGCACCTCTTTCATTCGCAGAACATCCCCGACGGATTCATCCGGGTGGAAACGCATCCCGGCGTTTCCCTGTTCAAAGGACAACACCCCCAGGCTCGGGGCAATTCCATCATCCGGATGGGAGAGACATGGACGGCCACGAGCGTTCTCAGCGCGTCTTCGCGGAGGACGGGCGAACGATACGGTCTGAAGGACATGGCCGGGATCATCGTCCACGAGCAGTTCCACGTCTTTCAGAGAATGCGGCACCCCCGGTGGCGGCAAAACGACGGTCTGCTGCTTCGGTATCCGGAAGAGACCGCCGAGGCGCTGTTCCTGCGGCGAAAGGAAAAAGAGGCCTTTCAAAGAGCCGTCGTGCCCGACGCAAAAAAGGAAATCGCCGGATGGGCGGCGGCGGCCTTGCGCTGCCGGGAGGAACGGCTGGCCGGGTTGCCCGCGCCCTTCGTTCAGTACGAGAATGAGCTGCAGCGAACCGAAGGGTTGTCCGATTACATCGAGCGCGTCGCCCGAGGCCTGAGTCCTCTCGACGCCTCCAACATCACCAACGGTATCGCGCCGGCCGGGGTTCGGGACCTTGGCTATGTGGAAGGCCGGTGGATCGCGATGATATTAGACAAGCTGCGACCCGATTGGATAGCCGTTTTGGAGAAGGATGACACCCTCTTTCTGGAAGATATTCTGAGGGAGACCGTGAGGGCAGCGCCCGGAGAGGCACGATCGTTCGAAGCCGCGGAAGTCGAGGCAATGAAGGCGGCGGCTGAAACCAATTTTTCGGCCTGGCAAAAAAAGAAAAAGGCGGAAATGGAAGCGTATGACGCCCGGCCGGGATACCGCCTCGAAATCGACGCCTCGGCCCGGCCCCTTGCCATCAGGATATTCGAGCCCCTGGAAATCGAACTGCTCGAGGACGGCGGGGTATTCCACAGGATGATCTTCGCGGCCGGAAACGAAACGGGAAGCCTGCGCATCGCCAACCATCCCTGCCTGACCTGGTTCGACGATTCATTCCGGGCGACCCGATTGACCATCAACGGTTTGAAACTGGCTCCAGAGGTCGCCGAGGGCGGGAAAAAATTGATCTTGAAAGCTGACGGATTTTCCTTTGAATTGCCCATCACGGCGTTCAGCGTCAAAGACACGGCCTATCGGATTGTGCTGTGAGCAGCCGAGCGATTCTTGTGATCGGGTTCATGGCGGATAAAAAGGAGTAACGATGATGAAAAAAACGTTCTTGAGCGTCCGCTTGTTAAATATTTTCCGAACCCCGGAATTGTCCGAATGAGCTGAGCCTCCCGACTTTCCTCATAAAGTTTTTTGACCAGGGCTGTCGACTCCTCGATCCTTGTATCTAAATGCCGATTGACCTTCCCGCCTCGTTTTGCCAATGGCGGTTCATGGAGGCGTTTCTGGCGGGGACGGGGCCGCCGCGTTTCTGTTCGCTCGAGGACCATTTGCCCGTCCTTAACTACGGCGCCGTGGAGAGCGGCAAAGAAGTGCGCGACCGGCAAACGAGAAAAAAAAAGGGGCGGCGCAGAGCCGCCCCTGGAGGAATTCAGTTCCCGCTATTTCTTGCGGACGGAACCGCCCGAGGAACCGCGGGAAGATCCGGAAGACGATCCGCCGCTCCGTGAACTCGACGAACCCGAGGAACTTCGGCCGCTCGAAGAAGAGCCGCTGGAGGATGAAGAACCGCGACTGACCGTTCCGCGCGATGACGAACCTGAAGAGCCCGATGATCCGCGCGATACCGAAGAGCCGCTTCGGCTGGTGTTGTTGCTGCTGCTGTTGCCTGTAACGCGGCGGAAGATGTTGTCGGGGATGGATGCGGAGGAGTTGCGGCCGCTGGAAGCGGTGGCCCGGGTGATGCTCGCGGAGGAGGGGTAGCCGAGTTCGCGGTTGGGAGCGTAGGATCTCATCTCTCCGGAGCCGGAGCCGGCCGGATCTCCCTCTTTCTTGCGGATCTTGCGCTCGCCCGTGTTTGCGGGGGGGGGAGTCCTTTTAGATTCTTCGCCTTTCTTGGCGTCGATGACACGGCCTCCGGCGTTGCCTTGAGTGTCGCCGGACTTTATTGTACCGGCGGTACTCCCGGCGTTTCCGGTTTCTCCGCCTTTCCGGGTAGTGGTATTGCTCTCACCTTCCCGGCTGATTTGGCGGCCGGATGTGCCCGGCGTTGTTCCGACAGCGGTTCCCTCTCCGCCATTCCGAAGGATGACCCGCCCGCCATCCATCGGCTCGACGGATATCCGGGCGTGCGGCGTCGGCCGGACGTTGGGCATTTGGTTCGTCATATTGATCTTGCTGGCGCCTCTCAGGGCGTCCGCGCTCAAAGCGACTTTCTGGATGTTCTTCGCCTGCAGCTGATCCTTGCGGATGGCGGTCAAAGCCCGGGAATTGTAGGGATAATCGCCCTGCCAGCCGCGTCCGTAATAGGCGTTGTTGACGAGGATCCCGGGGTAGCCCCAGTAGCTTAAAGGCGCCCAACCCCAGTATTCGGGCCCCCACCACCAATCGACCCAGGCGGGGCCCCATACGTTCATGGGGATCCAGTACCAGCCGTAACCCATGCCCCATTGCCAGCGGCCGTAATGGAACGGAGCCCAGCCCCACGACTCATACGGCACCCAGCACCAACCGGCCATGGGGAGCCACATCCAGCGGCCGGAGCTGTAAGGCCGCCAATCAGAGCCCAGACCGCGCGGCACCCAGACGTTCCCGTATTCGGGCATATCGACCCAATCGCCGTTCTCGTCGAGCTCGGAGGCGTATTCGGAGAGGTCGTCCGAGAGGTATCCCCGGCTGTTCGAACGTTGGACAATGGAGTTGCGGCCGGAGTTGAACCGGTCGAAGGAGTCCTCGGCCGCGGCGGCGAAGAACGACGACGGCCGGCCCTGGAAGCGCCCATCCGACAGGGAGATTCTCTGGGCGTTCTTGACCAGCATCGATCCGTCCGCTCCGGCGGCCTCGACCAAGCCTTGGAAGACCAGTATTTCGGTCTCTCCGCTCTCCCGGATGTCGATTCGATAGAGGCCTTTATCCAGGATGTAAAATGTAGCGTCATCGGTCAGAATTTCGATGGATTTTTCCTTTTCTAAAGTCCCGGCGACGAGATACAGGTGCCCCGCCCACTGGCGGAGGCGGATCAGAACGCTGTCCCGGCGGGGAAGCGCGGCGAAATCGATCTTGGTGTTTTGGTCGAGCCGGACATAATTGCGTTTCCCCAAGGAGATCTCGACGCGTCCGTCCGTCGTACCGATGCGGTCGCCCTCGGAAACGGGAGCATTGAGCTCGCCCTCTTCATAGCCGAGGTCTTGAGCCCGTTGAATAAAGGTGTTTCCGGTGATGAGGCTAATCCGGGCAAAGGACGAGTTGATATAACGGGTGTTCTGATTCTGCGTTTGGGCGGCCGCTATCGGCGCCACGACGGCTGCTGCGATCATGAGTAGGAAAAGTCTTTTCATGGCCTTTCTCCTTCCAGCGTATATCATTGCAATAATTATACCAATTTCGATCCCTGATTATCCATATAAAAAAAGGAAAAAACGTCCCCAAAAGGGGACATCTGTCGACCCCCAAACCCGTCCACGGCGGCCGGGGGTCCTTTTCCGCCGCCCGGGCTTGTCCCTTGATAGGCCGGCCGTCTATAAGGGCTAAAAGGACCTCTGAGTCTCGATCACCAGGCCCGTTTCACGTTTTTTCGGCATTACTTTTTGGGGAAGAATTTCTCCAACTCCTCCGGCTTCGGCTTGGTCGTCAGCAGGCTGACGATGACCAAGGCGCCCAGCGAGGCGATCAGGGAGGGGTAGATGATCGGAATCCCCCAGGGATCGCCGTCCGGCGCCTGAGCTGCGGGCAGGATCCTGGACAGGATGAAAAACGAGAGACAAACTACGGTTCCCGAAATGATGGAAGCCAGACCGCCGGCCTTGGTAACGCGTTTCCAGGCCAGGGCGGCGATGAGGGCCGGAGTGATGGCGACGCCGTAAATGGTGTAGGCGAAGAGACTCATCTCCAGGACGCTCTTGAGCTGGGTGGCCAGGAGGAAAGCCAGGACGCCGATGACGACGATCAGGACTTTCTGAAGAGCGACCATTTTTTTCGGATCGGCCTTCTTGTTCAGGAACCGCTGATAGATGTCCCGCATCAGGGTCGTGGACGGGGACAGCAGGTAGTTCATGCCCGTGGAAATGACCACGGCGCAGGCGGCGCCGAGCAGAAGGACGCCGACCGGAACGGGGACCAGCTGTTTGGCCGCCATGAGGACGACCTTGCCGCCGGCTTTGGGAATGCTGAGGTCGATCTGGCCCTTCAATTTGCTGAAGGCGAAAACGGCGATGACGACGACGATGGTCTCGACGAAGATCGTCCCGACCGTCCACCAGGCCACGGCCTTTTTGGCGTCCTTGCCGGACTTGGCGCTGTAGAATTTCTGGTACATGCTCTGCACCCCCAGGAGCAGAAACATGGTGGAGAGGAAATAACCGATCGCCTTCAGCCATGGATGGACTCCGAACTGGTTGTTGACGATGGCGAAGTACCCCGGCTCGAGCGCGGCCTTGGCCGCCGGGAGCCCGCCCGCCGCCGTGATGACGAAAGGCACGGCCAGCAAGCAGGCCAGGACGATGATGATGCCGTTAGGCAGGTCGGTATAGGCGATGGCGACCATGCCTCCGACGGCCGTGAACAGGATGACGAAAGCGGCGGCGATCAATGTTCCCGTCGATTCGGAGATCTTGCCGTCGGTGATGACGTTCAGGATGAATCCCCCGGCGACGAATTGATAAGACACAATGGAGACGAACGACAGGATCAAGGCGATGGCGCCGAAAAGCCGGGCGGCGGGCCCGTAGCGGACTTCCAAAACGTCGCCGACCGTGTATTGGCCGAAGGTGTGGATCTTGGCGGCCAGAAAATAGATGAGGATGATCCCGACCCAGGCGCCCGCGGCGAGCCACAGGGCGGAGAAGCCGGCCTTGGCGGCGAATTCCGCGCCGCTGATGAACGTTCCCGAGCCGATCCAGGTGCAGATCAGAGTGAAAACCATGACCTGCCACTTGAGGTTGCGGCCGGCGAGCTGAAAATCGTCCTGATTCTTGATTTTCCGGGACCGGTAAAAATTGAACCCGGTCAGCACGAGCAGGTAAGCGAGAATAACGATCAAATAAATCGACATGCCTGGCTCCTTTCGAGACGGCGTCTCGCCTTATCCCGGACCCCAGCCCCGCCGGGGCCGATGAGCGTTCGGCGTTCGTCGGAGACCGACGATTTATCGGGATTCAGGTCCGGGCTTGCGTTTTTGGAAGCGCAGACGGAGATACATGCCGCCCATGACGGCCAGGCGTTTGAAGTCCGCGAACGAGCGGACGTGCTTGAGGGAGGCCGGCGCTTTTTTCCAGAGGGAGGTTCGGCTGGCGCTGAACGACCAGCGCAAAACGAGTTCACTGATCTGTCTCCAGGTCAGCTTGTCGATATAGAGAGGGACGTCGCCTTGAGCCATGGGGAGAGTGACGATTCCCCGGCGATAGCGGCGCGTCCAGGTGAAATCCCGGGGCAGGAAACCGGTCTCCTTGGCGTGGCGTTCAAGGGGGGTTCCGGGATAGATGTGAAGAATGGCCACCGAGCCCTCGATCCGGTCCTTATACTGTTCGATGATCCGGATCGTTTCGCCGGCTTCCTCCCAGGTTTCGGTCGGGTGGCTGAAGATGAAAAAGACGTTGGCGATGATCCCCAACTCGACGCACCAGGCCGTCAGGTTGTGGAAGTCGGCCATCTCGATCCGCTTGCCGACGATCTCCTCGCGGACGCGGTCCGAACCCGCTTCGAGGCCGTAGGAGAGGTGGAACAACCCCGCCCGCTTCATCGTCTCCAGGAGGGCGCGGTTCATGATGTCGATGCGCACGTCGCATTTGAAGAAAACGTCGAGTTTCCGTTCGATCATCAATTCGCAGATAGCGTCGGCCCGTTTGGGGCTGGCATTGAACGTATCATCGAAGAAGAAGACGACCCGGATCCCGTAGCGCTCCTTGAGAAGCTCGATCTCGCGGACGACGTTGGCGGGGCTCCGCATCCGCACCTGCCGGCCCCAGTTGATCGGGGTGGCGCAGAAACTGCAATTGAACGGACAACCGCGGCTGGTCATGATGTTAACGGCGGGGAGCGGGCCTTGTCCGGGGACGGCGAATTGAAAATTATATTTTTCGAAAGGCACCAGGTGGTAGGCCGGGAAGGGGAGGCTGTCCAGGTCGGCGATGGGGACGCGCGGCGGGTTGCAGACGACGGCCCCGGCTTGGCGGAGGACGATTCCGGGGATGTCCGCCAGCGCCGCCGGGTCGCGCCGGCCGTCGAAAGCCCGGCAGATGTCGAGCATGGTGAATTCGCCCTCGCCGCGGACGACGACATCGAGTTCGGGAATGTGCTCCAAGCAATCCTCGGCGGCCATCGAGGCATGGGGGCCGCCGAGCACGGTCAGACAGCCGGGGTGGGATTTCTTGGCCAGCCGGATGAGTTTGAAGGCTTGGAAGCGGTTTTCCGTGGTGATCGTGACGCCTACGATATCGGGTTTGTCGCGGCGGATTTTCGCGGCGATGTCCTTCCAGTCCAGGCCGAGGATATTGGCCGGCACGATCTCGACGGGAATCCCTTCCTTTTCCAGGACGGCGCCGATATAGAGCAACCCCAGAGGAGGCATGGACGAGCCCTTCGACCAGCGCTCGGCAAAATAGCCCCCGGGCGAGACATAGAGCTGGACTTTAACCAACGGGCTCGGCCTCCGTTTTCTTCTCGAGCTTCATGGAAAAAACCCGGGTCACGTTGGGTTCCTCCATGGTCGTGCCGTAGATGTAATCGGCGACTTCCATGGTCCGGTAGTTGTGGGTGATGATGATGAACTGGGTATCGCCCTTGATGGACTTCATCAGGTCGAGGAAACGAACCAGATTGGCCTCGTCCAGGGCCGCGTCGACTTCGTCCAGGATGCAAAACGGCGTCGGTTTGTAACGGAACAGGGCGAACAGAAAAGCCAAACTGGTCAGCGATTTCTCCCCGCCCGAAAGCAGGCCCATGTTTTGGACCTTCTTGCCCGGCGGTTGGGCGACGACATCAACCCCGCTTTCGAGGGGATCGTTTTCGTCCAGCAGCCGGACCTCGGCCGCTCCGCCCTTGAACAGGGCCATGAAAAGCTCCTGGAAAAAACGATTGACTTCGGCCAGAGCGGTCAGGAACCGATCGCGGCTCTCTTCATCGATCCGGCGGATGGCCTCTTTGGTCTGGGAGATGGAATCCCGGAGGTCGGTCCGCTGCTGAACGAGAAAGTCGTGTCGTTCTTTCTGCTGCTGGTATTCTTCCTCGGCCATCAGATTGACGGCCCCGATCCGCTGGAGCTTGTCCCTGGACTCCTCGAGCTCGGCTTCGAAATCCGTTTCGGCCGCTTCGGCCGGGGCCGGCTCGGCTTTGACTTCCTGGAGCGTTTTTTTGAGCTCCTGCCAGCAGGTCTCCTCGAGGTTGACCAGG
The DNA here is from genome assembly GCA_964557435.1 of uncultured Eubacteriales bacterium. Classification (GTDB taxonomy): domain Bacteria; phylum Acidobacteriota; class Aminicenantia; order Aminicenantales; family UBA4085; genus UBA4085. The sequence continues at coordinate 37,327 of CAZLAM010000001.1, forward strand.
TCGCGGTCGATCTCGGCCTTGCGGACTTCCCAGTTCATGCGTTCGTCTTTGAGCTTATCGTGGTTTTCGCGCAGTCCGCCGAGCGATGTTTCGACCGCCGTCAGTTCCACCCGGACTTCGTCCAGGCGCCGTTCGGAAACGGCCGATTCGTCTTCCTGGGCGGCCCGCTGGCCGTCGAGCTTGACCATCCGGTCTCCCAGTTCGACGATAAGCCGTCGCCGGGATTCGATCTCCGCTTCGGCGGCCCGCATCTCTTTCTGAAGGGCGTTCAGTTTGGCCGCCGCCGCCGTCCGGCGGGCGTCTTGGGATTGAATGCGGATGCCCAGGCTTCCGATTTTTTCGCTCAGCAGCCCGATCGCCGCGCGCGCTTCCTGGACGGCCTGAGCCTCCCGGTTGGCTTTTTCCTGGTGCAGCGTGAGCTCGCGCTCCTCGGCGTCGGCCCGCTCGCGCAGGGCTCGTTCTTCATCGGCGAGAGCGCCGAGGACACGGCTTTGGAGGTCGAGCTTTTCGGTGAAGCCGTGCCGGTCCATGGCCAGGATTTCGAGGTCATGACCGTGCAGGGCCAAGTCGTTCTCGATCTTTTCTTTTTCCGAGGCGGCCAAAGCCGTCCGTTTTTCAAGGTCGATGATTTCGCGATGGAGTCCGGACAATTCCCCGGCTAAAGCCTCGATCGACTCTTCCAGCCCGTGTTTGGCGGCTAGAATCGCGTCGAGCTCTTGGGTCAGAGGAACCATCTCCGCGTCCTGGGCGGCGAGACGGGCTTCCAGGTCGCGGATTTCCTGGATGAAGGTGAACAAGCCTTCCTTGCGCTGGCCCAACCGAAGGAGTCCGCCGCAGAGGAGGACGTCGCCCCGGGGAGTGATGAAATGGCGGTCGGGATGGCGGAGCCACATCCGGACGGCGGAACGGATGTCTTCGACGATGACGGCGTCCTGAAGCGCCGGGAGCCGGGCTTCCAATCCGGCGCCCGACCGCAGCCGGGTTTTGAGGAAGCCGAGGACGCTTCCGTCCTGCAACGGCTCGCCTTCCCCGGCGGTCTCGGCCTTTTCCGACAGAAGCAGGAAATTGCCCTGCAAGCCGCCGGCGTCCAGGGCTTCCAGAAAATCCTCCGGCCGGATGATGAGCGAACGGGCCTCTTCCTTCCAGAAGACGTCGATAAGCGGGGCATCGGCCGGGTCCGATTGGATGAGGTCGGAGAATGCGCCGAGTGCCGACGGGACGTGCGGAACGGCCGCGGCCTCGCGCTCTTTGGCTTCGAGTTGGCGCAGGGCTTGAAGATGATAGGTCGTTTCGTCGCGCCTGTCCTTGTGGACGCCGAGCCGCTCGCGGAGAGAATTGACCGAGGCGACGGTTTCCTTCAAACGGCCGCGGAACTCCTCCGCGTCCCGTTCGCGGGCGGCAGTGCGGGAGGTCCGCTCGACCCGTTCGTTTTCGAAGTCGAACAGGTTCCCCTGTTTGCGTTCGAGCCGTTCGCCGGCCTCGGCCCGCCGGGCGCGCAACTTTTCATCCTGGCGGAGGATGAGCTCGATTTCCTTCTCCAGCTTGGCTTGTTCGTTCTTGGCCGTCGTGGCTTCGGCCAGTTTTTGGATGAAGTCGGCCCGGTAGGCTTCGACTTTTTTGGCCCAGGGGGCGATCCGGGCTTCGGTTTCCAGACGCGCCGCTTCGAGAGTCTCGACGTCCCTCTCCTTTTGGGCCCGCGCCCCGGTCTGTTCGGCCAAGTCCTCGCGGGCCTGATTCAACCCGCTTTCGAGGGACAACAGTTCGGCTAGGAGTTCATCCGAATCAGACTCCGATCGGCGGCGGCGAATCTCGATATCCTCGGCACGCCGGGATTCGCGGTCGCGCTCGGCTTCCGTCCGGGCAATCTGGGCCTTGAGCGAGTAAAGGCGCTCCTGTCCGTCCTTGAGCGTTTGGTCGAGCTCCCAGGTCTCTTTGCGCTTGAGATTGACCAGACGCTCTTCTTCAGCCAGCCGTTGTGCCGTATTGCGTTCCGCGGCCAAGCTCCGCTCGTAATGTTGCTGGATATCGCGCTGGCCGGTCTTGGCTTGTTCGCCGCGGTGCTTGAAATGAAGAACGGTAAGCTCGCGGATGCGCTCGCGGAGTTTGCGGTAGCGCTCGGCCGCGCCGGCCTGGCGGGCCAGGGAGTTGCGGGCCTTGGCCACCTCGGCGATGATATCTTCGAGGCGGGTGAGATTCTGCTCGGTATCGTCGAGCTTGTGCTCGGCCAGACGCTTTTTGTCCTTATAGTAGGCCGTTCCGGCGGCTTCTTCGATGAGGGCCCGCTTTTCGGTCGGTTTGGAGGTGACGAAGGTGCCGATGGCGCCTTGTTCGATGACGTAATATTTATTCTCGGAGATGGCTCTTTTCCACAGTTCTTCATGGATGTCCCGGAGACGGACGGCTTTGCCGTTGAGACGGTATTCGCTTTCTCCGGTCCGGAAGGCCCGGTGGTTGATCTGCATCTCTTCTTCGGTATTTTGGAGGACGAGCGTGACGTCGGCCATGCCCACGGCCGGGCGTTTCTGCGTGCCGTTGAAGATGGCGTCCTCGGTTTTTTCACCGCGGACGGTCTTCTGGCGTTGACCGCCCAGAACCCATTGGATGGCTTCGACGATGTTGCTCTTGCCGGTTCCGTTGGGGCCGATGATGATGGTGATCCCGGGATTGAAGACGATCTTCGTCCGCTCCGGGAAAGTCTTGAAACCTTGAAGTTCGAGTCGTTTGATGTACATGGGTCTTGGTTAGAGGGGTATTGTAGTCGAAGAGGGGGTCGGCGCTCAACCGGAATGTGTGTCGTGTGTGTCGAACTTTTTCAATTTAATGCTTGATATATGCAAAAAATCATGTCAGAATTATGATCAATGAGCGAGGAAAAGAGAAAATTCATCCGCTTCGAATGCGTCATCCCGATTGAACTTGTGGAAATTGAAGGGACGACGGGTACCGAGGCGGAGGCCCTAATCGAGGATATCTCCCGGGAAGGCCTGCGGCTGATTCTGGATTTAGGCCTTGATTTCGGCCCCGGCCGGGATCTCTGCTTCCAGATGTATAACCCCGACATGAAGAAAACCTGCCTGGTGACGGGCGAAATCATCTGGGCTAAATCCAAAGGCAACAAGGTCGAAATCGGGCTCAAGATCAAAACGATGGAAAAATGCACCAAGTCCGAGCTTCTCGACCTCGGCTACACCCAGTGGCGAAAGCACCGTAACGAGGCTTCTGCCGCCAAATCCTGAGCGGCTTTCCGGTCCGGAGCGCCCCGCGCCTTTTTCAATTCCCGAAGATCCCTTTCGTGAGATTGCTAATCTATCGGTTTTTCCAATGGAGTCAATACGATTTCAAGGACTGTCGTTCTTTGTCGCGTCATGTCGTTCGGAAATGGGTCCGAAAGGCCATTCCGGCCTTGTCCTTCGGTTGACAGCGGAAGCGATTTCAGCTACTTTATGGCCTGCTTTCAGACGCCAGCGTAGCTCAGTCGGTAGAGCGGCTGATTCGTAATCAGCAGGTCGGAGGTTCGATCCCTCTCGCTGGCTCCATCGAATTCCCCACAGATACCCGAGAAAACCCTTGAAAATGCTCCGGTTCCGGAGGACCGGCTTTTTGTCTCAATTAAGAATTAATCATTCTTTGGCCGGCGGGGTGGGGGGAGCGATTCCGGCGACGGCTGATACGCGACCCGCGGCATAGAGCGGGACAATGAGAATGTCATCGACCGTGCCGAAGGGCTCGGAAGAGACACGCACACCGGTTTTCATCCCGCGCTCTGAAAGAAAGAGGCGCATGCTCCGCATCGCTCCGCGTGAACCGGCCTTGACCTCAACCGGAACGAAACCCCACGCCGACGGTACGACGAAATCGACCTCGGCGTTGCTGGACCGCGCTTCGCGGTGCCAATAATAGAGAGAGGGATGGGTATGCGGCGATTGATTCTTGACCAGTTCCTGGGCGACATGCAGTTCGGCAATGGCGCCCTTGTTGATCAGCTCGTCATAGGGCAGGACGATGAACGGCGCGGCGTCGAGTCCCGCCAGCCGCTGAAACAATCCACAGTCGAAAAAGGCGATCTTGAATCGTTTCGGATCTATTTGTCCGCCGAGCGGAAGTCCTTGCGCCGCCGTGTGGTAGATCGGATAGGCGATTCCCGCCTGGATCAGCAGTTCGAGCGCTTGTTTATAGGCGGCGGTTGTCTCGGGGCCGATGGCCGCATATTTGAATTTCCGTCCGGCCTGCTCGACGATCGAACGGAACACCTCGCGCAATCTAGTGGTCGGAATCTTTTTTCGGTATTTGGCGAAATCGTCGAGATAGGAAGCGATGAGCGCATCGTGGAGCCGATGCACCTTGGCCAGGTCGCCGGCCGAAAGATATCGCGACACCGCTTGCGGCATGCCTCCGACGATGAGAAAAATCCGGAGTCGGTCGAGCAGAAGATCATGGAAGGTGCGATCGAGCGGGCGGGCGGGAGACGCCGAACGGAAGGCGCCGGCAAGCGCGCCGCGCCCTTCGGCGCGGAGGAATTCCTCGAACGACAGGGGATACATGAAAAGCGATTCAATGCGCCCCACACCGAACGAGGGGATCTCTTCGAGCGCGAATTCGAGCAGAGATCCGGCCGCGATCAGATGCAATCCGGGGCGTTCTTCGTGAAAAAAGCGGAGCGATCGAAGAGCGTCGGGGCAAGCCTGGATTTCGTCGAAGAAAAGGAGCGTGTCGCCGTCGGTGATCGTCGTTCCGGTAATGATCGAAATTTTTTCCAGCAGAGGACCTGGGGTCCGATGTTCGACAAAAAATCGAGCGATATCCGGGCGAGCCTCGAAATTAATTTCCACAAATTTCTTGAAGCGGCGGCCGAACTCGCGTATTGAAAAAGTTTTCCCGACCTGTCGCGCGCCGCGAAGAAGCAGGATTTTTCGGTCCTTGTCGGTGAACCATTCGGATAGATGTTTTTCGATCAGCCGTTGCATAATCACCTCGAAAATCGATATATCAAGGCTAATCTAGGCCATTAAAGTAAAAAATGCAAGGATAAAAGAAGTGGTTTATATGAATATATCCAGCCAGAAGTCGTAGATGTATGAACATCAACGTGGGGAACATTCCCGTACGGCAAACGAGCCGGACCTCAAGGACGAACGGCGGCAAGCCTCGGTCGATAAGTTCCATGGGAAATTCGGCGCGAACAGACTTCACGCCGCTTGACTCGTAATTAAACCCATTCGACTCCCCGGGCTTTGCAGTCCTCATTCGCGAAGCGAATGAGGGCGGGCTGAACCCTACAAAAACCGTAGGGCTTGCTCACCAAAGTCTAGAGCATGCCCTATAAAAACCATAGGACTTGCCGGGCAAGGCCCGGGGTATATGGGTTAATACTGAGCGGCGCTTTTGACCCCGATTTAAAAATCGGGGTTTGGCGCCGCAAATGTATCAGCAGGTCGGAGGTTCGATCCCTCTCGCCGGCTAGTTATCCGTCCCGGGCTTTATTAACAAATCCGAGGCCAGTTGTTCAAGCTTGATTTTCAACCGGTCTAAGGCGGCCAACCTCGCCCGGGGGGAAGTCAAGGTTTCCGCGGCCATCTTCTTTTGAATCGAGGCGATCGTCCGAATGTCGGCCGAGGAGAATTTCCGGTAAGACTTGAGGATGCGTTCCTCGATTGTTGGAAGCTTTGAGGCGCTCCAATCGGCCAGGAGCTTCTTTCGGCCGGGGGCATCAAGCTTTTCGATTTCTGCGGCGGCGGTTTCCAACAGACCGCGGATGGGCCCGCAATGAACGGCGGCCGAGCGGGCGAATCCCGACGCGGCCCGGGCCTGCTTCACCGCCCACTCCCTATCGCCCGCCTTGAGGGCGCCAAAATGCCGGGCCATGGCCGTTTTGAAGGCCTCCAATTGTTCGACCAGGCGAACGGCGGACAGGGCCGCCTCGCGGCCCTTCCGGTCTTTCAACTCTTCGACTTCGGGGCAGGGGATGGTCCGCGGTACAACCGGTTTTGTATATTCGGGCGAGGGATCGAAGGCCATATCATAGAGAATCGCGCTGCCGATGATCAAATAGCCTTCGGCGGCCAAGAGAGCGATCCCGACCGCAATGGAGACCGGGTTTATCAGGGCGACCATAATCATCCCCCCGGCGGTGGCCAGGTTGGCGGCGATGGAGGTTTCAAAACTGGCGATGAGGCCGGCTTGCTTGGAGTCGGAAACGTGGATGACGGTTCGGATCGGCAGGGATCCGTTCCGGATCAGAACAGGCGCGACGCCCATCGAAATCGTATCCAACCCGAGGCCCGGGGGCGGAGTCGCTTTGGCCTCCGTAAGGTCCCCCAGCCATTCCGTCTTGACCAGCGCGTTCGATTGGTCGCTGAGGAACATGAAGATGTCATAGGCGGTTTTCCCCTCGCCGACGAAGGGGATATAAGCGGTGACGATATCGAAAACGAGGTTGAACCAGCCCTTTTCGGGGATCCAATTCCAGTCATGCATCCAGCCTTGGGTTATCCAGGCGGTTTGCCCGGGGGAAAGGAGGACCGGAGTCAGGGCCATGGACAGAAAATCCCGGGCCGCCGAGAAACCCGTCTTCCAATGCTGATCCAAACCCGCCCATTTGATCACCCACTTGGTTTCCTGGAGCCGCCAGCCGATGTTGAAGGTCCATTGGGGGTGGGGATTCACGACTTGGAATGAGATATGGTAGGGCTGACCCATAAGGATCGGAGTCGTCGCCCCGGTGGGCAGGTCGCCGACCCGGTAATTGTAAACGGGCGTTCCCGGGGCCGGCGCCGCGATCCTTAAATCCGCGATATACGGCCGGCGACGGTCGCAAATAAGCGTCTGAACGATTTCAGTTCCGAGGTTGCCGGCGTAATCCCTGGCCTGGATATGAACTTCGTAGGTCGAAACGGCCTGATCGGCCGCGGTCAAGGCGACGGAAAAAGTCCAGGTTTCCTTGCCTTGGGCGTCGAGCCAGGGTCCCGTTCCCACCCGGTACTGGATTTTCCAGAGCCCGCACCCCTCCGCATCGTCGGCCGCGGTTCCGCGGAAAACCGCCGAGCCGGTCCTGTTCAGGAAGATTTCGGGACCGGGAGGATAGAGCGTTCTCGTCTTTGTCGGCGAAGTCTCCGTGACCTCGCAGACCGTCCGCCCCGTCCAAGCGGGTGGGGTGCGATCCGATCCCTCCAGGGGAAGCGAGCATTCACAATCGTTCTTCCGTTCATATCCCGGGCCCGCTTTGCGCTCCCAGTGGAAGAAGGCCGCCGCGACGTTGAAATCGCCCATCCGGTCGTAGCGGTGACGGAAGGAAAAAGTCGCCCGATAGCGGCCGTCGGTCTGGAGCTGCGTCCGGATGTTGTTATAGCATTCGGTTTGGCCGTCCCCGAAATCGACCGACAGGAGGAGATCGGTTTCGCCCCGGGGATCTTCGACGACGGTTTCGAATTCCGCTTCCACCGTTATGCGCGTCCCGTTGATTTTAAAGGCGCGTTTCACCAGGCGCAGGGAACAGACGAGCGGGCTTCGGGGGATGAGGGCGATGATTCCACTGGAGTTTCCCGTCCCGGTGCAGCTTCCGCCGCCGCCATTGAGTTCGTCCCCGGCGAAATAGAGCCGTCCGTTCCCGTCCAGAGCCATGTTGCCCCCCGGTCCCCACCCGACCCGGGGCATAAAATTCCGGATTCTCCGTGTCTTGGTATCGAAAACGAAGACGTCGTTGCCGCCATGGAACCGGACGAAAAACGCGCCGGCCGCATCGATCAGGCCGGCTGACCCGTGTAACTCGCCGATGGCTTTGACGACGGAATCCGGTTCGGCGACGCCCGCTCCGGCCAAAAGGTCCGTCAAGGCGGCCGTCCAGGCGTCGGCGCCTGAGGACGGCTCCACGGCATGAAGGATGATCTCCCCGTGCTCCCAAAAAAGCGTGCGGGTCAGGAAGAAAAGTTTTCCGTCCGCACCGATTACCGGCGGGGTGATCTGGCGCCGATCGCCGATCTCCGGCAGGGGCTTCCTCCAGCGCAGCGCCCCGTCCTTGGTTATGGCCAGGAGGGCGCCGAATTCCTTTTCCGCCGTATTTAGATAGCCTCCTTCGATGATGACATAGATCGTCCCGTCGGCGGCGATGACGGCGTCGCTGGGCCTCAGAATCCCGCCGGGCAAATCATAAGCCCACGTCCGCACTCCCGCCGGAGACACCGACTCCACGCGCCAGGGATAGGGATTGGTTAAGGACTCGAGACGGTGCAACACGATCAGATTTCCCTGCGGGCTCAGGCTGGGTTTATAAGACGAATCCCCCAGGTTGATCCGACGGGGGTCCAAGCAGGAGTATTCCCAAAGCAGAGTCCGGGCCGGATCGGCCTTTGAGGCGGGCGGGCCGAAAGCGAGCAGTTTTTCGCCGCAAGCGGCAAAAATCCGGCCATCCGGACCGGCCAGAATATCGCCGACGACCGGAAGGGCGGGATTCGGCTGGGTCCGGGGACTTTTCCAGACGGACTGTCCGGTGATCGGATCGAGCGCCGTTAGGACTCCCTTCCCATCATAGACGAAAACCGTGCCATCGGGATCGATGGCCGGGCTCCAGACATAACCGTCGGCGACGGGAAACCACCACAGAAACTCCCGGCTGACGGGATTTAACGCGGCCACGGCCTGTTGGGTCGGCAGAGGGGAGGCCATGTATCGATTACACTTGAGAAAAAGTATTCCCCCCTGTCCAACCAGGACATGATTTTTGACCGCAAAGTAGCCTTCGATTCCGCGGTTGGGCTTGTATTCTTCATAGCGTTGGTGACGCGGGGATGCCCAGGGCTCGGCCACGGCGACGATACCGGCCGCGCCCATCCTATTGGGGCCCCCCGTTGGATGGGGCCAGGGCACGGGTCCGCCGAAAGTGAAGACCTGATTTTTCGTCACCGTATTGCCAGAGGCGTCTCTGATGGTATAAAGGCGGACGATTTGACCCCGGTATTCGGTTCCCTGCAAGGGGCCGTCGATGGCGCTGACGCTTAGCTCGGCGGAAGGGGTACATTCATCATCTAAAACCCCTCCCTGACGGATGAACTCCGCGACAGTTGTCGCTGCCGCCGGGATCTGCTCCCTTTTCTGCAAAGACGCATCAGGCGGGGCGGTGGCTTGGGGGGAAGAAGAATCCTTGATTACGAACCGCTGAACCACTTCGATGGTATTGCCGCAAGCGTCGGCGATGGTGTAGGTCCGGTTGATCGTTCCGTCCCGGTCCGTCCCTGATTCGAGCCTATCCGCCGCGGAGACGTTCGCGACATCATTGGAAAGCGCGGCGCCGACACCGATGGCCAGGAAGGTGGAGACGTTCGTCGCCGGGGCCGGAATACTCTGGCGGCACGAAACCGTCAGCCTGATCTTGTCGGCCGGAAGGGCAGCCGTCGGCGGACTGCCGTCGTGGACGAGAATGGTCTGGGCGAAGGTTCCGGTATTCCCGCAGGCGTCGATGATCCGATAGGTCCGGCTGAGAGAGCCGTCGCAATCACCGCCCTGATAGAGAGCGTCCGAGGATTCGACCCGTAAGGCCGCCAAGGAAGTCACGGTTTCCGTGATTTGGCTTCCGAGGTTTTGAAAAGCCGCGGGTGTGACGGCCGGGGAGGGAATGGCGGCCCGTGAGCCGATCCGGATATCCGGCAAGGCGGCGGCCGCGGGCGGCGTCGTGTCGGAGACATCGACCTCATTAGCAGCCGTGGCCAGATTCCCTTGGAGGGGTAGAATGGAGCAATCGCGAGCGCTAATGGTGACGGAGACGCGGATATTGCAAAAAGGGAGACCGGAGACGGAGAGAGAGCCGGTCACTTCGACCTTGTCGAGGGCGGCGGGCGCAGCCGTCGGGCGTCTGATGACGATGGAAGCCATATCAATCACCGCGCCGGACACGGCCATACCGTTCTGCTTGGCCACAGCTGTCACTTCGATGTCCGCAAGCTGAAGACAGCGGTTGTCGCTGATTTGAGCGGAGACCGCGATGTTGGCTTGTCCTGCCGAGTCCACGCCCGATGAAGTCAGGTTGAAGGCTGAAATGACGGGGAGAACATCGTCCCGGCCTTGGGTTCCCCCTTGGCCCTCGTCCCGGCCTTGGTGTCCGGGCAGAAATGCTCCCAGAACCATCGATATTAGGGTGAACCACCGCCCAAAGGCCATTCTTTTCCCTTGGATTCTTTTATATTCGCCCCTTGAGGGGAAGTCAAGCCGCGGGTTTTAATTGATACATTCAAGTCCTAGGGTTTTTATTGGGCATGCTCTGGACTTTGATGAGCAAGCCCTATGGTTTTTATAGGGTTCAGCCTGCCCTCATTCGCTTCGCGAATGAGGACTGCAAAGCCTGCCCTAATTCGCTTCGCGAATGAGGACTGCAAAGCCTGCCCTAATTCGCTTCGCGAATGAGGACTGCAAAGCCTGCCCTAATTCGCTTCGCGAATGAGGACTGCA
>CAZLAM010000002.1:0-9694 GCA_964557435.1 uncultured Eubacteriales bacterium
ACGGAGAAAGACAATGAAAAAAGAATATGACTTCAGCAAGGGAAAACGCGGGGCGGTCATTCCGGCTACCCCGGGAAAAACGCGCGTCACAATCAGGCTCGACAACGAGATTCTTGACTGGTTCCGCACGGCTGTCGAGAGCCAAGGCGGAGGCAGCTACCAGACGCTGATCAACAAGGCACTTCATGACTACATCGACAGGTGCGATGAGCCCCTTGAAGACACTCTCCGCAAAGTCCTTCGAGAGGAACTGAGGAACATTGCTTGAGTCGTCCAACCAGCCAGATCTAGAAATCGGCGTTTTTTGACAGCCCGACCAGAATCCGCCCCAGCCGCTTGTGCCCGGCCTTCAGGTACCACCCGGCCCACCACTTAATGAGATCCCGGGCCGACCAGGAATCGAGGTTTTCCTTGATCTCCGCCAGGGCCTTCTCGGCCGCCTCGTCCATCTGCTTCATCTGGGCTTCATCGAACGGCATGGTTTTTTCCTTTCCTTTGAGTCCCGGCCTTCATTAAGCGCGGATCCAATCCTCGACCCGAAGTCGGGGTATTCCCGCGAAATGGCGGGTGTTTCCCGTGGCCAGCGTCAATCCGTGTTGGATGGCGATGGCGGCGATCCGCAGATCCGGTTCGCTTCGGGGAGAACCGAACTTTTCTAAGGCTGCCTTCAATCCACCGAAAATCGGGGCGCTGCCCTCGTCGAATGGCAGAATTGTCAAATGGGGAAAGACTTTGTCCTGGAAGACCCGGATAATTTTCTCCCCGTGGGGGGACCGGGCGGCTCCAAAATAGATTTCGGCCGTGTTGATGGACGTGGTGAAAATGGGTTCTTCCGTCCGTCCGGCCAGTTCGGCCAGAATCCGGGGAGACGGCTCCTTCTTGACGATATTGCTTAAAACATCCGTATCGAGGAGAACCATCAGAGCTCCACCGCTCGGCCTTTTTCTCTCTCCCGCTCCCGGTAAATCGTGTCGACGATTTCGTCCAATTCGTCGTCCAGTTCGGCCAAGGCGCCGCGGGCGGACAGCAGATCGGGTTTGTCTTTTTTGGATAGATCATGGTAGGTGGCGATAGGGAGGATGACGGCCACGTTTTTTCCTTTTTTCGAGATGATGATTATATCGTCCCTATGTATAAGACGATTGACGAGCTCGGAAAGTCTCGCTTTGGCCGCGGTTATGGTCATGATTTCTTTCAATTTTTAGATCCCTGAAAAATTATAGTCTAAATGACTATATCGATCAAGGGCGGAATCAGGAGATCGAAATTGACAAATCATTCTGCGGTGATAGACTGTTGAAACCATGAGCCCCGCCATCAAAAAACCCCCTATCCGTTCTTTGGAAATCGTTTTTATCTTCATCGCGGTTATCTTTTTTGCTGTCACCGCGATGGCCTTGGCCCAGACTCCGCCGGTCTCGAAGCCGCCCGTTGCCGATACGCCGGCGCCGCCGCAAGCCGGTCAACAACCCGCCCCGCCCTCGCCAGGGCGGCCGAGTGCGGTCATCAAAACACCGCTCCCCCAGGATCTCCTGACTCTCTTGGCCAACGAAGTCTCGGGGCAGACGGCTTTCAACAACCTCATGCGGCTGGCCGGTGCGCCCTGGGTCCGGGAGGTGAAAGAACTTCGGGAGACCATGTCCGAGACCCTGATCCTCCATGATCTAGTCCGCGGTTACGGCATCGACACCGTCAAGATCGAGAAATACCCCCCCGTCACCCCCGATGCCACCTTTGATTATCCGCTCGAGGGCGAGCTGTGGATCATGGAGCCCGAGAAGCGCCTTGTCGCCCGCCTCGGCGCCGATGCCGCGCTGATTTCGCGGGGTTCCAAGACCGCCGACATCACCGGCGAACTAATCTACGTCCCGGCCTTGACGGCCGATGAGGCCAAGAAGATCAGGGACACCGGACCCCAGGAAGCCTACAAAGGCAAGCTGGCTCTCGTCTGGGGCCTGACGCCGGACATGACTTCCGCCCTGGACGCCGCCGGCGTGGCCGGGATTATCACCTTCAATGCCCAGGACCGCTACCTCGACCCCGACCAGGTCATTTACTCCGGGGTGTCCATCGACCAAGCCAAGAACATCAAGATCGGCCTGGCCGTTTCCTGGCGGCAGTGGTCCGAATTTCTCGAGGACGCCGAGCTCAATCGCCGCATCGTCCTGCGGGCCATGGCCCGGGTGGAGAAATTCCCCGATCGTTTCGAAATGATCCACGCCTGGATCCCGGGCACCGAGCCCGAGGCCAAAGGGGTCATTTTCACTTCCCATCTCTACGAGGGATATCTTAAACGCGGGGCCAACGACTCCATGGGCGGCGTAGCAACCCAGCTCGAGATCCTGCGGGCTTTGAACAAGCTCATCAAGGCCGGCGCGCTCCCGCCCCCCCGCCGGACGATCCATTTCCTCTGGCCCAACGAGATTTCGGGGACCAACGAATTCATCAAGCACAATCCCGAATTGACCGGCAAGCTGGCCGTCAATATCAATATGGACATGGTCGGAGAAGCCCTGCGGAAGAACAATTCGCTCTTCACCATGAGCGAATGCCCCAGCCACCTGCCTTCGTTCTATGATGGATTAGCCGCTGCCGTCCTGAATTATGTCTGGCGGACGAACGATATCGTCTACCTCCCGGATGCACCCCGGAACCGCTATCGGGGCCAGAACTTTCCCAATCCGATGTGGGAGAAGAACGGATCCCGGGACGCCTTCCGGTTCTATATCCACCGGGCCACGGGCGGCAGCGACCATGTCTGCTTCGTCAACCCGGCGGTCGCCGTCCCGGCGATCGAGTTTTTCACTTGGCCCGATCAGTGGTATCACACCGATACCGATACTCCCGACAAGGCCGATGCGACCGAAATGAAGCGGGTCGCCTTCATCGGGGCGGCCACGGCTTGGGCGACGGCCCTGTGCTCCGATGGCGTGGCCGCCGCATTAGCCGAGGCCGCTTCCCAGTTCGGTTATCGCCGGGTGGCCGAGCGGGATCTGCCCAAGGCCATGGCCCATCTCGAGGCTGCCGAGGCCAAAACCCTGGCCGCCGAGACGATCCGGGCGCTCAATATCGCCCGTTTCGGCGTCAAGCGCGAAATCGGCGCCATCGGCTCCGTCGATGACATCTCGACGGGCTCGCCCGCCGCCCGGAGAGCGGTCGCCGATCGGATCCGCCAGTGGGAGCTCTACGGCCAGGGGTTGAAAAATCAAATTTTGGGTTATGCCGCGCTCAAGGCCAAGCCAATGGGCGTTGCGGCGCCGTCCGAACCGAAGGCGGACGCGGTGCGGGCCAAATACGCGAAAATAGTCCCGGCCATCGCCCCCGCCGTCAAAGGGCGGGAACTCAACCTCGGCCGGTTCGAGCCATATGCGAAATATATGAAAGACCACCCCGATGCCTTGAAAGGCGCAAGCCTGCCCGGCCAAGCGTCGTCCATGCTCCTGAACTTCGTCAACGGCCGGAATTCGATCGCCGCGATCCGCGACGACGCCTCGGCCGAGATGGATATTGACCTGCCGCTTTCGGCCGTGGCGGTTTATCTCGAGGTTCTGGCCGCGGCCGGGTATCTGAAAATCTGAAAGACCGGTCAGCGCTTTTTTTTCTTGGCTAGAGAAAATCTGAGATATTTCAGGTCTTCCTTGTCTTTGGGCCTGGAAACGGCTTCTTTATTGCGAATCAGCTGCTCAAGGCCGATCAACGAAAGCGGAAAATCGCGGTTTTCGAGAGTGATTGTTTCTTCCAGACGGCCGGCCCAAGCTTGGGCAAACGTGACTCCGGATATCGAGTTGATCAGATCGATCCGATTGGGCGGAACTCCCAACTGAATGATAAGGCGGGGGACCGCCAAGTCCTCGGGTTTTTCGATCTCCGGGATTTCTCCACCCCAGAACTCGGAAAGCGCAGCAAACAATTTTCTCGTATTGGAACTGGACGGTTCGAAGAACAGATCGACGTCTCCAGTCAACCGGGATGAACCATAATAGATGACCGCTTCTTCGCCGACCAGGAGGAAACGCACTTTATGAAGGGCCAACAGGCGGAACAGATCCCGGGTGTCCTTGGAAAAGTGCGAAGCTTTCATCGCTTGCGCTGGCCCTCTCGAACGTCGGGGCGGGCATCTCCATAGACCCGCTTCTTGAGGGTTTTAGCGATTCTTTGACGCTGATCGGGTGTCAAACCGGTTTGGAATTCAATCTCCCATTTTTCCTGTTCGGCGTAGCTTCGAAAAACCTTGATGATTTTTTTCATGCTGGCGTGTTGATCGCGGGATGTTTACGACTCTTCGAAATTCCGAATTCCTTTTCGATACGTTCGCCGGCCAAAGCGCCGCTCAGTATTAACCCTGATCATACCCCAGGCTTTGCAGTTCTAATTCGCTTCGCGAATAAGGATTGCAAAGCCTGGGGGAGTTGAATGAGTTAATATTTTATCAAATCGGGCGGAGATTCTCAACGGCCCATGGCTTGAAACCTCGGGCAAGTACGGCAGAAGATGACCCCCAGGCCGCCGTCGAATGGGTTTATTTGAATTAATCATCGGTTTGGGATAATAAATAGGGCTTCCTGTCATTTGAACATTTCGGGAGGGAATCCTTGAATACAAAATGGATATCCGCATTCGCTTTCATCCTGATCCTGGCCGCGGCGGCCGGATCGCAGACGACTCCCTGGCTGCAGTGGACTTTTCTGCCCCCGGCCCAAATGGACGAAATCGTGGGCGAGACCTCGGGCGAAACGGCCTTCAACCATGTCATGGTCATGGGCGGATTTCCCCGGGACCGCCAACCGGCCGAATATGCCGAGACGTTTCTTGAAGCCCGGTATATCCTTGGCCAGCTCAAGGAATACGGGCTGGCCGACGCGTCCATCGTCCGCTTTCCCGGCGGAGAGACTTGGGACGGCGTCATGGGGGAGCTATGGGAAACGAAGCCCAACCGCCAGAAACTGGCCTCCTATACCGACTTGAAAGCCATGCTGGCCCCGGGCAGCTCCTCCGCCGATGTCACGGCCGAGCTTATTTGGGTCAATGAAGGCGCCCCCAGGGATTTCGAGGGACTGGACGTCAAAGACAAGATCGTCGTCACGTCGGGGTCTCCCGGCTCGGTCCATAATAACGCCTGCGGGACGAAGGGGGCGGTTGGTGTCATCGCCTTCGCTTCGCCCCGGCCTCTCTTCGACCCCCTTCTCATCCCCTGGAGCGGAGTGGGCGGCCGGGGCGGTGCGAACTCATCCACGAAGTTCGCCTTCAACCTTCCTCCTCGCGAGGGCCAGATCCTCCGCGACAGGCTCAAACGGAACGAGAAGATCACGGTCCATGCCCGGGTCCAGGCGGCGTCGCAAAAAGCCGAGCTTCAGAATATCGTCGCCTCCATTCCCGGAACGGACCCGGCCGGATCGGAAATCATCCTTTCGGCCCATGTCTTCGAAGGCTACACCATGTTTGGGGCCAACGACAATTATTCCGGCTGCGCCGCCATCCTCGAGACCGCCCGGACCCTACAGACGCTGATCATGGACGGCCGCCTGCCGAAACCCAAGCGCACCATCCGTTTCCTTTGGGCTCCGGAATTCTCCGGGACGGTTCCCTACGTCAAGGCCGAAAAAGAAAGAATGCGGCGGACCCTCTGCGATATCAATCTGGACATGGTCGGCCTGCAACTGACGAAAAGTCTGGCCTTTTTCACCTTTCATCGGACGACCTACGGAAATCCCCATTACATCAACGATGTTATGGAAAATTATTACCGGTTCGTTGGCGAATCCACCCGCTCCTATGTGGTGAATGGGATGAGCGGGAGCATGAATCGGCGCATCGTCGCCCCGACCGGGACCGAGGAGCCGATGTATTATTACATCGGGACGCATTTCGGGTCTTCGGACCATGAAGTCTTCAATGACTGGGGCGTGGGCGTGCCCGGCATCGTCATGAACACCTGGCCCGATCAATGGTATCACACTTCCCAGGACCGTCCCGACAAGCTCGACCCGACCCAGATGAAACGGGCCGCCATCATCACCGCCGCCGCGGCCTATACGATTGCCTCCGCGGATGATGCCCAGGCCGCCCGCATCGCTTCCGAGATCGTGGGGAATGCTTCGGCTCGTCTCGGGCATCAATTGGAGCGGGGATTGGAGGAATTGCGGCAGGCTGATGCGGCCTCTTTCGACGGCAGGTTCAAGCGCATCCGGGGATATCTCGAAGCCGCGGCGTGCAACGAACGGGCGACCCTGGATTCCGTCCTTCAGCTCGTTTCCGATCCGGCCCAGTTCGCCGCGTCCTACCTGTCCGACTTGAAGTCTTCGATAACCGGCCTGGAACAGGCCCACCTTAAAACCCTCGACCGGAGCATGCGCTTCGCCGCCGCCACCCTGCAACGGCCTCCGGTGGACCTTCGGCTATCCGACCTGGAGAAAAAAGCGGCCGCCCTTGTTCCCAAGCCCCTGCCGAAAATCAGGGAAAGTGGGTACCAGGGCTATCAGGCGGCCATCCAGGAGGCGATTAAGGCCTTTGCCGGGGCGCCGCTGGACCGGTCGGCGGCGCGAAATGCCACCGAGATCCAACTCCTCTGCGACGGGAAAAACAGCGCCCTGGACATCAAAAAGATGCTGGACACCCAATCCCGCCAGGAAACCCCGCTTCCGTCCGTCCTGAGCCATTTGGAATTACTAAAAAAAGCGGGTCTGGTAGTTTTCTAAGCTTTGCCCTGGAAGAGCAGAGGCGACGATTTCCCCAAGGAATCGGGGGAACGGTTGTCCAATTGAGTGAATGAAAACATGGAACGAATGGGTGATGAAATCCTGGTCGCCAAGGCCCAAGCCGGTGATGTGGACGCTTTCACCGAATTGGCCGGCCGCGTTCAGGAGAAGGTCTTTCATACCATCCTCGGGATGACCCGTTCGCGCGAGGACGCCGACGATTTGACCCAGGAAACTTTCATGTATGCTTACCGAGCTTTGCGCAACTTTAAACGGCAATCGAGCTTCTATACCTGGATTTATCGCATCGCCGTCAACCTGACCCTGAATCATCTCAAGAAAAAAGGACGGGAGAAGGGACGGGAGGCGTTCGAGGATAACGCGGCCGTTTTGGACAAGGCCGGGTATTCCGCCTTGTCTCCCGAGAGGGATTCGTTGAAGCGAGAGCTGAAGAACAGGCTTGACGACGCCGTCGATAATCTAGCGCCTCTGTATAAAGCGGCTTTCAATCTTGTCGCCGTCCAGGGCATGTCCCATGGACAGGCAGCCGAAATTCTGGGGTGCTCGGAGAGCACGGTTTCCTGGCGGATGCATAAGGCCCGTAAAATGCTTAAGTCCCGGCTTCACTCCTATCTGACGGAGGCGAGTGATGCGATGTAAAAAAATTGAACACTTGATCTCAGACGGTTTAGACGGCCGGTTGAGCGAAAAAAAACGCCGCCGATTGGACTTCCATTTAACGGGTTGCGGACCGTGCCAAGCTTATAAGTCAAGCCTGGAAAAGATCCAGGCGGTTTCGATGGTTCCGGTCGAGCCCGTTCCCAGCCCCGAAGACTTCGCCCGTTCATTATCCAGGCTTAAAACAGCGCTTCAGACCCGGGCCGGCGGGGATTTCGGGAAATCCCGCTGGGCTCCAGGATTTTTCGGACCGGCCCGCTGGGCTTGGGCCGGTAGCGCGGGCATTTTACTCCTGGCCGGGGGTATCTTTTTCTGGCCCCTTAGAGGCCGGGCTCCGCAGGACATCTTCCTGTTCGCCGAGACCGAGGCTTTGACCTCGTTCAGCACGTCGATGGTCGAGGACCCCGATCTGGCCGAGGCCATGGGTTCAGCCATTCAGTCCTCGCTCGTCAGAACCGGAGACGAAACACGGCAGGATGTCGACCCTTTGATCGCCGATCATTCCTTGTTTGTCGAAAGCCTGACCGACGACGAAGTCGAGCTCCTGGAGTCGTTGCTCCGGGAGGAAATCGTTATTTAACCCGAGGTTGAAGAGGGAGGCCGCCATGAAAATGAAAAAAACCGCTTGGATTGTCTGTGCCGCCGTTCTCGCGGCCGGGATTCCGGCTAGGGCCCAGGCCCCTGCCGGCGGGGCCCGCCAGCGAGTCCAGGAAAACCTGTCCATATTGAGACTTGTCCGCTTGACCCAGGCTCTTGAACTGACCGAAGATCAGACGGCCAAGATTTTCCCGCCCCTCACTAAAATCGAAAAAGAGCGGTTGGAGATCCAAAAGGCCCTGAGTGCCGGCATCCAGGACTTGAGGCGGATGCTGCGCGACCCACAAACCAAGGATGCCGACTATGAACCGGCCTTGAGACAGATCCGTGAAGGCCGCAACCGGATCGCCGCCCTGGAAGAAGAGACAAATATAGTCCTGGAAAAACACCTGACGGTGGTTCAAAAAGCCCGCTACCAGATCTTCCAGATCGAGTTTTACCGGGGGCTGGGCGAAACGCTGAACCAGGCCCGTCAGAGGCTGGGCCGAAACGGTCTTCCTCCAATCAAAAAATAGCTTGACAGTCCGCGTCCTGCCGCGTTAATATAGCGGGCGTCTTCGTATTATTCCACTGTTACAATTGAAACGCTTCTAGAGAAAACGCTCCGTACTGTAGTCGTTTCTTTATTCTCAACGGGGTGGTTTATTCCTTTTTTTTAGATGACCCTCGGGAAAACGGTTGAGGCGCCAGCGTAGCTCAGCTGGTAGAGCGGCTGATTTGTAATCAGCGGGTCAGGGGTTCGAGTCCCTTCGCTGGCTGGACAAGAATTAGGACGCGAATGAAAATCGGGCAGGTACCAAAGTGGTTAAATGGGACGGGCTGTAAACCCGTTGCGGGAACGCTTCGAAGGTTCGAATCCTTCCCTGCCCATTTCAGCGATGCGGGAATAGCTCAGTTGGTAGAGCGGCGGCCTTCCAAGCCGTCTGTCGCGGGTTCGAATCCCGTTTCCCGCTCGTCTTTGCATATCATGGGCGCCCACGTAGCTCAGTTGGTAGAGCACGTCCTTGGTAAGGACGGGGTCACCAGTTCAATTCTGGTCTTGGGCTTACTCGAATCATAACAGCCATTATCCAAGGAGGACACCATGGCGAAGGCAAAATTCGAGCGGACGAAACCGCACGTGAACGTGGGCACTATCGGCCACATCGATCACGGCAAGACGACCCTGACGGCGGCCATCACCAAGGTGCTGGCGACGAAGGGCCTGGCCACGGCCAAGAGCTACGACGACGTGGCCAAGGCGGACGCCAAGATGTTCCGCCGGGACGCCACCAAGATCCTGACGGTAGCCCTGAGCCATGTGGAATACGAATCGGAAGCCCGGCACTACGCGCACATCGACTGTCCGGGGCACGCTGATTACATCAAGAACATGATTTCGGGGGCGGCCCAGATGGACGGGGCGGTGCTGGTGGTGTCGGCGGCCGACGGCCCGATGCCCCAGACGCGGGAGCACATCCTGCTGGCCCGGCAGGTCAACGTGCCGGCCATCGTGGTCTTCCTGAACAAGTGCGACCTGGTCGATGATCCGGAGATCCTGGACCTGGTCGAGCTGGAAGTGCGGGAATTGCTGTCCAAGTACGAGTTCCCGGGCGACACGACCCCGATCATCCGGGGCTCGGCGACGGCGGCGCTGGCCGACGCGACGGGCGAAGGCGGCAAGCCGATCTGGGATCTGGTCAAGGCCCTGGACACGTTCATTCCGGAGCCGCTGCGTGAAGTGG
>CAZLAM010000003.1:0-18873 GCA_964557435.1 uncultured Eubacteriales bacterium
CTGCCAGGAGCGTACGCATAAAGAGCTTCTGCGGAGCCTCAAAGCGACCCTAAAAGAAGCTTTGGAATTCAACCGTCAGGACGCCCTCCAAGCGGCAGTGACCGGCTATATCGAAGAACCCGTCACTCTATGAAGCGTCCGTTGCTTCTCAAGCACCTTCGTAAACATGGGTGTGTCTTCATTCGCGAAGGCGGTTGCCACTCGTGGTGGGGCAATCCAGAGAAGAATCTAAGGTCCTCCGTGCCTCGCCGCCTTGGCAATTATTTGCCGGATGAACCCGCGGGTTCGCTTCCATATTTCAAGTGCTCTTCCTTAACATGGAGAGCGGTGCTGAATCGTTTGGCCATGCTCGGAGAAAGACGGCGTCGGCCGCGCTCGTAATCGCTGACCATATTCTGTCTTATGTTGAGTTTCTCGGCCAGCTGCCCCTGCGTCAATCGCGCCTTAAGCCGTATCCCGGCCAGAAGGTTGCCGATTCGATTCTTCTCCATTTCTTTCCAGAACTCCGTTTCCTCCACGGGGACGGATTCTTCCGCATCGTCGGCGGACAGGATCGACACGTCATATTTCTTTCTAATCCAGGCGAGGATCTCCTCGGCGTGTTCCCCGCGGATCGACAATTCAATAGGGGGCTTTTTCACGAGAACCAACATAATACACCTCGATCACGATCTTGCCTTTCTTGTACGTCCAGCAGGCTACGTAGCGATATGTCAGATGGCAATGGTAACGATCCCCGCCCAGGGAGGAGAAGTTTTGCCAACTCCGCTGAATGGGGCCGTCCGCCTGTAAATCGGCCACCAGCAGGTACAGGAGCTGCCGAACATTTTCCGGCAACTTTCCCAACCCATGAGCGGCTTTTTTCTTGATCCTGACCTGGTATGCCATCCGGTTATAATATAACTCCTGGTGAGGCTCGCGTCAATGGCCTATTTCGCAAAACCTAGTCCTCGAGAAGAACGGTTTTCGTCTGGCCGGCACGGCGGTTTTTCGCGACAAGAGCGAAAAGCTCTTCTGTGTCCTGGACCGGCTGGATTATCGCTGGCCGAAGGGGAGCCGGACGTAGAGCGTAATGGATAATCCGCGTCTATAACACTGCGTCTATAACCACTTGACATTTAACGCAGCGCGTTATACTCTTCAGCAATGATCCGGTCCTTCAAAGATCCAGAGGCGGAGCGAATCTTCAACCGCCTGCCTTCTTTGAGGCTGCCGGCGTCGATTCATCAGAGTGCCTTGAGAAAATTGCGGATGCTTCATAATGCGGCGTCGGTCGCGGACTTGCGGGTGCCGCCGGCGAACCGGCTGGAGAAGCTCAAAGGAGATCTTGCCGGCCTGTACAGCATCCGAATCAATGACCGCTGGCGCGTTTGTTTTGTTTGGCGCGATAATGATGCCCATGACGTCGAAATCATCGATTATCACTAGGAGATATCCCATGGTCCGTAAACTACAGCCCATTCATCCCGGCGAGGTTTTGCTGGAGGAATTTCTTAAACCCATGGGCTTGAGTCAGAATCATCTCGCCATCCAGATTCGCGTTCCCGCCCGGCGTATTAACGAGATCGTTCTTCACAAGCGCCGCATCACCGCCGATACCGCCCTTCGCTTGGCCAAGTATTTCGGCGTGACGGCTCGGTTTTGGCTGGGTCTGCAGATGGATTTCGACTTGGACAAGGCGTCTGACGAGCTTGCGGGGAAGATCGAGCGGGATGTCCAAGTGATGATGCTTTGAAAAAGCGCTTTCAAAAGAAGATTCCTAAACCGGCAGGGACAGGCAAAGGGCGAATCCTGATGTCGTACCCGGCCGTCTCGTCTTCAGCAAGGACGGCGGTATCAGGCGTCTAGAGGCGCGACCCGCTGGCCCAACGTTGACGGTTCTTCATCGATCCCGATCTTTCGAAAGACCGGCGAAATGATACAAATAGCGGACGACCGTTCGGTTGATCTTCATTGTTTCGAAAAGATCGTCATTAAAAACAAAGGCCTTCTCGGGAGCGTATTTCTCGATATAGCTCCGCAGGGCTTTCCCGGCGACCGGCCGCGAAAGGGCCGATTTGACTTCCACCGGATCGCGGTCATCGACAATGAAGTCCACTTCGGCTTTGGATTTGGTCCGCCAGTATTTCACCTCCCGGTCCGCTTTAAGGAATTCCGAGAAATGATGGTTTTCGACAAGCGCTCCCCGGTCGGGCCTTTCCCGGAGAGGACGGAAATCGCTGATGATCGAGTTTCTTAAACCCGTGTCGATAAAATAGACTTTCGGATTCTTGACCAGTTCGGTTCTTTTATTGGTGAAAAACGGTTTCACCAGCCGCAAAATGAACGTTTTCTCGAAAAGATTGAGGAATTTCTTGACCGGCAAGGTTTTCTGCTGGAGAAGCGCGGACAGCTCGTGAAAGGAAACGATGTTACCGATCTGGAGAGCCAGGGCTTTAACCAGGCTGAGGAGATGATAATCGTCGATCAGGCCGAGAATGTCGCGGACATCCCGCAACAGGTAGATATTGAAAATGTTTTTTAAAATGGTCCGCCGCTCGTCGTCGTCCTTGGCCGTTGCCACCCTCGGATACCCCCCGAAAACGATGAATTCGTCCAGCAGGGTGCGGAATCTATCGATCATCGGCCTTTCCAGGCGCCGGCTTTCCGCCTCTTCATGAAGGCGAAAAAGAGCCGGGTCCTTGAAGCTCAAGAACTCGCGGAACGATAGGGGATGGAGGGTGAAAGAGAAGACGCGTCCGGCAAGATGCTTGACCGCGGCGACCGTCAGGTCGAGCGCCGAGGAGCCTGAGACGATGATTTTTTTCCCCGGGAGGGTGTCGAAGATGAATTTCAGGGATTGGCCGCCCTTGCGGGCGTACTGAAACTCATCGATGAAGATGATGCGGTAAGGTTCGACATACAACCGGATGAAGGATTTGACATCCTTATCGAAAACGGCGCGAAGCTCGATATCTTCGAAGGTCAAAAAAACCGAGCTCTCGACCTGTTTCTGGATATGGCGGAGCAAGGTCGTTTTTCCCGACTGCCGGGGGCCGATGAGTGCGATATACTCAGGTCCGGCCAAGTATTTCTTGAGAATCGGCTCGATGGTTCTTTGAATATACATTTTTAACCCTGCTGAAACTTCACAATAACTATATATTAGCAGGGATATTAAAGATGTCAATAGAAAAGATCGCCCCGGTATTCTTTCTCTGTTTCTTGCAGGAGATCATACGTTTGCGGCGTAAAATCCCGTTTTAAAAACCCGCCGCATCGAACCGGTCGTGACATGATCGGATCTTTTTCGGAAGAATAAACCGAAAAACTTCTTGACAAATCCCCCAAACGTGGTATAATTAAACCACGTTGTAATATCAAACCACACCCGGAGGTTGTAATGACCATGCGGGTGCGGGATAGGGAAGTTCGAGTCGTTTAGGAAATGGGCAAATTATTCCGGATCAATAAGCAAAGTTGCTTATTCTCCGCAATAAAATAGATCAATTTTCAGGGGGTCCTATGCATCAAATCATCAGTCACGCGCTGTCTTCTTTCGAACTGGGCGAAGCCCAGATCCACACCAACATGACGATCGTCCCCGTTCTTGTCCCGAACGGCGGCGGTCCCGATTACCTGACCATGCGCGAGGCCCTGGACGCGGGCGTTCTCGCCGTTACCGAGGTCAGCGAGGGCGGGTCCGTGCCCAACCTCAAGGTCAGCAACAAGTCCGACAAGCCCGTCCTCCTCCTCGACGGCGAGGAAGTGGCCGGGGCCAAGCAGAACCGCGTCCTCAACACCACCATCCTGGTCAAGGAGCGGAGCGAGGTCGTCATCCCTGTCAGCTGCACCGAGCAGGGCCGCTGGACCTACGCCACCCGGGATTTTTACGATTCGGGCAACATCATGGCCCGCAATATCCGGATGTCCAAAAACCAGAGTGTCAGCGCGTCCTATTTGGTCTCCAATGCGGCTCGATCGGACCAAGGGGCGATCTGGAACGAAATCAACCAGATGGCGCATGACGCCGGCGCGCCCTCCCAGACCGGGGCCATGAAAGACGTCTATGAGAAACGGCAGGAGGAGCTCAATGACTATCTCCAGGCTTTTCGGCTTGTGGCAGGCCAGAAGGGGCTGATGGTTTTTATCGGAGGGGCCCCCGCCGCAGCCGTAGGGTTCGATTGCCTGTCCCTGGAGCGGGCCTTCGCTGGTCTCTTCCCCAAGCTGGTCAAGAGCTACGCCATGGAGGCCTGGCTCGAAGGCCGGAAAAAGAAGGGGAAGGCCGAGGGGGCGGGCGCGGAAAGCGGGGGAAAGAACGGAGCGGGCGACATCGCCAAGGCGTTTTTGGCGGAAGCGGCAGCCTGCGAAGAGAAGAGCTACGATTCCGTCGGCATGGGGAAGGACTATCGCTACAGCGGACCTCGCCTGGTCGGTTCGGCGCTGGCGGTCGAAGACGCTGTCATCCACATGGCCTTCTTCCGGGTGACCGAATCCGAGCAGGCCGGCAACATGGCCGGGATGAACCGGCGGCGTTCGTTTCGAGTGTAAAAAAAGGCGGCGGGGGTTCGTCGCTTATGGGGGGTTAACTGAGATGAGGGGTCCCGCCGTCATGACGGGACCCCTCGAGGGAGAGAACATGAGAAAGAGCGAGAAGACGGGCAAGATCAGGACGGCGGAGCGGGAGATCCTCAAGGGAGCCTGCGAGCTGCATGAGATGGCAGTCGTCGCGGTCGAGCTCGATGCGTGGCGGATGGCCTTCCCGGGGATTGATGAGGACGAGCCATGGATGGGAACGATAATGGATGAGCTGATGGGCGTCCTGGTTCAGGAATGTCCGGAGGATGTGTATATACCGGGGATCGAGACGCTCAAGTGGGCGGCATTGGGGAATAATTAAGGGGAAGAGGACAGAAGAAGTGCAACTGATGTAGAATCAATTCGCTGAGTCGGCTCATGAAGGGCTCAACCGAGTCGGCGAGCCGGGGTGTCTCATAATGGCTCATAAATGGCTCAAATGGATCATGCCTATTGGGAAAATCTGATCCTGCGAGGTCATTCGGTATCGCCGGACCGATCCATGCGTGGAAGGAGCAGATCCGATCTTCTTCTCAGATTAGTAGCGCTGCTCATTCTCCGAATAATTTAAGATCCATATCAGGGGTTTAGGTAGAATCGGGGAGGGAACCATGACTACTCTTACATTTTACGGGGGCGCCGGCGAAATCGGCGGCAACAAGATCCTGCTTAAGTCCGGCGGGGCCAGGGTCTATCTCGACTTCGGCGAATCTTTCGACTTTGGGGCGGACTATTTCCACGAATGGCTGGAACCCCGGGCCGCCAACGGGCTGGAGTGCTATTTCGAGTTCGGCCTCCTGCCCCAGATTCCCAGGCTTTACAGCCAACCCATGCTCCAGTTCACCGGGCTGGCCTACGAGGAGCCCGACGTCGACGGCGTCTTTCTGTCCCACCATCATTGCGACCATATCGGCCATCTGGCGTTCCTGGACGAGAAGATTCCGATCCATCTGGGCCACGGGACTAAGGCCATCATCGAGGCTTATTCGACACTTTACCCGGGGTTGATGGATTTCGGGACCCACGACGATATCCGGGTTTTTAAGAGCGGCGACCGGATCCCGGTCAAAGAATTAATCTTCCGGCCGGTCCATGTCGAGCATTCCGCGCCGGGGGCCTACGGATACATCATCGAGGGGCCCGAGGGGAATGTCGTTTATACGGGCGACTTCCGCAGGCATGGCCCGATGAAGGCTTTGACCGATGAGTTTATCGCCGAGGCGGCCAAGGCTAAGCCGCGGATCATGCTCTGCGAGGGCACTAGAATGACGCCCGACCCGGAGAACTACTATGACGAGGAGCAGGTCCACGACAAGGTCAAGGGCATCATGGAGGAATCCAAGGGCTTGGTCTTTGGCGAGTTCTCCATGTGCAACATCGACCGGTTTAACTCGTTCTACCGGGCTGCCAAGGAAACGGGCCGGACCATGGTCGTGGACACGAAATACGCCTTTATCCTGAACCGGCTGAGGGAGTTCATAGAGCTTCCCGATCCGCACGGCGACGACGTCCTCAAGGTCTATTTCAAGCTGGCCAAGTCGCGCGAATTCGAGGAGAAAGACTATCTCAAGTTCGAACGGGAATTCCTGGGCAATAGGATCACCTACCGCGATATCCGGGCGGACCAGCAAAAGTATTTGATGGTCACGGGGTTCAACAAGCTCATGGAGCTTGTCTACATCCAGCCTAAAAACGCTGATTACATCTACAGTTCGAGCGAATCCTTCCTTGAAGGCGAGGAGAACGAAGACCAGCGGCGGGTCCTGGACAACTGGCTGAACCACTTCGGGATCACCCTGCACAAGGCCCATTGCTCGGGGCATGCCGGTAAGAGCGATCTCAAGCATGCGGTGGAGACGGTCAACCCCGAGATATTGATCCCCATTCATACCCAGAATGCCGAGGAGTTCAAGAAGATCCACGATCATGTGGTGATTGTGAAGCGGGGGGAGACGATCGAGCTGTAGGGAAAAGGGGATCGAGTAGGCTTCGACCGAGAAAGGGAGGGCCGGATGATGGGGTTATCAGATGAACTCAAAGAATTCATTGCAAGTATGAAGTGGACATTCGCCAAGACGTATGCGGCCACTTGGCCTCATGAGTACATCGTGCAGGAGAAGGTGGATAACGATCTTTTTCTTAAGCTCGCAGAGCATATCGATCAACATGGGTATGAATCCCATTTCTACAAAACGACGCAGATTTACTTCGATTACGACGGCCGCACTTACTGGCATATGGGAATTATCATCAACCGGTGTGTGGAGGCTGATACTTACCACCAGCGAGAAAAGGACGGCCGACTGGCGAAATAGATTGTGGTGACGTGAATCATTCATAGAGATATCATAAATTCAAGGCAAGACAACGTGCGCATAATCTTCGATCCCGACTTCGACCGGGGGGGCTGGCCGGGGCCGCTGGGAGATGGCGATAAGAAAGCGCTGATCGGCCAGCCGTGGGCCGGGCCGATCAAGCTGCGGGGACATCTCGAGGCCGCGCTGGGCCTTACGGGAGCCTACCAAACCCCGGCCGAGCGTGTAGCCTCGCTGGGCGCAACGCTGCGCGCCGTGGAGGGATTCTGGAGCGAGTCCGCGTCCCAAGACGCGCTCGGCTCGGCCCGCACCATCCTCCGCTGGATGGACTGGCTTGGCTGCCATGGCTGGGAGGGGCAGACGCCAAAGAAGGCCAAGGCCGACGGACGCCTTCGCGATCTGGCGCGGCTATACCCTCAATACCCGGCCGGAGGATCGGACCGTCTCGCGGCGATCTCGGCCGCTCTGGACAAGCGCCGCGCCGACATCGAGTCGATCACGAGCCACGAGCCCATCGAGCGCCTTGTCCCGATCTGGCGCGAGATATTCGCCAAGCTCGTTAAACAAGGCGTTTCCGTCACGACGCTGCCCGAGCCCGCTTCCGCCGCTGCGGTCCAATCGGACCTCCATCGATCCCTCCGCCCCGGTTTCGCTCCCAAGGGCGACGGTTCGCTCCTTCTCTTCCGCCCGTATAATCCCCTCCATGCCGCCGAGAGTGTGGCGGTCTGGCTGTCCGCGCTGGATGATCTCTCCGGTGTCGTCATCGTCTCTCCTGACGCCGCGCTCGACGAAGCCTTGCGGCGGTTCGGACTACCCGCGACGGGCGCCCGGGAGCTGACCGGCGACGATCCCTGGCTGCAGATACTGCCGCTCGTGCTGGCCATGGGCTGGAACCCGCCCGATCCCCAGCGGGCCCTCGAGCTCCTGCTCCTTCCCGAGGGGCCGGTGCCTGTGAGAATCGCCAGGCGGCTTCGCGACGCCCTGCAAAGATGGCCTTCCGTCGACAGTCCCGATTGGGAGCGGGCGTTGGGGGAAGAGCTGGCCGCCATAAAGGAGCCCCAGCGGCGCGAATCCGTCCGCGAGCGGCTGGGGACGATCTTCCGGGCCGATGCCGAGATCCGCAAACCCTATCCGGCCGCGGCCTTGAAGTCCCGCGCCGCATCGGTCCGCAAGTGGGCCGCTTCGAGGCGCCACGCGCAGCCGGAGCAGGAAGCGGAGCTGGCGGAAGGCCTGGATGCCGTGATCGGACAATGCACCCTGTTCGAGAGGCTCATCGATCTGAACGGCGTGCAGGCATTATCGGAGCCCCAACTCCTGAAGCTAAGCGCCCAGGCAACCGATGCTAAGCGATCGAACCGCCGATACGACGCCCAGGCGGGGTTGGCCGCCGTCGCATCTCCCGAAGCGGTGGCCGGCCCGGCTCGCGTCGTCGTTTGGTGGGATTTCTCGATGGAGTCGGTGCCCGATCCTTTCGCCGTGCCCTTTTCGCGGGCTGAGGTCGCGGAGCTCGCGTCGGTCGGCGTAGCCCTCACCCCCGCAACCGACCTGGCCGCGGACCAGGCCCGGCGGCGGCGCCGCCCCTTGCTGCGGGCCAAGGACACGCTGCTTCTCGTCTGCCCGGTTTTCGGCGAGGACGGCGAGGAGCGGCATCATCATCCCCTCTGGGACGAGGTCCGGGCTCGGGTCGGCGACGAAGCCGCGCTGGCCGGGATCGAGACGCGCAGGCTGAACCCGCGGCGGTCCGTGGCTACGCGTACGGATACGCTCTTGCCCGTGCCCGCGGCGAAGCGCGACTGGTCGGTGAAGCCCAAGGTCGTCTCCCTGCCCGAGAGACACTCCCCAACCGGCCTGCAGGACCTGATCGGCTGCCCGTTCAAGTGGGCGATGCGGTATCTGGGCCGGTTGCGCGATCCGGAATCCGCGGCGCTGACCGACAGCGTCACCCTGCTCGGCAGTCTCTCGCACGAGATTCTGGCCGAAGTCCTGCGGGACGATCCCAAGGACGGGGAAAAGGCCGGGGAAAAAGCGGCCGAGCTGTTCGAGACGCTTGGGCCAAAGCTGGCCGCCCCGCTTTTCCTGCCCGGGGCGCCCATCCAGATCGCCTCTGCGCGCAAGGCGACGGGCGATTCGGCCCGCGACCTGGTCGAGATCCTGCGCAAGGCGAAGCTCCGGGTGAAGGCGGTGGAGACGTCGGTCGAGGCGAAAACAAAAAAGATGAGCCTCGTCGGCCGGATCGACCTCGTGGCGGGCGATCCGCCGGTCGTCATCGATCTAAAATCGGGCGGGGAGTCTTATCGCCGGGATCAGTTTAAGAACGGGACGGCCCTGCAGCTTGCGGCCTACTCGCGGATGCTGGGAGGCGAGGGCGGGATGATCCCGGCCGCCTTCTTCATAATCAGAAACCAGAGGCTGATCGCCCAGAAGGGATCTCCCTTCAAGGACCATGACGGCATCGATGGGCCGCCGCTAAGCGAGACATGGGAGGCGGTCGAGGCGTCGGCGCTCGAGCGGTTGAAAGAGCTCGAGGGGGGACGAATGGCGGCGTTGGCCGTGCCGCTCGAGAAGCTGGACCCGGAAGACGAGGAGGAGGGCAAGACGGGCACGGGTGTGGTCAAGGAGGACGCGCTCGAAGGCGGGCGGATCCGGATCGCCCCGCCTTGCAAGTTCTGCTCCTTCGGCTTTCTCTGCGGAATCGAATGGGAGGGCGGCCGATGAGCGCCATCGAGATCGTATCCGCCAGCGCCGGCAGCGGTAAGACCTACGAGCTGGCCAAAACTTTGGAGGAGGCCATCAAGGATGGGACGGTCCGGCCGCAGGCCGTGATCGCTACGACCTTTACCCGCAAGGCGGCGGCCGAGCTCAAGGAGCGGGTCCGCAAGCGTCTGCTCGAGGCGGGCATGGCCGAGGAGGCCCAGCGGCTGAACGCCGCGGTCATGGGCACCGTCAACTCCGTCTGCGGGCGGCTGGTGACCGACTTCGCCTTCGATCTGGGCTTGTCGCCGGAGCTGCGGGTTTTAGACGAGGACATGGCCGCCCCGGTCCTGCGGCGGGCGCTGTTCGGGGTGCTCGGGCAGGATATGGACGAGGGCGTGGCGCGGCTGCAGCGGACTTTCTACGAGTGGGAATTGGAGCCGATGGTGTCCCGCGTGCTGGAGCTGGCCCGGGCTAACGGCTTGAGCGCCCAGGAGCTGGTGCTGTCCAGGGATAGATGCCTGGGAGAGCTGGGTGCGCTGTTGGGCGCGCCGTACTCGCCCGTGGTTTGTAGCCACGAGCGAGTACGGCGGAACATGAACCCCGGGAAAAACCCGGGGCCACCGCCGTTGAAGGATGGCGCGGGGTTGGAAAAGAAGCTCGGCCAAGCCGTTGATGTGTTTCTGGCCGAATATCCGCAGGGGGGCGATACGACGAAAGCGACCGGCAAAGCGGCGGAGACGGCGCGACAGGTCTTGAGCGATCTGCGGGCCGGGCGGACGCTGCGCTGGCAGGACTGGTCGAGTCTGGCCAATCTGGGGGCGGCGAAAAAGTCGGCCGGGCTTGTCGAGTCGATCAACGCGCTGGCGGCCGAGCATGTTCGCCTGCCGGAGTTCCGGGCGGACATCGAGGCGGCCGTCAGGACGGTCTTCGACTTGGCCGCGCGGGCCTTGGAGACCTACCGGGAATACAAGGTGGAGCACGGCTTCATCGACTTCGTCGACCAGGAGTGCCTGGCTCTGGAGCTTTTAGATAAGCCCGAAGTGCGGGAGCGCCTGGAGGGCGTCTACGACCTGGTTTTAGTCGACGAGTTCCAGGACACGAGCCCGATCCAACTGGCCATCTTTCTGAAGCTGGCCGAAGTGGCTAAGCGGAGCGTCTGGGTGGGCGACCAGAAGCAGTCCATCTTCGGGTTCCGGGGCTCGGACCCGGAGCTCATGAACGCGGCCATCGACACGATCCTGGGCGGGCGTAAGCCGAAGACCCTACCCAAGTCGTGGCGCAGCCGGCCGGAGCTGGTGCGGGTGACGTCGGAGTTGTTCGCGCGGGCCTTCCCCAAGCATGGGATTCCGGCCGAGCGGGTTAGGCTCGAGCCGGCCAAGGACAAGGAAGCGGCGGGGCTGGGGCCGGTCATCGAGCGTTGGTACCCGGCGCCCGCGGGGAGAAAGAAGCGGGACAAGACCGCCGCCCTGGCGGCGGGGATCAAGGCCCTTCTCGAGGAAGGGACCGTGCTTGTGCGGGATCGCCTCACGGGCGAGGCCCGAAAAGTCGAGGCGCGCGATGTCGCGGTGCTGTGCCGGACGAACAAAACGGCGGCCATGATTGCGGACGGCTTGGCCGGGATCGGGATCAAGAGCGCCGTCTCGCGGGCCGGGCTGATGAAGACGCCCGAGGCCAAACTGATCCTGGCGGCGATCCGCCTGTGGTCGGACCCGGGCGACGCCCTGTCCGCGGCGGAGATGGCCAGGATCCTCGACCGGCCGGACGAGCCGGACCGCTGGCTGGAGACGCTTTTGGAGAGGCCGGGGCACGATTCATTTGGGGATGTCCCCGCGATAAGGGCGATCCGGAAGGCGGGCAGGGAAGAGCGATCGAGGCACGGGGTGTTGGCCACTTTCGACCGGATCATGGAGCTGCTGGCGATGCGCGACCTGTGCCGGCGCTGGGGGATCGCGTCGGAGCGCCTGGCCAACCTGAACGTGTTAAGGGCTTATGCCGTCCAATATGTGGGCCGGGCGGCGGATGAGGGGGCCGGCATGACCCCGGTCGGGCTGGCGACGTTCCTGGACGATCTGGACGACGGGACGAACGACGAGCGGGCTTTCAGCCCGGATGCGGACGCGGTGGTCGTCAGCACCTGGCATCGGGCCAAGGGGCTGGAGTGGCCGATCGTGATCCTCTACGATCTGGAGTGGACCTGGAAGCGGCTGGTGCCGGATATCCATGTCGCGACGGACCGGCCCAGGATCGAGCTCGACGATCCGTTGGCGGAAAGATGGATCCGGTACTGGCCGCATCCTTATCACCCGAAGACGAAGACTTCGTACCACGAGCTGATGGAGGGGCATCCCGTCATCGTCGAGGTGGACGCGATCGAGCGGCGCGAGAGCCTGCGGCTATTATACGTGGGCTGGACGCGGGCGAGGGATCGGGTGGTTCTGCCGCCTCCCGAGGGCAAGCTCGGCGAAGGCATGTTGGGCGAGTTCACTGAGGAGAGGAAAGGCGGAGGAGAAGCGAAGGAAGAAAAGAAAGAAAAAGAGGGGGCCCAAGAGAAGGGAAAAAAGAAGGAGATGGAAGAAACCGAGAAGGGCGAACCGCTGTTATCAGAGCCCGTGAATGGGTTCGTCGGGTGGGGCGGCATGCGGCTCGAGGCCATGATAAGGAGACCGAGCGTGGGCGAGGGAGAGCCGTTGGCGCCGGAGGCGGAAGCGACTTTTATCGCGCCGGGGCCGAGAGACTGGGCGGCTGCATCGGCTTGGCCGGACATGGAGGGGATCGAGTGGGCGGCCGGGCGGCCCGAGATCATCGGCGAACCGATTGCGCTTAACACGAGCCAGAGCGGGGGAGCTGAAGACAAGGGCAGCGAACTGCCCTTCGAGATGAAGGACATGGGCAGCGCGGTCCATGCCTTCATCGCGGCCGACAGCGAAGATTATGCGGCGCCGGACAGGATGAAGATGGCTGAGGAAATATTGGCGCGGTGGAACGCCGCGGCGGCATTAAGGCCGGCCGATTTGGTAGAGATCAGCAACAGGCTGCGAGGATGGGCGAGCGCCAAGTGGCCGCACGCCAAATGGCATCGCGAGTGGCCCGTTTATCAGAGGCTCGATACGGGCTCCGTCACCAGCGGGGTGGCGGATTTAATCTTAGAGACGGCCGAGGGGCTGGTAATAATCGATCACAAGGCCTATCCGGGCGTGTCGGGAGACGCGGCCGAGTATGCGGTGGGCGATGCCGCTCAGGTTCAGGTCTACGCCGACACCGCCGCGCTGGCGACCGGGAAACCGATATTGGGAACGTATATCCATTTCCCGTTGATCGGGGCAGTTGTCAATTTGGCTTTTAAGAAATCGGCAAAGTAGTCGGGATTCGGGGGGGAGTTCGACTTGGGCGGGCCGAATTCGTCCGTAACCCATTGAAATCCATTGACAAACGGGGGGATGTGGTACAGACTAACCACGACGAATAAGTCTTTCCCGCCTGGAGGCCTCCATGACCTTCGGTCCCTATGTCAAGGATCTGCGGGAGAAGTGCGGATTGACCCTGCGGCGGTTCTGCCGGCTGGCCGGCCTCGACGCCAGCAATTGGAGCAAGATCGAGCGGGGGATCCTGCCGCCGCCGAAGAGCCGCGAGCAGATCAACGACATCGCCAGCGTCCTGGCCGTCCCCAAGGACTCGGAAGCCTACCACACGTTAATCGATCTGGCCGCGATCAGTCACATGCCCGCGGAGCTGCTGGCCAGTCCTATGATCGCGTCAAAGCTGCCGATCTTCTTCCGCACGGTTCGGGGCAAAAAGCCTAAGGCCGAAGAGGTCGAAGAGCTGTTGAAGCTGTTCCGGAACGGAAAGTAGGATTGCCGTTGTTCAGAAATGAATAAACCAAGCGACGGCGACATGGCGGAAATCCGGGCCTTTATAGGATCGGTCGAATGGCGGTTTGCCAAGACCATGCCGCAGTGGCCGCATTTCTATAATGTCTTGCGCTGGAACCCGGAGAAGAAGGATGGTTTTTTCAAACTGGTCAGCGCCATTTTCAACCATGGGTATCAGGAGGAATGGCCGCCGCCTGAAGAAAGAAAGCGGCTGGGTTCGGATTGGATATCAGGGTTTTAATTCTCTCGGTTGACTGGCGTTTCATTTAGGCCAAATTCATCCCTTAACCGAGTTTTGAATAAATGGCTTTAAAACGGCAATCCCGCATAAGGCCGCTCGATCATCGATAATCCGAAGAGCGGAAGTCGCCCTGGATATGGCAGCAGCCGCTGCATCAGTTGGGTATTCTGACGCATTCCGGCCGGTCATTCCGAGGGAAGTCGGCCACTTTTCGGCCGTTGGCGGAAAGGGCGGCCGGAATGGTTCGGAATGACCGTTTCGGATAAGAAAAGCAAGCGCCTTCGTTAGGGGGGATATTTTAAAGAAAATTAAGCAATTGCCTGAGGTCGGCAAAGACCGCCTCCATGTCTGGAACCGGATTAACGAGCCTTCCGAGTTCCCTCTCCCAATATGGCTTCAGCGTGTCCTTCAGGTTTGCCGGAAATATCTGGTTTGGCCCTTCGTATTCGAGGGACTTGACGGCGAGTTTTTTTGCGAAAACGCGCCGGATCTTCTGCTTGTCGAATTCCATTTGAATGAGCTTCCATAGGTCGAAGTAGTCGCGGCATTTCTTGCGTTCGATGGCAGTCCTGAGCTTAGAGGCGAGAATCTCTTCCAGCGACTCGACCCGAACCTGGAATGGAACGTAATCGGAATATTCCTTCGGAATCGCTTTGCTTACCGGTTTGTCGACGACGTCGTCCATGGTCACGTCGACCTTAATCCAGTTCCTGTCCATGACGCCTTTGTACTGGACCTTGAGCTGGAGATAATCGGGATTGAGGTGGCTGCTTTTCAGGACGAATTCGATGCCTGATTTCTTTTTCACCTCGGCCAGAACGCTTTCGATGCCTTCCAACCTCGCCTTTAGCACGCCGTTTACGAGGCTGAAGTCCAGGTCCTCGGAAAGCCGCCATATTCTCGGGAAATAGACTTTCGAAAGCGCCGTTCCGCCCTTGAAGACGAGGTCCTTGTCCTGCGCCAGGCCGAACAGCAGCCAGCCGAGAACATAGTCCTTCTCGACCATCATGAGGCTGAGATTCTTCCGCCTTGCCTTCTCCAGAAGCTCGCGCCTGTCAATCAATACATCCACCTCTTGGGGTTTATTTCGGCGTTGACGAACAGTTTCCACTTTCCCGAGTACTTGCCCTTCTTCGAGCCGAGCTTGTCGAGCGCGGAGTAGCCCTCGGTCAGCCCGATCCCATCGATGGCTGCGCGGTATTTTTCGAGGAGTCCGGCCGCTTCGAGGATGAAACCGAGCCGCTTGAAGACCGCTACGTTCTTAGTCTTGAGCGCGTATTTTCTGATTTTCGCGAAGTCAAGCTCTTCATTGTTGAAGCAAATCGCTCTGGCGATTTCATCTATCCCTCCCGCGTGTTCGGGATGGTCGAGGCCGTCGACCATCGTCTTGTTCTTGTCCGATATGTTGACCTCGCGGCCCTCGATAACGGCCTTCTCTATCCCGAAAAATTTCGTTTTTGCGAGTTGGACGAAAACGAACTTCGCATTTAGCACGCTGACCGGTTTCTTCGCTTTGGGCGTGCAGACGAAGACGGCGGCGGGAATTTGATCGGAGAGGCCGTGGAAATTCAGGGCCGACCACATGCCGATGTAGTAGGGATTAGTCAGATGCGACGCTATAACGAAATCGTGGACGATGAAGCTTTCCGCTCCCTTAACGCCGATGTCTAGCGGGACGATGGCATACAACCCGCCTTTAATGGCCAGAACCCATTTCTTCCTCTTGAGGTTATGGAGCGTAACGTAGGGGACTTCTTTTAGAATGGCTCTTGCGTCCTGCGCGGTAAAGACGGGTTTGTTCCGCCTGGCGAGCTCGGACAGGAGAAGCGACTCCTTCTTGCCGATGCCTTTCCTATACTCTTCTGTATTTTCTTTCATAATAGATAACATATTACAGATTAATATAAATATTTAAGCTTGTTATGCGCCAATGTCAAGTACATGGACGGCGCACAGACGGATTGTATTCAAGAGATTCCGAGCTCGCTACCTGGTGAATTCCCGCTCTCCGATTGCTTCGAACTCTTTCAATCCCCTCGCGGGATCTCACGGACGTAAGTCCGTAACTTCAGTGTCGCCGATTTTGCTCGCGCTGCCGAAAAACGTCAGTGAAATCATAGGCGGGCCCCCTGAGAAGAATAACATTCGGTCAGGGGGGAGTCAATTTAGCCCAAGGTTGACCCAAGAATGCCGATCGAGGACTTCTTGGTAGAATCGATCCCCGATGAGAAAAAATCCGATCCCAAACGTCTAATCAATCGGCTGCGAAAAAATACTCTCAAAAGAAGAATTCTAGACCAACATGGACAGGCCATGGGCAGTGTGTGGTATGATGTGTGGAGAGAGGTGTGAATATGTCCACCAACCTGGCCCTCGACGATCGATTGATTCTGGAAGTCAAAAAAGCCGGAAACCATAAAACGAAGAAGGAGGCAGTGACCGCCGCCCTGCGCGAATACCTCGCCCATCGCCGGAGGTTGGATGCCCTTGGGTTGTTTGGGGAAGTCGACTTTGTCCCCGATTACGATTACAAGAAGGCCCGAGGCCGGTGAAAGTTCTCGTCGATACATGCGTCTGGTCGGCGGTTCTGAGGCGCCGATCGCCGGATCCGGAATTGTCGGCGAAGATGAAAGATCTGATCGAGTCCGACCGGGTGGCGATGATCGGACCCATCCGTCAGGAATTGCTGTCGGGAATCGCTGATTTAGCGCAGTTTAAGAGGCTCAAATCTTCCCTGTCTGCGTTTGAGGATTTAATCCTCCGGCCCGGGCATTTTGAACTGGCGGCCGAATTCTCCAACATCTGCCGAAAAGCGGGAGTTCAGGGATCGTCAATCGATTTTCTGATTTGCGCGGTTGCGGCGAAGGAGAACTGGCCGATTTTTACGACCGACCGGGATTTCGACAAATACCGGCGTCATCTGACGATTCGGATTGTTTGATACTTTTGCGGCGCTCCCTAATAGCAATGATCACGCCCGGGCTTGGCGGGCGAGTCCCGGGTATTTCCGGGGCTTGCTCCGGACTTTGGGGAGCAAGTCCTATGAATTTCACGGGGCATGCTCCACCTCACGCACGAGCCATCCCGCAATTCGGGCAGGTCACGCCCTGCTCCGCGGGGACATAAGAATGCTGACAGCCAGGACAGACGATGGGTATAGGCGCAGGAGCGGCTTCTGCGGCCAATTTTTCCTCGGCGCCGCTTCCCACGACCGCCCCCGTAAGGAGGGTGTTTCTGGGCCAATGGCCGATTCCTCCGCCGGATCCTGAAGAAGCCGCCTTGGATGAGGAGGATTTTGAAGACGAACCGCTTGAAGAATTGACCTTAGCTTTGGCGGAGGCGAGAAGAAACAGGACGGCGATGACCACGACGATAAAAACCGTCGTGAAGACGATGATGGCGGTCAGCTTCAAGCTCTTCGCCAGGTTAAACATCTCCATGCCGTAGCTGAAGAGAAATACCCCGATGATATAAACCGGGGCCAGCATGAGAAGATACTTAATCGCCTGATTTTCGGGAAGGATTTCTTTTAGCCAGGTTTGGTAAACGACGTAGATGATCGCCCCCAAGGAAGCGAGGGCGATCAAGGCTCCCGGAACTATAATCCGCAAGGGCTTTCCGGGACGGGAGTCGTCGTTATGAAAATCGACGACTTCTTGCGTCTTGGGGCCGACCTGAAGGAAATTGTAAATCGTCTCCGGCTTCAATTTCCCGCCGGATAAAGCAGCGCGTTTAATAGGAATTTATACGTTCCGTGCGACTGCGCCCGGTTTTGGCAGACGATGCCGATGAGGATGATCCGCCCCTTATTGAACCTGAGATCGACGACAGCGGCCTTCCGCCCGATGACATCCTCGCCCAGCAGCCAGCCGCTCATCAGGATGTTGTTCTCGGGGTAGCTGGCCACGACTTTTCGCTCCCAGTCGCCGGTTCCGGGGAGCCATGTCTCCAAGGCCAGGCTTTCGGAAAAGACGGCCGGCGTCTCTTCCTGCAGGCCGTAGCCGATGGGCGTCGTATTGTCGACCGCCAGCCTCACGATGGACATCGGGCAGAAGAATTTCGTCGGCTCGATCTTCTCCAGGGCGTTCTTGACCGGCGCTTCGAATTCCTTGATGGCCATCTTGCAGGCTTCGTTCAGCGTGACTAGGATGCCGCCCTGCTCGACAAACGCCTTCAGGGCCTCGACGCCCTCCTTTTCCAGGCCGCCTTCGTACTCGGCCGGCAGGGGAGTGAACCATCGGGCATACGGCGAAGCGGGGTCGATCTTGCCCGTCTTGATGATGTCCGCGTTCTCGCCGGCAAAGATGATGACGTCGTATTTGGCCTTGAGGTCGATCTTGGGTTTGTTTTTGTCAGGCTTGGCGTCCGGGGCCGCTTTCGGACCCCTGAAATCGGTATTATGCAGGGTCGTATAGGGGATGCCCAAATCGTCCAGGACATAGCGCGACCAGCCCTCGTCCATGCTCGACCACCAGGATTGGTAGAGGCCGAGGCGGGGGTTTTTGAGGGCCGCCGCGGAGATGCCGGCCGCATCGTCGAGCGCCCACGCCGTCGCGTGTCGTTTTTCCAGCAATCCCGGCAGCGTCTTCTGGACCTCCGGTGTATTTTTAACCATGAAGCTCCCGGCCGGCGCTTCGAAGCCTTTTCCGGCGATTTTTCCCTTGGCCCGCGTGATTTCCGCCTTTTCCTTGAGCAGGGCGAAAGCCACGGCGTAGGACGCATTCTCGCGCGCGTCCAGAACGAAATATTTCGCCGTCGCGAGTGCAGCCGCGCCCTCCATTGCGTCCTTATGGGCGTCCCCACTCCTTCCCGCTCCGGCCCCCGCTTTCACCCCGCCCACGCCCGCATAATCCACCTTCTCCACCCGCTCGAGCTTCGCTGCAAACGGAAGATCGACCTGTTCGCACACGACCCCCATCTGCAGGGGCAGCGTCCAGCCCGCATTATCATAGGGCGGAACCGGGGGCCCGCCGGGATATTCGCGAATGTCGGGATATTTCTGCCGCTCCAGAAGCGCCCAGGCAAAAGGCTTGTACGGCTGCGCCAGCAGGACCACATAAGATCCCGCGTCATAAACTCTTCCTCCCGCCGTGAAATCCTCTTTGGCCCGCTGGATCTCGCATCCGCCGAACTCTAAAACCTCCAGCATCTTGATCATCGTCGGAGTGTCGTTCTGGCGGGCCGGGATGACGAAGGC
>CAZLAM010000004.1:0-11995 GCA_964557435.1 uncultured Eubacteriales bacterium
GTTGGACCAATATGCCTATGAGTTCAACTATATCCGTCCCCACCAAGCGCTAGATTACCTGACGCCCCATGCCTTCTTCCTGCAATGGAAGCGCTCCCACAAGGCGAAAGAGGTGTCCACCATGTCCTGACCCAGTACAGGGGGTTGACATCGCCGAGCGGCCGGAAGTAGATTACCGATGTCGTCGAGTTGGGAGATTCATCGGTCGGAGTTAGAATTCGTGGTGTACCGAGAAAAGCAAATTCTTATCCATGTAGGGGGCTTAAGTCCAAGGAAAAAAAACATCGTTGTTCATCCAGGTCTATCGTCCGGAATTGATGGCGATGATTAATCCGGGAGAGTGGACGGATTGCCCCTATTCCCTGGGGCAAAAGCTGGATGTGATCAAAACCGAGGAGGCGTTGAAGCAGATCTTCCGCTCGAATTTTTTGGACCTCCTTTTCTGCAAGGGTTGTCTCAACGGGCCCGCCACGGACAAAAAAATCTCGGGTCCGAGCCGGAAGCGGATCATCGTGGACTATATCAAGGCCCAGGACGGGAGATCCTCGCCGGCCGCGGAGGCCGGGATGTGCCCCCATTACCTGCTCGATCGGCTCCATGGCCTGTATTCGAGCTTGGAGAAGTCCCATCTTCAACCCAGGAGGCTCGCACGAAGAGCTGGAGAAAGCGCAACGGCAGCTGATCCAGACCGAAAAAATGGCCTCGCTGGGGCAGTTGGCCGCCGGTATCGCCCACGAGCTCAACAATCCCATCGGGACGATCATGAGGTTCAGCCGGATCCTGCAGAAAGAATTCACCGCCCAGGAGAGCTGGAAGAACGACATCAAGGGCATCTCCGCGGAGCACCTCCCCAAGCTCTTCGACCCCTTTTTCACCACCAAGGAGAAAGGCACAGGGCTGGGATTGTCCCTGGTCTACAGCATCGTGCCCAAGCACAAGGGAACGGTGGCCGTGGAAAGCCAATTAGGACAGGGCGCGACCTTTATCATCACCCTGCCCATCCTTGGCCAGGAGCAATGGCTGGACAGCACTCCCGAAGGAAAAGACCATGAACTTCAAGGGAAAAATCTTATTGGTTGACGACGATCCAGATTTTCTGGACATCCATATGGCCGTGCTGAAACACCACGGCTATGAAGTCGTCACCGCGACCAGCGGCCGAGAAGGGTTGGAGCGTGTCCGGACGGAGATGCCGGACGTGATCATCCTGGACCTGATGATGGAGAAACACGACGCCGGATTCCTGTTCAGCCAGAAGATCAAAACGGACCCGCTGTTCAAGGATATCCCCGTCGTCATGGTGACGTCCGTCGCCGAGGCGACCGGCTACAAGTTCTCGCTGCAGGAAGACGGGTACTGGATGAAAACCGACGACTTTCTGGATAAGCC
Organism: uncultured Eubacteriales bacterium; assembly: GCA_964557435.1. Classification (GTDB taxonomy): domain Bacteria; phylum Acidobacteriota; class Aminicenantia; order Aminicenantales; family UBA4085; genus UBA4085. The sequence goes on from CAZLAM010000004.1 coordinate 1,390, forward strand.
CGTCAAGCCCGACGTGCTCCTGGAACGCCTGGAGTCCCTACTCAAGAAGAGGAGGGAAGCCCGGTGAACGGCCCCGCCCGGATCCTCGTCGTCGACGACGAGATGGGAATTCGAGAAGGCTGCAAACGCGCCCTGATCAAGGAAGGTTATGCCATCGATCTGGCCGAAGACGGGTTGGCCGGGCTGCAGAAGGTCCAGGCCAGCGCCTACGACCTCATCCTCGTCGATCTCGTGATGCCCGGGATCGGCGGCTTGGACCTGATCCGAAAGATTCACAATATCGATCCCGAGATCATCATCGTCGTCATCACGGGCTACGCGACGATCGAAACGGCGGTCGAGTCGACCAAGCGGGGCGCCTACGATTATTTGCCGAAACCCTTCGCCCCGGAGACGCTGGCGGTCCTGGTCAAGAGGGGTTTGGAGAAACGCGAGCTCCGGCTGGAGGCCCAGCGGTTGCTTCATGAGCGGGAGCAGAGGCTTCTCGATCTGGCCGGGGAAAAGAGCCGGCTGCGGACCGTTATCGGCTGTATGGCCGACGGCGTCATGGTCACCAATCTCGAGCATCGGCTGGTCCTCTGGAACGCTTCGGCGGTGAAAATGCTGAAGCTCATCGGAACCGACGAGCCCGGCCAAGCGCTGGCCCATTACGTCAATAGCCCGGCCATCGTCGAGGTCCTCCAGAAGACCCTGGCTTCCAAGGACGACAGTCTGTCGATGATCAGCCAGGAGATCCGCCTGGACGATCCGAGCCGCGTCCTCATGGCCCAGATGGCTCCCGTCCGCGACGAGCAGGGCACGCTTCTCGGCGCCGTCACGGTCCTGAGGGACATCACCCAGCTCAAGGAGATCGAAAAGATCAAATCCCAGTTCGTCTCCATGGTGGCCCACGAGCTCCGCTCCCCCCTCGCGGCGATCGAAGGTTGGCTCGAGGTCGTGCTCTCCGGGGCGGCCGGCGGGGATGAACGGGAGAAACTGGCTTGGCTCGCCCGGGCCAAGGAACGGGCTCATTCCCTTCTAGCTCTCGTCAACGACCTCCTGGAGGTCAACAAGATCGCGGCCGGCAAAGTGGCCCAGAAGCTGGAACCCGTTCAGGTGGCCGACATCATCCGCAAGATCGTCGATTTCCTGAAGCCCGAGGCCGCCCGGAAGACCGTCTCGTTCGTTCTCAAACTCTCCGATCCGTTGCCGTTCGTCCAGGCCGACGTCCAGGACATGGAGAAGCTCTTTACCAATCTGATCAGCAACGCCATCAAATACAATGTGGACAAGGGGTCCGTCACCATCGAAGCGACGGTCGATGCAAATTACGTCTGTTTTCATATCAAGGACACAGGCATCGGAATGTCCGGGGAGCATCTTCCCCGGATCTTCGACGATTTCTTTCGCATCGAGGACGAACGGACGAGCAAGATCAGCGGAACGGGATTGGGCTTGACGATCGCCAAGAAGATCACGGACTCGCATTTCGGGCATATCGAGGTGAAGAGCCGGCCGGCCCAAGGCAGCACGTTCTCCGTTTACCTTCCGTACCAGAAGCGGACAGAATAAAGATGGAAAGGAATGCCCATTAATCCCAGCACCCCCCCCCAGCCCAATGAAATCCTCAAAAAGGAACATCTCGCGCCCTCCGTAACCTTGTTTGAGGTCTACGCGCCCCTGATCGCCGAGACGGTCCGGGCCGGCCAGTTCGTCGTGGTCCGCGCCGACGACTACGCGGAACGGATCCCCTTGACCGTCGTCGACCGCGATCTTGGCCGCGGGTCGATCATCCTCATCGTCCAGGTCATCGGGGTTTCGACCCGCAAAATGGACAAGCTGAACATCGGAGAGGCGTTCCTGGACGTCGTCGGGCCTTTAGGCAAACCGACGGAAATCAATAAGTTGGGGACTGTCGTCTGCATCGGGGGAGGGCTCGGCGTTGCCCCCGTTTATCCGATCACCAAGGCCTTCAAAGCCGCCGGGAACCGCATCCTCTCGATCATCGGGGCCAAGACCAAGGAGATGTTGCTCCTGGAGCGGGAGATGCGGGCCATCAGCGACGAGCTGTTCATCACCACCGACGACGGTACGGAGGGTCGTCACGGGTTCGTGACGGATGAGCTCCGGCGCTTGATCACCGAGGACGAGCCGGTCCATCTCGTCGTGGCCATCGGGCCGGGGGTGATGATGAAGGCCGTCTCCGACATGACCCGAGCTCTCGGCATCCCCACCATGGTCAGCCTGAATGCCCTCATGGTGGACGGGACCGGTATGTGCGGCTGCTGCCGGATCACCGTGGGAAACACGACCAAGTTTGTCTGCGTGGACGGTCCGGAGTTCGACGGCCACAAGGTCGATTTCTCCGAGCTCCTCAAGAGGGCCGACATGTACCGGCGCGAAGAGCACCGGGCCCTCTGGGATCACGAATGCCGGCTCCTGGAATCCGAGAGGAAACTGAAACGGGCCAACACGCGGGAACCGATGCCCAAACAGGATCCCAAGCTCAGGGTGCAAAACTTCGAGGAAGTTGCCCTCGGATACACGCGGGACCAGGCGATGCGCGAAGCCTCACGGTGCTTGGACTGCAAGAAATTCCCCTGCATCGCGGGCTGTCCCGTCGATATCGATATCCCGGCATTCATCAAGCTCATCAGGAACGGGGATTTCATCGGGGCCATTCACAAGATCAAGGAAAAGAACAGCCTGCCCGCCATTTGCGGCCGCGTCTGCCCCCAGGAAGACCAATGCGAGATCGTCTGTGTCCTGGCCAAGAAAGGACAGCCCATCGCCATCGGCCGCTTGGAACGGTTCGCGGCGGACTACGCGTTCCAGCAGGGTGACGCGCGGCTGCCGAACCTTCCGGCGCCGACCGGAAAGAAGGTGGCCGTGATCGGGGCCGGGCCGGCGGGCCTTACGGCGGCCAGCGAGCTCATCCAGATGGGACATGGCGTCACCGTCTTCGAGGCCCTCCACAAGGGGGGAGGCGTCCTGGTGTACGGCATTCCCGAGTTCCGCCTGCCCAAGTGGATCGTCCAACGCGAGAGTGAATACATCGAGAAGCTGGGCGCGGAGATGAAGGTCAGCCAAGTGGTCGGAAAATCCTTCTCCATCGACGACCTCTTCCGGCAAGGCTACGAAGCGATCTTCATCGGGACGGGGGCCGGCCTGCCCTACTTCATGAAGATCTCCGGCGAAAACCTCAACGGCGTCTATTCCGCCAACGAGTTCCTGACCCGGGTGAATCTCATGAAAGCCTACCTCTTCCCGGAATACGACACGCCGATTCATCTCGGGCGGCGCATCGCCGTCGTGGGCGGCGGGAACGTGGCCATGGACGCGGCCAGGGTCTCGCTCCGTCTGGGAGCGGAGAACGTCCATCTTATCTACCGCCGGGCTCGGGAGCAGATGCCCGCCCGGGTGGAGGAGATCGAGAACGCCTTCGAGGAGGGCGTCCAGCCCCATTTCCTGACCAACCCCGTCCGCATCCTGGGCGATGAGAAAGGCTGGGTCAAGGGCATTGAATGCATCAGGATGAACCTGGGCGATCCGGACGCCTCGGGGAGACGGAGTCCCATTCCGGTCGAAGGATCCGAACACGTGATCGACGTTGACATGGTGATCATGGCCATCGGCCAGGGACCCAACCCCCTGTTGACCTCGACGACGCGGGACCTGGCGCTGACGAAATGGGGCAACATCATCGCCGACTTGGAAACGGGCAAAACCAGCAAAAAGGGCGTCTTCGCCGGCGGTGATATCGTCACCGGCGGGGCGACGGTCATCCTGGCCATGGGCGCGGGCAAAAAGGCGGCCAAGGCGATCGACGACTATTTAAGGGACGGCACCTGGTGAGCTCGCCGTCCCGGCCGTGTGAGGATGAACGATCCCGGCGGCCGTCTCGAGGACTTGTCCATCAACGATGGACGCCCTCGATCAGGGGCCACGAGGTTGGAGCAAGGCTATATGAATGAGAGCGCGCTTATGCCCGGGGTCATCGCCCTCACGAAGCGTAGCCGCTTCATGAGGACAGACCGAAGCGCTCGCCGCCGTCCAGACCTTGGGGGACCTGCGCCTTGGGTCTTGCCGCCCGTGAAATAGGGCTTGCCTGGACCGCCAAGGTCGCTTAATTCAGCTCAAGAAGGAGGTGTGAGGCTCCATGACCGTCGTCTGCCCGGTTCGCCGCTGCGGCCAGGAGCTGCATTGGGGTGAACGGTCCTGCACCTGTCCAGCGGGCCACGCGTTCGACATCGCCTGCAGCGGCTATGTGAACCTTCTCTTGCCCCAGGACAAGCAGGCCAAAAAACCCGGGGACACCAAAGCCATGGTTTGCGCGCGCCGGCGGTTGCTCGCCGCGGGTTTGGGTGCGCGCCTGCTCGAATGCCTCGCCGCCGCTTTGGCCAGGATCCGGATTCCCCGGGGCGCTTGCGTCCTCGACGTGGGCTGCGGCGACGGCTATTACCTCGCGGCCCTGGCCGGCCGCTTTGGGCTTGTGGGGTTCGGCGTGGACATCTCGACGGCCGCCGTGGACGCTGCGGCCCAACGCTATCCGGGGCAACGCTGGATTGCGGCCAACGGCGATCGCCGCCTGCCCTTTGCGGATCAGGCGTTTGACTGCATTTTGTCCATCACCGCCAGGAGAAACCCCGAGGAGTTCAAAAGGCTTTTATCGCCGGGCGGTCGCCTGCTGCTGGCAGTGCCGGCGAACGACGACCTTGCCGAGCTGCGCCAAGCCGTGCTGGGCCAAGCCACAGCCAAGGACCGGGTCAGGCTCGCGACAGCAGCGCTCGAAGAGCGCTTTGCGCTGGAGTCCCGCGAGACAGCGCGCCTGGCCGTGCACCTGGACGTCCCGGCGCTTGTCGATCTGTTGCTCGTCACGTACCGCGGGGCGAGGTTTTCCGCTGCCGCCGGCGCGGCGGCGCTCAAACCGCTCACCGTCACGTCAGCGGCCGAGCTTCTGTGCTTCAAGGTCAAATCCGCGTAAGGGCAAAGCGTTGGCGCTCGCCATCACGGCAATGGCCGCGGCTCTTTGGCTTGCGCGAATTTGTTAGGTTTTTTTATTTACTGTAATTGCGACATTCCCTTTTTTATGACCCATTTCAACATATTGATGCGCTTCGATAATTTGCTCAAAACGATAGATTCTGTCAGTCACCGGTTTAATGATTCCTAATTCAACTAATTCCGTGATTTTATTCAGTCGATCTGATTGTAATAATAAGGCCCCATCATCGATAGAAACATATTTGCCGTTTATTGTGAGTGCGCTCCTACAGGCATTTTTTAATTCGGAAGTTCTTTTTTTCCCAACGGCATCGAGGACGAAATCGTATTTTTCCAAATCGTTTATGGATTCCTTTTTTGTATAATCCAAGACTTTATCCGCTCCCAAAGATTTTACAAATTCAATATTTGATGATCCACAGACGCCTGTAACCGCAGCTCCAAGATGCTTTGTATACTGGACTGCGATTGTCCCCGAAGTCCCGGAGGCTCCATAAATGAGGACCTTATGATCGCGCAGAATAGGTCCTTTTTCCAAATATTGAAACGCCAATAATCCTCCATAGGCGGCCGAAGTCGCTTCTTCGAAACTTATATTATTTGGTTTTACCGCCAAACAACCGCGTTTTGAGTCAATTTCTTTCATGCACTTGTAATCGGCATATGCTCCAAGGGAATAACCGGTAAAACCATATACTTGATCACCTATTTTAAAACGCTTGATTTCAGGTCCTACAAATTCTATTTCTCCTGAAAAGACTTCTCCAATAATTGAATTTCGCGGTTTTTTGATACCGAGCATTAACCGAAAGGGAATCATCCCGATGAGAGGAACCTTTGAGCTTCGGATGAAGATGTCGCTATTTGTAACTGATGTCGCGTATATTTTAATCAAAACCTCATCTTCTCTCGGAATAGGTTTTTGGCGTTGTTCGATTTGAAGCACTTCCGGCGAACCATATTTTGTACATACAATGGCTTTCATGGTTTCCATTCTTTTATTCTCCTCGTTTCCTCGGCAGCCGAGTCAGGTTGAAGCATTTGTCGGCGTGTGCCGCGAACCCTTTCTATATCCCTGAAGGAGCTATTCTTCATCTCTCGGAATCTTTTCATCTTTCAACGATGAGAGTTATGGCGCAAGTGCTTGCGTTTTTCTGGCCAGTATCATTCTAACATACGATTAACCTGCGACACGAGCCGGTAGCGGATTCACCTTCCAGGCCCTCGGCGAAATTCCCGTCTCCGCGAAGGGTGGGGAAGGGACGGAGGCCCGGCCGTGAAGCCCCGCGGAGTTTGGCCAGACCTGACGGCGGCGGTCCTGGTTTTCGCCTTCGGGGCTGTTCCGCTCGCGGCGGAGAACGTCGTGACCATCCGCTCGAACGGCGACCCGGCCAATCGGGTCGACATCATGATCCTGGGAGACGGTTATACCGCGTCCGAAATGGTCCGGTATGCCGGCGACGTGGAGAATTTCATCCGGAGATTCTTCGGGCAGAAGCCGTTCCTCGATTTTCGCAAATCCTGCTGAGTTGACATTGCCGAGCGGCCGGAAGTAGATTACCAATCCGGTCAAGTTTGAGATTCATCGGTTGGAGCGAGAATTCGTGGCGTACCGGGAAAAGCAACTTCTTTGAATTTAATCAGTATGAAAAAAGGATCAGTATGAAAAAAGGAAAATGTGCGGCACAGTGCTCATGCGAAAATCAACACAGCCGGCGTAATTTCTTAAAGAATGCCTCTTTAGCAGGGCTGGGTACGGTTTTACTTCTAGATAGTTATCCCCTTTTCGGATCAAAAACAGAGGTTAAGTTCCATCCCATTAAGCCCTGGGGGCCGGCATCCGGATATGTTCCTAAGCTTATGGCGGCTTTTGTGCGCCGAAAGGAAGAATATGGCATGCTTTGGCCTGGAGCCGTTTACGATGGAGGGGCCGCTTTAAAATTATACAGCGACCAGTTAAAGGAAACCGCAAAGAATCTGGAGATCGATCTCAACCTTAGACCATCGCCCATTTATTCGCCCGAAGAAGCTGATGGATGGCTGGCCGAGGCAAAAGCTAAGAATTCCGATGGCCTGGTGATGGTGTTGCTCGACCGGCAGGAGCATGCCTGGCCGACAGCTAAAAAAGCGGCTGATACTGGTATTCCTACCGTTATTTTCTCCCCTTTGGGTACCTCTTTTACGACAAATACCATCGGCTTAGCTGAACAACCAGGTTGCATAATATATTCAACCAATGATTTCAGTCAGGCCGCATTTGGGATGAAAATGTTGAAGGCCGGTTCCCGGATGCAACGAACAAGGTGCCTGGTGATTGCAGAAAATGAACGGTATGAGAAAACGCTTGCCGATACCGGTATTAAACTTCAATACATTCCTGCCGAAACTTTTCTGACTGAATATCGTGCAATGCCTGTTTCAGTCGAAATCGAAGCCCTGGCCGATGAGTATATCCGCCAATCAAAAGAGATGCGGTTCGCAACAAGGCAGGATGTTATAAATGGGATAAAGAGTTACAAGGTGGCCGGCAAGTTAATGGAAATGGAAAAAGCGGATGCCATCACGATGGATTGTCTCGGTGCTCTTGGAAAAACTACAGTTAGTTTGCCCTGTATTGCCTGGTCGCGGATGAATGACGATGGTATTCCGGCTGCTTGCGAAGCCGATACTGGAGCTGTCGCTGCTCATATAATGGTGCAGTATCTTTTTGACAGACCCGGTTTTCAGCAGGATCCGGTAGCCGATACATCCGATGATACAATCATCGGCGCCCACTGTTCAAGCCCCACTCGTCTAAATGGCTTTAAGAATCCGCCTGAACCATTCGATCTGATTCATCATCACGGAAACCGCGATGCTGTTCCACGAACGATCTGGGAAAAAGGTCAACGGATAACCTGTCTGGATGTATTGCCCGGTGATCAAACATCTGAGAATCCAAATAAGCCTGAAATTAAAACACAAAACAAGCAAACGCAGTTGCTGATCTCATCAGGCACTGTTGTTGATAACCTGAGTGTACCCCCTTCAGGCGGCTGTGTGGTTTCTGTAAAATATAAGATGGATGGTGATCAGAAGGTACTAACCTATCCCGGGTTTCATCAGCTGTTCTTCTATGGGGATTATAAAAGGGAATTGGAAAATTTTTGCCAGCTTTATAAATTCAGGGCACAGGTGATTTAAATTCCGGGTTTCCATTTAATTTTCCGGTTTCTGTTTCATCACCTGCCATGCTGTAACCGGCGGTCAACGTCGCCAACAGTTTTTTACCAATGAGATAATCAAGGTTGGCTCCAATTTTCCAGCCCATCCCGAACCTTTAAATATCCCGCCCAGAGCTTCCTCCTTGAAAGAAATAGAGGTCAGTCCAAGCTCAGCCCGCAAGCGCAGAGAAGCGCTCATCTTGTGCGCATAACCTATGCCAAAGCTGAGCAAAGTCAGGCGGATTTTGGCCTTTTCATCGACCTCTTCGATAAATCCATTTTTGGCAATAATAGCGAACCCGCCTCAGATGGCAATGTCCCGGTAAACCAAACATGTGATTTTTATTTCAGGCATAACGATCGATTGGCCGTAAACTTGCCGATAATCGGCACTAGAACTGCCAAAGAGGTTGGCACGGGCCGTGACCAAATACTTGGTGGCCGGCGTCTCTTCGCCCTGGCAGATCGCTGAAAAAGAAGAAGACAGGAGCACCAGGATGAATAGCAATTAAGGATAAGAATTACAAGAAAAAATCCCGGCCTGTCCGCCCAGCCCTTGGAAGGAATGCGTCGTGGCTTCTCCTCGACCACCCGGAGCGCCGACGCACTCAAACTCGCCTTCTTGATCTTCCCCCGGTAGGCGTTGGCGTAGGGCCCATAGTAACGGACCACCACTTGACCCTTATCCGGGATATGCCAGGGCCGCTAATTCTATCTCCGGGAGAACGCCGAGAAAGTCCGGAAAACGCGGCGGTCTGGAAGACCAAGCCCTCCACCGGAGGCTTCCGGGCTGCCCCGAAAACACCGCCCGGACGCGGCGGCTGCTTCTGTGGTAAATTGAACGTATGTCCGCCCGTCCCAAGCTTCTGCCCGCGGTGGTGACCATCACCGCCGCCGCCACCATGGCCCTGATGGGCTATGAGATGGCGCGTTCGGCCGCTTCGTCCATCTTCCTGGCCCACCACCCGGCCGGCCGCTTGACCGAGGCGCTGATGCTGGTGCCGCTGGCCATGATCGCCCTCACCTACGCCATCAGCCGGCTTCTGAGGCGCTACGGCCCGGCGGCCACCTACGCTCTCACCCTGATCGTCTCGGGGCTGATGCTGGCGACAGCCGCCTTCGCCGCCCGCCGCAACATCCCCGGCAGCGCGTTCGTGCTCTACATCTTCGCCCAGGCCTATATCGTGCTGATCATCGAGCAGTCCTGGGCCTTCATCAACAGCCAGTTTTCGACTGATGACGGCAAGCGCTGGAACGGCGTGATCATCGCCGCCTCGACCGCGGGCTCGGTCACGGGTGGACTGCTGACCGGCCTGCTGTCGGAACGGATCGGTTCGGAGCAGGTCGTTATCGGCGCCGCTGCTTTGACCGCCGCCGCGGCGCTGATCAGCCGGCGGGCTTTCCGCCAGGCGGCTCCGGAGCGGACGGTCGCCGACCGCCAGCCCGAGCGTCTCGCCGACCATTTCGCCTGGAACCTCGTCCGCGCCGATCCCACGCTCGGCCGCCTGGCCCTGATGGTCGTCGCCTCGCAGTCGATCTCGGTGCTCTTCGACATCGCCTTCCACCGCAGCCTGCAGGCCGCCATGCCGCTGCAGGAGCCGCGCACCGCCTTCCTCGGCTTCTTCTGGAGCGGCGTCAACGCGGTGGCCTTCACGCTGCAGCTGGGGCTGTGTCCCCGGCTGCTGCGCCGCTTCCAGGTGCGCCTCATCCTGGCCGCCATCCCGCTGCTGTACGGAGCCGCCGCCCTGGCCGGCGTCTTCCTGCCGCTGCTGCCGGTTCTGGGGGCGGCCTTGTTCCTCTCTAAGACGGTGGATTACTCGGTCTTCCGCGCCTCCAAGGAAGTGCTCTACGTCCCCCTGCCGTTCACCGCCCGCTACCGGGGCAAGATGACCATCGACGCGCTGATCTACCGCTCGACCAAGGGAGCGGCGTCGGCGTTTCTCAGCCTGGCCGGCCTCGTCGTCGGCGTCCTGCCGCTTCGGATCTACCCGCTGCTGGCCATAGTCCTCGGCGGCTTATGGAATCGGATCAGCATGGGGCTGCCCGAACCCGAGCCGAATAAGGAACGATCATGAGCGCCCCGATGCCTTGCTTCGGCATTCTCCTCCGTTTGGGTTTGATGGCCATGATTCCGGCATCTGGCATTGTCCCTCCGGTATCAGCCCAATCAACCGCCTTCCCGGAAAGCATTATTACCGGAAATCCATCAGGGCTTGACTTTCAGCTGGTTACCAACCGGCATCATGCAAGTATCCTGACAGATGAGCAGGATTACCCGGCAGTGAAGCTTTGTGCCGGCTTATTCAGGGATGATGTTGAGCGCGTAACCGGTTATAAACCATCACTGGTAACTAATCCAAGGGAAGCACATCCATACTGTGTGATCATCGGATCCATTGAACACAGCAGGATCATCCAAA
>CAZLAM010000005.1:0-24895 GCA_964557435.1 uncultured Eubacteriales bacterium
GCCGGATGAGCGATCCGCTCTTCCGATTTTTCGACGACACCGGCGGAAACTCGCGGAAACTCGCTTGACACAACGACGGACCCGGTCCTATAGTCAAGGGACAGGCTTGGGCGGCGGAAATGAACCCCCGGGCCGCCGTGCCGAAGATCGCTAGAACCGGAGATATTTCCATGGGCCCGAATGTTCGCCTGAATTCCTCCCTCTTTGAACGGATCAAAACAGAAGCCCGCGCCCAATTCGAGGACGCCCGCGGCAGTCACGACTGGGACCACACCGAGCGCGTCCTCCGTCTTTGCCTGAAGATCGGAAGGAAGGAAAAAGCCGACCTCCCCATCCTGCGGCTGGCCGCCGTCCTCCATGACATCGGCCGGGCCGAGGAGGACCGCTCTAACGGGACCATTTGCCATTCCGAAACAGGGGCGGAAAAAGCCCGCCGGATCCTGGAAAGCCACTGCGTTCCCCCGGTTGCAATCTCCCGCATCGTCCACTGCATCGCCGCCCACCGCTACCGCAAGGCCGTCCGTCCGGAGACGCTCGAGGCCCGGGTCCTGTTCGACGCCGACAAGCTCGATTCGATCGGCGCCGTCGGGATCGGGCGGGCGTTTCTATTCGCCGGCGAAGTGGGGGCCCGGCTCCACGACCCCGATATCGACGTCGAAAAGACCAAACCCTACACCAAAGAAGACACAGCCTACCGCGAATACCTGGTCAAGCTCCGCCACATCAAGGACCGCCTGACCACGGCCGAGGGCCGGCGGATGGCCCGCGAACGCCACGCCTTCATGGCGGCTTTCTTCGGCCGCTTGAACAAGGAAAGCCGCGGCCGTCTGTAACGATCAAGTGTTTCATCTCGGTCGGAGTGCGTTTCCTCGCCGGGGAAACGCGCGTGTTTGGCCCCCTCCACCCCGAGCCCTCCTTGACTTGGAGCCGCCCCCGGGCGTAATAATGCCCTTGAGGATTTTACGACGACCAATGATCGAGCTCCGCAACATCACCCGCGTTTTCGGCAAGGGCGAATCGGCCACCACCGCCCTGCTCGGCGTGAGTCTGGGCATCGAATCCGGAGCCTTTGTCCGCATCGTCGGCACTTCGGGCTCGGGCAAGACGACCCTCCTCAATGTCATCGGCGGGCTGGATTCCAGCTACACCGGAACGGCCCTGGTCGAGGGACGGGATCTTAAGTCCCTGGACGACCGGGCGCTGAGCCGGTTTCGCAACGCGACCGTAGGGTTTGTCTTCCAGCATTTCCACCTCCTCGATCATCTCGATTCTCTTCAAAACGTCGCTTTAGCCTCGTTCTTTGCCCCCGGCGACGGCGCCGACCCTCATTCGCGTGCTACGGAAGTCCTGGTCCGGGTCGGTCTCAAGGACAAAATCCACAGCCGGCCGGGACAGCTCTCGGGCGGGCAGAAACAGCGGGTGGCCATCGCCCGAGCCCTGTTCAACCGCCCGCGGATCATCCTGGCCGACGAGCCGACGGGCAACCTCGATACCACCACCAGCGCCCAGACGATCGGGATCCTGGAGTCTCTCAATCGGGATGACGGGATGACGGTTGTCGTCGTCACCCACGAAGCGCCTCTCTTCCGAAACGCCACCCAGACCGTCCGCCTCGAAGACGGCCGGATCGTCGGCGGAGACGGAGCTTGAGGCGATTATGACGCCGCGCAAACTCAGCCGTTTCGTCGCCCAGAACATGGGGCGCAACCGCAAGAACTTCCTGTTCGCCGGCGTCGGGATCGTCGTCGGCATATCGAGCTTCGTCTTTTTCGTCGCCCTCGGTTCGGGCATCAAAAGCGTCGTCGCCACGAAGATCTTTCCCCAGGACGCCAACCGCATCCAGGTCGTGGCCCGGCGGTCGGGATTCGATACTCCGGCCGCGGCCAAAATCATCGACGACGCAGCCGTCCGCTCGCTCGAAGCGATTCCCGGAACGGCCGCCGTCTATCCGCGGATGAGACTGGCCATCCCGGCCACGATGGCCCTGGTTGGGTCGCGCTTTCCGGACGAGGAACTGACCCGGATCTCGCGCCTCCCGGGCGTTACTCCGGACATCGTCGCTTCGGTCAAGAGGCTCGACCTGTGGATGGAGATCATGGCCGACGGGATCGATCCGCGTCTGGTCAAGAACGACGTTCTCTTCGGCCGCTTTGCCGATCCGGCACCCGGCGAGCCGCTGCCTTTTCTCCTGTCCAAACGGTTGGTCGAGATCTATAACGCCAGCTTCGCCGAAGTCCGCCGGCTTCCCCTCATCAGCGAAATCATCATCCCCTTCGTCCCCTCCATGCCGCTGACACTCAACGAGTCGTACGTGAACCGCGACGTGTCCGGACTCCAAGAACTCGTCCGAGTCAAGCTTATCGGGACGAGCCACCAGGCCATTCTCGGAGGCATCAGCCTGCCCCTCGACACCGTGCGCAAGCTCAACCGCAGGTTCGCCGGCGAGGCGGCCGCCTCGACCTACGACTCGGCCGTCGTCGAGGCCGTCTCCGCCGACAAATTAGGGGCCATCCAAATGACCGTGCGCGAAATGGGCTTCGCCCTCGATACGAGCCAGCAGCGGATGGCCGAAAGCGTGGCCTTGGCCGTGACCCTGGTCATGCTCGGGTTCACCCTTATCAGCCTGACCATCGTCGCCGTGGCCGCCGTCAACATCGGACACACGTTTTACATGATCATCTATGAGCGCCAGCGCGAGATCGGCCTGCTCCGGGCGGTCGGAGCGTCGCGAGCCGATATCCGGGCTATGATCCACGGCGAGGCGGCCGTCGTGGGAATATTCGGCGGCCTGGCCGGAATCGCCCTGGGTGCAGCGGCCTGTTTTCTGATGAACCTTCTGGCCGTCCGCCTTTTACCCAATTTTCCGTTCAAGCCCGACCAGTTTTTCGCCTATCCCTGGTGGATGTTCGTCGGGGGGCTCGCCCTGGCCATTGTCTTCTGTCTGACAGGCGCGTTCGCCCCGGCCAACCGCGCCGCCAAGCTCGATCCATCCCAAACTCTCTCCGGCCGCTGAGGGGTCAGGTCTTAACATATAACATTTGTGGGAAAAGTTAATCATTCAATGGATTTTATTTTTTTTCCATCCTGTTATTGCAGGCTGGCCGCAGCATCGACCTGCTGTATAATATTCGGTCCGGAGACGAATCAGCCATGATTTCCCCAAGACGCCGTTTGAAAGCCGTGCTGTTCGACAGCGACGGGGTCCTTGTCGATACCGAGCGGCTTTTCTTCGAAGCTACCCGCGACGCCTTCGCCGCCGCGGGGATCGACTTGCGGGTCGAGGATTGGGCCCGCTGTTATCTGGCAGAGGGGATGCGTTCCCCGCAAATCGCCGCCCTCCTCGGACTGCCCGATGCGGGCATCGAAGAGACCATCCGCCTCCGCGACGAACGATTCCAGGCTCTACTGGAGGAGGGGCCGCCGGTTATGCCGGGAGTCCGGAAGACTCTGACGACCCTTCGGAACCGGGTCCGCCTGATCCTGGTCACGGGCGCTTCCCGGAGTCATGTCGAACTGGCCCATCGAGTGTCGGGCTGTCTGCCGTACTTCGAGATCGTCGTTACTCGTGACGACTTCAAGCGTCCTAAGCCTCATCCCGACGCCTACCTGACCGCTCTCCGGCAAAGCGGCCTCGAAGCCGAGGATTGTCTGGCCGTAGAGGATTCGCCCCGGGGCGCGGCGGCCGCCATAGCTGCCGGAATCCGTTGTCTGGTGATCCCGACCGCGCTGACCGATATCCGGCTTTGTCCGCCCGCCGTGGAAGCCATTTCCAGCCTGGCCCGGGTGGCGGAGATCGTGCTTGAGACGAACGGAAGATAGAGGACGTCATGAAAAAATGGTACGAAGAGCTGTTCACCGACTACGCCGAGACCTATGACAAGGAAGCCTTCACTCAGGGAACCTTGGGCGAATGCGATTTCATCGAGAAGGAAATCGGCTCCGACCGGACCGTGCCCATTTTGGACATAGGCTGCGGCACCGGACGGCACGCCGTGGAGCTGGCCGGACGCGGATACCGCGTGACCGGGGTGGACCTCTCACCCAGCCAGATCGAGAGCGCGCGGGCCAAAGCGGCGGCCGTCAACGCGGCGGTCGATTTTCGCGTCGCCGATGCCTGCACGCTTGATTTCCGGGGCGAATTCGGTCTGGCCATCCTGATCTGCGAAGGGGCCTTCCCCCTGATGGAAACGGACGAAAAAAATTTCCAAATCCTAGCGGGCGCGGCCCGGGCCTTGAAACCCGGCGGCAGGTTCATCCTGACGACGCTGAACGGCTTGTTCCCCCTGAGCCGATCGGTCAAGGAGTTCGAGGCCGAGAATTTAGTCGAAGCCGAGAGCGATGATCACGCCTTCGATCTGATGACTTTCCGGATGACCTCCACGCTCAAGATCCGCGACGACTACGGCCGGGAGCGTGTTTTATCCTGCAATGAGCGGTATTACGTCCCGTCCGAAATGGCCTGGCTCTTGAAGACGGCGGGCTTTGAAACCGTCGAGATCTTCGGCTGCAAGATCGGCGCCTTCAGCCGGGCCGACAAGCTGACGCCCGAAGATTTCGAGATGCTGGTTGTCGCGATCAAACCGGTTTGATGACCGGAATTCAGGCCGTCAACACCGCGCCCAGAGCGCTGAGGATCTGGGGGTAAGGGGGGACGGTGATGTCGCGCTTGAGTTTCTGGCGCAGAAGCGCGACCATGCATCGATTACGGGCCACCCCGCCGCAGAGGGCCAAGTGGCCCCCCCCCCGGAGGGGGCCTGGAGACTCAGGCCTTGGCCACCCGCTCCAGCCTTTTCATGATGCTGAAGATGAACGCGGCCGAAAGTAAGCAGGCCGTAACCAGGATGGCCCAGACGGCCCACAGCGGCACCCGCATCCAGAACCAGGCCACGACGCCGACCAGGTTGTTGCCGATGGCGGTGGCCGCAAACCAGCCGCCCTGCATCAGGCCCTTGTACTTGGGCGGGGCGACCCGCGAGACGAACGAGATCCCGATCGGGCTGAGTAAGAGCTCGGCGATGGTGACCGCAAAGTAGGTCGAGATGAGCCAGTAGACCGAGACCTGGCTGGCGGCGGGCGCTACCAGCCCGCCCAGCGACTTGGGGCTGGGCAGGCCGAGCGAGCCTAGGACCAGGATGGTGTAGGCCCCGGCCGTGATGAGCATGCCGTAACCGATCTTGCGGGGGGCTGAAGGCTCCTTGCCCTTCTTGTTGAGCGCGGCAAAGATGCCGACGACGAGCGGAGTCAGGGCGACGATGAAGAAGGGGTTGAAATGCTGGAACATCTGGGGCATGAACCGGTTGACGGCCGGATAGCTCTGGAAGCGGAGGAAGGCCAGCAGGCCGAACCCCAGGAAGACGGCCGCGCCGATCCCCCGGACGAGCGTCTTGGACTTCTTGCGCAGGGCGAAGACCAGGCCGACGACGGCCAGGAAGACGGGCAGGAGGCCGGTCAGGTCGAACCAAAGATTGGTCGCCTGGCCGACGCTGGGAACCGTGTAATCGCGGGCGAAAAAGGTCATCGTCACCGCGCTCTGGTGGAAAGCCATCCAGAAGAAAATGACCACGAAGAAGACGAGCCCCAGCGCCACCAGCCGTTCCTTGGTCTGCTGGGGGGTGAGCTCGACGACCTGGTTCTTGTAGGCCGCCGACTTCTTCTTCTGGACCTCGGCCATGGCGGCCACCTTGTAGTGCTTCTTGAAACCCCAAAAGATCAGCATCGAGATGATGAGCGAAATGCAGGCGACGCCGAAGGCGAAGTGGTAGGATTTGCTCAAGGTGTTGATGTACGTCTCGGAGAAGCCGCGCAAGGAGTCCATAGTCACGGCCGGGTCTTGCCCCTGGGCAATCCCGAGGTAGGCGGCCGTGTCGGCAAGCTTGCCCTTGAGGAAGTCGTTGGCCATGGCCGGGATGCGGGCGTCGTAGAAGAGATGGGCCTTGCCCAGAATCCAATTGGAGACGGCCTCCGAGGCCGACGGGGCGAACATGGCCCCGATGTTGATGCCCATGTAGAAGATGTTGAAGGCCCGGTCGCGCATCCCGCTGTACTTGGGGTCGTCATAGAGGTTACCGACCAGGGCCTGGAGGTTGCCCTTAAACAGCCCCGTCCCGAGACAGATGACGGCCAGGGACACTACGATCAGGGCGAAGCCCGACTCCATCTTGCTCGGAAGGGTCAGCATGGCGTAGCCCAGGAACATGGTGATCATGCCCAGGGAGATCGTCTTGCCGTATCCCAGGTAGCGGTCGGCCAGGAAGCCGCCCAGCAGGGGGAAGATATAGACACCGACCATGAACGTCGAATACATGAACCCGGCGGAAGCCGCTGACAGGCCGTATTTCGCCTGCATGAACAGGACGAAAATCGAGATCATGGTGTAGAAGCCGAACCGTTCGCCCATGTTGGCGAAGAAGGCGATGAAAAGTCCTTTGGGATGCCCTTTGAACATGTCTGACCCTCCGGAAAAGTGGTATTGGGGACGGGGGAAACTATAAGGGGGACGGCGGGAATTGTCAATCCGCGCCGAGTTCGGCTCAATTTCATTGACTTCGAGCGGAGGGGAAGAATAGAATAGTGCCACTGAAAATGTGGACGACGAGTCATCCCTATACAGTCATTCTCATTGTCGGTTCATTCGTTACCTTGTCCCTGGCGGTTTACACCTGGACCCGCCGCCGGTCGACGACCGCCATCCCGTTCATCGGACTGATGCTGGCGTGCGCTTTTTACGCCTTCGGTTATGCCCTGGAACTGTCCAGCCGCACCCTGGCCGGCATGCTGTTCTGGACCAAGGTGGAGTATGTCGGAATCGTCTGCATTCCCGTTTTTTGGCTCCTTCTCGCAACCCGTTATACGAGCCTGGAGCGTCGGCTGTCAAAATCGGTCCTGGTGGCGATGATCGGCATCAGCTCGCTCACCTTGATCTTCAACTGGACCAGTGCCTACCACCACCTGTACTACAATTGGCTCGGCATCTCGACGGCCGGGCCATTCCCGTTGTTATCCTCCATCAAAGGTCCATGGTATTGGGTGCATCAAGTCTATACCAATATCGCCCTCGTCGCGGGGACGATCATCCTCATCGGCGCCCTGGCCCGTTCGGCCGCACCCTATCGTCGCCAGACTTCGCTCATGGTCGCGGGGGCTGTGTTCCCTTGGATCGCCTACGTAATCTACCTGTTCGGAGGAAGCCCTTACGGTATCGATCTGACCCCCTTCGGTATGGTCCTGGCCGCTCCTCTTTTCGTTCTGGGTTTATTCCGTTTCGGCCTTCTCGACCTTATCCCCGTAGCCCGGGAAGCGATTTTCGCCGGAATGAGCGACGGAGTCATCGTCGTGGACGGGCTCGATCGCATCATCGACTTCAATCCCGCAGCTAAACATATTTTTCCGGCTTTGGACAGGAACATGACCGGCCGGCATGTGGCCGAGGCCTTAAGCAAGTATCCCTCGATTCTGGACCTTCTTTTCGCCGGGGACTCCCCGGCCGCCGAAATCGCCATCGACGATGACCAAGTTCGCAAGTATTTCCGGGTCCGGCTGTCCCCGATCCTCGGCTATCGCAAAAAAACGCTCTGCCGTGCGCTTCTTTTCAACGACGCGACTGAAGAGGTCCTCCTCCGGGAAAAATTGCGAGCCCAGGCGACGACGGACGACCTGACGAACGCGTACAACCGGCGTCATTTCTTTGAACAAGGCAAAAGAGAGATTTCCCGGGCCAAACGAAGTGGTCACGCCCTGTCGATCATCATCGCCGACCTGGATCATTTCAAGGACATCAACGACGCTTGGGGCCACGAGGCCGGAGACCAGACGCTCCAGGAAGCCAGCCGCAGATTCAAGGAGCAGCTCCGTTCGGCCGATTTGTTCGGGCGGCATGGCGGAGAAGAGTTCGCTATTCTTCTCCCCGAAACTCCGCCCGATCAGGCCTGCCTTGTCGCGGAACGCCTGAGGAACGCCATCGCTTCAACCCCGATCATCCAGAACGGCGCTTCGCCGTGCCATTTAACTGCCAGCTTGGGTGTCGCCGGCGTCGACCGGATCACCGAAGAAACGATCGAAGACCTGATCCGCGCCGCGGACCGGGCCATGTACCAGGCCAAGAGCGCCGGGCGCGGCTGCGTGCGTTGCTCGCCTTCCGTCACCTCCGCGCCGTTCTAATCAAATCCATTAGACTCCCCGGAACACCCCGAATCCACCCTCCCCAGTCCAAAGTTGCCGATAGTAGTTTTCTTCTCTGCGCGTATCCGGAATTCCTCGCCCGCTTCTATCGGCAAATTCGGGCCCGCGCACTTGGTTTGACAAGCCCGGAGAGAGTCCGTAAAGTAAGGGGTGGAGTTCGACATTCATGAGTACAAATAACATCGTCGACGTCATCATCGAGATCCCCAAGGGAAGCCGGAATAAATACGAGTACGACAAGGCTAAAAAGGCCTTCAAGCTCGACCGGATGCTGTTCTCCTCCATGCACTATCCGAGCGACTACGGCTTCATCGATAAAACCGAAGCCGAGGACGGCGACCCCCTCGACGCCCTGGTCCTTCTCACGGAGTCGACCTTCCCCGGCTGTCTTATCGAAGCTAAACCTATCGGACTTTTCAAAATGAGGGATGAAAAAGGCCTGGATCATAAAATCCTGTGCGTTCCCATCCATGACCCGATCTGGAACCACATGAACCGCATCTCCGATGTGGCCCCCCATTTGTTGATCGAAATCGAGCATTTTTTCGACGTTTATAAGGAGCTCGAGCACAAGAAAACCGAAGTCCAAGGTTGGGAAGACGTCGAATCGGCCCGCCGGATCATCCGCGAAGCGCAGGAATGTTACAAGGCCCTGATCTCGGCCCAGCTTTCCTGAAGCCGGGCATGAGATTCCGTCCCGCCGCCGTCGTCCTGGGCGCATCGGCGATTTTGCTCCTGGCATCCTTGTTTCCATTCGAACTTCGAATCTCCGGATCCCTGGTCCTGAAGAAAATCGACCTTCTGTCCGCCCTGCGGGTTCGCGAACCCGTACCGACCGTCTTTTCCGAACGGCTGGCCCGGGCTTTTCTCCTGGCCAGATCCCTGCCGACGGCCAAACGGCCGGCTCAAATCCCAAAAGTCCCCGATATTGGGACCGATGACATCGTCCAACCCCTGGAACTGGCCCGCGGGAACTCTCTCGACGCGTTTTTCCGGGCGCTTCACGACCTGAGGGTCAACGGAGGTTCGGTCCGCATCGCCTACTTTGGAGATTCCATCGTTGAGGGAGATCTTATCACCCAGGACCTGCGGGCGAATTTTCAGAAAGTGTTCGGCGGAAACGGCCTCGGCTACCTGCCCATCGCCTCCGAGGTGGCCCCGTTCCGGATCACTATCGAGCATGATTTCTCTCTCGACTGGCGCACGGTATCCCTGCTTCAAAAAAACCGCCCGGCGGCCGTGGGAATCGCCGGAACGGTCTTCCTGCCCGGGTGCGCCGAGGTCAAAGACGACCGGCCGCCATGCCAAGCCTGGGTTGAATACAAGACTTCGAAACGCTGGCCTTCTCTCCCCAGCATCGAAGCGCTTCGGGTTTTCTATGGCGGGATCGAAGCCCCGGCCGCCCTGGAATGGGCCGCCGATGAGGGGGATCCGGTTTCCGTCGACCTGGAGCCCGGCGAAGGAATCAAGCAAGCCCTTCTGCGGCCCCAACCTCCGGCCAAAGAGATTAAGCTGACTTTCAGCGGGCGGAACGCCTTTTCCGTCTACGGCGCCAGTTGGGAGGGAGAGGACGGCATCCTCTTGGATAATTTCGCCCTGCGGGGCAATTCCGGCCTGCCGCTTCGGGACATCCCGCTCGAAACGCTCCGCCAATTCGACTCCTTTTTCCACTATCGCTTGATCATCCTCCATTACGGGACCAACGTCGCCTCGCCCGAGGTCAAAGATTATTCCTGGTACCGCAAGGGTATGGAAGGCGTCGTCCGCCATTTCGAGGAAGCTTTCCCCGAGTCCGCAATCCTGATCATCGGCACGGGCGACCGGAGCATAAAGGATGGGCTGGAATATGCGACTCTGCCCGGCCTGCCCGAGCTCGTCGGAGCCCAACGGCGGATCGCGGCGGACACGGGAGCCGCTTTCTTCGATCTCTTCAGCGCTATGGGCGGGACCAACGCCATGGTCGCCTGGGTCAATCACAAGCCTTCCCTGGCCGCCCTGGATTACACGCACCTGTCGGCGGCGGGATCCCGGCGGGTAGCCGGATATCTTTACAACGTCCTTATGGCCCGGTTCCGGGCCTTCGAGGAAAACCTTGGCCGCTAGAGCGACGGCCGCCGGTCTGTGCCTCCTGGCCTCGATCGGCGCATCCGCGGCCCTGCCCCAGGGATTTCGGGGCATCCTCATACCCATCAATCCCGAAATCAACCGGATCGAGAATCCGACTCCCTCCCTGGGGATCTTCTATGAAAAGCTCCGCGATCTCAAAGCGGCCAAAGGCGGGCAAGCGATCGTGTTTCATATCGGCGATTCCCATGTCGAAGCCGGCTTCTTTCCGGGGATCGTCCGGGCCGGTCTCCAGCAGATGTTCGGAGACGCCGGCCGCGGCTATGTAAAACCCACCGTCATCGGTGTCTACCCGAAAAAAAAACTGATCGCCATCACGCTCCGCCAGGACGTCAAGGCGATCCGCCTTAGGGCAGGGCTCAAAGACACCGATCCGGCCAAGGGTTTCAACCGGATGATTCTCTATCACGAGAAAGGGTTCGAGTACTACGATTTCGAGGTCCTGGACAACGCCAATCACTTATTGGCAACGATCAGGACGGGACGCCCCAAGGATTGGCCGGGGATGGGCAGTGTGCAGACCACGAACGTTGAACTGCCCGGGACCTATAGGAGCGTGGTTCTCCGGTCGGCCGCCGACCCCCAACGGAAGGGCCAGCGATACGCCCAGCTTTACGGTGTTTCGCTCGAGAACGGCGACAGCGGGGTCGTTTACCACAACTACGGAATCAATGGGGCGAACTGTGATACTTTTCTCAAATCATCTTTTTTCCATAAACAGCTCGAGCGGATCCAACCCGACCTGGTGGTGATCTCGCTGGGAACCAACGACGCCTCCACTCCCGCTTTTCGCCAAGCGGATTTCGCCGCCCGGTTGGACGCCCTCCTGACCAAAGTCCGCGAAATCTCCCCCCAATCGGCCGTCCTGCTGACAACGGCGCCCGATTCTTATTTCGCGCGGCTGCGACGGCGGACGGCGAAGCCGAATCCCAACATGGCTATGGTTCGTGAAGTTATCATCGCCACGGCAGCCCGGCGGGGGTGCGCTTATTGGGACTTGTTCTCCATCATGGGCGGTCCCGATTCGATGAAACTGTGGCGGGACAGCACCCTGGCCAACATGGACAACATTCACTTCACCAAAGACGGCTATGAACATCAGGGCCGATTGCTTCTGGACGCCCTGTTGAAGGGGTATGCGTCGAATGCCGAAACTCGATCCCGCTAGGATCACCGCTCTCCTGGCCTTCGATCCGGCCCACCCCCTCGGGTTCATCAGCGGATTCTTTCTCGTCCTGGTCCTGGTCCTTCTTCTCGTCCTTCCCCTCGTCGCCCGGCGGCGGGCGGCCCGGACCTGGGTCCTGCTGGCGTTTTCGCTGTATTTCTACTACAAGACGGGCGGCGCGTTCGTGGCCCTTCTCATCCTGTCCGCAGCCGTCGATTTCGGCCTGGGTTTAGTCCTGGGATCAACCGACAGGCCGGGGCGGCGGCGGATCCTGCTCTGGACCGGCGTAGCCGCGAATCTGGCCGTCCTGGTCTATTTTAAATACACCCGGAATTGGGTGGGGCTGTTTCAAGGCTGGGGCTGGCTTCGGGAAGGCGTCGGAGCGATGGCCGTTCCGGTCGGCGTTTCCTACTACACCTTCCAGAAGATCAGCTACCTGGCGGACGTCTATCGGCGAAAGATCGGGGCCATCCGAAGACCGGCCGATTTTCTTCTCTACACGGCGTTTTTCCCGCGTGTCGTAGCCGGTCCGATCGTTCGGGCGGGAGAATTCTTTACCCAGCTTGACCAACCGGACGCGATATTCGACCGTAACTTAAATACACGGGCGAGCACGGCGGAAGTGGACCCTCAGGCAAAGCCAGGGGCACCCTCTCGCGGTTCTAATCCGCTAACGGGTACGGAGGAAACGGACCCCCAGGCCAAGCCTGGGGCCCCCACCGCCGCCCCGGCCGCCGATCGTTCCTCCACGGGCGAAGCGTTCGCCCTCATCCTATCCGGCTTGTTCAAAAAAGCCGTCATCGCCGACTTCATCGGCATCAACTTCGTCGACCGCGTCTTCGCCGCTCCGGGCCTCTATTCCGGGCTGGAAAACCTGCTGGCCGTCTATGGATACGCGATCCAGATCTACTGCGACTTTTCGGGCTACACGGATATCGCCCTGGGCTTGGGCCGGTTGGCCGGACTGCGTTTGCCCCCCAACTTCCGCGCGCCGTACAAGGCGACGACCGTGAGCGATTTCTGGACCCGTTGGCATATCACCCTTTCGTTCTGGTTGAGGGATTATCTTTTCTGGCCTCTCGCCTTCAGGCTCTCCTCCCTGATCAAGTCCGAACGGCTGGCTGGATTGCGGACGGACAAGGTCATTCCAACTCTGGTCACTGTGGCGGTTTTCATCGTTTGCGGCCTTTGGCACGGGGCGGCCTGGGGGTTTGTCGTCTGGGGGGGGCTCCATGGGCTGGCCGTTGCCGTCGAAAGGCTGTTGCGGCTGCCGCAGAAAGCCCTTCGAAGCCGCCGCAGGCGGGTGGTAGGCCGCGTTTTGACCTTCCATTACATCGGCCTGGCCTGGATTTTCTTCCGGGCCGACAAGC
Source organism: uncultured Eubacteriales bacterium (assembly GCA_964557435.1). GTDB lineage: Bacteria > Acidobacteriota > Aminicenantia > Aminicenantales > UBA4085 > UBA4085. The sequence continues at coordinate 12,838 of CAZLAM010000005.1, forward strand.
TCGGCACGGGAGGGGCGATACTCGGCCAGATCTTCGGGCATTTCAAGATCAGACTCCTGCCCCAGTTCATCGCCGGGTATCCTCTGGTCTTCGCCCTGATCGCCCTCGGATTCGTCCTTCACTGGGCACCGGAAAAGCTGAAGGGGACGGTCAGAAAGGTTGTCGTCGAGGCCCCTCTCCCGTTTCTGGCCATAGCTCTGGCGGCCATGATCTGGCTCGTTTTCCAGTTCCGAGTCGCGGATATCCAGCCTTTTATTTACTTCAAGTTTTAGGAACGATTCCAACGTTTTGCGGCGGTTGACTCGGTCCATAACGGGTGGTATAAACATCGGGCATGATTTCAAGAACGTTCCGTTATATCGGAATCTTGAGCACCTTGGCTCTTCTGGCTGGATGTTCGCATTCTTCCCGACCAGCGACCGAACCCCAAGTCCGGCCGGAAGTCCCCGCTCCCCAGACTACCCTCTCCAACCCCGAAAAACCCCCTCTAGCCCAGGAAAAGGCCGGGACCATCATTCCCCCTGAGGAAAAGAAGGCCGCCGCCGAAGCGGCGATCGAGGAAAAGAACGGCAGCGACAAGGACTCGGTCACCATCACGCTTGAAGACGCCCTGACCGCTTACCAGGAGGCCAAGGCCTTCCGGGAGGGTGGCGACCTGGAGGGAACGATCAAGGCCTTGGACCGCGCTTATGCCCTCATGCTCAAGGCCGAAGTCCCCGCCGACTCGCCGCTGGCCCAGGAAAAAACCGACCTCCGCATCCTGATCGCCCAACGGGTTCAGGAAATCTACGCCATCCGGTCCAATCCCGCGGCCAATGGCGGGAACGCCATTCTGCTGGTCGAGAATAAATGGGTCACGGACGAGATCAAGAGCTTCCAGACCGTCGAGCGGGCCTCGTTCATGGAGGCTTATAAGCGCTCGGGGATTTACCGGCCTATGATCACGGCCGAGTTGGCCAAAATGGGCATGCCGGAGGAACTCTCCTGGCTTCCGATCATCGAGAGCGGATTCATGGCCCGAGCCCTGTCGCGCGCACGGGCGTTGGGCATGTGGCAATTTATAGCCTCAACTGGTTATCGGTATGGATTGACGCGCGACCAATGGGTCGACGAACGCATGGACCCGGAAAAAGCCACCCGCGCCGCGCTGAAGTTTCTCAACGATCTGCATACGGCTTTCGGCGATTGGGCCACCGCCCTGGCCGCCTATAATTGCGGCGAGTTCGGCGTTCAGCGGGTCATCAACACCCAGCATATCAATTATCTGGATGACTTCTGGGACCTCTTCACCCGCCTCCCCTTCGAGACGGCCCGTTTCGTCCCCCGTTTCATGGCCGTCATTCTCATCACCAAGAACCCTGAGAAATACGGATTCACCCTCCCCGCATCTTACGCGGTGCTCAATACCGAAACAGTCACGGTCAACAAACCAGCCAAGCTCTCGACTCTCTCGACCGCCTTGGGCTTGGAAGCGACCGAGTTGGCTTTCCTCAACCCGGAATTGCGGCTCGACTCGACACCCGATCGCGCCTATGATCTCAAAGTGCCCGCCGGGTACACGGATAAGGCCCTTGTGGCGGTCGCTACCATACCCAAGTACGTTCCCCCCGAGATGAGCTATTCCTGGTATACCATCAAATCGGGCGACACTCTCTGGATGATCGCCCGGAAATTCAAGACTTCGATCGACATGATCACCAAGTTGAACGGTTTCCAGCGCAACTCGCTCCTTCTGCCGGGCCGCCGGATCAAAATCCCCGGCAAAGTTTGAAATAGGTAACCTGTCCCCCGCTTATTTCCGGTGGACGAGCATTGTCGAGGCTTGGTTCGTCGGCATGACGATCATCTCGCTGATGGTGACGTGCGGCGGCCGGGTGGCGCAGAATACGACCGCTTCGGCCACATCCTCCGGCGTTAGAGGCGCGATCCCCTGATAAACCTTGGCCGCCCGTGTTTCGTCGCCGTGGAACCGAACCTGGCTGAACTCGGTGTCGACCATGCCGGGATCGACGGTCGAGACGCGTACGGGAGTCGTGACGAGGTCCATGCGGAGACCGCGCGAGATGGCGTTGACGGCGAATTTCGTGGCGCAGTAAACACTCCCCCCGGGATAGATATCGTGCCCGGCGATCGATCCGATGTTGATGACATGCCCCCGTCCCCTCTCAACCATGCCGGGCAGGACCGCCCGGCTGACATAGAGCAGGCCTTTGACATTGGTGTCGATCATCTCCTCCCAGTCGGCAAGCAGTCCTTCATGAAGCTTTTCAAGGCCCCGGCTCAGCCCGGCGTTGTTGACAAGAATGTCGATGGCCTTCCATTCCGGGGGCAGGGACGTGACGGCGCGTTCGACGGCAGGCTGATCACGGACATCGAGGGCGAACGAATGGACGGGGACTTCGAACTCGGCCGCAATGGAGGCGGCCAGCGCCTTCACCCGGTCGGCGCGGCGGGCGGCGATGATGACGCGGGCGCCCTCGCGGGCAAAGGCCCGGGCGCAGGACCGGCCGATGCCGGAGCTGGCGCCGGTGATAAAGACGATTTTATGGCCAAGTGATGTCATGAAAACCTCTCCAACAAAACGATGCGGGCTAAGAATATACCATTGGAATCAAGGAGGCAACGACGGTTGTATTCACTGGTCCCTAGTCTCCGCGACGGCGCTGTTCTTCCCTCCCGTTTTCTTCCGCAATCGCAGCGCCCGGGAGACCTTGTTGACGATCAGGACAAAGATATAAAGCGGGCCCCAAGCAGCCGCCGCGATCGCGGTGAATCCGATATTCCGGGTCGACATCAAGTCCATTCCCCACCCGAATTGATCATCGCTGACGAGATAGGTCCAGGTCGAGGATGGTCCGCGGAGATTCTCCAGAGCCAGGACGTCCGATTCCTCTCCCTCGACGATTTGCCGGACGGCGCTCAAGACGGTGTCGTCAATCCTCTTGTGCATATCCAGGAATTCAGCCGTGGCCGATTTCTGGAATTCCTGAAGAGGAGTCTTTCCCCCCACCTTGACCAGGTGGATGCTTTCGCGGGTATCCTCCAGCCAGGCCAGATGATCGGACCAACAGCGGTCCAGATGGAAGAGGGCCGCCCGCCGCTCGATCTCAGCCATCCGGGAGGCGCCGAAACGCGCCGTTCCCAGGCGCCGGATTTCCGGCCAATCCGCGGCGGATGCGGCTTCCCCGACCGCTTCCTCAGACGCGGCTGTCGGAATAATATCGTCGGCATAAGGCTCAAATGCCCGGCCGTATAAAAGCCCCTCTCGGCGTGACTGGACAATCCCCCGCTGAAGTTCGATGAGCGAGGAATATTTGGCCAGCTGGCGCCGGATGTCGAAATTCTGGCCCTCAATGATCCTCTGGGAATGTTCGACCTCGCGGCGGACCGGCCGCGATTCGATTGCCTCAGTCGATACGCCCGATCCGTAACGTTTGCGGAAAGATTCGGTCAGGCCGTAACGTTCGAAGAGTTCGTCCTCGAAGCTGATGAAAAAACGCGTCGTTCCCGGATCGCCCTGGCGGCCGGACCGCCCCCGGAGCTGGTTGTCGATGCGCAGGCTCTCGTGGCGGTTGGTTCCGATGACATAAAGACCCCCCAGCGCCATGGCCTTCTCCCGCTCGCGCTCGTCCGCGCCGCCGAGCTTGATGTCCGTCCCGCGCCCGGCCATGTTGGTGGAAATGGTCACCGCTCCCGGCCGTCCCGCATCGGCGATGATGCGGGCTTCACTCTCGTCGTTCTTGGCATTGAGGACGGCGCATTCGATTCCGGCCGCACCCAAGCCGGCGGCCAGATCCTCGGATTCCTTAACGCTTAACGTACCGACAAGCACGGGTCGCCCCTGATCACGGGTTTCACTTATTTCGCGGAGCAGGGCGCTGCGTTTGGCCTCCCGCGTGACGAACACGGCATCCGGCCGGTCGTCCCGTACGCTCGGCACATGGGGGGGGATGACGGTCATGCGTAGACCGTAAAACTCCTTGATCTCTCCCGCCGCCGACCGGGCCGTGGCCGTCATGCCGCAAAGCCGGGGATAGAGCTTGAAAAAATGCTGCAGAGTGATCGACCCGAGTACCCGCCCTTCCGACCGCCGGGCCAATCCCTCCTTGGCTTCGACGGCGGCTTGCAATCCGTCCGGCCAATGGCGTTTGTCCACGACACGGCCGGTGAATTCATCGACGATCTCCACCCGGCCGTTGCGGACTATATAATCCACGTCGCGCCGCAGGAGGGCTCGGGCATGGAGGGCGCAATAGACGGTCTCAAGAAGGCGCTGGTTGGAGGCCGCATAAAGGCTTCCCTGGCCGAAGGAGGATTCCAGCCGCTCGATCCCGGCATCGGTCAGGAAAACATTGCGGTGTTCGGCGTCGGTATCGAAATCGCGGCCGGCGGTCAAACTCCGGACGTTGGCGGTGACCCCGGATAGATCCCGGGAGATGCGGTCTTCGACGCCGGCGATGATGAGGGGAATGCGGGCTTCATCAACAAGTATGGAGTCGGCTTCATCGACGATCGCCGCGTGAAAAGGCCGATGAACAAGCTCGGAACGATCGACGGCGATCTGGTCGCGCAGAAAGTCGAATCCGGATTCCTTGGCCGTGGCATAAACGATGTCGCGGGCATAAGCGGCGCGCTTTTCGCCGAGACTCATCCCTTCCTGAATGCATCCGACGGACAAGCCGAGCGCCCGATAGACCGGCCCCATCCAGGCGGCGTCACGGCGGGCCAGGTAATCGTTGACGGTCAGAATGTGAACGCCCTCCCCTCCCAAAGCCAGGAGAAACGCGGGAAAGACGGCGGCCAGGGTCTTGCCTTCGCCGGTGGGCAATTCCGCGATCCGGCCGCGCGCCAGGGCCAGACCGGCAATCATCTGGACATCGAACGGATCGAGCCCGAGACTGCGCCGGGCCGCCTCACGGACAAGGGCGAAAGCTTCGATTTCGACGGATTCGAGACGATCCGGTGCGTCCCCGGCCGGGGAATCAGGCCCCCCGAATTCCGCTTTCAATTTTCGGGACCTGTCCATGATCGCGGCGTCGGGCCATCCCGTCATATCGACTGCCTTGATTTTCTCGACGATCGCCAGATAAGCCGAAAGTTCGGTTTCCACGGGGTCGTCCAAGACGCCGTGGAGGATTTTTTTAGCTTTGACGGCTGAATACTTCGAGGGGCGCTTTATCGGCTCGTTGATCGGATTTTGGGAATCGGCATTAGGAAACGATTTGGATATCGGGCTCACAGTGACCTCCTGAGGAATGGGGTGGGAGAAAGAAAAAAGGAGGTCAAACCAACGGCGGGCCGCGAGGGAAAATCCGGAGTGCCGCATCGCTTGAGCGGAGAGCGGTCGCCGCAAAAAAGCGTCCGCTCCCGATCGATAGGCCGAATAAGACCGCTGAGATAAGAAGCAGGAACAAGACCAGCGTAGGCGCAATGACGGCCAGCAGGATCAATCCGCAGAGGAGCGGGACGGACAGGCGCCCGGGCCCGAAACCGAATGAATCAATCCTGCACCCTGTCATTAGAAGGAGAAGATACCGCCCTGGGGGCCAATTGTCAACCGGATGATCCTAAGAAGCAGCCGGACAGCCGCCGATTGGACATCGAGGTGCAATATGGATAGTTCGAAATCCTGCAGCGGTAAAAAAAGTTTTCGCATGAAAAAAATGAAATCCAGGATTGAAGATTTAGGGAAATGTTAGATGTTAAGACGCGACCCCTGATATATCACCAGGTGCGGAAATCTATTTCGGGGACGGGCTTATTGGCCAGGATCTTCTCGATTTTCGCCATCACCTCGTCCGTCAGGAGCGGGACGACGTCGATCGATTTCATGTTCTCGACGACCTGCTCCGCCCGGGACGCGCCGGTGATGACCGTGCTGACATGGGGATTTTTCAGGCACCAGGCGATAGCCAATTGAGGAAGCGGAACGCCGATTTCTCCGGCCAGGCGGACCAGCTTGCGCAGCTTCTCCACTTTGGCTTCGCCTTCGGCTCCTTCGAACCGTTTGCGCAGCCAGCCGTATCCGCGGAGGGCGAAGCGGGACCCTTGCGGGACTCCCTTGAGATACTTGCCGCTCAGAAAGCCGCTGTTGAGCGGGCTCCAGATCGTGGTCCCAAGTCCAAAGTCGCGATAAAGAGGGGTCAATTCCTTTTCCACGCGGTCGCGGGAAAACATGTTGTACTGGGGCTGTTCCATGGCCGGCGGGATCAGCCGCTCGCGCCGGGCGATCTCGCAGGCGGTCCGGATTTGCTCGGCGTTCCACTCGCTCGTCCCCCAATAGAGGGCCTTTCCCCGGTCGATGACGTGGTTCATGGCCCGCACCGTCTCCTCGATCGGCGTCTCGGGGTCGGGCCGATGGCAGAACAGAAGATCGACGTAATCCAGGCCCAACCGCCCCAGCGAGGCCTCCGTCCCCTCGACGATATGCTTGCGCGAAAGGCCGGTGTCGTTAGGGCCCTTGCCGCCCCAGAAAATTTTGGTCGAGACGACCAGGTCCGAGCGTTTCCAACCGAACTTTCGGATCATGCCGCCCATCATCGTTTCGGCCTTGCCTCCGGCGTAAGCTTCGGCCGTGTCAAAGAAATTGACCCCGGCATCGAAGGCGGCCTTCAGGCAAGCCGCGCCGGCCTCCTCGCCGATCTGTTCGCCGAACGTCACCCACGTGCCGAAGGACAAAGCCGAGACTTTGAGCCCCGTCGCGCCGAGTCGTCTGTATTCCATGGGCGGATCTCCTTTTCCGGAAATTCCCATTCACTTTATCCGAAATCGGACCCATCGCCAAACCCTAAAGCACGAAAACCAGATGAGCGATTGACATTCGGCGGCTCGTGGGCTATTAAATGGACAAGCGGACCGTGATAAGGAGGAGCTCCATGAAAAACAAAACCGGGATTCTGATCCTGATCGCAATTTTCGCGGCCGGCGGCTTAACCGCCTGCAAGAAGGGCGGTGATGAGCCCGTCGCCGGCACGACCCCTATCGACCAGCTCATCCAGGCCGGCAAATCGCCCGTCGAAACGGGATCGATGTCCCGCGGGATGAGCCCGATCATGCCGACGTTCACAATGGCGGTGACCAACGTTTCCGACATGCCGATCAAGCTGATCAACGGCACGGTCATTTTCTTCGACGAGAACGGCAAGGCCCTGGCCGACACGATTCAGGAAGCGGGCTACACCGACATCTCCCCCATCGATCCGGGCGCCAAAATCGAGCTCCAGATCATGACTCCCAACGAAAAGGCGGTCAAGGGCAAGTACATCCTCAAGATTGTCGTTTACGAGAAGACCAATCCCAAATTCAAGGAATACGGCGCGCTCCCGATGAAGTGGACAAACAAGGACCACGACGCCACCCTGGAGGCCGAAAAGGCCAAGTAATCCCCCCGACCGGGCCTTAGGCCCGGGTGTTTATCGTCCGTCCGCCGACCGTCAGGAGATCCGCGCCCCCCGAGATTTCCTCGAACACCGTCTTGTCGGGGTCGAGCGTCCGGGACTGGACGGCATAGGCCGTTTTGACGGTGTCGCCGATGCGGATGAGTCCACGGTCCGGCTGTTCCGGGCCGATGATCATCTTGAGCAGGGTCGTCTTGCCCGCCCCGTTGGGACCGATGACACCGACAATCGAACCGGGCGGGAGACTGACGGTCAGGTCGTTGATGAGCAGGCGGTCGCCGTAGGCTTTACTCGACCTTTTATCGTCGGGTTCGTCGATCAGGACGAGCTTCCCGATCGCTTGGAGGCGCTCATCGATCTCTTCCAAATCTTAGACAGCGTGGTCCTGCCTTTGCTTCTGATCGCCGCTTTGTTGGAATCAGACGTCACAACGTCTATGTATCGATTATTCGTCTGAGCTCCCCGCTTGATTTCCCGATCAAACTTTTCGGCTTCCCCTGAGGCTGGTTTCGTGATAGTTTTTCCTTCCGGAGGAACAGCCGCGGAGACGAAAAGGATTTCATGAAAACCAAATTAAGCAGCGTGAAATATCTTTTTGCCCCCGGATGTGCGCTCATTCTCTATAAGCCTCCTCTGGTCGAGAAGATCCACGAGTTTCTCAACCGGCAATTCGGGGCGACGGAACGACTGCTCACCTGCTGCCACCATACGCCTCCGATCCCCCCGGATACGCGGGTCATCAACATCTGTCCGGGGTGCGACCGAAGGTATCGCGAAAATTACGAACGACCATCGACCGTTTCTCTTTGGGAGCTTCTGCTGGAAAGCGATTCCTTCGTTTTCCCCGACTATCAATCGCGGCCGATGACGATCATCGACGCCTGTCCGACAAGAAATCAGGACCGGATCCATGATGCCGTGCGGGCTTTGGCGAATAAAATGAACATTTCTGTCATCGAACCGGCCAACACAAGACGACAAAGCACCTGCTGCGGCGACACTTTTTATGGGCAGCTGCCGACGGACGAAGTCATCGGCCTCATGAAGGCCAAGGCCGCCGAAATGCCCGTCGAAGATGTTCTCGTGTATTGCGTATCCTGCAGCCAATCGATGTTCATCGGCGGCAAGCGCCCTCGATATCTGGTCGACCTGCTGTTCGCCGAGGAGACGATTCCGATAACATGCGATCCCGACCTATGGCATCAAGAGCTGGATGTTTTCATCGAGGCGCATAAAACTGATTCGGAGAAACGATCATGATTCAATGGATGGCCTTCGCCGTTGTATCCATATTCGTTGTTTTTTTCTCCCTGAAATCCATGCTCCGCCCGCACTCGCACGGCTTTTTTCGTTTCTTTGCCTTTGAGTTCATCCTGGCTCTCGCCGCGCTCAATGCGCCTCAGTGGTTTCAACGTCCGTTCTCTCCTTTCCAGATTGTTTCCTGGCTGTTGCTTTTTCTGGCCCTCTTCTTTCTGGCCCAAGGCGTTCTTTTGCTTCGGAAAATCGGCAAACCGAATCGGGGCCGGACCGACACGGAGCTGTTCGCCTTCGAGAAAACGTCGGCCTTGGTCACGACGGGATTGTATAAATATATCCGCCATCCGATGTATTCTTCCCTTTTGTTGCTTGCCTGGGGCGCTTTTCTCAAGAAGCCCTCGTGGATCGGAGCGGTGTTGGCCGGATTCGCTTCCATGTTTCTCGTTCTGACCGCCAAGGCTGACGAAGCCGAGTGCACCGCGCATTTCGGCGACGAATATCGAACGTATATGCGGTCGTCAAAGATGTTTATCCCGTATTTGTTTTAATCAGGCCTTGGAAGCAGGCCCGCGTGATCCTGCCCGAAACAAATTTCAAGCCGATGAGGTATAACAGGCGACGGACATCGATTTTCGTATAACATAACATGAAAACAACCGCATCTTTGCTCGTTCTTCTTTCCTTTATCGGCTGTGTGACGCTGCCGAACAAGACGCCCGCGTTCGATGCTGCGGCCATCGACGCCGAAGCGACGCGGTTGATGGCCCGCAAGAACGTGCAAGGGATGGCTTTGGCGGTCATCGAAGAGGGGCGAGTCGTCCATGTCGCCGCTTACGGGCGGCGAAACGTCGAACGATATCTCCCTCTGACGACCGACACCGTCATGTACGGCGCTTCGTTAACGAAGACGGCCTTCGCCTATATGCTTTTGCAGCTCGTCGACGAAGGGCGGCTGAGCTTGGATGCCTCAATGGCCGAGCTGCTGCCCCGGCCCCTCCCTGAGTACGACGATTTCAAGAATCTGGCAGGCGACGAGCGCTGACGCCGAGGATTCTCCTGAACCACACTTCCGGATTTCCCAGACTGGGCCGGAAACATGGTTATCGGCTTCGAGAACGGAAAACGCTGCCTGGTCATGCTGGCCAGCGACGTCCGGGCCGAGCGCATCTACCCGGCGCTCGCTCGATTGATCCTCGGCAAGTCCAAGATACCCTGGACTTGGGAATATAATTTCTGAAATAGCTTGTGCGATACGAACGGGGGGCGGCCGATTTTGTGTCGATGGATTTTTTGCGTCTTTCGCATCTTTCGCATCGTTGACATCCCTCCGCAGCCGGCGATATAGTTTCGGTCATGAGGAAGAAATTGTTGACCCTAGGGATTGCTTTATCCTTGGCCATGATCGCCGTTCCGGGGATCCGGGCGGATGTGGAAACCCCGTATCTCATCATCAGGGATGTTACCGGAAGCATGCCGGCGGAGACTTTTGAGAACCTCGTCAAGAAGGTCGAGCGTACGTTCGCGGAGATACTCAAGTTCTGGTCGGCCGGTCCGAGGATCGAGGAATGGGGTAAAATCATCGTCGAGTTCGAGAAACCTCTGCCGAACGCGTTCTCGTCGGTCTTTTTGTGGGGAAAGGAAAAAGGCAAACGAGCGAGGATCGTCAAGGTCTACGGGGGCGGCGAATCCCCCCACCAGCTGGCCCATAAATTGACAAGCGCCGTCTTTCCCAATTCCGACAAATTGGTCCGCAATATGATGGGAGAAGCTTCGGAAGTTCGCTTCGGCAATCCGATATCCTTTCCCATGTGCGGGTATACGACCGACGATTGGGTGCTCGCTCAACTGCAGATCCGTTCCTATATCCCTCTTGCCAAGTTAGGCCCGGATCACGGCGATTGGGGAATGGAAATGCAGGACGGTGTTCCCCGCATCAGGGACAGGGCCAAACAACACACCTGCTATGCCGAGGCCGGTTCTTTCGGCGGGTTCCTCATGGAGACTTACGGTGTGGACAAGATGAAGCTGTTTAACCGCCTTTCTTCCACAAAACCCCCCCCCTGGGAGGCGACCTTCGGGCGTTCTCTGGAAAAGCTCGAGTCCGACTGGCTTGAAGCCGTGAAATCGAAACGCCCGGGTCGAGAGAGTCAGACGGCGATTCTCGTCAAGTTGCTGCAGAAAAATCCCGTCAAGGCCTGCGATGCGGCCCAGGATATGGGTGGGAAGAAATAGCCCGCTACCCGGCGTCAAATCCGGCCGCTTTCCCAAATCCGGATAGTCCCTGTAACATTTTCGAACGGAAAGGCGTAATCCCTAAGCCAAGTGAGAACGGCCAAAGGACACAGCTCGATCCGGAATTCCCGGTCGCCGCTGCGGAAGATCCTGGTCTTTGCCCAATTCGCCGCTTCCGGTATTCTGCTCGTTCTGGCTCTCGTCGTCTCCCGCCAATTCCAGTTCATTAAGAACGCGGATTTGGGGATGAAGGCGGACAACCTCGTCGTCCTGAATACGAATTTCCAGACGATCATCCAGAAGACATCCCTCGAAACGATCAAGAAAGAATTTCAGGCCATACCCGGCGTCCTTCTGGCCGCAACCTCGATGTCGGTCCCGCCGAACGTCTCCGGCGCGGTCCAGGTCAAACCGGCCGGGAGCGAGGATTCGGCGAAAATGCCGTGGACGAGGCTCATGGCTAATCCCGATTTTCTGGACGTCTACCGGCTCAAGCTCGTCGAGGGTCGTTTTTTTTCTACGGAGATAGGATCGGATTTAAAGACGGCTGCAGTAATTAATGAGACGGCGGCTCGCAAGCTCGGGCCCGGTTCCGCGATCGGCAAGATGATCCAATCCATCTACGGCCCCAACGGCAACTTCCGGGATGATCTGCGGGTCGTCGGCGTGGTCAAGGATTTCCACGGCCGATCCCTTCATTTCGGAATTGAACCCCTGTTCTTTCGGATGATCAACCGGCCGGGAATGTTTCTTACGCTCCACATCTGGCCCGAAAACGTCTCCGGGGCGCTCAAATCCGTCCGGGAAACGTGGAGTCGGCTGTTCCCGGGCTTGCCTTTCGAATATACGTTTCTGGACGATACATTCCGCGAGGCTTACAAATCGGACGCTCGATTCCAGGGGATGATCCAAGCGTTCACCCTGATCGTCCTCGTGATCGGGTGCCTGGGGCTATTCGGTCTCGCGACCTACAGCATCCAGCGGAAAAAGAAGGAAATGGGGATCCGGAAGATCCTGGGCGCGTCGCTCGGCCGCCTCGCGGCCCTGTTTTTCGGGGAGTTCGCCCGTCCGGTGGTTATCTCCAATTTGATCGCCTGGCCGGTGGCCTACCTACTGGCTCGGAAGTGGCTTCAGGATTTCGCCTACCAGACGACGGTTCCGTTCTGGGTGTT
>CAZLAM010000006.1:0-159802 GCA_964557435.1 uncultured Eubacteriales bacterium
AGCGTTTCCCCGGCGAGGAAACACTCTCCGGCTCCTCCTTCGCTCTTTTCGCCTGCGGCGAAAATCCGTGCCCGCTCAGTCGTCGACGGGTTCGCCCCCCTCCACCCCTCGCTCTTTCATAAAAATGAGTGTTCCAACACGAGCGTTTCCCCGGCGAGGAAACGCACTCCGACTCCTTGACACTCCGGAAGCCGGATCCTATAATCGGGCTCCGGCTGACTAGCCTGAATTATTCTTAAAAAGTGGCGTTCCGGAAGGAAAGCAGGTATTCCCAGTGAACCACGCCAAGAACCGTCCGGCCGTGAAATTCCGGCACGTCCTCGCCCCGGAGATGGGCGCTTGAACGAAGGCCCGCCTCGATCGGGTGGGAGACGCGATCGGCGCCGATCCGCGCAGGACTTGATTTCCGCACTTCTTCGTCGGTTGGGCCGCCTGTCGGCCCGGTTCGCCTCGCCCCCTTTGAACCGGCCTTCGGCAGCGCCGGGTGAAGTGATTCCGGCCGGAATCCCGGCCCCCGCCAAGGAACCGGGAGCCGCCCATATTACCGAGCCACGGATATTCGGTTTTTCCGGCGTTCCCGGTGAAGAATCCATCGCCGCTATGAGTCCCGAGGAATTGGCGGCCTGGGAAAACCGGGGCATCCCCAACATCGGGCGGGTCACGGACAAACCCGAAGCCCTGGCCGACGAGAGGCACGACACGACGACGACCCGGAATTTTCCCCTCCACTGGACGACTTGGTTGCAGAGTTGGAATTATCTGTTCGACCTGGCCATAGCCTGCGAGTTACTGGCCGGGCGCCCCGACGACCTCGTCCTCGACTTCGCGGCCGGCACATGTTGGGCGACGGAATTTCTCAGCCGTCTCGGAATCCGGACGGTATCCATGGACTTGTCCCTGGAAATGATGCGACGGGGTCGGGAACGCCTGGCCTCCGATAACCGCCTGGTATTCCACGACGAGGCCGCCTTCATCGTCGCCAGGGGGCAGGAATTGCCTTTCGCCGCCGAAAGTTTCGACGGAGTCCTCTGCCTGAACGCCCTCCATCATTTTCCCTCCTATGCCCCGGCCCTCGGAGAAATTCATCGGATTCTCAAACCCGGCGGCCGGGCTGTTTTTTCCGAGCCCGGCACCGCTCACTCCGCTCAGCCGATTTCACAGTCCCGGATGAGGGAGGACGGTGTCTTGGAGAAAAATGTCTCCCTGCCGCTCGTCCGCCGTCTGGCCGAGGAGGCCGGTTTTACTCGGATGAAGGTCGTGCCGCTCCGCGGATCGTCGGCCTATGTCATGGATTACACCGCGACTCCGACCGACGAAGCCCCGTTTCGGAGGATGTGGGACGATACCCTGCGCTTCAGCCCGAGAGAAAACGCCCGCTTTGTCCTGGAGAAAGGGCGCGAACGGCCCCAGGACACCTTCCTCCCTCCCCCGCAGCTCGTTGGACGGCTCAAGGCCGGGATTGCGCTGGAGAAGATCCAGGCGCTCGTCCGGACCGGAGAGTCCTTCATCGATACCCTGAGAATCTCCAACACCGGAAGCGTTGCCTGGAGAGCCCGAGGCCGGCGGTTCGGCGGACAAGTCACCTGCGGCCTCAAAGTCTGCGACGCCGACGACGAAGTCATCCGCGAGGACCTGGGGCGCACCCCCTTGCCGCGCGATGTTGCTCCGGGGGAAGAAGTCGTGATCCCGATGATCGTGGCCGGCGTTCTCCCGCCCGGGCATTACCGGCTCCGTTACGACATGGTCGTCGAAGGCGTGACCTGGTTTGAACCCCACGGCTCCCCGGCCGTCCGACGGCCGCTGGAAGTGACCATCTGACAAATTCCGGAAAGTCGCGTGGAAACGGCCGGCGGACCGTACGGGGAGGGAGTTTCAAGCATCTTAGTCAACAAGGGGATAATGTCCGCCGCAGAAAACGGTTGCCCAGAGGGAATGGTTTTGTTAGAATGAGAATGAAAAAAAGATTCAAATATGAAAAAAGGATGAATGACCATGGCTGAGACCAAAGAAAAGGCCGCCAAGAACAAGAAAATAAACAAGATGACCGCGGCCGAGATCGAGACAAAAATCAACGAGCAGAAAACGACTCAGGGGAATCTCAAGTCCAAATACGCCCTGATGCTCCTCAAGCGCAAGAAAACGCTGGGGAAATAAATCTTCCTGTTTCTCCCCCTTCCCCCTTGCCCGCTTCGAACTTAACCTTCCCTTTCCCGGCCGGGTATATTAATACGTTCGACGGCGCCACACCCCGATTTAATAATCGGGGTATAAAGCGCCGCTCAGTATTAACCCTGAGCTTAGGCCGGGCTTTGCAGTCCTCATTCGCTTCGCGAATGAGGACTGCAAAGCCCGCGGAGTCGAATGGGTTGATATGCCCCCCTATTTCTGTTAGGATAATCAACGATTTAAAGGAGATAGACACGTGCTAGCCAAAGAAAAAAAAAGCACCATCGTCGGCGCTCACAAGCGCCAACCCGAGGACACGGGATCCGCTGAGGTCCAGGTCGCGCTTCTGTCCGAACGCATCAATCAATTGTCGCAACACCTGGGAACGTCCAAAAAAGATCACAGCTCGCGCACCGGCCTGTTGAAGATGGTCGGCCAGCGCAAACGGCTCCTGATCTACCTGAAAAAAGAGGACGTTCATCGCTACGAACAGCTGATTAAAAAGCTCGGGCTCCGCAAGTGAGCAGCGCCCCCCCCACCACTATGTCACACACCATCAGTCTTGAAATCAACAACAGAATTTTGTCCATCGAGCTCGGCAAGATGGGCAAGCAGGCCGACGGGTCGGCCTTCATTCGCTATGGCGATACGGTGATGTTCGTTACCGCCACCTCCAAGAAGGAGGCCCGGGAAGACAAGCCGTTCCTGCCGCTCATCGTCGACTACCGTGAAAACACCTATGCCGCAGGCAAGATCCCGGGCGGGTTTTTCAAACGCGAAGGACGCCCCACGGAGCATGAGATCCTCGTCTCCCGGCTGATCGATCGCCCGGTCCGCTCGCTCTTTCCCGAGGGCTACTTCAATGAAACGCAAATCGTCGGCATGCTGCTCTCGGCCGACCTGGAGAACGAACCCGACCAGCTCGGCCTGATCGGAGCCTCGGCCGCCCTCTATTTCTCCGACATCCCCTTCACGACTCCCATCGGCGCGGTCAAGGTCGGGATCATCGACGGCCGCATCGTCATCAACCCGACGGTCAAGGAACTCGAGGCGAGTCCCCTCAATCTGCTCGTCGTGGGGACCGAACACGGGGTCACGATGATCGAGGCCGGGGCCAAGGAAGTCGACGAAGACACGATCCTCGGCGCCATCGAAGCGGCCATGGTCCCCATCCGCCGCATCATCGAGGCCCAGAAAGAGATGTATGCCAAGCTCGGCATCCAGAAGCGCGCCTTCACGGCCAAACCCCTGAACGCGGCCAAATTCGCCGAGATCGAAGCTTCCATCGGCCCGGCGCTCAAAGCGGCCATTCAGACGACAGGCAAAAAGGCCGCCGAAGGCGCCGTGAACAAAATTCAGACCGACCTCCTGGCCGCCATCCCCGCGGAAAACGAAGACGAACGGAAAGAGGCCAAGTCGCTGTTCGAGAAGCTGCAGGAAAAGATCACCCGCCGCCTTGTGATCGAAGACGGCGTCCGGGCCGACGGCCGGGCCTTCGACGAAGTCCGCCCCATCACCATCGAGACGGGCTTCCTTCCCCGCACGCACGGCTCGGCTTTGTTCACGAGAGGCGAGACCCAGGCCATGGCCACGATCACCCTGGGCACCACTGAAGACACCCAGCGCATCGACGGGCTCGGCGAAGAGACGAAGAAACGCTTCATGCTCCACTACAATTTCCCGCCCTTTTCCGTCGGCGAAGTCGGATTTCTCCGCGGACCCGGACGGCGCGAGATAGGCCACGGGGCACTGGCCGAAAAGGCCATCCTCCCGGCCATCCCGAGCGATGAAACGTTCCCCTATACCATCCGCATCGTTTCGGACATCCTGGAATCAAACGGTTCATCCTCGATGGCCACCGTGTGCGGCGGCGTTCTGGCCTTGATGGACGCCGGCGTTCCCCTGACCATGATCCCGGCCGGCATGGCCATGGGTCTGGTCAAAGAGGGCGACCGTCATGCCGTCTTGACCGACATCGCCGGAGGGGAAGACCACTTCGGCGACATGGACTTCAAGGTCGCCGGCACGGAAAAGGGCGTCACCGCCATCCAGGTAGACCTTAAAATCGACTCGATATCCCTGGACATCTGCCGCGAAGCCATGGCCAAGGCCCGGGACGCCCGGTTGAAAGTCCTGCAGGCGATGAAAGCGGCTTTGCCCGCCCCGCGGCCGGACATCTCCCCCTACGCTCCGCGCATTTTCTTCATATACGTCAATCCGGAAAAGGTCGGCGAGATCATCGGTCCGGCCGGCAAGGTCATCAAACGGATCGTGGCGGCCACCAAAGCCAAAATCGACATCGAGGAATCGGGACGCATCGTGATCGCTTCCAACGACGTCGCAGCGGCCGAGAAGGCCAAGCAGATGATCAACGACATCACGGCCGAAGCCGAAGTGGGCAAGGTTTACACGGGCCGGGTCGTTCGCATCGAGGAATACGGCGCCTTCATCGAAATCATGCCCAACCTCGTCGGGCTGATGCACGTCTCGGAAATTTCCTACCAGCGCGTCCGCAGCGTCGGGGATGTCCTCCAGCTCGGCCAGACCGTCGAAGTCAAGGTCCTCAACGTGGAGGACAACCGCATTCGTCTGAGCATGAAGGCCCTGCTCGAACCCCCCGAGGGTTACGATCCGGAAGCCGCCCGGCGCGAAGGCGGCTCGGGCGAAGGCCGGGGCTCCTACCGGGACCGCTCGTCCGGGGGCGACCGCGGCGGTCGGCGAAATCGCTACTGATCAAAAAAGGGAGGCTCGCACCATGCGCAGCTTCTTCCGGCGGCGAAGCGGCTTTACGTTGACCGAATTGACGGTCACGGCGGCCATTCTGGCCATTTTGGCCGGGGCCGCCCTGCCTTTGGCCAAAATATCCGTCAAACGGGAAAAGGAAATCGAGCTCCGGCGAGATCTGCGTCTGATGCGCGAGGCCATCGATGCCTATAAAAAATTAGCCGACGAGAAAAAGATCGAGGTCGAGGACGGGACGGACGGCTATCCTCCCGACCTCGATGTTTTGGTCAAGGGCGTCAAAGTCAAAGGCGCATCCGAGGGCGGAAAAAAGGACGGCGAAAGAATCGTGAAATTCCTGCGCCGAATCCCCCGCGATCCCTTGACCGGAACCTCCGACTGGGGCTTTCTCTCCACCCAGGACCCGCCCGACGCCTCGGCCTGGGGCGAGGAAAACGTCTTTGACGTCTATTCCAGGAGCCGGGGAACGGCCATCGACGGGACCAAATACAGAGACTGGTGACCCCCATGACGCATGCGGAACGGCAAAGCGGATTCACGCTCATCGAGCTCATCATCGTTTTCACCATGATCGGAATTCTGGTCGGCTTGGCTCTGCCCGAGTTCAGGCACGCGACCACTAAAGCCCGGGAGGCGACGCTCCGAGAGGATCTTTTCACCCTGCGCAAGCTCATCGACCAATACGCCACGGACAAGGGCAAATCTCCGGCCACGCTCCAGACGCTGGTGGATGAAGGATACCTGAGAAAAATCCCGATCGACCCCCTGACCAACCTGTCGGACACTTGGATCGAAGTCCGCGAAGAACCCAAGGCCGACGATATCGAAGCGGGCTTTCAGCCGGGAATCATCGATGTCCGTTCCGGCTCGGAAAAAATCGGCTTGGACGGTACGGTCTATAACACCTGGTGATGAAACGCGAAGCCGGCTATACCTTCATCATCGTCATGGCCATGGTGACGATCGGTTCCATCGGCTTGCTGGCCGCCGTTCCTCTGTGGAAAACGCAGATCCAACGCGAGAACGAGGAGGAGCTCTTGTTCCGGGGCCGGCAGTACGTCGAAGCCATCCGGCTTTACCAGACGAAAAATCCAGGCAGCTTTCCTAAAACGATCGAGGAGCTGGTCAAAGGCCGATTTCTCCGCAAGGCCTTTGCGGATCCCATGACGAAGTCTGGAAAATGGGACATCATCCTCCCCTTGGGCGAATCGGCCGCCGCAGTAAGGCCCGGGCAAGAGGCCAAAAAGCCCGGCGGGAGCTCGGGGACCGGCGCCGCCCGAGTCTTCGTTGTGGCCGAAGAATCGCTTCCGACGGTGGGGAATCCCCGCATCATCGGCGTCGTCAGCCGATCAACCCGAACCTCCTTCCGGATCTACAACGACGCCGAGACTTATGACACCTGGTTCTTTTTTTACGGCCGGGAGCCGGGCTCCAAGCCCGAAATCGTCCGCTTCGCGCAACCCGGGAAATGACGGGCCCGACGGTTCTCATCATCGCCGGAGAGAAATCCGGGGACAATTACGGCGCCGCTCTGGTGCGACGATTTCGAGACCTTGCCCCCTCGACTTCGTTCTTCGGCGTCGGAGGTTCGGCCCTGGCGGCCGAAGGTGTCGAACGCCTGTTCCCTCTGGAGGATCTGGCCCTGATGGGACTTCTCGAAGTCGTCCGTCACCTGCCCCGGCTGCGACGGATGTTCAATCGCCTGGAAGACGCCGTGCGGACTCGGAAACCCCGGGCTGCAGTCCTCATCGATTCGCCTGACTTTAATCTAAGGCTGGCCAAGCGCCTGCATAAGCTCGGTGTTCCGGTGCTGTACTACATCAGCCCAACGGTCTGGGCCTGGCGGCCAGGACGATTGAAAACGATCGCCAAATTTGTGGACAAGATGCTGCTCATCTTTCCCTTTGAGAAAGCGATCTACGAAAAGGCCGGCCTCCCGGCCCGCTTCATCGGCCATCCCCTCATCGAGCGGGTCCGCGTGGGGAACGGACGGGAGGCCTTCTGCCGGGCTTGGGGACTGGACCCGGAACGCCCGATCATCGCCCTCATGCCGGGCAGCCGGCGGGGCGAAGTGGCCAACCACATGCCGGTGCTCATGGCGGCCGTTCCCCGGATCCGGACCGTTCCGGAGTCCCAATTCATCCTGATCAAAGCCGAGGACTTGGACGGGTCTTTTCTCCAGGGCTTCATTCCCAAGGACGGCGCCGCGATCAAGATTCTCGATCGGGACTCCTATGATGCCATGGCCGCGGCGGATCTCGTCCTGTCAGCCTGCGGAACGGCCAATCTCGAAGCCGCTATTTTGGGAACACCCGCCATCGCTTTTTACCGGATGGCTCCGCTGACATACTGGCTGGGCCGGAATCTAGTCAAGATCCGGGTGTTCAGCATCGTCAACATTCTAGCCGGGGAAAAACTCGTGCCCGAGCTTATCCAGAAAGAATTCAACGCCGATCGTCTGGCTCAAGAGGCCGGACGTTTGATGAGTTCGCCGGATGATCGGTCCCGGCTACGCCGACGATTCGTCGAGATCAAGGACGGCCTGGGATCGGAACCGGCGTCGATCAATGCCGCCCAAGAGCTTTACGCACTCCTCACCGGAGCGAGGCGGTCCGGACCATCAGAGGGGATTCCTTCATCAGCGCGGCCAAAACGACGATGATCACGGCCATGACGACGAAGGCGGCCATCGAGGCGGCGATTCCGGTTTTGTCGACGGCGATGACGAACAGGATTCCCGAGATCTGACCGGCCAGGAGAAGAAGTCCCTGAACGGTGGATTCCGGCGCCGGGCGCGCCAGTTCCGCGCCATACTGAAAACCGATCGGACCCGCGCTCAAAAGGAAAAATCCGAAACAGGCGGCGGCCAGGAGAAGAGGGACAAAACCGGACAAGACCGTCAAACCCACGACTCCCGGCAACATCCCGATTGTGCAGAGGACGAGAATCCTCTTTCGCCTCCGGATTCGATCGGATATCGTCGGCAGGACGGCGGCGCCGACGATTCCTCCGATCAACATGGCCCCGCCGACGATGCCCGCCTGATCGACGGTCAAGCCGCGGCAGACCTTTTCGATACAGGTGCTGATGGCATTGAACATGCCCAAGCCAAGGAAAAAAAGCCCGAGCATCAGGAGCATATCCCGATTCTTCAGGACCAGCCGGAGACCCTGGAAAACCTTGAACCGATCGCCTTTGTCCGCGGCCGATGGCGGAGCGGACGGATGATCCCTCATCAGGACCAGGAACCCGACGGCCGCGACAAGAGAGGCGATCCCGTAAACCATCAACATTCCGCGGAGTTCGAACGTCCCCGGAACCGGGGACGCGATCAGATGCGGCGTCAGGATCATGGCTACGATGAAACCGATATATTGGGCCAGCGTGGCGATTCCCGCCGCCGTCGCCCGTTCGCCGAGCGGGAACCAGGTAACGCCGATTTTGGTCACGGCGTTCAAGATGAACGGCTGGGCCGTCGCCAGGCCGATCTGGGCGATGAGGACGAGGGTGTAATCCGACGCGAAAACGCCTTTCATCACCCCGAAAATCCCGGTCAAGACGGCCCCGAGGCCGACCCCGATTTTCAAACCGTACCTATCGATCACATAAGAGGCCGGAATACAGACGAAAATGAAGACGATCATATAAACCAGCGACAGCAAGTCGATTGGAAACGAGGAGACTTTAAAGTAGCCTTGGGCCGCCGAAGCGATCGGAGCGAAAGTCAACCACTGAACTTCGATGACGATCGAAAGAACGGAGTAGGCGGCCAGAACAACCCAACGGTAGCCGACGGGTTTGGGGTCCGGGTTTGCGGTCATGGGTCCTCCATGCAGGGCAGTCTATTCCGTCGGTCCGTCCCTGGCAAGCCCGACGGAGACCGGCCGGCATCAGCTCCGCGGCAGGAGAGGGACGATGTCGCGTTCGGCCGACCGGTAATCATCGATCGTATCGATCTCGACGGCCAGGCGGCCGCCGATGTCGACGGCCCGGATCGCCGCGCCGTCGTCGATCACGTCCTGAAAGGCGGACTCGTAAAACGTGTTGACGTCGCCCGCGGCGACCCGCCGCCCGATGGCCTTGAAAAGCGCGTCCGACAAATCCGAAGAGAAAAGCTCGATCCCGATGGACTCCCCCGCGGCCAGGGCCGGCGGGACATTCTTGCCGATTTTCCGGACCCTCCCCTCGGCGTCGGCCTGAACCTTGATTTCCTCTTCCCCCAGAGGAATACCGCTCTTGAGGGCCAGGCAGTCGGGAAAGCCCGACCGAAGGAGGATCTCCAGGATGCCGGAGTCGAAGAGAATGTCGGAATCCAGAAGCAGCATCCCCGCGCGGACGATTTCCTCCCGAACCAGCCAGAGGGAATAGATGTTGTTGGTGGAAGCATACACGGAGTTGGTGATGAAAGTCGGACGGATCCGGGGATAGCGCTCGCGGACATGCGCCTTGATCTTGTCCTCGAGATATCCGGTGACGATGACGACGTCGCGGAGGCCGGCCGTCTCCAGATTATCGAGCGTCCGTCCGAGGAGCGTCCCGTTTCCGATCGGAAGCAGACATTTGGGAGAGGCGTCCGTGAGCGGCCTCAGTCGCGAGGCCGTCCCCGCCGCCAGAATGACGCCCTTCACGGCCCGGTCTTCCGTTCGAGGCGGATATCGATGCGGCTCTGGACGATATAGAGGACGGCTGCATAAATGTTGAGAATGACGATCATGGCCCAGAAATACAATCCGATCCGGTCGAGCAGAACCGCCCCGATAAGCAGGGTGATCTGAGTGGAAGATCCGAGGTACGTCCATAAACGGAGGATTTTTTTATTGGTCGCGACAAATTCCTCGACCCCGACGCGGCGCAACGGGCTGTCGGGTTGCCAGCGGATCGTCATCCTTTTCTGAATCTCGAGATAACCGAGATAAGAAGCGATGGCGACCTGACGGATGGGCCGGCGGCGGGCGGCGCGAAGAGCGGCCAGTTCGGTCTTGAAGCCGCGATAATCCTCGTCCTCGGATTCGGAAAACCCCTTCAAGATGTTGAGGAACCGCGTCCGGTAGTAATCGAGGGTGATCGAATGGAAGATGGTGCTGGCCGCGGCGGCGATGATGAGCGGCCACCAGCGGTCGGCCGGCCAGTTCTCGGGCTTCAGGCCGATGGCGATGCCCAAGTAGGCGGAGAATCCCGTGATATAATCGATCAGTCCATCCAAAACGCGCCCCATCCGCGTGCCGTTTTTCTTCAACCGGGCCAATTGGCCGTCCGCGCAGTCCAGAACGACGGAAAAAGCATAGAGCAGGGCGGCGGTTTTGACGGTCTTCACCGTCCCCAATCCGAATCCCACGCCGGCGGCCACGCCAACGAAAATGGAAAAAATCGTCACCTGGTTGGGTGTAATCGGAGTTCGGAAAATAGCCTTGACCAGAAGATAGGCCAGGGGACGATAGAGACAGAGGTCCGGAATTTCCTCGACCTCGACAAGCTTGAGTGATCGCTTGTAATCGGAGAAAAAACTCAAAGAATCCCCTTCCCCGCGGCGAAAGCGCCGAGAGCGTCGGCGAGACTGCGATTTTGTTCACGCGTCCCGATGGTGATGCGGACGCAATCATCCAAGAACGGCTCGTTCTTAAAAAACTTGATAGCCAGTCCGCGGCGGGTCAGGTCTTCCTTCAAGGCGGCCTTATGCTGGGGAGGGATGTCGGCCAGGATAAAATTGGCGTTCGAGCGATAGGCTTTGAAGCCGTGAATCCGGTTGATCTCCCGGTAGAACATTTCCTTGTCCTCGATCATACGGCCGCTGATGCCGGCGTAATAGGAGGCCGAATCGAGGGCTGCCAGAGCGACCCGTTCGGAGAGCCGGTTGTAGCCGAGGTAACGGGCGCTGAATGTGCTCAACTGGGTCAGCCCTCGACTGATGAAGGCGAAACCGATGCGCAGGCCGGCCAGGGCATAATATTTGGAAAACGTCCGGATGATGACAAGGTTGGTGAATTCGGACACCAGGTCCTTGACATAGTTCGTCCGGGTATGCCCAAAGCCCCAGTAGGCTTCGTCCAGGACGACGACGGCATCTTGAAGCTCATGAAGAATGCGGCGAAGATCGCCGAGGTCGAGAGTGTTCCCGGTCGGATTGTTGGGGGAACTGATCAGGACGACGCTCGGCTTATGCTTTCCGGCCAACCGCAGGAGGCCTTCGACATCATAGATAAAGGAATCGGGACCGGGAAGCATCGGATACTCGACGGTCACGCCGCCTTTTTCGGCGGCGATAGCCTTGTAATACCACCAGGAATGGGACGGGATCATGATGGTCTCACCCTTGGCCAAATAACAATGAACGGTCTGTTTAAGGAGGTCCTCGCCGCCATAGCCCAGGAGGATGCTCGACTCGGAGACTTCGAACGCGGCGCTCAGCCTCTCGGAAAGCGCGCTTTTAACGCCTCGGGCGAAATCCTTGGAATACCAGCTCAGATGTTCGAGCCCGGACGATCGAAGGACTTCAAAGCAAGCGGGGGCCGGTCCATAGTTGTTCTCATTGCGGTCAAGAAAAACAGTCTCGGGGGCCATATTCTGTCTCCCTTATTTATTTTCCAGGGCGAAAACCGGAGCAACGGCATCGCCTCGGACCGCGTCCCGGGGGGGACGCCCTTCCCTGCCGAACCGGTATTATAGCCGTTCGATTCCGGCGAATCAATCGTCCGGACCCCTGGCCGCAGCACAGTTATTCGGCTTTCTTCCATTCTGTGCGGCCGGCGTCACGGAGACCGGCCCGGCGGCTTCGGGTTTTTCGCGCGATTTCGCCGTGGCCGGTACTCTGCGCCGCTTTATTAACCCACACAGAACGGAAGAGATCCAGTTTTTCTAATTGGGCGGCGCTGCCCCGCTGGGCGCGGTCATGTCCCCCGCGCTCCGCACCCTGACGAGGGTCAGCGGACGGGCAGGATGAAATCCAGCTTATCGTGGAGTTTGAGTTTGAATTCGGCCGCCATGCCGGATTTGAGTTCGAGGACATAGAGGCCCGGCATCCGCGGGGTGGTGGAGGGGCAGGGGTCGGCCCGGCAAGGTTGGACATCGGCCTCGATGTGGGCGATGCGTTTTTCCCGGTCGAGCCATATCATGTCCAGAGCGATCAGCGTGTTTTTCATCCAGAAGGAATGGAAATCCTCTTCCTCGAAGACAAACAGCATCCCCTGGTCGGGCAGAAGCTTTTCACGCTGCATCAGTCCGCGCGCCCGCTCCTCGTCGGTCACGGCCAGTTCGGCCGTAACGGATTTTCCGTCGGGAAGATAGATCTTAACGAATTTGTCCCGGCCCTGGGCTCCGCCGGAACACACCGCGGCCGCCAAGGCCAGGAACAGCGTCCAACCGAATGTTCTTTTCATCAACGATCTCCTCACAGCCCGCTGATAATCAAAGGGACGAATCGAACGGGATAAAGCCGGCGGTCCTCGAAACCGCGTTCGCCGCGGGTGACGAGCACCAGTTCCTGAAATTCGACGCCGACCGGAAGGATCAGACGTCCGCCCTGTTTCAACTGCTCCCGCAGAGCGGGGGGGATCTCGGCGGGGGCGGCGGCCGCTAGAATCCCATCAAAGGGCGCGAATTCCTTCCAGCCGAAGGATCCATCCCCCACTCGATAACGGATATTCTTGTAACCCAGCCCATCCAGAGTCGTCCGGGCCTTTTCCGACAAGGCCGCGATCGTCTCGACGGTGAAGACCTCGGCGCAGAGCTCGGCCAGAACGGCGGTTTGGTACCCCGATCCCGTCCCGATCTCGAGCACCCGTTCGCCGCCGCGAAGCTCCAGGGCTTCGGTCATGCCGGCGACGATGAACGGTTGGGAAATCGTCTGACCGAATCCGATGGGCAGGGGTTCGTCGGCATAGGCCCGCCGGCGATGTATATCGGGAACGAACTGATGTCGGGGAATCTTGCGCAAAGCGGCCAGGACGCGCGGATCGCGCACGTCCCGCGAGGCGATTTGGATATCCACCATCGCCTCCCGTTCCGCGGTTTCGGTCATGGCCGTGGACATCGTTCTTCGATCATAAATGAAAATACCCCTCGACCGGTCCTCCGCCGCCGCCGACAAATCAATAAGCGCGGGCGAACAAGGCCGTTGTTTTTCCCGCCGAACCGCAGCAAACGCAGCCGTTCTCGACCGGCCGGTCATCGAATTCGAGAGGGAGAACCCGGATCGTGGCCATAGTCTCGGACTTGATTTTATCCTCACAGGCCTCGTCGCCGCACCAGACCGCCCAGATGAAACCCCGTTTGTTCTCCAAAATGTCCTTGAACTCCTCGTAGGTCGCGGCCGAATGGGTATTCGCGGCCACAAACGCCTCGGCCTGCCGGAACAAGGTCGCCTGGATATCGTCGAGGAGAACCGGCACCCGTTCGGCCAGGTTTTCCAGGGCCACGGTCTCTTTGGTTTTGAGATCCCGGCGGACGAGTACGGCCTGACCGTTCTTGACATCGCGCGGCCCGATCTCGATCCTCAGCGGAACGCCGCGCATCTCATATTCGGAGAATTTCCAGCCGGGGGTGAACTCTTCCCGAAGGTCCAGATCGACCCGAAAGCCGGCGGCTTTAAGCGTCTCCCGAGCCTTGACGGCGACGGGAAGAACGGTCTCTTTCCAACCGGCCGCGGGAATCGGGACAATGACCGCTTGGACGGGGGCGACACGGGGCGGAAAGCGCAGGCCGGAATCATCGCCGTGGGCCATGATCAGCGCTCCGATCATCCTGGTGGTCGTACCCCAGGACGTCTGCCAGACATACTGCAGGGTCTGGTTGCGGTCCTCGAACTTGATGTCGAAAGCCTTGGAGAAATGCTGGCCCAGGTTGTGGGAGGTGCCCATTTGGAGCGCCTTTCCGTCGGACATGAGGGCTTCGATGGCATAGGTCATGTTGGCGCCGGCGAATTTTTCACGCAGGGTTTTTCGGCCGGCGATGACCGGGATGGCCAGCTCCGTTTCGCAGAATTCCTTGTACATGGCCAGAATCTTGAGCGTCTCGGCTTCGCCCTCTTCGGCCGTTTCGTGGCAGGTGTGGCCTTCCTGCCAGAGAAACTCGGTCGTCCGCAGGAACGGCCGAGTCACTTTTTCCCAGCGGACGATGTTGGCCCATTGATTGTAGAGAACCGGAAGATCGCGCCAGGACTTGATCCAGCGCGAGTACATGTAACCGATGATCGCCTCGGAAGTCGGGCGAACGGCCAGCTTTTCCTCGAGCTCTTCCTTGCCGCCGATCGTGACCCAGGCCACCTCGGGCGAGAATCCCTGGACGTGTTCGGCTTCCTTCTGCAGGAAGCTTTCCGGGATGAACAGGGGGAAATAGGCATTGACGTGGCCCGTGGCTTTGATCCGCTGATCCATCAACCGTTGAATGTTTTCCCACACCGCGTAACCGTAAGGCCTGATGACCATCATCCCTTTCATTGGGGTGTAATCGGCAAGCTCGGCCTTCTGGACGATCTCCAGATACCAACGGGAAAAATCCTCGGTCTTAGGGGTAATTTGTCTGACCCAACGATCTTCTTTGCTCACGGGGGACTCCAGGGTGAAAATGCTCGGTCATTCTAGACCCCGTCGCCCGGCTTGTCAACCCGAGCGGAGTTTCCGGAGGGAGTGAAGGTGAGGGGCCGCGGCCGATTTTTCACCCTTTCCTTCACCCTTGGGGGTGATTGCCCCCCTCATCCGCCCGTGTCATCCTATGCTGGCCAAGGATGAAAAGAATTTTCGAGAGGAAGCGCCAATGATGAAGAGAATCGCCGTCGGTGAATCGTCCCCGCTCGATGCCGGGGAACGGGGGTTCAATTTCCCTCTTCCGACCCAAGTCGACGGTACAAACGCGCGAGGCCTGGAATTCCGGGAAGAAACGGTCTTGACATACATCAACCACCAGGGATCGACTTTCTATTTGAAAAACCCTGTGGCCATTGATTCGCGCCTGAGGCTCCAAATCGACCTGCCCGAGAAGCTGTCCCAGGACAAGAACCTGAAACTCGTCATCAAAGGCCGTGTCGCCCTGATCGAGGCCGTCGGCGAACGCGCCGCCGGCCAGAAAGTGACCGTCCATTTCGACAGCAAATACATCATCAAGCCGGACGAATGAGGGATCTTATGCCGATTCAGGATCTGGCGGCGTTTCCGCCGTCGCGCAAAGAACGGGCCTTCGAGCTCGCGCTCCCGGCCTTTGTCAGCGGAAGGAATGCACGGAACGAGGAATTCGCCGAACGAGCCCTCCTTTCGAGCGTCAGCTCCGAGGAAGCCACTCTCCGCTTGAACGCCCCGGTCAAAGTAGGGACGAAGCTCACCGTTTCGCTTTCGGTCCCCTCGACTCCGTTGTTGGGAAAGCCTCTCCATCTGGCCTTGTCGGGGACGGTCCACCGGGTTAAATCCGACCAGACCATGAACCGGCGGAACCGAATGATCTCCCTCCGGCTGGAAAAAATCTTCCGCATCATTCCCCTTTCCATTTAATTGGCAGCCCCTTTTCCCCGCCTCGAAAATTAAACCCATTCCCCGGGGTCTATCCTACAAAAACCGTAGGACTTGCTCGGAAAAGCCCCGAGCATGTCCAGGGTTAATACTGAGCGGCGCTTTGTACCCCGATTTAAAAATCGGGGTTTTGCGCCGCGAATGTATAAACTTTCGGCGTCCGACCTATTTGACATGGCCGGGATGTTCGATTACCATACGTTTCCTCCATGGAATAGCAAGATGAATAAATCCTAAAAGGGGCGAGAATGAACAAGAAAAATTCCGCCATCGCGGAAACCGCCAAGATCAAAGTCCTCGTCTTTTGCCCCTCCGAATTAATACTATCCGGAATCTTGAGGGCCATCGAGGCCGATGAAGAAATCGAGGTCGTCAACGTCGAGAAGACGACCATCGATTCCTTCATGCAGTCGCTGCGCCAACTCCGGCCGCATGTCATCGTCTTCGCCAGCATCGAGACGCTACCCAATATGCGCGAAGTCTGCAAGGCTATCCGGGATGTTTCCAAGGACCCAATCAAAACCCAAATGCTGATCCTGGGCAATATCCCCTCCCATGAGGAGATTGTCAGCTTGATCAATGTCGGCGCCCGCGGCTACTTCGACCTCAACGACCAAGCCAATCAGCTCCCCGAAGCCATCCGCATCATCCACAAGGGCGAAATCTGGCTGCCCCGGGACAAGATGAGCAGCATCATGGACCGCATCATCGCCGTCGTCGGTCGCGACATGAAGGAAAAAACCCTCGATCAGCTCACGCCCACCGAATTCCGGGTCCTGAAGCTCATCGGCCAGGGCCGGAGCAACGATGAAATCGCCTCGACGCTGTTCATCAGCAAGAATACCGTGCGCTCGCACATCAAAAGCATTTATGCCAAGCTGGATACTCATAACCGCCTCCAGCTCGCGCTCTACGCGATCAATTCGGCCTTGTTTTAATCTTTCGATAGTGGGAAAGCCGCCATGACCAAACCCGTCGCCAAGACCAAAGCCAAGAAAAGCCCCGCCCGGAAGTCCGCCCGCCCTCCTGTTGATCTGAATCGCCGACGGGAATGGCGATTCTATCTCCCCTTAAGGGCCACGATCAAAGGACGGCTGGCCCAAGGCAAAGAATTCCAGGAAGAGGCGACTTTGGACAACATCAGTTCGACGGGAGCCTATTTTTTTCTGGACTCAGGGCTTATTGTAGGCTCCAAACTCAACCTGACCATTGATCTGCCCAAAGAGCTCACCGAAGGCAAAAAGGTGAAACTCCGCGTCGGCGGCTTGACCATCCGCCTGGAAAAACCCAGCAAAAAAGATAAAAAACAGGGCGTCGCCGTCCGTTTCAGCAAGGACTTTAAGTTCATCGGCGACAAGAGCTGAGACGATCGCCCCCATGCTGCTCGTCGGCCTGACCGGGGGGATCGCCACCGGCAAGTCCGTCATCGCTTCCGTTTTTGAACGCCGCGGCGCTTTTTTGCACCGGGCGGACGAGGAAGCCCACCGACTCATGGCGCCCGGCCGGCCGGCCTGGAAGGCCGTCGCCGCCCGTTTCGGCGAAGGTATTCTCGCCCCCGACCGGACGATCGACCGCCGGGCCCTGGGCCGGGTCGTATTCGCGGACCGAGCTTCCCGCCGGGAGCTCGAGGGTATCATTCACCCCTTGGTGATCGCGGCCATGCGGGAAGCGGCCGAACGGCAGGCCGCCGAAGGACGCTTCGAGATTTTTGTGTCCGAAGCGGCGCTCATTTTCGAAGCCGGGTTGTCCGGATTTTTCGACCGGATTGTCGTCGCTTATTGCCGGCCGGAAATCCAGATCGGCCGGCTCATGGAACGCGACGGGATCACCCGGGAGGATGCCCTCCTGCGAATTTCCGCCCAGCAGGCGGCGGGAGAAAAGCGGACACTCGCCGACTACGTCATCGATACGTCGGATGCCCTCGAGGACACCTTGGCGCGCGCCGAGGCGGTCTGGGCTTACCTGCTCCAGGACGCCGGAAGAACCGGGCCGAAGCAGACTTAATCCCGGACGTCCTTCAGAGCCGCGGCCAGGAGCGGAATCAGGATTTCATGCGGGCCGACAAAATAGAACCCGCGGCCTCTTTTCCCCAGTGGACGGCGGGTGACATTCTCCGAAGGCCGGTAGTGCCGGAGAAAATCGAAGACAGCCGTGGAAAATCCATCCAATTGGAGACCCTTGTTCCGGATGAGGGACACGGCTTTGAGGAAAACTTCCGGCAGGAGAACGGCCGAACCGACATTGAGGAACACGCCGCCGCCGTTCAGTTTCCGGACCAGGCCGCTGAAAAGGAAAAAATCCCGGAGCGACGTCCGGCCGATGGCGTCCCCGCTGGCTTGGGGATGGAAATGGATGATATCGGTTCCGACGGCCACATGAACTGTGGCCGGAATTTTCAAGCGATAAGCGGTCGCCAGGAGGCTGAGGTCGCGGTGGGGAAAGCGGGACAGGGCGATCATCCGCCCGACGGCTTCACCAAGCCCTAAACCATCGTCCGCTCCGAACCGGATGGCCTTGTTCAATAAATCGCCCGTTTCCTCGGCCATACCGAAGCGCCCGTCCCGGATCTGCGTTTCGACATCCTCCGATGTCCGCCCGGCGAAGGCGATCTCGAAATCGTGGATGATCCCGGCTCCGTTCAGGGCCAGCCCCGAAATCCAGCCGTTCTTCATCAGGTCGATAAGCACCGGACTCAACCCGACTTTGATGACATGAGCGCCCATGGCCCACAACAGGGGCTTCGGCTTGGCTTTCGCCCTCCGGCACAGGGCCGCAAAAGCACGGAAGTCCTTGGCCGCCAGGAACGAGGGGAGGGATTCAAGAAATGCGGTAAAGGAAGCTCCGGGCGGGAGGGGCTTGGCGAAATCGCCGATGACGACTTCGCTCGTCCGGGAACGGATCGGATATGTCCTCAAACCGTCGGGAGAAAGAGGCCGGACTTTGTACGCCATGATCATTCCCTTCCCCGCGATCGGAATCGCGGCCGCGCCGCTCCCGACGTCCCGCGGTAACGGAGGATCACTCGGAAGGGATGCTTTTCAGTTCCTGGCCGCAACGGAACTTGATGCGTTTGCCCTCGGTGATGTGAATCTGTTTCTTCCGCCGGATGTCGCGGCCATACCCCGTCTTCTTGGCTACGACCTTGAAGCTCCCGAAACCGCGGATTTCGACTTTTTCCTTGGCCGCCAACGCTTCCTTCAAAGCATCGAGGACGGCCTCCACAATCAATAAAGATTTCGCCGCATTGAAATCGGACTTCTTCTCGATCATCAGGGCGATATCGTTCTTGATCATGAAAAGCTCCTTCGTGGAAAGAATCACTTTAAATATTCCCCCCTGAAAAGTCAAGCCGGGGACAGATGTCGGTTGACATGCTCGGAATGGCTTTCTATAATGAAATCAACATGAAGACATCGATCATCGGACAAAACCATGTCTAAGCACTCGCGTGAACTCCAATTCAGCACGCCGCAACTGGTGGGCGTTTTCCTGGGGGTTCTGGCCCTCAATGCGTTCGTCTTCCTTCTGGGAATCTCGATAGGAGCTAAAAAGACGGCCCTGGCGACAAACTCCGTTTCCGGACCGGCTAAAACCGAGACGGTCATCCCCCGGATTCCGTCCGCGCCGGACGCCGGCGGGAAAAACATCATTCAAAACGAGCTCGACGCGCACGCCCAAACGGCCAAGAATGCCGAATCGAAAACCGACCTCCCCCCCAAAGCCAAGTCCGAAGCCGCGGGCCCCGACAAACCGGCCGCCGGGCTCAAACCGGTCGCCGAAAAACCAAAGGAAATAGATTTATCGCCGTCCGCTAAATCCGTCGGCATCTGGTTCGTCCAGGTTGCGGCCGTCACCGACAAGCCGGCCGCTTCGAATTTCGCCGCTAAACTCGCCCAAGACGGCTTCCCTTCCCTCCTCGTTGAACCGCCGCTGACGGATAAACCGGCGGTTTTTCGCGTCCGTATCGGTCCCTACAGGACCAAGTCCGAGGCCGAAGAGGCCAAGGCCAAACTGATCGAAGCGACCAAAAAGAAAAAGACCGATTATTTCCTGGTCAAAAGTTAATCTTCTTATTCCGGCACTTTTCAAGAGACGCACATGACCCCAAACGCCTCATCCACAACCGGCCGTTTTTCCGACCTGGAAGCGAAAGCTCGCGAATGCTTCGCCAAGTTCGAGGAAATCCGAGGTTTTCTTTGACCTGGCTTCCAAAAAAATCGAACTCGAATCCCTGAACCGGGAATTATCCACGCCGGAAATCTGGCAGGATCAGAAAAAATCCCTGCCCCTTCTGCAAGGCAAACGCCGTCTCGAGCGCGAAGTCCAGTTTCTATCCTCTCTGTACAGCCGGAAGGAAGACCTGGACGTTCTTATCGAGTTGGCCAAGGAGGGAGAGTCCGTCGACCAGGACTTCGAACAAAGCCTGGACGCCTTCTCCAAACGGCTGGAGGAAGCCGAGTTTCAGGCTCTGTTCACCGATGCCGATGACGAGCGCAACGCCATTCTGACCATCCACCCCGGAGCCGGCGGAACCGAGTCGCAGGACTGGGCCTCCATTCTCCTGCGCATGTATCTCCGCTATGCCGAACGCAAGGGGTATAAAGCCGAGGTTCTCGACCTGATGCCGGGGGAAGAAGCGGGAATCAAGAGCGCCACCGTCCAGATCGAGGGCGATTATGCGTTCGGCAACCTGAGCCAGGAGATCGGCGTTCACCGCCTGGTCCGCATCTCTCCGTTCGACGCCAACAAACGGCGTCACACCTCATTCGCCGCGATTTTTGTCTATCCCGAGGTCGACGATGACGTGGAGATCGTCATCAGCCCGGACGAGCTGAAGATCGACACCTATCGCGCCGGCGGCAAGGGCGGTCAGCACGTCAACACCACGGATTCGGCCGTGCGGATCACGCATCTCCCCACCGGTATCATCACGCAATGCCAAAATGAGCGTTCCCAGCATAAAAACAAGGCCGCCGCCATGAAAGTCCTCAAGTCGCGCTTGTATGAACTGCAACAGCGCACGAAGCGGGAAAAAATCGACAAACTGGAGGACGCCAAGACCGACATCGCCTGGGGAAACCAGATCAGGTCCTACGTCCTGCACCCCTACAAAATGATCAAGGATACGCGGACGCGCCTGGAAACGAGCGATACGGAGCGGGTTTTGGACGGCGGCCTGGACGACTTCATCAAGGCCGGACTTATTTTCCGGAAAGAGCGGAAAGCGGCCGGTCCCGGAAAATAATCGTCTTGGCGTCGAGAAAATCGGCGAAGATAAAATCGATGGGATCGTAGAAGAAACTAACGTATTCGAATTCGATCTTGATGGTTTTCTTTTCTCCTGGCGCCAGGGCGAAGGCCTGCCATGTCTGCACATTAGGCCAAATGGCCACGGAATAAGTCGACCGGTTGTCGAAGGTGACATCGCTGCCCGTTTCGAAACAGCCGATGGAGGACAGGGCCAAAACGGCCAAGAAAACCAAAACAACCGTTCGTTTCATGGTTTTATAGTAATCCATCCGGGGAAGATAAGTCAAAACTGCGGCCGGACGATCACGGCGTCCCCTTCTTGACATCGTTCCAGACGGCTTCCATCTCCTCAAGTGTCGATTCGCCCAGAGCCTTCCCCCCTTGTCCCAGCCCGGCTTCCAAGGCGGCAAACCTGGCCATGAACTTGGCGTTGGCCCGACGCAGGGCGATTTCCGGGTTGATCCGGGCCAATCGAGCGGCCTGGGCCAGGGCAAAAAGTCCGTCCCCGATTTCCTCCTCAACGGCTTCGCCCGGGCCCGTTTTCAAAGCTTCTTCGATCTCGGCAAGCTCTTCCCGGACCTTTTCCAAAGCATCCGATGGGGCCGGCCAATCAAACCCGAATTGAGCCGCCCGCCGGCCGATTTGGAAAGCGGCCAATAGGGCGGGCGCAGTTGTCGGAAGCCCTTCGAAATGGGAAGACCTCTTCTTCTCCGCCTTTTTTTGCCGGACCCAGATGTCCAGGACCCGGGCGGCCGATTCGGCCTTCTCGCCGCCGAAAACATGAGGGTGGCGGCGGATCAACTTCTCGTTGATTCCGTCCAGGGTGTCGGAAACGTCGAACTCCCCTTTTTCTTCGAATATTTGGGACAGGAAAACAACCTCCATAAGGACATCCCCCAGCTCCTCAGCCAGAGCTTTGGGGTCGCTCCGAAAAAGCGCGTCCACCGCTTCGAACACTTCCTCGAGGAAGTAATCGGCGATCGAACGCTCGTCCTGCTCCCGGTCCCAGGGGCAACCCCCCGGCCCGCGCAAAGCAGCCAGGATCCCGACAAGACGCTGAAACTTCTCTCCGACTTGGGAACTGTCCTTCATGGCGGATTTTCCTTCCTGTTCGTTCCGCCGCATTATACCCCGAGTCCGGCCCGCGAAAGAACCGCAATCCGGCCGCGGAGCGATAAAAAACGCGAACCTGAGAATTGAAAAACAGAGTCCCTCTTCCATTCCGTGTGGCTTGCCGCACGGTATTCGGCCCG
The DNA here is from genome assembly GCA_964557435.1 of uncultured Eubacteriales bacterium. Lineage (GTDB taxonomy): Bacteria > Acidobacteriota > Aminicenantia > Aminicenantales > UBA4085 > UBA4085. The sequence continues at coordinate 21,905 of CAZLAM010000006.1, forward strand.
GCGGCGCGGGTTTTTCACGCCGTTCCCACGCCGTTTTCTCGGCGGCTCAGAACTGCTACCGTTTTTTCCGCAGGAAAAAACGGCATCGGACATCTTCGCCGGTCCTACGCTAAAGCATAGGACGGCAAGGCACGCCGGATTCTTTCCGATCCGGCTCCCCTCGAAAACGGCTAGGAACGGCTAAACCCGCGCGGCTTCGCCGTCGGCCGAACACCGTGCCGCCATACCTACCCACACAAAATGGAAATTTGTACGAGGGGTGCGGGGAAAACGCGCGTGTTTGGCCCCCTCCACCCCGAGCCCTCCTTGAGTTTTTCGGGGGGTGCGTGTAACATGAGAGCGAACAACGTCAAGAGGAGATCCGATCCATGGATGAGGACCGCAACAAGCCCGCGGACGCCGGAACGGGGGGCTCGACCGAGGAGCCGAAGGAATTCCTGCCGCCCTGTGAGTTCGGTTCGATCATCATCCCTTTCTACACCCAAACTCTGGTCAAACTCGGTCTGATGGAAGATCCCTTGAAGGGCGAAACAACAGCCGATCTCAAATACGCCAAACGTCTTATCGACCTCCTGGACCTGCTCAAGGAACGGACGAAAGGGGCCCTCCAGGAGGAAGAGGGGCGGCTCCTCGAATCCTGTCTCGTTCAGCTCAAGATGCATTACATGCAGAAGGCCGACATCCTCAGAACCTGAGATTCCCCCGCATGGATGTTTTCCGCTCCCTCGATGAAATTCCCGCTCCGCCCGCCCCCAGGGCCGTCGCTCTGGGCAATTTCGACGGGCTTCATCTCGGGCACCGAAGAATCATCGAACGCCTGCGAAAGGAGGCGGCCGCCCGCGCTCTGCCCGCCTGCGTGCTGACGTTCGCGCCGCACCCCGAAAAAGTCTTCGGACCGGCCCGTCTGTGCATGCTCCAAACGCTCGACCAGCGGCTGGAGGGGCTTTGCCGGATGGGAATCGACGCGGCGATCGTCCTGCCGTTCAGCCGGGCGTTCGCCCGGATTCCGGGAGATGTGTTCATCCGGGATGTTATTCGCGACGGCCTCAATGTCCGCCTCGTCGTCGTCGGGCGCGATTTCCGCTTCGGCCGCGCCCGGGCCGCCTCCGTCGTTGACCTGCGCCGGCGGGGCCGGGTTGAAGGGTTTTCCGTCCGCGCCGTTCCCCACGTCAAGCACCGGGGCCGCATCGTCCGCTCCAGCCGCATCCGCGACCTCCTGATCGGGGGCCGAGTTGAACAGGCCAACATGCTTCTGGGGCATCCCTTCACCATCGAAGGCGACGTTGTCGGAGGGGAAAAGCGCGGCCGCCGATTGGGTTTCCCCACGGCCAACCTCGTCACTCCCAACGAGCTCGTCCCGCGAGGGGTCTTTGTGACGAACTTGGTCTGGGAAGGGCGGGTTCACCCCTCCGTCACCAGTGTCGGCGTCCGGCCCACGTTCCGAACGCATCAGGTCACCCTCGAAACCCATGTTCTGGATTTCGACGGCGATCTTTATGGAGCTTCGATCGGCCTGGCTTTCCTTAAAAGACTGCGGGATGAAAAGAAATTTCCCGACGTCACGGCGCTTCGCCGGCAGGTCGAGAAGGACTCCGCCAACGCCCGCGCATATTTCCGAACTTGTCGTCCCGCCGCGCCATTTGAGGCCCGCCCCGCGAAGTGATATATAAAAGGGGACTTTTTAACCGGGCAGGAGCATGACCATGAAAGAGAAGATCAAAGCCGGGATCATGGACGCCGCAAGGATCAGTCGCGTTCTCTTCCGGATGGCCACCGAAATCCTCGAGCGCAACCGCCATCTGAATAATCTCGTCATCGTCGGAATTCCAACCCGCGGACTCCCTATCGCCCAGCGCATCGCCCGGCTGATCGCCGAAATGGAAGGGGTCTCGATCCCCGTCGGCCCCATGGATATCACCGGGTATCGGGACGATCTTCCCAGCAGCGGGGAGCGTCGCTCCGGGCCCCCCGAAGCGCTCCCCTTCTCCATCGCAAAAAAAGACATCATCCTGGTGGACGATGTCCTCTTCACCGGCCGGACTATCCGGGCGGCCATGGATTCCCTGTTCCATCAGGGGCGGGCCGCGACGATCCAACTCCTCGTCCTGATCGACCGGGGCCACCGAGAGCTTCCCATCCGAGCCGATTATGTCGGAAAGGTGCTTCCCACTTCGCGGCGCGAGATCGTCCAGGTCCGTCTGAAGGAAACCGACAAGATCGACGAAGTCTTGATCACCGAGGCGTCCGGACTGAAAGTCAAGGGTCAGGCCCGGGCGCGGAAGCGCTGAGGGAATGGATTCCGAATGCGATTGATCATCCGGAACGGACGGGTCGTCGACCCCGCGTCGGGAACGGACGGGATATTCGACGTGCTCATCGAGGGCTCGCGGATCACCGCCCTCGGAACGGCTATCGTCGCCGCTGAAGCCGAAGCGATCGACGCGACCGGCCTTGTCGTCGCGCCGGGATTCATCGACATGCACGTCCATCTCCGGGAACCCGGGCAGACCCACAAGGAGACGATCGCATCGGGTGCCCGGGCCGCCGCCGCCGGGGGGTTCACTTCGATTTGCGCCATGCCTAACACTTCCCCCGCCAACGACAACGCCGGAATCACCCGTTTCATCCTCGAACGGGCGGCTCGGCAGGCGGTCGTCAACGTTTTCCCCATCGCCGCCTTGACGGTCGGATTGGAGGGAAGCGAGCTGACGGACATGGCCGTTTTGGCCGCGGCCGGGGCGATCGCCTTTAGTGACGATGGCCGAAGCATTCAAAACTCCGGACTCATGCGCCGGGCGATGACGGCGGCCCGCGAAATCGACGCTCTCATCACCGATCACTGCGAGGATGCCGCTTGGGCCGGAAAGGGAATCATGAACGAGGGCCCGAACGCGACCCGGTTCGGGCTTTCCGGCATCCCCGCCGCGGCCGAAGACATCATGGTCGCCCGCGACCTGATCCTGAGCGAAGCGCTTCGGGTCCGGATCCATATCGCCCACTTGAGCACGCGCGGGGCCGCCCGTCTCGTCCGCGAAGCGAAGCGCCGCGGCGTGCGGGTCACGGCCGAGGCGACACCCCACCACCTTCTCCTCACCGACGCCGAACTCGAGCCGCGGGACCCGAATTTCAAAATGAATCCTCCTCTCCGAGAGGCCGCGGACGTGGAGGCCTTGCTCACCGCCGTTAGGGACGGGACGATCGATGTTTTCGCCACGGATCACGCTCCCCATACTCAAACGGAAAAGGCCGCCGGGATCGAAGCCGCTCCTTTCGGTATCGTGGGGCTGGAGACCGCCGTATCCCTTCTTCTCGACCGCCTGGTCCATCGTGGACATTTGACTCTCGACCGGTTCGTGGCCTTGTGGTCCACAAATCCGGCCCGGATCCTCGGTCTCGAAACCAAAGGCCGGATCGCCCCGGGCGCCGACGCCGATCTGACCCTGCTGGACCTCAACAGGCCGATCGTCGTCGACAGCCGATCCTTCCGGTCGCAAAGCCGCAATACGCCGTTCGACGGATGGACGCTCAAGGGAGCGCCCGTCCGAACCATCGTCGGCGGCCGGCTCATTCCATCAGAGGAGCTGTCATGAGAATTTTCCGCAAACCGAAATCTCCATTGCCGCAGGATCAGCGTCCGTCCGATCCCCTTCCTCAACCCGAACGAACGCCGCTTCCTCCTCCTCCGGCGGCCAAGCCGCTGCCGCCCTCTCCTTCCCCTCATCAGTCTCAACCTCGCCCTCAACCTCGGCATCAGCGCCAGCCGCAATCGCGGCAGCGGAAATCCGGCCGGTCATCCTCCGGGTCGGGAAGGCGGCCGCAACAGGAAGCCCGACCGGCGGAACCAGGGCCCCAGCCCGGCCCCACGCCCGCGCCCGCATCCAATGCGGCCGCCCCTCGCTCGACCGCTTTGGAGAACGAGGTCCGGTATTTCTTCCGCCGCAAGGACCTGCTCGAACAGGCTTTGACCCACAGTTCGTTCGCCTATGAAAATCTGGCCAAGACACGGGACAACGAGCTTCTCGAATTTCTGGGCGACTCCGTCATCGGCCTCATCACGGCCGACTTTTTCTACTCGTCCTACGAGGGCATGACCGAGGGCGACTTGTCCAAGCTCAAGTCCTCGGCCGCCTCGACCGTGGCCTTATGCGAATTCGCCAAACAGATCAACCTGGACAAGCACATCCATCTCGGCCGGGGCGAAGAGCGCAGCGGCGGCCGGAAAAAGTCCACCATCCTGGCCGGAGTTTTCGAAGCCGTCGTCGGCGCGATCTACCTGGACGGCGGGTTTGAAGCGGCCCGGGGGTTCTTCCTCCCCGTCCTGGAATCGACGTTCCAGAAGGTGAAGACAACCGGATATACCGTGGATAATTACAAATCAGCTCTTCAGGAATATCTCCAGAAAGAGGACCTGCCCGCCCCGCATTACAAGGTTGCATCCGTCTCGGGCCCGGACCACGACAAGGTTTTTATCATCGAGGTGTACTCCAACCGGACGCTTCTCGCCAGGGCCAAAGGACCGTCGCGCAAAGCCGCCGAGCAGAAAGCCGCCGAGTCCGCCCTGAAAAGCTTCATGGGCAAGAAGATCAAATCCTTCACCTCGGAAACCTTCATCGTCGAAAAGTGATCCGGCATGGCTAAGTGCACGCAGTGCCGCACCCGGAAAGCCAAGCGCGGTTGCCCCGCCCTGGGCGGCACGATCTGTCCGGTCTGTTGCGGGACGATGCGGGACAGAGAACTCCATTGCCCGCCGGCGTGCCCTCACCGTGAACGGCATAAACCCTACCAGGACAGGCGCACTCTGAAAAAACCGTCCGGCGCTCCGGTCCCGGCCGCGCCATCGGGCGAGGACATTCTGCGCGATGAGCGGCTGGCCTGGCTGGCTCTCCACGCCGACGCCCCCCTGGCCGAGGCGGCCCGCCTCGATCCATCATTCAACGATGCCGATTCCATCCTGGCCTTGGAATACGCCAGGGACAAACTAAGCCGAACCGGCGTCTTGATTGTCCTGTCCGAAGCCGACCGCAAACCCCGGCGGGCGACGGGAGAAGCCGTTCTCGCGGCCCTGGAGGCCTGCCGATTCGAACGATCGGTCATTCTGGCCGGAGGCCGCGAGGGGTACACCGGCCGGGAAAAAATCCGCGTTCTCGATCGGCTTATCCTGGCCGCCCGTTCGGCAGCCCGCGACAATCCATCCGGCCGTCTATACCTCGAACGGATTCTGGCCCAATTCAACCCCGGGCCGGAGGATCGGGAAAGAAAGCCGCTCATTCTGTGACGCCCCGGTCGTCCGGGGGGACGCGGGGGAATGCCTACTTGCTGAGCAGGGCTTCGACGAATTTAAAACTCGGAAAATTGCTGAAGATGATCTTGAGGACGGCCATGATGGGTACGGCCAGGATCATGCCCGGAATTCCCCACAACCAGCCCCAGAAGAAAAGAAAGAAAAGGATGGCCAGCGGACTCAGCCCCAAGCCCCGGCCCATAAGGCGGGGTTCGATGATCATACCCGTGATCGCGTCGACGACCGTCAGGATGACAAGGATCCAGACCGCCCTCCACAAGGAGCCGAACTGGACAAGAGCGATGAGAAAGGGAAAAACCTTGGAGATGAAAGAGCCGATATTGGGGATGTAATTTAAAAGAAAAGTGATGAAACCGAAGGCGACGGCGAAATCGACCCCGAACGCCATCAGGATGAAAGTCGTCAGGATTCCCGAAGAGATGCTGACCGCCGTCTTGATGGCCAGATATTTCTGGACCTGGGCGTCGATATTGCGGATGATCCCGCCCAACTGGGAGGCCCGGTGGGGGGAGAAGGACCGGGCGATTTTTTCGTTGATTTTGCCCCGACCGGCCAGCATGAAGATGAGAAAGATGATGACCAGAAACAAGTTGGAAAGAAAGGATAGGAACGTGCCGAGCGACGTCAGGGCCACCGAGCCGAGCTTATCGATGTCCATGCTTTGGAGCCATGTCAGAGGATCCCACTTCGTCGCGGACATATGGAACGTCTGTCGGAGGGAATCGATCAGAACGCCGAGCTTCTGGCCGTACTTGGGAATCTCCGAAGCGAAGCTCTTCCCGCTTTCGTAGAACATCACGCCCGTCAGGTAAAGGACCAGGGCAGTCACGAGAAGAATGATCCCGACGGCCACGGTGCGCGGAATTTTCCACCCGGTTAAAAGGTCGAGAAGAGGAGAGATGACGAAATAGATGAATAGGGCCAGGACGAACGGAATGAGGAACGATTTGGCCAGACGAAGGAAAACGCCAAGGAGAAAAATCGACATCAGGACGCCGGATACGGTCAAGGCTTTGTTTTTGTCCACGAGGATATTGTATAAAAGGGGCGGGATAAAGTAAATTGGAGCGCCTTTAGGGGATTCTATCTCCCCCCCCGGGATCATCCCCCCCGGCGATTGACCTGCGTTCCTGTTTGAAGCATGATGGACCGTGAAAGGAACAACCAACCCCATGATCGACGCCGCGGAAACTGCCCCTCTTCCCCGCCGAAAGAGAGACCTCCTGCTGCCTTTTTCCCCGCCGCCCGCCCCCCCCAGCTCCTTGCGGATCCTGATCGCCGAGGATGACCCCATCTCCAGCCGAATCATGAATAAGACCGTCCAGGGCTGGGGATTCGGAACCGTTCCCGCCGGCAACGGCTCCGAGGCCTGGAAAGGACTCCAGGACCCCAAGATCCGTTTAGCTATTCTCGATTGGGAGATGCCCGAAGCGAACGGACCCGATCTTTGCCGCCGTCTCCGCAGCAAGACAAATGAAAACTATACCTATATCATTCTCCTGACTTCCCGGGACGACCCGCAGGACATCATCGCCGGCCTCGAAGCGGGAGCCGATGATTACATGACGAAGCCGGTCAAATTCCAGGAACTGAAAGCTCGCCTGCAAACGGGACGCCGCATCGTCGAGCTCGAGGACAAGCTCCTGAACAGCCAGAAACGGCTGTTCGAACTGGCCACGAAAGACGGGCTGACCGGCCTCTGGAACCGGCGGACGATTCTGCAATTCCTGAGCGACGCGCTCTCCCAAGGGGTCCGTCAAAAGACCCCGACCGGCGTCATCATGATGGATGTCGATTATTTCAAGGCGATCAACGACACGTGCGGGCACCAGGCGGGCGACAAGGTTTTGACTACGCTGGCCGCCCGGCTTCAGGAACATATCCGGCCGTACGACCGGATCGGCCGCTACGGCGGGGACGAATTCATCATCGTCCTGCCGGACTGCGGAATCAAAGCCGCCGCGAATATCGCCGAACGCCTCCGCGACGGCTGCATCCGGAAACCGGCTCGATTCAAGGGTCAGCCTTTGGGATTCACCTTGTCGATCGGATGTGCTGCGACCGAAAACATGACCCGGCCGACGGCCGAACGCCTGATCCGGGCCGGCGACCAGGCACTTTATGAAGCTAAACGTTCAGGCCGGGACCGGGTCATCATCGCTCCTCCGGCCAGGAAACGAACGACCGGAAAAGGACCCGCTCATGCCTCCCCAAAAAAGTGATCGGCCCCTCCCCTTCCTCCGCGAGGAAGCCCTGGACAGGATCGGCGGCGACGTCGACTTCCTGAACGAACTGCTGGCCCTTTACGACGATGAATACGCCTCGAAAATAGCCGGGCTTCGGGCCGCCATCACCGCCTGTAACATGGGGGAAGTGCGGACCCTCGGACACGGCCTCAAGGGCTCTTCGGCCAATCTCAGCCTCCCCGGCCTCCTGGAGGCGGCATCGGCCATGGAGACGGCCGGCCAGGAGAAAAATCCGGCCGCCGCGAAAAAAGCCTTCGCCCGTTTGGAGGAGGAGTATCAGCAGCTGAAGGCCTTCACAAAGGCATAAACCTCCTCACTCATGGAGACTTTCCATTTCTCCATGAGTACAGGCAAGGCGCCGACTTATCCATTCCCCCTTCTAAAGATCGAAAGGCTCCCAGGTCAAGGTCGTCTTTGTCCCGCGGAAGACACTGATTTCGACATGCTGCGTCTGGGCGCCGCCCGGCAGGTCGAGCGCCACATCGAATTCGAATAGAAAGAACGAAGCCCGGGAATCGATCTTGGACCGGAAGTGAATTTTCGGATCGAAGTTAATGTCCGTGGGCAAGCCCTCCTGTCCGATCGTCCCTCGGAGCTCCTCAATCGGACCCTTCTCGCTCTCTATTTTCAAAGTCCGGGCCTGGCCGCGGTCTTCCTTGAATTGGAGATTGAACACGCGATACGGAGTCCCTTTGGGGCTGTCGGGGACAAGCAGGAGAACACTCAATTCATACGGGGGCCGGAAGGCGATCCCGTCAAAAGCCGGGAACAATACCGAGTGGAAAAGGCGGCCGCCGTAGACCGAAATCGAGACGTCCATCAAGGCCGGGCGGTTATGCACGGTCCGGTAGCCGTCATCGAACGACCATTCCCACCGCACGGCCATGAAGAAACCATAGCTGGCGAACAGCCAGGCGATCAACAGAAAGCCGGCGATGATCGGGCGGCGGGCCGTTCCGGCGCAGACGATGAGTCCCAGGACTAAAAAGATGATCATATAAGTCAGCGGCGCACCGGAAATGACGTCGACGAAAAAAAGAGCGGCCAGGATGACGGCCAGGACCCAGGCCAGGGATTTGGCTTCCTTGGGCACGGGCTTGTCGTCGGGGTGTTTTTTCCGCAGGAGGGCGGCCAGCGCAAGAAAAATGGGCAGTTCTATAATAAACCCGGCGGCGACGGCCATCATATCAATCATGGAACCTCCCTTGACGGTCAGGAATTTGCTTTTCCCGCGGGATAACAAAGGCCCGCTCCGGACGATGAATTCACCCAGCCACGCCGGAACTATATCGCCATCATTGCAGCGATGTCAATCGCCTCAACATCGCTGCGAATACCGTGAATACCGCAATAACATCACCCGACTTTGTGATCATCCAGGGAAGAAAGCTTCTATCGGCAATTTTGGGGCGATAATATCGGGGATTATATCGGATGACATCCATCCGCATTTGGGCTTATCTTTTTTCCACTGGAATATGGAGGGGCCATGGATTCTCCGCATCGATTCTTAGCCGGCCTTACAAGTTTTCTGAGTCTCGGATTACTCTTGGGCGTAAGGATCTTTTCCGGGCAGGGCGAACTCATTCTCAATCCGGACGATGAACGATGCGGATAATTCTAGGCCACCTCGGGCTTCCGGGTCTGTCTCCCGGCCTGCAAATAGAAAAATTTTTACAGCGGGAAAAAAAGAATCGCCCTCCCGGTTTGAGAGCGCGGGGGATTTCAATCAAGCCCCGCTCGGGAGCGGATCAGCGCCGAGCCCGGAGGAGAGTCAAGGAAGCCGCAGATTCGCGCCCAGCCCGGCCGCGAGTTTGCCGCCCTCGTCCAGGATGGCGTCCTCGACCTTGGTCGCCCCGTAGAGGAAACGGCCCGCTTTACCGATGAATACATGGGCCAGGTAGGGGTCCTTCAGATGGAACAGGGAACCTTGTTTTTCGGGGACGATTTTATTCGCCGCGGCCTTGTCCAGGTATCGCTGCAGCATCGCGGCGGCTTCGGCATCGGAGGCGAATTCCATGACGAACCCATCGACATCCCGGCCGCTCAGCTTGTAGGAAGCGACCGTCCCGTTTTTTAAGAACTCCAGCCCCAGGAAATTCTTGAGGATGTATTTCTCGCTGTTGGGAACGAGACCCGGGCGGGGAAACGACTTGAGAACGGGGGGGAAGCCGCCCGGGTCACCGATTTTTTTCAGGATTTCCGCGGCAAAGGCCTTGAGGATCTCAGCGGTTTTGGCGCCGGTTTCATAAGCCATGAGCTTGACATAATACCGCCCGGCCAGGAAATTCAGCGATCCATCCTCGATATAACCCTGGACGCCGATGGCAAGAAACGTGCTCTCCGTGTACCGCTCGGCGGTGTAGATCCCGAAAGCGTTCATCGGCAAGCCCATGTCGTAGATTTCGGCGGTCATGGTCGACGCGCCCGAAGCCGGCTTGTACTGGCCGACCGCCGCGTCGATGAAATTGTAGCTGATGTATGATTCGGCCGCGCCGTCGATGTACTCGAACAGCGATTCCGGACCGTAGAGCTTAGCCTCTTCGGAAAACGTCCAGCCCGGAAGCTGGGGGAGGAGAGCGATCGTCGCCCCCGGCGCCGCGGCGGAAACCGCGGTCCAGGCCGCCGCTCCCGTAATCATCACCAGAATCAGGATCAATAAATACTTTTTTCGGGACGTTTCAGGCATGAGATGTCTCCTTGAAAGCCGACAGGCACCCCTACTATAAATGGACAAAAGATTCCTGGCAAGCGCTCCCGCACGCATATTGACTTCCGGCCATCCCTGGGCTACCGTGAAACATCATGGAGGCCTCCAAAGTTGTCGTCGTGCGGTGCCCGGGAGCGCTGTCTCCCGATGGGAAGGTCGACGCGGCGGCTCTGGGGCGGATGCATGAATGGGGCCTCCGTCTGCTCACCGGGCAATCCTCCGCCCCGGCCGGTCTAGCTGCGATCTTTTCCCCGGCCGATCGTGTCGGGGTCAAAATCAACGGCATCGCCGGACGCCGGCTGTCCACCGGCCCCGAAGTCGCCCTCCCCTTCGCCCGTCTCCTGGTCCGGGCCGGATTGGCGGAAAAAGCCATCACCATCTGGGAGCGGTCCAATCGCGAGCTCAAGGACGCCGGCTATCGCCTCAACAACAGCGGGACGGAGTTCCGCGTATTCGGTACGGACACGGCCGGTGCGGGATACAAAAAAGATCCCCTGGAGCACCGCGGCATCGGAAGCCGTTTCTCCGCCATCCAAGCCGAACTGGTGACCGCTTCGGTGAGCTTCGCCGTCCTCAAGGATCACGGACTGGCCGGGATCACGGCCGGGATGAAGAATTATTTCGGCGCCATCCACAATCCCAACAAATATCACGACGATCACTGCGACCCTTTTATCGCCGATCTTTTCGACGCTCCTCCGATTAAAACCAAGCATCGGTTGACCATCCTCGACGCGCTGACCGTCCAGTTCCATAAAGGCCCCTCCTATCACGCCAAGTGGGCCGAGCGGTTGGAAACGCTCGTTTTCGGCCTCGACCCGGCGGCCACGGATTTTGTCGGCTGGCAGATCGTCGAACGATTGCGCCGGGCTAAGGGCCTGCCCTCGCTCGAGGAGGACGAGCGCGCCCCGGGCTATCTGCAAACGGCGGCCCGGCTGGGGCTGGGCCGGGCGACGGCAGCCGGGGTCCAAATCATCGAGGAATCGGTGTAATGAAACGACGGCGCTTCATCCATACTGCCGCCGGAGCCGGGCTGGCAATCGGCGGAGGCCTGGGCCGGACGCTGGGGGATCTCTACGCTTTCGGCGGACAACCCGACCTTTCGCATGTCGAAGCCCGCTATTATAAGCGACTCCCCGACCGCGAGATCGAATGCGGGCTTTGCCCGCGCCGGTGCCTCTTGGGCGACAAGGAGCGGGGATTTTGCGGAGTCCGTGAAAACGACGGGGGTACATACTACACGCTGGTCTATGGGAAAGCCTGCGCCCTGAATGTCGACCCGATTGAGAAGAAACCATTTTTCCACGTCCTGCCCAAGACGAACGCCCTGTCGCTGGCCACGGCCGGATGCAACGTCCACTGCAAATTCTGCCAGAATTGGGAGATCAGCCAGGCCCGGCCCGAGCAAATCGAGAATTTCAACCTGCCGCCCCGGGCGGCGGCGGAAACCGCTCGCAAGAACGGCTGTCCGTCCATCGCCTTCACCTATTCCGAACCCATCGTCTACTATGAATACATGATCGACACGGCCGCCGAAGCGCGCCGCTTGGGGATCAAAAGCGTCGTCGTCAGCGGTGGCTACGTCAATCCCGAGCCGTTGAAGGAATTGACCCGGGCGGTGGATGCCATCAAAATCGATCTCAAGGGATTTACTCAGGATTTCTATAAATCCTTTGTCCGTGGCGACCTCCAGCCCGTCCTCGAGGCCATCAAGATCGTCCGTCAAAGCGGCGTCTGGCTGGAGATCGTCTACCTCGTCATTCCCACTCTCAACGACGACATGGCGGACATAAGGAAAATGTCCCGCTGGATAGCCGCCGAAATCGGCCCGGATGTTCCGCTCCATTTCACCCGCTTCCAGCCCCAGTATTTGCTCAAGAACCTTCCGCCGACACCCGTCTCCACTTTGGAGAAGGCCCGCGAGACGGCCCGGTCCGAAGGGCTGCGCTTCGTCTATATCGGAAATGTCCCGGGCCATGAGAGCGAAAACACCGTCTGTCCGAAATGCCGGACCGTCCTCATCGAGCGTTACGGTTACGAAATCAGGACGAACGTCCTCAAGGGGGGCGCGTGCCCGAACTGTCGAACGCCGATCCCCGGCTTGTGGGCTTGAAGTTTCTCAAACCGGCCGCCGGGTTGGGATTTCTGGCTTCCGCCTGGCAGGTCCTTTTTCTGCGGGAATTCTCGGCGCAGTTTTACGGTTCCGAACTCGCCTTCGGGTTCGTCCTGGCATCCTGGCTTCTATGGGGGGGGCTGGGCGGCTGGGTGGGCAACCGGGTTCCGTTCAGGCGGCTGGCGGGCCCGGATTGTCTTCGGCTGGCCCTCCTCGGTGCGCCGATCGCCTTCGCCGCCTTGCGCTTCTCCCGGTTTCTTCTGGGCATCCTTCCCGGCGAGGTCACCGGTTTGGAGTCTATTTTGGGCTTCGCGCTCGGACCCGCATTCTTCCTGAATTTCCCCTTGGGGCTGGCTTTTTCCCGGATAACCGAGGCGGCTGGAGGGGACGCGGCCCGGACGTATCTTTGGGAATCGGCCGGCGCGACGGCGGGAGCTCTGGCCGTTTACGGCGCTCTTCTCCCCAGACTTTCCAACTGGGAGGCTTTGGCCGCGGTCGAGATTTTGGCCGCGATCAGCCTGGCCAGGCGCGGACGAGGCCCGGTCCGGATATTCGCAACGGCCGCAGCGCTCATTGTGGGCGCCGGATTAGCCGTTTTCGACACCTCCTCCCAAACGATCCATTGGCGGCCGCTCCAGTTGGAATCGAGTCGGGATGGATTGTATGGACGCATCCAGATCGTCCGCACGGGTGATCAGATCACGATCTACGAGAACGGATTGAGGGCGTTTTCGTCCGCCGATCCGGCCGCTGCCGAGGAGGCCGCGGCATTTCCCCTTCTTCAGCGGCGGCGGGCCGAACGGGTCCTTCTTATCGGCGGTACCATCGGCGGCACGCTCCGCGAAATATTGCGACTTCCGGTCGGACGGGTTGATGCGGTTGAAATCGATCCCGCCATCATCGCTGCTGCCCGGCCTTTTCTTCACTCCGAAGACCGCCTGGCCTTCGACGATCCGCGAGTTCGCCTGATCGCGGCCGATGGGAGGGCCTTCCTCCGCCGGAGCCGGAACGCTTATGACGCTGTCATCCTCGGCCTGCCCGATCCGGCTACGGCCCAGATCAACCGCTTCTTCACGGCCGAGTTCTTCGCTTTGGTGAAGCAACGGCTGGCGCCCGGCGGAGTCATGTCCTTCCGCGCTTCCGCGGCCGAAAACTATATCAGCCCCGTCCTGGCCCGCTATCTCGGAACGCTGGCAGCCACCTTGCGATCCTTTTTTGACCGAGTTGAAATCGTGCCCGGAGCCACGGTCGTATTTCTGGCCTCGGATGGTCCTCTGACGATCGACCCGGAAGCTCTGGCCCGGGAGATCGATAATCGCGGCTTGACCTTCACGACCCTGACTCCCAGCTCCCTGCGGGCCAGGCTTCATCCTCTGCGGCAAAGCCGCCTGCAGACGGTCCTGGAGGGGACGTCGGCCGTCCTCAATCACGATGCGAGGCCGATCAGCTTTTTTTTCCAGACCATGCTTTGGTCTTCCCAAAAGCATGGCGCGGCGCCGCGGATTCTCGGCTTTCTGTCCCGGTTTCCACCGACCGGCCTGCTCGCAGCGGCGGTTCTGATCCCGTTGCTGGCCCTGGCCGCATCCCTGCTTCGGTCCCGGAAACGGCCGAATTCCTTCTCCATACTTCCCTTCACCATCCTGGGCTTGACCACCATGGCGGCCGAGATTCTCCTTCTCATCCGATTCCAGACGATCCATGGCGGCCTCTACGGCCGCGTCGCCCTTCTTCTCGGCTTGTTCATGGCCGGGATGACGGCAGGGTCCTGGAGGGGAGCGCGGCGAACGATTTTGCGCCGTTCCTCGGTCCTCATTCCCCCGACCGCGTTTTTCATCCTTCTGCTGGGTTCGACTCTGGGGTGGGACAGAAACGCGGGAACGCCGGTCTTCGCTTGCCTGTTTTTTCTATGGGGTTTCCTCAGCGGAAATTTTTTCGTCTCCTTGACCCGGGCGCAATCGGCGGCGCCGGCCGAAGCCGGACGCGGCTACGCGGCCGACCTGCTCGGTTCGTTCGTCGGTTCCGTATTCTTAACCTCCGTCTTGCTTCCGCTGGCCGGGATCGACAGCCTTTTCGCCGCTCTTGCCTTCGTCTCTCTGGGATTGGTCGTGTATCTTTTTCTTGATAAACACATTCGACTCCCCGGGCATGTCTAGGTTAATACTGAGCAGCGCTTATTACCCCGATTAAAAAATCGGAGTTTGGCGCCGGCAAACGTATCGCTCAACGATCGATTAGCCGCGGGAAAACCAGCCGCCGAATCCGGCGGCACGCGGATCATTTTTTCCGGCGCGCCAAGCCATCCGTGTATTTTGTGAACCCCTCCGGTTTTCCGGGGGGCGCGACTTCAAACGTGATCCGGACCCGATCGTCGGGCAGGAGGATCGTCGTCATCCGGTAGCGCGGCGCGGACGGGGAAACCGGGCTGACGAAAACGACTTTTTGGCCGTCGGCCGCAGCGCTGACCTGGTAACGAATGATATGGCCTTCGTTGTCGAAATAATCGGCCCGCAGAGCCGTGGTAGATTCCTGATAGACAATGAGCAGGTCGTCATGAATGGACCCCGGACGGCCCCCTTCGGCGGGAAATTCGACGTGGTTTTTACGGACCAGGAGCCGACCGCCGAGTTCGGCCGCAAACGACATCCAGCCGTTTCCCTGTCCCGGCGCTCCGCCGCCCTCCCCCTCCCACTGGCCGAGCAGGGCTTTCCAAGGCCCAGACTGCGCCAGGGAGGGGGCCGATTGGGCGAACGCCGATCCGCTTGAAACCAGCACAAGCACCGCTAATGAGATCGTCATATTGCGTTTCATGGGTTCGATCTCCTTCTTTATGCTTCGGATATCCAAGTGGGGTGTCTTCGATTCGTCTTCATCGCTTTATTATAGGGCATTAATTATAAGACTGTCGCGATTGAGATTTTCCAAGGGTGGCAGCGTCCTTATTGGGTGTGGCTCCGAGTGTTCGGCCCATCATACCCCAAGCCCTTCACGCCGCTTGAGGGACCGGGCGGACTGTCTTATAATCAACGCTCCATGAATATTCCCGCACCGGCCCATCCCAATTCTTCCCCCGCCTCGGTCATCGACCGGCTCATCGCCAATATCCGCCGCGTTTTTATCGGAGACGAAGAAACCGTCCGGCTCGTGGTGACCGCGCTTCTGGCCCGCGGGCATCTCCTCATCGAGGACGTCCCCGGGATCGGCAAGACGCTGCTCGGGATCGCCCTGGCCAGGTCAATCGACGTTTCGTTCAAACGCATCCAATTCACCAACGACCTCCTCCCCTCCGACATCCTCGGCCTCTCCATTTACAATGCCCGGACCGGGGCCTTCGACTTCAAGCTCGGACCGATCTTCAGCCATATTATCCTGGCCGACGAGATCAATCGGACCACGCCCAAAACCCAAAGCGCCATGCTCGAGGCCATGAACGATCTGCGGGTGACCGTGGACGGGTCTACGTATGACCTTCCGGCGCCCTTCATGATCATCGCCACCCAGAATCCCGTCGAATACCACGGGACGTTTCCTCTCCCCGAAGCCCAGCTCGACCGCTTTCTCCTGCGGGTCAAGATCGGATACCCGACCCGGGAGAACGAGACCGAGATCATCCGGGGAAAAGATTATTACGAGCAAGCTCAATCCCTGCCCCCGGTCCTTAGCGTGGCCGAAGTCCTGGCCCTCCAGGAAGGGGTGGACGCCGTCCGGGTGGACGATTCGCTTCTCGGCTACATTCTCGACCTCGTCCGGGAGACTCGTGCGGACGTTAAAATTAAACTCGGTGCCAGTCCTCGGGGGGCTCTTCTTCTTCGCCGGGCGGCCCAAGCTTATGCCCTGACCCGGGGCCGCGAATATGTCGTCCCCGACGACATCAAAGTCACGGCCATCCCTGTTTTGGCCCATCGTATCGTCATCGATTCCCAGTCCTACGGCCTTGTCCGGATCCATGAATCGGACGCCGAGATCGCCGAGATCCTGGATCGGGTGACCGTTCCCGTTTAAGTCCAACCGCCATGCGTTTGACGCGCCTGGGTTTGTCCGTTCTCGCCGCCGACGCCTTCGCCTTTTTCGGCGGATTAATCAGCGGAAACAATCTTCTTTATCTCGTGGCGGGATCCCTGGCCGCGTCTCTGGCCATGGCCTGGCTGGCCGGCCGCCGTCATCCGGATTCGCTGGAGCTTCGCTTTGACATTCCGGCCCAGATTTTTCAAGGGCAGGCTTTCCGTCTGTCGGTCGAAATTCGCAATCCCAAACGATCCCCCGTTTTTCCGGCCACGCTGGCGGGTCCGCGGGGCCGAGCCGAAATCCCCTATCTCCCCGGAGGCGAAGCGGCCCGGGTGGAAATCCCGTATCTTGCGCCGCGCCGGGGAATCAACCGCGTCGAGGACCTTCATCTGGAATCCTGCCATCCCTTCGGTTTCTTCCTGAGAAGGAGGAAAGTCCCGGATGTCGCCCTGACCGCGTTTCCGGCCGTTCGGGAAGTCTTCGGCCGCACCTCGTCCGCAGCCGTCCGCGAAGACAGGGTCTCTCTGCCCCGGCGCGGCGTCGGCGACGAACTTCATGGTATTCGCGATTACGTTCCGGGGGAGGATTCCCGACTCATCAACTGGAAGCTGACGGCCAAAACCGGAAAACCTCTGGTCAAGGAATACGCCCAGACGATCGGCAACCGGATCACGGTAAGAGCCGACGGCACACCAGGACCCGGGACGGAAGACCGGCTCTCCGAGGCGGCCTCCCTGATCAAATTTTTTATCGATTCGGGCGCTGAGGTCCGGCTGGAAACGAACGAAGGGGACATTGCTTATGGGCACGGTCTTCTTCACCTCCAAATCCTTCTTCAAAATCTCGCCCTCCTCGGAGAGGGAAAAGAACCGCGGGGAACGCCGGCCTCATCCTTCCGACAACGTCGCCTTCCCCTGGCCCCGTCGCGAGCAGTCCGGCTCCCGCTTCTGGCCGTCACGGCCGCCGCGTTCGGTTCGCTGTTTCTCATCGAGGAGTTGAATCCCGTCTTTGTGGCCCTGGCCGCCCTTATCATCCCGCTGGGTTGGCTTTTCGACCGGACAGGCATCCATCCTATACCCCGGGCGGTTTTCGACGCCGGAGCGCTCGTCGTCTTTGTCCTGGCGTTTTTTGTCGATCTTCCCCTGTCCGGGCTCGTGCCCACGGTCACCCATATCCTGTTGTATGTGTTGACCTCGTATCTTTGGTCCCCGAAAAACGAGCCGGTCCTGAAGCGGATTCTGCTCGCGGATTTCCTGCTTTTTTTCCTGGCTTCCGGACAGGCCGTCGATTTCGGTTACTTCCCGGTCTTCGTCCTGTTTTTCCTGACGGCCGCCGTTTTTCTGGCCCGCTTCAGCGATCCCGACCCTCGCCCGCTAAGGCGCCCCGGCTGGAGGAGGGCCGTGCTGACAGTCGGCGTCCGCACGCTGTTTTTGGCGGCGGCCCTATTCATTATTTTACCGCGCGCGTATAGCCCCCGCATGCAGCAACTGCTGGCCTCGACCGGGCTTAGCCGGTTCCAGAACCCCCTGATGTCATTCGCCGGCCTGTCCGACCGCGTCGACCTGGGCTTTTTCGGGCCATTGCGTAAAAATTCGGCCCGCGTCCTGCGGCTGAGCTTTCCCGATGCGCCCGGTGGAACGCCCCCCTCGCCGGTCCTTCATGTGCGCGCCGCCGCTTTCGACGACTTCGTAGGACGACGCTGGGTCCGGACGACGGGCGATTTCGCCGTCCGGGACGGTGATCGCCCGATCATGTCCAGAGACGGTGTTTTCCGTCTCCGCGGCCGCCGCGGCCGAATCCTCTTCCCCGGCTTCGATCCCGAAAAACCGGTCCTGACGCAGGAGTTTTTCGTTTTTCCCCTGATTGGATCGTTCGTCTTTTCCGTAGGCGGAATCGCCGCCCTGGAAACCGATTCATACTCGGCTTCGTTCGATCTCAACGACTCGGTCGGTTTTCCTTATCTATACAACTCACCGACCCGCTACCGCGTCCTGTCCCAATCCGCAGGCCCGGATTTTTACAGGGGGATCGAGGGATACGACGCACTCCTCCGGGACAAATTCCTCAAACTGAACTCCAACAATCCCCGTTGGCTGGCCTCGGCCAAGGAACTCACGAACCGCTTTCCCTCTCCCTTCGGCAAGGCCCGGGCGCTGGAAGCCGATTTTCGAACCCGGTATTCCTATTCCTTGACCTCGGCCGACAATCGTCAGGACCTGGAGCGCTTTTTATGGACCTCGCGAGCGGGCAATTGCGAATACTTCGCCACGGCCATGGTCCTTCTCCTTCGCCATCTCGGCATCCCCAGCCGGCTGGTTGTCGGCTTCCTGGCCGCGGAGTGGAACGAATTCGGACGCTTCCTCGACGTCCGCCAGAGCGACGCCCACGCCTGGGTCGAGGCTTTCTTTCCGGATCGGGGGTGGACGACGTTCGATCCCACTCCGCCCGACCGGACCGGCGGGGAAAAATCAATCTTCGCCGCGATCTGGCGCCGGTTCCGCAAAGGCCTGAATGCGATCGAATCCCGTTGGTACCGCTATGTCGTCGGTTTCGATTCAGAAACGCAAAAAGATTTTTTTCATCGCCTCCGATTCGCCGTCGGACGGAACACTTTTTTCATGGGGTTTATTATTCTGGCCGCCCTCGCCGCGATCATCGCCGCCGTCGTCCTCAAACCCCGCCGCCGCTGGCGGACCTGGAAGGCGCGCCGGGCGCGGGCCGATCATTTCTATTACGCTGTCCTCGACCGTCTGGAACGCCGCCGGATCGGCCGGAGTCCTTCCCTGACGGCCCGCGAGTTCGCCGCCGAAGTCGTCCGCCGCAGGCCCGACCTGGCCCCGTTTCGGACCTTGACCGGCCTTTTCGAGGCCGCCCGATATGGCGGAGTCGAACTCTCCGGGGAAAAGGCCGCGCAAGCGCGGGAGCTCTCCGGACGCCTGCTTCATGCTCTCCGCCGCCGGCCCGGCAAATCCGTCCGGGAAACCTCTTGTTGAAGACGACGGTCTTGATTATAGTATGGTCATGGCCCTGAGTTCCGGGCTTCAAACGCAACCAAGGAGGGGAAAGCATGCTTCATTTTGAAGATACTTTCATGGATTTCCTGCTCGAGCATCAGGAACAGCGGAACCGCACCTATCACTTCCTGATCCTGATGAATTCCCTCCTCAACGCCGCCAAGCGCATCCAGTTCTACTACCAGACCGGCGCCTTGCGGGGCAACCTGGGCCAGGCCGGGGCGATCAATTGTCAGGGCGAGGATGTCTTGAAAATGGACGAGATCGCCAACGCTCTAGTCGAGCATTATCTCAAGCGGTCCGGGCGGGTCATCCACGCCGTGAGTGAAGAGAGTGAAGAAATCATCCCCATGAACGTGGAAAGCGGACGGTACTTCGTCTATTACGATCCCATGGACGGGTCCTCCAATGTCCCCCACAATCTGCCGATCGGATTTCTGTTCGGCGTGGCCAAGCGGAATCTGGACAGCCCCGAGGATTTCCATCTTCGGGCCGGCCACGAGTTCATCGCCGCCGGTATGTTCGTCATTCCCACCGGAACCTTCACCCTCGGGCTCAAGGAGGCAGGCTGCTGGCGATTCCATATCGACGAGACCGGCAACTACGTCAGGCCGACCCTGATGATCCTTCCCGAAGACCGGAAGCACTGGGAGCTGTCTTACAACTCGGCCAACCGGGAAAGCTTCGCCGACCCCATCCAGCGCTGGATCCTGGAGAACAAGAAGAAATACGCTTTCCGCTACATGGGAGCCCTGGCCGCCGATTTTCACCGCATTTTGACGAACGGGGGCTTGTTCCTGTACCCGGCCATCGTCAATCATCCCGACCCCCAAAAAAACCGGCCTTTCGGCAAGCTGCGCCTGATGTACGAAGCGGCCGTGGCCGCTTTCATGTGCTGTGAGGCCGGCGGGGACGCCATCGATGAAAACGGAACGCCCATCCTGGAAATCACTCCGCACAAGCCCCATCAACGGACATCGCTCTATCTCGGCTCCAAACCGCTGATCGAGGAGATCAAGGCGGTATTGACGGCCGGGTAGGCGGCCGGGCGGACCCCGCTGCGGACCCGCCGTTGACAATCGGGGTTCCCTGCGATAAATTCCCCCTCTTCATGAAGAGCTTCCGCGAGGAGACGATCATGCGCAAAATCTTCGCCCGCGTTTTGATTCTAGTCCTGGCCGCAAGCCTGGCCCAAGTATCGCCGGCCGGCCAAACCAAGGCTAAAATAAAAATCGCCAAGGAAAAACAAACCGTCCTCGACTGGCTGAGCCGGCCCGAGACCGTCGAACGCTTCGGCCGGATCTCGGACTCCATCTGGTCCTATGCCGAGCTCGGGCTTCAGGAATCGAAATCATCCGCCCTCCTGGCCGATACGCTGGAAAAAGCCGGATTCAAGGTCGATCGAGGTGTGGCCGATATGCCCACTTGTTTCGTGGCCACCTATGGCTCGGGCAAGCCCGTCATCGGCCTGCTCGGAGAATTCGACGCCCTGCCCATGCTGTCCCAAAAGGCCCGGACGCCCAAGAAGGAGCCCTTGGTCGAAGGCGCTCCCGGCCATGGCTGCGGACACAACACCATGGCCGCGGCCGCCGCCGCCGCGGCGATCGCGGTCAAGGAGGCGATCGATAAGTACGGAATCAAGGGAACGATCAAGGTGTTCGGCTCCCCAGCCGAGGAGATCGTCGTCAGCCGGCCGCACATGATCCGGGCCGGTCTTTTCGCCGACGTCGATGCCGTCATCGACAATCACAGCGGGAGCGGTTTCGGAACAGCTTACGGGCGGAGCAACAACGCCATCTTTTCGGTTATCTTTTCCTACCGCGGCCGAACCGCCCACGGCGCCTCGGCCTGGGCCGGCCGCAGCGCCCTGGACGCCGTGGAAATCACCAACGTGGCCACCAACTTCCTCCGCGAGCACCTCCCCCCGTCCTATCGGATGCATTATGTCATCCTCGAGGGCGGCGAAGCGCCTAACGTCGTCCCCGACAAGGCCGCGGTCTGGTACTATGTCCGGAACACGGACGAGCAGGTCGAAGCCATGTTCCAGAGGGTGCTCGATTGCGCCAAGGCCGGAGCCCTGGCGGCCGGAGTGGAGATGGAGCCCGTCCGCTACATCGCCGCCGTCCACCAGATGCACGCCAACAAGGCCGCCGCCGAGCTCATCCAGAAAAACATCGAGCTCGTCGGGATGCCGGCCTGGACGGAGGAGGAGCAGGCCTTCGCCAAAGCCCTGCAGAAAGAGTTGAAAGCGGACGAAAACGGCATGCCGGCCAAGGTCGACCCCCTCCGTGAGCCCCGCGGCGATTCCCTCGGCGGCGGGTCGTCGGACGTGGGCGATGTTTCGCTCATCACCCCCACCGCTTCCATCCGTTTCCCCGGCCAGGTGCCCGGCGCGACCAGCCACCATTGGTCGTCGGTCGCCTGCAACTTCGGCTCGACGGCCTGGAAAGGCCTGAACGCCGGGGCCAAGGCCATCGCCGCCTCGGCCGTCGACCTCCTGACCAAACCCGAAGAGTTGAAAAAGCTACGCGCGGAGTTCGAGGAGTACAACAAGAAAACCCCCTACAAATCGTTTCTCCCCGCCGACGCCAAACCTCCACTCGACATCAACGAGGCCTTGATGAAGAAATACCGGGCGGCAATGGAGAAGTTTTACATCGAGGAAAAATAAAGGGCTTTAGCGGCCGAAATCAATCTCGTCGGAAAGCTCGTTCTTGTCCTCGGCCGGATCATAAGGGAAGTGGGCGGCCAACTGCTCGCCGACGGTTTCAATCCCCTGGACCAGCCCGAGGGTGAAATCACCCTGGCGGAAGGAAGCCGACGTCGCCGCCGCGACAGAGGTCCAGAATTCGGGGCCGACTTTGGCATGGATTCCCTCATCGCCCAGGACGACGAAACGCCGCCGCGACGGGACGATGAAAAAGAGGATGCCGTTCCGGTCGAGCGTCCGGTCCATGCCCAGGCGGCGGAAGGCCCGCCAGGCAACCGGTTCGATCCGGCCCCAGAAAAAACGTGTGACCGAAACCCGGATTTCCCCGGACGTCCGGCGTTCGGCATTTTCTATGGCCGCTTTGAGCCGGACGGCATCAACCGATTTGACCCATTCACGACGAAATTTTCTCATCATGATCGGCCTCCTTACCATCCGCCCGAGGCGCCGCCGCCCCCGGAGCGTCCTCCGCCTCCGCTGAATCCCCCGCCTCCTCCGCCTCCGCCGCCCCGGCCTCCCGACAGGAGGTTGAAGAGAAGCCACAGGGCCAACGAGGGGTTGGTGATTAGAATGATCAGGAAAACGAGGGCGCCGATGACAAGGAGGATGACTTCGCCCGAGCTCAACCGGCGGCCGGAAGCGGCACGGCCGGGAGTGGAAGCCTCCACGTTTGAACCGCCGACGACGGCCTTGATGGCGGCAACCGCTCCGCGGACGGCCCCATCCGGGTCGCCGGCCTGAATGCGGGGCAGAAGAATGTCGTTTATGATCCGGGAGGACTGAGCGTCCGTCATCCGGTCCTCGAGCCCGTAACCGACCTCGATCCGGATCTTCCGGTCCTGGACCATGATGAACAGAATCAAGCCGTTGTCGAGGCCCTTACGGCCGGGTTTCCAGGCTTCGAAGGCCTGGACGGCGAAATCTTCGATGGGGACGTTGCCCGTCGTCCGGTCGATATAGATGAGGAATTGGCCGATGGAAGCGCTTTCCAGGAGTTGGAGCTGGCGGTCGAGGTCACCGACCGTCGCCGGCGGCAGGAAACCGGCCTTATCCGTGACCCAGCGGTCGGGAGACGGCGGAATCTTGATTTGCGCCGTTAAAAAAACGGCGGCCACCGCCAGCGCGGCCAGAACTCCGGCCGCGCGCCTGAGGGAGGGGCGCGGCCCGGGGAAAGCCTGTCTCATACGGGCTTAGAACTTGACCTTGGGAGCGACGTCGGACCCCTCGACCGCCTTGAAATAAGCCTTTTCGGCAAACCGGGAGCCGAAGAAACCGGCGATGAGGACCGTCGGGAAGCTCATCCGCTTTGTGTTGAAGGCTTGGGCGGTCTCATTGAAGCGCTGGCGCTCCACGGTGATGCGGTTCTCGGTGCCCTCGAGCTGGGACTGCAGGTCGCGGAAATTCTGGGTGGCCTTGAGGTCGGGATATTGTTCAACCGCGACGAGGAGCCGGGTCAAGGCGCCGCCCAACTGGTCTTGAGCCTGTTGGAACTTGGCGAAAGCGGCCGGATCGTTGAGCTGGGAGGCGTCAATCTTGGTCTGCCCGACCTTGGACCGCGCTTCGGCGACGGCGATATAGGTGTCTTTCTCAAAACCGGCCGCGCCCTTGACGGTTTCGACCAGGTTGGGGACGAGATCCGCCCGCCGCTGGTAGACGTTTTCGACCTGGGCCCAGCCCGAGCGGACGGCTTGGTCGAGCTTGTTCAGCGAATTATAGCTGCCCACGCCCCACAGGCCGAGGATGATGACGCCGATGATCAGGATGCCGAGGCATCCCAAGCCCATGCTCTTGATCTTGAACGGACTCTTCTTAACGGGAGCCGGTGTTGTTTCCATTGTTCTCTCTCCTTTATGAAAAAGATTGTAACGGGAGAGACGCTGGAATGCAAGCGGCGGCCATTTCTATGATGCAAGCCCCCGGGAAATAGGCATTTGCCCATTTCCGGCTTTGAATCATAACGTCAAGGCTTACCGGGAGCCGACTTGATCGGCGTCCTGTGGAGCCACTTGTCAGCGTTGATTTTCATAAACATTTAGAGAAAAGCCTTGTATATTTTGAAACAGCAACTTTCCATTTCGATTTGTTTATACTCTTTTGTAGTTGGCTTGCACGGGTGGTCTTTACGCAGTTTGTGGCTCAGAATGCACCTTCCACGATTTTGATTTCCGCTTCCGTCAGCCCGTACAACTCGTACACCAGCGCATCAATCTGCCTGTCTAATGCCTTGCACTTGTCGTCGTAGTAGGTCTTGTCCTTCTCCGTCTGCGCCGACGCCCACGCTTTCTTTGCCTTCAACATCTGGTTTACCAAGTCCACCACCCTGTCATGACGAGTTTTGTCGGCGGGCGACGTTAACTCCAAAGACGGAAAAGGGAGTTGCTCTACCTGCCGTGCTTGGATTTCAGAAAACACCTTCTTTGATGATTTCAGAAAGTGCACGTAATAGAAATTGATAAGTCTTGAGTTCAGCAGCGCAAGCACAAATCGCAAATTATGGTGGCAATTCGGTTTCGGACTCACGACGACCAAGGTGTTCAACGCATATTTCTTGCTCGTATCAATGGTCGCTATCAGGCTGTCACCGACCCGTCGAAAGAAGAGCTTCTCCGGGAGGAGGAAAATGTCGTCCCGCTTGCAACTATGAATCATTTTCAAATCGAACCGAAAATAGTTGGGTGACTTGCCGGTAAAGTACCGGCCAATGTGCCGTCCATCCAATATCTCGTTATGCGCCGCAGTTTTCTTTCGGGTACTCAAGCAGGCGGCACGGTCATGTTTGAGGGCAATAGCCTGGTTGATATTCAG
Source organism: uncultured Eubacteriales bacterium (assembly GCA_964557435.1). Taxonomy (GTDB): domain Bacteria; phylum Acidobacteriota; class Aminicenantia; order Aminicenantales; family UBA4085; genus UBA4085. The sequence goes on from CAZLAM010000006.1 coordinate 46,807, forward strand.
TGCTTCCCCGAAGTGCAATGGCTGGGCCTCAATTTTTGCTCGCAGATCGCGTAGCGCCGGATTTTGCGGAGCGATGAACGAAGACCGGTAGTTTCTCGCGAACTCTTGTTGTGCTACCTGGAAGGAATTGATGAACGCACCCTGCTCGTTGAGCTTACAGATAAGAACGACTGCCTCCGGTATTTCGCCAGTGCCCCGAGTATGCTTCGTGAGTACGAGGACGACAGTTTCGACAACGGCATCTTTGAATATCTGTCCATCCGGTTCGGCGAGTGCGTTTATATCGGTATTTTGAATCAACTTCTGGGGACTGACCCCCAAAATTCGAACCACCCCGAGTGCTAAAAAAGAGGGTGCTATAATAGACATCATCAGCCGGGTAAAAGCCTTCGAAGGAGGCTCCGATGGTGTCCGAGAAAAACGGCAGACGGTACACGCCGCGATTCAAGTTTCAAGTCGTCATGGAAATCTTGAGTGGGACGAAGGCGACTGGACAGATTGCGCGGTCCTATGGCGTTCATCCGGTGACCCTCACCCATTGGAAGAAAGAATTCATCGAAAAAGGGCCGGAGATCTTTTCCCAACAGACGACGCTCCAGGAATACGAGAAACGGATCGAGGACCTGGAGCGATTGATCGGCCATAAGGAAGTAGAGATCGCGCTTCTAAAAAATTTCATGGCCGGGAGCTCACCCCGAGCGAAAAAGTTGAGCTGACGCGTGAGTTTAAGGACGAATATGGGCTCAACCGGGTCTTGGCTGTCTTGGGTCTTTCCAAAGGCACGTGGCACTACGCCCAACGGAAACGAAGCTATGAAGAGAAGCATTCCAGCCTGAGGCAGCCCTTGTTGGAGATCGCCAGGCATCATCCGGAGTACGGTCATCGGCGAACGAAGGCCGAGCTTTGGGATCGCGGGATTCCGGTCAATCGGACAGTTGTCGAACGACTGCATTTAGCCTGGGATTTGGCTGTGATTCGACGGATCAGGAAGCCTAAAACAAGCTCTGTGGCGAAGCTTCTCCAGGAAACGGGAGCGAAGGTTAATCTCGTGGCCGGTCTAACCGAAATCGATGATTTCGAGGTCCTGTATACGGATTACACGGAGATCGTCTATCAGCGGGGCCGGGGGAAAGCGCAGTTGATGCCGCTGGTCGATCATGCGAACAAACTCGTTGTCGGTCACGCCCTCGGCGAAGCAGACAACACGGAGTTGGCTTTGGCGGCTTGGCGCTCCGCGAAGAGGACGCTTCAAAGATATGAAATTAAAACGGAAGGGCTGATTGTTCATCATGATCGGGACGGCGTCTATTTAGGTCATGGCTGGCTTTATGAACTTGCGGTTCGGGATCATGTCCGGGTTTCGTATTCGAAGAACGGGGCCAAAGGCAACGTCTATATGGAGTCGTTCAATTCCCGTTTCAAAGAAGAGAATCGGTTGTTGTTTTGGGAACAGAAGGATTTCGCTTCGTTAAAAAAAGTTGTTGATCAGCGGATCCGGCATTATAATCACGCACGTCGACACTCGGCGTTGGGAAACCAATCGCCGGTTCGATATCTCACAAACAAGGGCAAAATACCCGGCTGAGATGTTAGCGGAAATTAGCCCTCTAAGTGGTTCGAAAAATGGGGGTCAGGTCCGGAAACGATAGTCCGGACGTTTACCCTGTCGATCAGTTTCGACTAGCACCATCTCGCGTTCGGACTTGCGAAGACCGGAGCCTTCGGTTGCCCAATTAAGATACCGGAAGAATGGCCGGATGTAGTCGTTCTCGATCTGCGATTCTTGCGCCTCATAGAGGGTCTCTTCAACCTTCTCAAAGGAATCCACCAACCGAGAGACGTGCTCGCGTGCCTCCTTTTGGGAATAAGCTTGCAAGATCGGACTCCTTATTGATTCTTCCTTTGACTTACTCACGGGCTTTATTCAGACGCCCAACACAGCAATCACCGGCGGGTCGAAGGACTGTCCGTGCGCATTGCTTTGTTGGCCATTCCTGATGCCGCCGGCTCCCATTTCAAGGCGAGACGTCGACGTGAGGAAGCACAATCGCGCAGGTATAGGTTAATGAGGGTTTGATAAGGAACATTCATGTCACTGGCAAGTCTCTTGAAGTATTCGATAGTCGTTTCATCCACGCGAATAGTGACCTGTTTCTTTATCCGTTTAGCATAGGGGTTCTTGATCGCCTTAGAAAAATTGTATTCCTTTCTCATAACTTTATCCTCCCTACATATTGAGATTCCTCTGTTTTTGTCGCCTTCCATACGGAGATTATGCGTATCGTGTCTGATGCTTCTCGGTAGCAATGACATACGACAAGCATTCGAGCGATAGCGCTTAGGCCGAGTAAAAGAAAACGATCTTCATCCTGTGAATGATCCGGGTCTTCCATTAAGAGAGCGTTATCGTCCGAGAATACTGTCTCGCCCTCCTCGAAAGAGACGCCATGCTTCCTTTTGTTGATGGTGTTCTTTCTTTCGTCCCATATAAAACGCAAGTTTCCCATGTGTAGAATGTAATGACATTGTAGTTACATGTCAAGTTTCTCTTTTCAGTATTTTAGCGGAAAACCGGGAGCAAAAACGTGCTGAACGCCGAATATCGATTTGCAGCATTCGCGAAGCCCTTCAAGCCGCTTTTTCTCAATAGGGACAAGCCCTTAGGCGCGAATGTTAAGGCCTGCCAAGCCCGGGTCACGACCCCGTTCGGGGAGCCCGAACGGCGCTAGGCCTAAAGGCCTTGCCCCTGATCCATCAGATGACGGTGCCGTCGGGGATGACGGCGTTCTTGGGAATGACGATGATCCCGTTGACGATGCCGTAATGATCGGCTTTTTCGTCCTTGACCCCGCGGGCATTAACCAGTTTGACCCCATTCCCGATCCGGGCGTTTTTGTCGATGATGGCGTTGCGGATCTCGCAGTTTCGGCCGATTCCGATCGGCGGCACGCCGGCCGCCTCGTTCTTCGCCTTTTCCTCCTTGGACTCGAAGAAATCCGCGCCCATGACGACCGTTCGCTCCAGGACAGCCCCCTCCTCGACGCGCGATCGGACGCCGACGATCGAGTGGTGAATGCGGGACCGGTTGATGATGCTCCCTTCGCACAGAATGGAGCAAAGGATGTCGGAGCCCAGGATCTTGGACCCGGGCAGGAAACGGGCGTGGGTGAAAATAGGCCTTTTCTCATCATAAAAATTGAACTTGGGCAGTGGCTGAGTCAGGTTGAGGTTGGCCTCGAAAAAGCTTGGGATCGTCCCGATATCCTCCCAATAGCCGTCGAAGAAATGGGCGAAGACTTTCCGCGAGCGGATGGCCTCGGGGATGACCTGCCGGCCGAAATCCTCGGAGCTGTTGTTTTCCAGGACTTCCTTGAGGACTTTCCAGTTGAAGACGTAGATCCCCATCGAAGCCAGATGGGTGCGTCCGGCCGCCGGAACCTCGAAATTGTCGAAAACCGAATCGGGCACCCGCATATCCTCCAGGACGGCCGGGTCTTTGGGTTTCTCCCGGAATTCGACGATGCGGCCGTCGCCCGCGACTTTCATCACTCCGAAATCGGGGGCCTGGGCGGCCGTCACGGGGGTGACCGAAATGGTGATGTCGGCTCCCGCGGCCAGGTGATGATCGACGAACTTCCGGTAGTCCATGCGATACAGATGATCACCCGACAGAATGAGGACGACATCGCCCTGGCCTTCCAGAAAGTTGAGGTTCTGCCGGACGGCGTCCGCCGTCCCTTGATACCAGTCGCGGCTGTCGAGCGTCTGCTGGGCCGAAAGCAGGGTGACGAAGTCGTTATGGAAGGCGTCGAACCGGTAGGTCAGAAAGATGTGTCGGTGGAGCGATTCCGAGGCGAATTGGGTCAAGACGAAGATCCGCCGGTAATCGGAGTGGATGCAGTTGCTGATGGGGATGTCGATGAGACGGAACCGCCCGGCGATGGGCACGGCCGGCTTGCTCCGTATCTTGGTCAGCGGATAAAGCCGGCTGCCCTGCCCTCCCGCCATGATGACCGCCGTGACTTTGGCCATGCACTTCTCCTCGGTCCGCCTGTGCTGTTTTTATACCACAAAAAACAGGGCGTCCCAAGCGGACGGCGCAGCCCAAAATTGCGGATAATTTTTTCTTCGCCGCACGGATCACAAAGTCGCATCCGGAATTCCAAGCGGACGGCGCAACTCCGGCTTTGACATTTGCCTAAAGAGTGGGGTATTTTAAGATCAGTCCGGAGAGAGACGCGCAACAACCGGTATGGATTAGGGAGGCTATCATGTCCGACCCAGAACTGGAAAAAAGAACGTGCGCGCGGTTCCGCATTCCCGGCGCCACGGTCGCTTATAAAAAAGAAAAGAGTTTGTTCAAGCGGAGTTCCGACTACGGGGGAGAATTTCTGCCCATGCTCGACATCAGCCGGGGCGGCATCCGCTTCCTGACCTCCGAGGATCTCGGCCTCGACACCAAGGTCCATCTCAGCATTCAAGTGCCCGGCGATCCGAGTCCCCTCAAGATCGACGGCACCGTCCGCTGGTCCGCCCCCAACGTCGGGCATAGCTTCAAGCATCAGATCGGCGTCCAGTTCTTTCCCTATGGGGAAAAGAAAGGCATGAATTATCCCGGCGCGCTGGTCAAGATCATCGCTTTCGAACAGAAATTCCTGGACGATTCATCGATCATCAACGACCCGACGGGCGGCCGCGGGAGTACGTTCAGCATTTGAACGCGGGCCCGGACTCACTTTTTCGTTTTGCCTTTTTCACCCTCGACGACCACCTGGCTGTAGTCCGCCGTCGGGTCCAGGATCCTGCGGATGCCCTGGAGGAGCGCGATCCGATTGCGGCGCAGTTTGGGCTCCTCGGCCATGACCATCACCTTATCGAAGAAGTCGTTGAGCAGGGGCTGGAGGCGGAAGATCATCTTTTGGGCCTGGACGAAGTCGCCCTTGGCCAGCATGGGCGCGGCATTGTCCCGGACGATGGAGAAGGCGGCATAGAGCTCCTTCTCGGCTTTATCGACGAAGGAAGCCGGGTTGATTGAAGCGGCCGGAAGATCCCCGGTGATGTTTTTGATCCGCTTGGCCATCAAGATGAAGGGCTCGAACTGGGGGCTCAATTTCAAGCCGTCCAGAGCCTTGACCCGCTGGGCGACATGGTGGAAGTTGTCGATGCCCGCGCCCAGGGCGGCATTGACCAGGTCGTAGCGATGCCCCTGCTTCTCGAAAATGTACCGCAGACGCCCGGCGAAAAATTCCGTAACATAGACGCTGATCTCGGCCTTGGGGAGTTCGAGCTTATCGCCGTAAACGCCGATGACTTTGTCCAAAAGGCGCGGAAAAGACAGGCTGAGCTTCCGCCCCAGGATGATTTTGCATACCCCCTGAGCGTTCCGCCGCAGGCCGAACGGATCGCTGGAGCCGGTCGTCTGGATGCCGATGCCGACGACTCCGACGATGGAGTCGAGTTTGTCGGCCAGCGAAAGGACGGCGCCTCCGAGCGAGGCGGGCGGCTCATCCTCGAGGCTCACCGGCCGGTAGTGTTCATAGATGGCGTCGACGATCGCTTCGGGCAAACCTTCGGCCCGGGCGTATAAACCCCCGACTTGGCCTTGAAGGGCGGGAAACTCGCGAACCATGCCGGTCAACAAATCGACCTTGCACAACTCTGCGGCGGCCGCCGCATCCCGGCCCAAGCCCTTGGTCCCGACCTTGTCGCCGAGGTAAACGACGATTTTCTTCAAGCGTTGGACCTTATCGTCGTAGGAACCGAGCTTTTCCTGAAACAGGACGGCTTTCAGCCCGGGGGCCCGCTTTTTGAGGCTAATCTTCAGGTCCTGCTCCCAGAAGAACCGGGCGTCTTCGAGCCGGGCCTTGAGCACCCGTTCGTTGCCTTCCCGGATGAAGCCCTGGGGATCGCCCAAGGCATCGGCCACTCCGAGGAAGTGGGGCAATTGTTTCATTCCCTTGACGACGGTGAAGAGCTTCTGCCCCTCCCGCATGGCCGTGCTCAGGACCTCCAGCGGAAGGCGCAGGTAGTCCTCGGAAAACGATCCCATGACGACAAACGGACACTCGATATCCGAAGCCAAATTATCCAGCAGGGCCGGATCGGGATAAAGCTGGGCTTTGAGAGGGGCCAGACGGTCCTGGATTTGAGCCAGGATGGCGGCTTTCCGCTCTTCGGCGTCAAGGATGACGTGCCGGGCCAAGAGCCCGTCCCGGAATTCGACAAATGAGGAGACGGGAAAAGGCTCGGGCGCTCGGAGCTTGTGCCCGAAAGCTGTGTTGCCGGAGGTCAGTCCTTCGAAAGTGAAGACGAGGGGCTTGCCGTCCAGGATGCACATCAAATTGCGGATCGGCCGGGAGAATTTGAACTGGCCCGTCCCCCACCGCATCATCCGGGGAAATGTCAGCGAGGCCAAGACTCGGGGGAGGATGCCGGGGAGGATTTCAGCCGCCGGTTTGCCCCGCACCGCGGTTCGGACACCGATGTATTCGCCCTTTTCCGTGGTGAAAACCTGGAGGTCCTCGACACGTACGCCCTTGGACCGGGCAAAGCCCTGGGCCGCCGGAGTCGGAGTTCCGTCGGGCCCGTAGGCGGCGGCCTTGGGCGGCCCGGTTACGACCATGTCGCGATCGGGCTGGCCGGCGGCGATATCGGCGTGGATGACGAGCCGACGGCCGGAGCTATACATCCGCAGGTCCGGCCCGGCCAGTTGAGCCGTACAGAGCTCCTTGGCCAGCCGCTCACGGAGGTCTTCGACGGCCGACCGGACATGGGACGGCGGCAACTCTTCGGTCATGATCTCGAGCAGGAATTCCATCACACATTCCCTTCGGGGGCGGCGGTACTGTCGACGAACGCTCGGGCTACCCGGTTGACCAGGGCCCGGATCTGGGCGATCATCTTGACCCGCTCGGTGACGCTGATCGCGCCCCGGGCATCGAGCAGGTTAAAGGCGTGCGAGCATTTGAGGCACATGTCGTAGGCGGGCAGGTAGAGCCTCTTCCCCACAAGATCCTCGGCCTCCTTCTCGGACAGGGCGAACGTCTCGCGGAGCGACTTGACCGCGGCCTGGTTAAAATTGTACTCGGAAAACTGTTTTTCCTCTTCCAGCCGCAGGTCGCGGTAGGTGACGTCGTCGGACCACTGCAGATCGTAGATATTGTCCTTTCCCTCCAGAAACATTTCCAACCGCTCCAGCCCATAGGTGATTTCGACGGGGATGGGAAAGACATCGATTCCGCCCGCTTGCTGGAAATAGGTGAACTGGCTGATTTCCAGCCCGTCCAGCATGACCTGCCAGCCGACCCCCCAAGCCCCGATGGTGGGAGATTCCCAGTCGTCTTCGTCGAAACGAAGATCATGGGCGGCCAGGTCGATGCCGAGGGCCCGGAGGCTCTCGACATAGACCTGCTGGATATCGGCCGGCGAGGGCTTGATGATGACCTGGAACTGGTGGTGCTTCTGAACCCGGTTGGGGTTCTCCCCGAAACGCCCATCGGTCGGCCGGCGCGCGGGCTGGACGTAAGCCGTCTTCCAGCCCCGCGGTCCCAGAACCCGGAAAAACGTGTCCGGAGTCATGGTCCCCGCGCCGACCTCGACGTCGTAGGAAGGGGCCAGGTAACATCCCTGGCCGGCCCAGTATTTCTGAAGGTTCAGGATCAGATTCTGCAGACTCATTCGGTTTTGTCTCTCTCCCACCTTAAAATCGGGTTTCGCGCGGCGGCCGTCTCGTCCAGCCGGCGCACATAGGAATGGTGCGGCGCCTTTTTTAGGGTGTCCGGTTCGGTCTTGGCCTCGGCGGCGATCTTGGTCATGGCCTCGATGAACTGGTCCAAGTCGCGTTTGCTCTCGGTCTCGGTCGGCTCGATCATAAGCGCGCCATGCACTATCATAGGGAAGGACATCGTCGGCGGGTGGACGCCGTAATCGATGAGCCGTTTGGCGATATCGAGATTGGTGATTCCGTAAGCGTCCTTCTGGAATTTGTCCGAAAAGACGCATTCGTGAAGTGAGGGCGCATCGTACTCCAGAGCGTACAGGCCTTCCAGGCACTTCCGGATGTAGTTGGCGTTGAGGACGGCGATCTCGGCGATTTCCCGAATCCCCTGCGGCCCGAGGGCCAGGATGTAGGTCAGCGCTTTCACGACGACCAGAAAGTTGCCGTAGAAACCCCGGACGCGGCCGATCGATTGGGGCCGGTTAAAGTCGAAGACGTAGCCCTGCCCCTTCCTGACGATGAGCGGAAGGGGCAGGAACGGTTCGAGATCCTTGACCACGCCGACCGGGCCGGAACCGGGCCCGCCGCCGCCGTGAGGCGTGGAGAACGTCTTATGCAGGTTGATGTGAATGACGTCGACCCCCATGTCGCCGGGCCTGGCGATGCCGGTCAGGGCGTTCATGTTGGCTCCGTCCATGTACAGGAACCCGCCCTTGGCGTGGACGATCTCGGCGATCTCGCAGATGTCGGACTCGAACACGCCCAGGGTGTTGGGATTGGTCAGCATGAGGGCGGCCACGTCTTCATCCATCTCTTTGGCCAGGTCGTCGAGGTTGACCATGCCCTTGGCATTGGATTTGATTTGCCGGACGATGTAGCCGCTAAGGTGGGCGCTGGACGGGTTCGTCCCGTGGGCCGAATCAGGAATAAGGACATATTTCCGGGCATTTCCGCGGGCCTCCAGAGCCGCCCGGACGAGCATGATGCCGGTCAGCTCGCCCTGGGCGCCGGCCGCGGGCTGGAGAGTGAAGGCGTCGAGTCCGGCGATCTCACAAAGGTAGTCCTCGACCCGCTTGATGACTTCCAGGGAACCCTGGACCGTGTCGACGGGCGCGTAGGGATGGGGATTGGTGAAGCCGGGCAGAGCGGCCACCTTCTCGTTGATCTTGGGGTTGTACTTCATCGTGCACGAGCCCAGCGGATAGAATCCGAGATCAACGCAATAGTTCTGCTGGGACAGGCGGGTGAAATGGCGGACGACTTCGACTTCGGAAACCTGGGGGAAGCCCTCGATTTCGTCCCGGATGGGCAGGCCGTCGAGGGCGTCCTTGGCCGCGGGCACATCGAGCGGGGGCAGGGCGTAGGCTCGTTTGCCCTTGTCGCTGATTTCGAATATGAGCGGTTCGCGGATCATCGGACGACCTCCTCGAGGGCGGCGGCCAGCCGGTCGATCGTCTCCCGGGTCTGGACCTCGGTGACGGCGACGAGCAGGGCGTTTTTGAGTTCGGGGTAGAGCGGCTCGAGCGTCAGCCCGGCCAGGAAGCCCTTGGCCTTCAGGGCGACGGCGATCACATCCGCGGACTTGGGCAAGTCCAAAACGAACTCATTGAAGAAAGATCCACCAAAATGGAGCTTGACCCCGGGGATCCGAGTGAGCGCGGACGCGGCGTAGCGGGCCTTATGCATGTTCTGCAGGGCCATCTCGCGCAAGCCGTCATGGCCGACCGTCTCCAGGAACATGGTCGCCCGCAGGGCGCACCAGGCCTGGTTGGTGCAGATGTTGGAGGTGGCCTTCTCGCGGCGAATATGCTGTTCACGGGTGGACAGCGTCAGGACGAACCCGCGCTTGCCGTCCACGTCCTTGGTCATGCCGGTGACGCGGCCGGGCATCTGGCGGAGGGACTCCTTGCCGCAGCCCAGGAACCCGAGGTAGGGACCGCCGAAAGCGGGCGGAAGTCCGAAGGACTGGCCTTCGCCGCAGACGATGTCGGCGCCCTGCCGGCCGGGCGCTTCCAGGATCCCCAGGGACATGGCCTCGGCCACGGCTACGATAAGAAGGGATTTATTCTCGTGAAGGATTTCGGCGAACTTGGCCGTCTCTTCCGCGACGCCGAAAAAGTTGGGAGTCTGGAGGATGAGGGCGGCGACATCGGGCCCGAGCTTGTCGCGCAGGTCGGCCGTCTTGAGGCCGCCGCAATCCCCGAACCCGACTTCTTCGATCGTCAGGCCGACGTTCCGGGTGTAGGTCCGGATGGTCTCGCGGTACTGGGGATGGAGCGAACGGGCCACCAGGATGCGCTTCCGATTGGTCAACCGCTGGGCCATCAGGACGGCCTCGGCCGCGGCCATGGCCCCGTCATAAAGAGAGGCGTTGGAAATGTCCGTCCCGGCCAACTGGCAGATGAGCGTCTGATACTCGAAGATGGCCTGGAGTGTGCCCTGGCTGACTTCGGGCTGGTAGGGCGTGTAAGGAGTGACGAACTCGGCCCGCGAGCTCAGGCTGTCGACGACCGAGGGAATGAAATGATCGTAAACTCCAGCGCCCAGGAAAGACACGTACCCGCCGTAGGTGTTCTTGGCCGCGACGGCGGTCATGTGGCGGTCGAGCGCGGGCTCGGCCAGGGCCGCCGGAAGGTTGAGAAGCCGCCGCAGCCTGACCCCTTCGGGAATGCAGCCGAAGAGCTCGTCCGCCGAATCGATGCCGATGCGGGCGAGCATCTCCTGCTTGTCTTTGTCGCTGAGGGCGATATAGCTCATCGGCGTTTTAGTGGGCCAAGCCTTCGAGGAATCTCTCGTAGTCGGAGGCTTTCATCAGCGTGTCCAAGTCGGCCTTGTGGGCCAGCTTGAGGCGGACGATCCAGCCTTTGCCGTGCGGGTCCTGGTTGATGGATTCGGGCGTGGAGCCGAGTTCTCCGTTCGTTCCGACGACCTCGCCGGACACGGGCGCATAGACTTCGGAGACGGCTTTGACGGACTCGATCGAGCCGATTGTCTGATGGACGGCCAACTGTTTTCCGACCTCCGGAAGCTCGACAAAGACGACGTCGCCGAGCTGTTTCTGGGCGAAATCGGTTATGCCGATTATGGCGAAATCGCCGTCCACGGACACCCATTCGTGATCCTTGGTGAAGTAGAAATTCTGGGGATACATGAGGACCTCCTTGGATTCTTAATAATCTCGTTTATAAAACGGCGTCGGGATGACGACCGCCTTGAGTTTTTTGTCGCGCACGCCGATCTCGAAGGTTGTGCCGATCGCAGTCTTGGCGATGGGCAGATAAACGAGGCCGATGCTCTTCTTGAGCAGAGGCGAGAAGGTGCCCGAACAGACTTGGCCGGCGGGAACTCCGTCGATGAAGATCGGGTAATGCGGCCGGGCGATGCCCTTGTCGACGAGTTCGAAGCCGACCCATTTCCGGGTCAGGCCCGCTTCATTCTGCTTGACGATGACGTCCCGGCCGAGGAAGTCGCCTTTTTTGAACTTGACGATCCACTTGAAATCGCATTCCAGCGGTGTCGTCGTGTCGTCGATGTCGTTCCCGTAGAGCGGGAGCTTGGCTTCCAGGCGGAGCGTATCGCGGGCGCCCAGACCGACCGGCTGGAGGCCCAGGGGAACGCCTTTTTCCATCAGGGCGTCCCAGAGAATGCCGGGGTCGGGGTCCAAAGTGTAGATCTCGAACCCGTCTTCGCCGGTATATCCGGTCCGGGAGACGAGGCATTCCTTGCCCGCCACCTTGCCGAAGGCGAAGGTGAACGATTTCATGGGAGCCAGCGAGATGTCGGTCAGGGGCTGGAGAATCGGGATCGCTTGGCGGCCCTGCAGGGCCAGTTGGCTGTAGCGGTCCGAAGCGTTGTCGAGGACGACTTCATAACCGCGCTTGACCGACTGGACATAGGCGAAATCCTTGTCGGTGTTGGCGGCGTTGACGACGAGAAGATAGAACTCGGGATGGACGCAATAGACCAGCATGTCGTCGACGTACGTCCCCTTGGCGGTCATCAGTCCGGTATACTGGACCATGCCGGGCGAGAGACGAGCGGCATCGTTGGGGGAGATGTGCTGGACGAAGGCCAAGGCATCCTGGCCGGTCACATGGATCTCTCCCATATGACTGACATCAAAGAGGCCGGCCGCGTGTCGGCAGGCGAGATGCTCGTCGATGATGCCCTTGTACTCGACGGGCATGTCCCACCCGCAGAACTCGATCATCTTGGCTCCGAGAGCGCGATGATGAGCGTTGAAACGGGTTTTCTTCATGGAGGACTTCCTTTGTTCGATAAATTGAAGACTGCCGGGGTATTTTACTCGGATCGGGGCGGATTTGGCAACCACAACGAGCCCGGTTCGATCGGCAATTTTGGATTTCGCTTGCGAAATGGACACAAAGGAGGTCGAGATGGTATCATCCAGGATAGGAAGAACGGGGAGAATTGAACATGAAACGAAAGAGAATTGGGGTTTCACAGGAATCCATGAAAATACCGCGGAAAGACTCGTCTGAGTTGAAGAGCGGCTTGGTGGTTTTTGTTCTTTTGATGGGAGCGCTGGCCTCAACCGCTGCGGCCAACTTACGCATGGCCCGAAAAGTGGATGGCGTTTTCAGCGGCGGTCTCAGGGCGGTTCCGGCGGCCGCGAGCATTCGGCTTCTAGCCGAAGACTTGGACGCGACCTTCCCCGACCTCGACCTGACCCGGCTCGGCTACCGCGACACTATACTTATAAAAGCCGCCTATGAGGTCGAGAATCGCTCGGATCGGCTCGTCGCGCTCCCCGTCCGATTTATCGCCGTCGATATCCGGGACCTGACGGCGGAGTTGAACGGCCGTCCCTTGACCGTACGCATCGTCGAAGCGCCCGGCGAAAAAACGGAATGTCTGACTCGCATCGCCCGGCACCGCAACGCGTTCCTGCCCGTCTTCTACAAGAACTTTCTCCAACAAATACGACGCCTGGCCGGACTCGATCAAGAGCCCGACGACCGCTGGCTGGAAAAGCTCGGTACCTTCGACGCCAGAGGACTAAAGGCCGAGTCCTTATTCCCCAGGACGCTCGAATCCGCTCCCGATAAGGACTTTCCGGCCGCGGAATTCGAGGTCCCCTTGCCGCCCGGCAAGAGCCGGCTGGCCGTCACCTATCGCCAGCGTTTCTATATCGACGAAAGAAACAACGGCTATTTCGCCGCCTGGCCGAAAAAGGGCGTCACCGGGTTTGATTATCTGCTCTATCCGGCCGAGAGCTGGGAACTGGACCCGGGGTTTCGACTCCGACTTTCGGTCGAAGTTCCCGATGCCCAAAGAAAAAAGCTTTTCTTTAATACCCGGGAGCGCCCCGTCGTCAAATGCAATCTCCCCCTCCGCTCGGAAGAGGGCCGGACGAAGAACATCCGGGTGTTCAAGGGCGACTTCGCCGGCCTGCCGGCCGATATCCTGACCGTACTCCTGTGGGTTGATAAAGCGGCCTCAGCGTACGTCCGCTGAGGCTCGAACCGCGGTTTCTCCGAGAAACTGCGGGATCCGCTTCATTTTGCCGGCTGGATTATAGGCGGCCGGCATAGTCCGGCCCAAACCGCAGAACCGTTCTCATCCCGGAGCGCGTCAAACTCGAAACCGGCCGATCACTTCTCCGCCACGATCCAAGCGATACTGTACATCAGCTTGGACACCTTCTCCATCAGCTCGCCGCTCGTCTTGTCGACGCTGTCGCTCGTCTGGTGCAGGTTCTCGGTCACGGCCGAGAACGGCCACAGCCAGGGGATCTTAAGGGTGTTGAACGAGCTGTGGTCACTGTCGCCGAAGGAGATGCTCGAGGTTTTGGCGGCGCGCAGATAGAGGTCGAGCCCGACATACCGGTCGGCTTCGCGGGCCGCTTCACCCAAACCTGACCCGTCGTTGAAGTTGATCAGCATGAAGTTGGACGGGGTGACGGCCTTGAGGAACTCGGGCGAGGAGGGAACCCCCATCGTCCGCGCGGCGAAGGCCAGGCTCTTCTCGTCGTAGGTCCGACTCATCATGTCGAAGTTCAGATAAGCCACGGTCTTCAGCCCTGGTCGGGGAGGGTTCTTGACAAAGTACTCGGACCCGAGCAGGCCCTTCTCCTCGGCCGTCCAGAGGGCAAAGATGATCGTCCGCTTGGGTTTCTTGGGATTGGCGGCGAAGGCCCGGGCCAGGTTGAGAACGCCGACGCTGCCGGAGCCGTTGTCGTCGGCGCCGTTGAAGATGTAATCCTCGAACCGGCCGGTGTGGTCGAGGTGGGCGCCGATGACGATGGCCTCGGATTTGAGGGCCGGGTCGGACCCTTCGATCATCCCCACGACGTTGATGCCGCGGGCCATCTGGGTCTTGAGGGTGGAGGCGATGGTCAGGGATGCGCCGGGGACGTCGAAGGACGCGGGCTTCTTGGCGTCATCGATCTTCTTCTTCGCGGCTTCGAGGGTCCGGCCGGCAGCGGTCAGGATGGCGTCGGCAGTGCGGCTGCTGATCTGGATCACGGCCGGCTTGTCCCAGGGCAGGGGGACGGCGGCACCGGGGATGGACATCCGGCGGTAGGGTTTGCGAACGATCGGCGATTCGTCGGGAACGCTCCTGGCGGGCATGAGGGATTTATACCGAACCATGTCCTGGCCGGCTGGGTTCACCGTCAGAATGGCGGCCGGCCCCCGTTTGGCCAGGGCTTCAATCTTGGGCGCCATCCCGGTCATGGACATCGCCGGAGCGGCGCCGGCGGATTGAGGTTTGAAGGGGATGAAGGAAGGCGCGCTCGACAGGACCATGACGATTTTGCCCTTGACGTCGATGTCCTTGAAGTCGTCGTACTTGGCGTCCTTATCGGCAATGCCGTATCCGACGAAGACGACGGGTGCGATTAAAACATCGCCCGTAGCGGAAATCGAGGAATAGTCGGCCCCCGCCTGAAACTCTCGATTCACAACGGCGGAGCCGTTTCTGACTTCAAGCGCCATCCGGGTGGAGGTTTCGAGCGTCTCCACCAAGGGGAATTCCTGCCAAAACGTCTTTTCGGCGGGGCGGGGAGGTGTCGTTGCGCCTGAGAAATATTGGGTCATGTTGAACGGACGGGGCGCCATGTCGCCGATAGGGGTCAATCCCCAGAGTCCGAAGAGCGAAGCCCCGTATTCAGCGGCCAGCTGGTAGCCGCGCGTTCCGGCTTCCCGGCCCTCCAACAAGTCGGAGGCGATGAAGGACAGCATGGCCAGGGAAGATTTGGCTCCAATCGTATCGAACCCGGTTTTGATGTCGGCCGGCGGAGCCTCGGGCTTAGCCACCTTGACCAAGGTCTTGGAGAAATCTTCGGCCTTAGCCTGCGACCCGATCGTCGCGGAGGTCGCGGGGGGCGTCTGGGCGGCGGCCGAAAGAACGAGAGCGACGGCGATGAAAGCGATCAGGGCGGATTTTCTCATGCGGGATTCCTCCTCGGAATAATGCGACTATATTGAATATGCGCAGGGACGATGATCGGGTTTTCGTCCCGAGACGAGATATTGTTCGAAAAAAAATTCCCACTTTCCGCATCGCGCCGACTTTCTCGGCTCGGCGCAGAACCCAAACATCTATCCATGCCGAGAGTTTAGGGCGGCCGCAAGACGGTGTCAACAGTCACGAAAGGCACGAAGCAGGGATTCGGGGGCTGGAATTGCCCGGCCCAAATCGGTACAATATCGCAGCATGAAGCAGAGAGTTCGACCGCCGCGGGATGTGTCCGTCGTTTTTCCGACGTACAACGAACGGGACAACATCCGCCCCCTGATCGAGGAAGTTCTCCGCCACACTCCCCCCAACACCGAAGTCATCGTCGTCGACGACGATTCCCCCGACGGGACGTGGTCGATCGTTGAAGAAATGCAAAAAACACATCCCGGTCTTTATCTGATCCATCGGACGAACGAACGCGGATTGACCTCGGCCCTGCGGGCCGGGATCGCCTTCGCCCGCGGCGCCGTCGTGGTCTGGTCCGACTGCGATTTCTCCATGCCGCCGGCCAAGGTCGCCGATCTCCTGGCCGCCATCACCGGCGGGGCGGACGCGGCCGTCGGCAGCCGGTTCGTTGAAGGGGGCGGAGTCCGCATCCTGCACGGATCCGGCGACACGCTCATGGCCTATCTCATGAGCCGAATCCTCAACCGTTTCATCCAGAGAGTGCTCGGACGGGAATTCAAGGATTACACCAGCGGTTTCATCGCCCTCCGCCGCGAAGTTCTCGAACACATCCCTCTGCGGGGCGGCTACGGCGAGTACTTCATCGACCTCGTCCACCGGGCCCGGAAGCTCGGCTTCAAGGTCGTCGAGAGCCCTTATCTTTGCGTGGAAAGACGGTCGGGAGTGGGAAAAACGGGCCAGAAGTTCGCGGATTATTTACGGAAAGGCCGGAAATACGTTGGACTGACCCTGAAGCTCCGTTTCACGAAGATAAAGAAGATAAAATAGATTGGGGGCCGGTCTCGAATCCGGTATAATAAAAAAAAGGTTTACTCGCTCGAGGAAGAAATAGCCGAATCCGCAAATTTGAAAAAAAAGGATCTGACATGAAAGGGCTGACCCAAATTCTCCATGAAGGTGAGATTTACGCCATCATCCTGCGGAAAGAGTACTCCCGTCCCGGACCGAGCTTTTTCACCCCCGGCGAATTCTCCCAACAATTGGGGATGCTTGTCCATCCCCAGGGTAAAGTCGTACAACGCCACCGCCACAAGCTGGTCAAGCGGGAAATCTTCCGGACCCAGGAGGTCTTGGTCCTCCTCGAAGGGAAAGTCCGGGTCGAGATCTGTACCGACGACGGGGGAAAGATCAAAACGTTCGCCCTGCGGCCCGGGGACGCCGTCCTTCTGGCCCGGGGCGGTCATCGGGTCACGGTCCTGGAAAATTCCAAAATGATCGAAGTCAAGCAGGGTCCTTACGCCGGGTTCGACGATAAAGAATTCTTTTGATGATTCCCGTCAATGAACCGCTTCTGGCCAAGAAAACCCTGGCCTATGTCTCCGACTGCGTGAAGTCCGGCTGGATTTCCTCGGCCGGGTCCTATATCCCCCGGTTCGAAGAAGCCTTCGCCGCCTATCTCGGCGTCAAGCATGCGGTGACCACGACGAGCGGCACGACCGCTCTTCATCTGGCGCTGGCCTCGCTCGACATCGGCCCAGGCGATGAAGTCGTCCTGCCCGCCCAAACCATGATCGCCGTGCCCTATGCCGTCCTCTATACGGGGGCCAAACCGGTCATCGTGGACGTGGACCGCGAGACTTTCAATATGGACCCGGCGGCGGTCGGCGAATTCCTGCATCACGGCTGCCGCTATGACCGTCGGAAAAAAGCTCTTCTCAACAAAAAGACCGGCCGCCGGGTGCGGGCCCTTTTACCCGTCCATCTCTACGGCCATCCCTGTGCCATGGACAAAATCCTGGCTCTGGCCAAGGAATTCGGGCTCCCCGTGATCGAGGACGCCGCCGAGGCGCACGGCGCGCTGTACTACCCGGGCGGCGACTCCGGAAAGGCCCGTTTTTGCGGGACCATGGGCAAGGTCGGCTGTTTCAGCTTTTACGCCAACAAGATCATCACCACGGGCGAGGGCGGAATGGTCGTCACTAACGACGACGCCGTAGCCGACCGGGCCCGTCGGCTTAAAGACCTGGCTCACGCCCCGGGCCAGCGCTTCCTCCACACCGAACTCGCCTATAATTATCGAATGACCAACGTCCAGGCGGCCATCGGCCTGGCCCAGGTTGAGGAGATTGACCGGTTCATCAGCCTTAAACAAAAGATGGCCGCGGCCTATGGTCGCGGATTGCACGGTATCCGCGGTTTGACTCTGCCCGTGGAGAAGCCCTGGGCCAGGAACGTTTACTGGATGTACGGGGTCGTCGTCGAGGACGACTTCGGGATGACCCGCGACGCGCTCATGGCCCGGTTGAAGACCGCCGGGATCGACACGCGGACGTTCTTCATTCCCGTCCACAAACAACCCGTCTTCGCCAAGGATCGGGACTATTGGAGCTCTTCCTGCCCCGTTTCCGATGAACTGGGAAACCGGGGACTTTATCTGCCCTCGGGGTTGGCCTTGAAACCGGCCCAAATCCGGCAAGTCTGCGCTGCGGTCAGGGAAACGATTCGGCAGGCCTGAGGAAACTCCTTGTCCCCCTCATGGAAAAATCGGAATATCGAAAACACTTCGAACTGGAGAACGGATACTGGTGGTTCCGGGCCCGGCGCGCCGTTTCGTTCCGCATCCTGAAGCGGGCCATCCGGGGGCGCGGGCCGTTTCGAATTCTCGACGCCGGTTGCGGCACGGGAATCAATTTGACCAGGCTCGCCGGCCTGGGAATGGCTTTCGGTTGCGACATCGCCGCGGAAGCGCTGTCATTCTGCCGGGACCGCGGCCTCGGCCGCCTGACCCGAGCCGACGTGAATCGGATCCCCTACGGCGATGAACGATTCGACCTGGTGACCCTATTCGACGTCCTCTACCACAAGGCCGTTTCCGACGACGTCGAAGTCCTTCGTGAAGTCCGCCGCGTTCTGCGTCCCGGCGGATTCCTCCTGCTGACGGACAGCGCCTTTGAATCCTTGCGCGGCCCGCACGACGAGGTCATGCAAGGCGCACGCCGTTACACCCGAAAAACTCTCGGGGAAAAACTGGACCGGGCCGGTCTCGAGGTCGATCGGATGACCTATTTTTTCGCCGCTACTTTCCCAACGCTTTGGCTGAAGCGCCGGAATGAAAGAGGCAAAGCCGCCCGTCATCCCGGGGCGGTTCCGCGGTCCGACTTGATGCCCCTCCCCCGCTGGATCAACGGACTGCTAAGCGGCGTGTTCGGCCTCGAAGCCCGCCTGGCCGCGCGCCGGTCACTCCCCTGGGGGAGCTCGATCGTCGTTTTAGCCAGAAAAAAATAAGCGGATCACTTCCGTGCCATGGTCCCAATCTGCTCCGAATTCGTCTGGGGAACAAGCACGGCCGGATGGGAACGACGGCGGATGCCCTCCATCAGCTTCTTTTTTTTCAGGATCGCATCCAGCATTTCGGTGAAGAGCGGCGTCAGTTCATGTTCGGCGTAATCGGACCGCAGGAGGCGGAACTCCCCATTGCTTAAAACGGCCGAAATCCGCTTGGTTTCTCCGGCGAAAAGAACGTGCCCTTCTCCCCGACGCCCTTCCATGGTCGTCACTTGAAGGAGGATTTTATCCGTCCCGCCGTCGTCCTGGATCAGGGCGACCACACTGCCGTTCTTGTTGGTGTCGTCGTCGTCCTCCCCGCCGATGAAAAACTCCCAATGGATGAAATTCTCACCCGGGAGAGGGCCGACGTCCTTGATTTCACGATGGATTTTCCGGAGCAGGGACGCGGCATTCCGGGGCAGGACCCCGGTCGCCGTCGGTCCGGGAATCTGAAGGACGAGGCCGGCGATCAGGAGGGCTCGCAGGATCATGACTCGAATGTTCCCGCGGCCATTGTAACCGGAAAAACTGAACTACGGTCAGAAATGATCTCCCGCGCTATTTCACGGCGGGCTTGGCTTCGGGTTTCACCTCGACGAACTTGGCTTTGGCCTTCAGGTCGGTCATGAGCTTTTCGTAAGAGCCCGCTTTTTTCCGGTTCTTGATCGCTTCCTCGATGGTTGTTTTGACCTGCTCAAGGGGTTGAGCCTCTTTTTTCCGGCCTTCAACCTTGACAATGTGATAGCCATAGGTCGTTTCGACGACATCGCTGATCTGACCGACGGGGACGTTGAAGGCGGCATCCTCGAACGGCTTTACCATTTTGCCGCGGCCGAAGTCCTCGTACAGTCCACCATTGTCCTTGGAGCCGGGGTCTTCGGTGAATTCCTTGGCCAGGGCGGCGAAATCCCCGCCTTTCCGGGCTCGTTCGAGAAGGCCGTCGATCTTCTTGCGGATCTCCGCTTTTTCGGCGGCCGTCTTATTTTGCGTCAGCAGGAGGATATGGCGGACGGTGGCGGTCATTTCCTCGCCGTAGGCCTTCTTAATCTCATCGTCCGTCGCTTTGATGTCCTTAAAAACAACCGTATCGAAATATTTCTGGATCAAGCGGTCGTCACCGATCGTCTTCTTGACGAATTCAACGGCCACTCCGTTCGTTTTCAAAGCTTCGAGAAATTGGGCTTCTCCGCCGGATCCCTGGTATTGCTGGTCCAGGGCGGTCTTGAGTTCTTCGGGGGTCACCGCGACCTTGGACTCGGCGGCCGCGGCCAGAAGAATCTTGCGTTCTCCGACCTGCAGGGCGGCCCTGCCCAGGGCGCTCTTGAGCTGGTCGGCCGGCATCTGCTTGAGCTGAGCGGTGCCGTTCCCCATCGTCCCCTGGATGACCTCGGTCACGTCGCCCACGGTGACCGAAAAGGTCTTGGCCGTGACCAGGACGGCGTTCTTGTCGGGGTCGAATTCGGGGACGATCGCGGCCAGGTCTTTGGCCAGCTGATAGGCGGGCGTTCCCGCGGCCAGCTTAGTATCCGCGGCTTTCTTGGGCGCGCAGGCCGCGGCGGCGAAGGCAATGATCAAAATCGATATGGCGGTTTTCTTCATAGAAATCTCCTTGGGCAAGATACGAAAGAGCGGTTAGTAAAGCATATCCGCAGGCGAAAAACAAAGAATATTTTCCCCGGAGGCGGCCGCGGAAGCGTGAATGAACCCCCTAGACTCCCCGGGCTTGTCCCTTGACCCCGATTTAAAAATCGGGATTTTGCGCCGCGAACGTATAGGCAAGGGAAACGACGATTTCTGCTATAATAGCCCGGCCATGATCACCACCAAAAACATTCTGCGGACCCGGATCCACGAATCCCTCAGAGATGCCTTTCCGATCGTTTTGGATGATATCGAATTCGTCGTCCCGCCCCAATCGAAAATGGGCGACTTGTCCCTCTCGCTCCCTTTCCAGACGGCCAAGAAGCAGAAGAAAAATCCCCGCCTGCTGGCTCAGGAGATGATGGATCGGATGGGTCCGCTTCCCGGCGTCGCCCGCATGGAAGTCGCCGGGGCCGGTTATATCAATTTCTTCCTGGATCAAGCCGCTTTTTTCACTGATCGTTTACAGGCCGTCGGGATGACCGCCCTCCGCCCAAACGAACGCAAAATCATCGTCGAGCACACCAACATCAATCCCAACAAAGCCGCTCATATCGGCCACCTTCGCAACACCTGCCTGGGCGATACGCTGGTTCGCTGCCTGCGTTTCAGGGGGGAGACCGTCGAAGCCCAAAACTACGTCGACGACACGGGAGTCCAGGTCGTCGATGTCGTGTTTGGTATTATGGAGTTGGAAAAGAAGACTCTAGCCGATTTGGAGAAGATTGATCGTTTCGACTTTTATTGCTGGGACCTGTATGCCCGGACGGCCGCCACTCTCGAATCGAACGACGAGGCCAAGGCCCGCAAATCGGAAATCCTCCGGGCCGTCGAGCATGGCGAAGGCGAGGCCGGGGCGCTGGCCCGGTATGTCTCGCGCCGGGTTCTCCGCGCTCATCTCGCCACCATGAATCGGATCGGCGCATCCTATGACGTTCTTCCCTGCGAAAACAGCATCCTGGGAATGAAATTCTGGGAAACGGCGTTCGGTCTGCTCAAAGACAAAGAAGGCATCCATTTTGTGGCCGAGGGTCCGAACGCCGGATGTTGGGTCATGCGGCTTGAGAACGAGGAAGACAAGGAGAAGATCATCGTCCGGTCCAGCGGCACGGTGACCTACGTGGGCAAGGATATCGCCTACCAGCTCTGGAAATTCGGCCTGCTCCGGCGCGATTTTTATTATGAACCCTTTGTCCGGGACGGCCAGCGGACGGTCTGGATGAGCTCAGCCGAACCGAACGACCGGGGCCTCCACTTCGGCGGCGGAACGAAAGTCTACAACGTCATCGACACCCGGCAGTCCTACCTCCAAAAAGTCGTCACCCAGGGCCTGCGGGCTCTTCATTTCGAGGCCCAGGCAGCCAAATCCATCCACTTTTCCTATGAGATGGTCGCCCTCTCGCCGCTCAGTCTGAAGGAACTCGGCTATACGGTCGCCGCCGGGGATGAGGGCAAGGCCTTCCACGAAGTCTCCGGGCGCAAAGGGCTGGGAGTCAAGGCCGACGACCTTCTCGACCGTCTTGAGGAAAAGGCCTACGCCGAGGCGGACAGGCGCCATCCCGACCTCTCCAGCGAAGCCAAACGGAACACGGCCAGAGACATCGCCCGCGGCGCGCTCCGCTACTTCATGCTCAAGTTCGCCCGCAATTCCCTGATCATCTTCGATTTCGACGATGCCTTGAGTTTCGAGGGCGAGACCGGCCCGTATCTCCAATACACCGCCGTGCGGATGAACAGCCTGTTCCGCAAGCTCGAGGAGCGGGAGGGAACAACGCTTCAGGCTCTGGCCGGGACGGCCGTCGAAGTCCCTCCCTCCCTCGACCCGCTGTCCGAGTCGGAACGGGCGGATTTCTGGGAGCTCCTGACGTTCGCCTCCCAATTCGACGACGAGACGAACCGCTCGATCGAATCGCTGGAGTTTTCCCATCTGGCCAAGTTCGCTTTCAACCTCAGCCAGAAGTTCAACGGCTATTACCACAAGTACCCGGTCTTGAACGAGGAGAACGCGGCGATCAAGCGCCTCCGCCTCCTGGCCGTCTTTACCGCCAGGGATGTGCTGGTCCGGGCTCTCGACTTGATGGGCATCCCCGTCCCCGAACGGATGTGAACGGGGTCGCGTCTTAACATTTAACATTTCTCGGAATCTTCATATATGGAAAGCTTTTTTCACCATCCGGAAGGAAAAAATACAACGCCTATAATCTTGGTTTGAACGGCATTCTCGAGGTTGGATGAGAGAAAAGCTCCGCCCGGCGTTAAACTTCGTTTGACCGGCATTCAAAATTAATTATAATTTGTCCCTTCGATTCTCGAACATCGAACTATGAAACGAAACTGCCGAAACAAACGTTATGAGTTTTTCTCTGTCGATTCTCGGAACGGGACACGCGATTGTCCGGTTCGGCGGTGTAACAATGACGGACCGATCGCATCCCCCATCGAATTCGACGAAAGGAGGCTTATAAATGATCGCCGTTGAGCATCTCGTCAAGAAGTACGGTGATCTCGTCGCCGTCCGCGACCTCAGCTTCACGGTCGAGAAAGGCAAAATATGGGGTCTTCTCGGACCAAACGCGGCCGGCAAGACGACGACCATGCGTGTCCTGACCGGGTTCCTTCCGGCCACGGACGGAAAAGCGACGGTCGGCGGCTTCGACGTTTTCGAGCAAAGCGCCAAGATCAAAAAAATTCTCGGCTATCTGCCCGAAACCCTGCCGCTCTACCCTGATCAGACAGTTACCGAATATCTCGGTTTCGTCGCCGACATAAAGAAAGTCCCGTCGGCGAATAAAAAAGATGCGGTCGCCAGGGCCGTCAAGTCGACCGGCCTGGAGTCGGTCAAAGGCCGCTTGATCCGAAACATATCCCGTGGCTTTAAGCAGCGGGTGGGAATCGCCCAAGCCCTGGTCCACGACCCTCAGGTCCTGATCCTGGACGAACCGACCATCGGCCTCGACCCGGCCCAGATCATCGAGATGCGGCATCTGATTAAATCGCTCAAAGGCGACCGGACGATCATCCTGTCGACCCATATTCTCCCCGAAGTCACCCAGACTTGCGACGGAGTCATCATCATCGATAAAGGCCAGATCAAGGCCTCGGGTTCGCTTGAGGAATTAACAGCCTCGTTCCGCAAGAAAGACGGAGCGGCCCTTAAAGTGCGGCGCTCCATCGACGCCGCCGCCGCCGCGATCAAAGCCCTGCCCGGGGTCGAGAAAGTCGACCGCGAAGACGCGGAAATAAAGGTCGAATGGAAACCCGGCACGGACCTCCGCGACGAGATCGCCCGCCTGGTCGTCGAACGGGACTACGGCCTCCTCGAACTGCGGCCGATGGCCATGACCATCGAAGACCTCTACCTCAAGATCGTCTCCGGAGGGGTGAACCAATGAAAGCCGTCTGGACCATTACCAAAAAAGAGCTCCGCTCGTACTTCACCTCGCCCATCGCCTACGTCGTCATGACGGTTTTCATGGTGCTGGTCGGCTTTTTCTTCTACAGCCTGGTCCTCTGGTTCAACGCCCAATCGATGCAGATGGCCCAGAACCCGGCCTACGCCCAGCAGATGAACATCAATCAGATGGTGTTCGGCCCGCTCTTCAACAACATGAGCATCATCCTCCTCCTGATGCTGCCGCTCCTGACGATGCGCCTGTTCTCCGAGGAAAAAAAGACCGGCACCGAGGAATTGCTGCTGACCTCGCCCATTTCCGTATGGCAGATCATTCTGGGCAAGTTTCTGGCCTCGCTCCTGGTGCTCCTGGCCATGCTGGCGCTGACCGGCCTGCTGACGCTCTTCACCTTCCTCTACGGCAATCCCGAACCGGCCCCCATCCTGAACGGCTACTTGGGGCTTTTCCTCATGGGTGCGGCGTTCCTGGCCATCGGCATTTTCTTCTCCTCACTGACGGAGAACCAGATCGTCGCCGCTATCCTGACCTTCGGCGCCCTGCTCCTCTTCTGGGTCCTCAGTTGGGCCTCCAACTCGGCCTCCGGGTTCTGGAAGGATGTCCTCAACTATGTTTCGTTCTTCCAGCATTTCGACAACGCCGCGCAAGGGATCCTGGATACAACCGATCTCATCTATTACCTCAGCTTCGCTTCGTTCGGCGTCTTTCTGACGCACTCGGTCATCCAGTCCCGCCGCTGGAGATAATCCATGGACAAGCTTAAACGGAACCTCAATTCGATCGGTCTTGCGCTTGTTTTTATCGGCCTCATCGCTCTGAAGATCTGGCCGCAGAGCAAACTTCTTTTCCTCCTCCTGACCGTCCTGGGCATCGCCGCCCTGGGCGCGTATCTCGCCCTCAACATCGGACAGTTCAAGGAGGGCTGGAAGCGCCGCTCCTTCCTCTATTCTTCCAACCTTCTGCTGATGATCGCTCTCGTCCTGGCCATCCTGGTCCTGATCAATTATATCGGAGCCCGGCACCACAAACGCTTCGACTTCACCGAGAGCAAAGTCCACAGCCTGTCCGACCAGTCGATCACCGTGGCCAAAGCCCTCAAACAGGACGTCCTCATCAAGGCCTTTTTCCGCGAGGGCAATTACGGCAGGGCCCGGATGGAAGACTTGTTGAAGATCTACGCCTACCATTCGCCCCGGCTCAAGTATGAGTTTATCGACCCCGACAAGAACCCGGGCCTGGTCAAACGCTATGAAGTCACCCAGGACGGGACGGTCATTTTTGAATGCGGCGACAGGGACAACCGCATTACCGCCGTGGGCGAGGAAGACGTGACCAACGCCCTCATCAAGGTCACCCGGGTGCAGAAGAAAATCATTTATTTCCTCGAAGGACATGGGGAAAAAAGCACCGAGGTCGCGGACGAGGGCGGCTATTCCTTCGCCAAGGACGAACTGGTCAAGCTCGGCTACGAGGTCAAGAAACAAACGCTGGCCCTGTCCGAGTCCTTCCCCAAGGACTGCGCCCTCCTGGTCGTGCCCGGCCCGCAAAAAGACCTCGTCGGCGACGAGATCGAAACGATCGGGAAGTATCTCCGCGAGGGCGGCCGGGTCTTCTTCATGGTCGATCCGCAGACCGCACCCGGGCTTCTTCCCTTCCTGGCCCGGTCCGGTTTTCGGCTGGAGAACGACATCATCGTCGATTCTATGTCGCGCCTGATCGGGGGGGATTATTTCATGCCCGCGCTAAGCGAGTATGAAGCCCACGAGATCACGCGCAACTTCCGCTATGCGACGTTCTTCCCCGTGGCCCGCTTGGTCGAGACGATCGATCCCAAACCCGAAGAAATCGAGACTTCGCAAGTCCTGGGCCGGACAAGCGCCGATTCCTGGTCCAAGCGGGATTTCAAGCTCAAAACCAAGATGACGCTCAAGGATATCGGCTTCGACAAGACAAAAGACAAAGCCGGCCCGGTCTCGATCGCCGCCGTGGCCGCCCTGAAAGCCGCGCCCGGACCGGACGGCAAACCGGCCGCCGCGGGCCGTATCGCCGTCATCGGAGATTCGGACTTCGCCACAAACCGCTATTTCAGTCTGGCCGGCAACGGCAACTTTTTCCTCAACACGGTCAACTGGCTGACCGAGGAATCAGACCTGATCTCGATCCAGCCCAAAACCCAGAACCCGCGCACGCTCCAGCTTTCTCCGGCCCAGGGCCGGACGATCTTCTGGTTTTCTGTCGTCATTCTGCCGCTTCTCGTGCTGGCCGCGGGCCTCTTTATCTGGTTCCGCAGGAGGGCGTTGTGAAGTTCAAAACAACGATCATCCTGGCCGGAATTTTCGCCGTCCTTCTCGTTTTCGTCCTCTTCGTCGAGAAAAAACCCAAGGACGCCGCGGCGGGCCCCGAGGAAAAACTTGTCGCCCTGGCTTCGGCCGACATCGAGAAACTCTCGCTCCGGCGCGACACCGAGACCCTTACATTTCAAAAAGACGACAAGGGCGGGTGGACGATCCTCCAACCTCTGGAAACCCAGGCCGACACAACCGAGGTGGAAGCCCTGGTTTCCGCCTTCGCCGACCTGCGCATCGAACGGGTCGTGGAAAAGGAAAACGCCGATCCCAAAAAATACGAGATTCCGAAGCGGGAAGTGGCGTTGTGGGTCAAAGGCCAGGCGGCCCCCGTCCGCGTCCTGCTGGGCGCGGAAAACGCCCTCGACAAGACGTATTACGGCCGCAAAGAAGGCGACCCGCGCATCGTCCTTCTGCCCGGCACACTCAAGTCCCCGCTGGAAAAGACGTTTTTCGATTTCCGCCGGAAGGACGTCTTCAATTTCGAGACGAAAGACGTCCAGGGCATCAAGCTCCAGGCCATGAGCGCGCGTTGGGAAGCCCGGAAAACCGAGGACGGCTGGATGTTCTCCAACCCCCTCAAGGCCTTGGCCAAGGAGTCCGCGATCACCGGACTCCTCGATTCGCTGTCCGGTCTCAAAGCCAAGGAATTCATCGCCGAGGCCAAGACGGCCGCCGAAATCCAAAAGAACGGCCTGGATAAACCCGAGTACTCCGTGACCCTGAACCTTCCGGCGTCCGGCCGGGAAATCGTCTATATCTTCCACAAGGCGGCCGACAAAACATTCGTCACAACCTCGTCATCGACCAAAATCATCGTTCCCGAAACCGACATCCTCCCCGACTTGGACAAGAAAACAGCCGACTTGCGCGAGGGCAAAGTGGCCGTCTTCGACGCTTGGCAAGCCGCCAAGGTCGTCCTCCGGAAGGGCTCCCTCCGCTTGACGGCGGAAAAATCCACCAACGATAAATGGTACTTCGACGCCGCCCGGAAAGAGGAGGCCGACGGTTCCAGGGTCGAGACGTTCATCCGCAAGATCGAAAGCCTGGAAGGGGCGGAGTTTGTGGACGCGCCCAAATCCCCTGCCGAGTTCGGGTTAGACAAACCCGAGGCCGAGATCACGATCGTGACCAGGGATGCGGCGGCGGCGAAGCCAACGGAGAAATCGGTGACGGTCATCGTGGGCAAAGTCGACCAGAACAAAAAACAAGCGACAGTCCGGAACATCCGGTTCGATTATCTGTTCAAGGTCGATTCGTCCTTTCTGGACGAATTCCCCAAGGAAAAGAAAGACTGGATCGCTCCGCCCCCGGTCCCATCCGAGGCCAGGAAATAGGACGGCCGAAACGGCCGTTCCCGCCGGAAGGGCGACGGGCCGCGGGAGTTCAGAAAGAAACGCGCGGACCGAACGTCGGGAAAGCAGGATGAAGCAGCCTCTCCGTAATTTCGGCCGCCGAGTTCTGCATTGGTACGATCTCCACAAGCGCGATCTGCCCTGGCGCGGGATCGACGATCCCTACGCCGTCTGGGTTTCCGAGATCATGCTTCAGCAGACGACGGTCAACGCCGTCATTCCTTATTTTAAGCGCTGGCTGGAACACTTTCCGAGCGTCCAGACCCTGGCCCGCGCCCCTCTCCAAAAAGTCCTCAAAGCCTGGCAAGGTTTGGGATACTACCAGAGAGCAAGGAATCTCCATGCCGCGGCCAAGATCATCGTCCGGAAATACGGCGGCCGGCTTCCCTCCGAAGAGGAGTTTCTCCGCGCTCTACCCGGTTTCGGCGATTACACGACGGCAGCCATTCTCAGTATCGTCTTCGGCCGCTCCGCCGCTCTCGTGGACGCCAACGTCCGCCGCGTTTTGATGCGGGTATTCGGGATGGCGGGAAAAGCCGAGCCGCGGATCGACAAGATGATCCTGGTTCGTTTGACTTCGCTTATTCCGAAAAAACGGCCGGGAGATTTCAATCAAGCTTTGATGGAACTCGGCGCGTTGGTCTGCCGGCCGAAGAATCCGCAATGCCTGATGTGCCCTCTCCGAGATGATTGCGCGGCGTTCGCCGCCGGGCAACAGGAAGTCATTCCTTCGGTTGAAGCCCGCCGTTATCGCCGCATAACGGCCGTCGTCGGCATCATCCGGAAAAACGGACGGATCCTTATTCAACGGCGTCCCGAAGCCGGTTTACTGGGCGGATTGTGGGAGTTTCCGGGGGGAAAAGTCCGGCCGGGAGAGACTTTGACGGCCGCCCTGGCCCGCGAGCTCAAGGAAGAACTGGGGGTCCGTCCGGCGGAACCGCACCGGTTGATGACGGTCGACCACTCCTACTCGAATTTTCTCGTCACGCTTCACGCTTACGAGTGCCGATTGAAGAGCGACCCGGCCCTCGATCCGCAAAGCCAGAAATGGGCCCGGCCCGTCGACTTGCGGAAATACCCCTTCCCCTCGGGCAGCGCAAAAATCGTGGAGCGGATTCTGGAGAAACGGCAGTCGGCGCGCGACTGAGCCCCTGGCTCCCCCCCTGGTGTCCAGGTGTAGATCAAGGGGCAAATCCGCCGCCCCATCCGACCCATCCACCTTGACGCGGAGCGGAGGATGGGATATTCAATCTCTGGGCCGACCTCATGTCCGATTCCGATCTCCGACTCGAATTCAAGTTCGCCGATTACGGCACGCCGTTCGATCCCGCGCCGGACACACTCGTCCTGGACGTCGGGATGAAAGCCATTCCCGGGGTCATCGACCATCACCACCCCGAGGCCGAGGCGGAGTGCACGACTTCGCTGATCGCCAAATATCCGGGCCTTGTCCTCGACCATATCCGCCCGCTCTCCTCTCCGGCCGAACGCCGGTTGACCGTCATCACCCACCGCCTGCCCGATTTCGACGCCCTGGCCGCGATTTTCCTGTCGCTGCGTCTGATCGAAACGGGACGCTTCGACCCGGCCATGACGGCGCTGGCCGCTTATACAAAGACCGTGGATTCCTCGACATTGCCGCCCGACATCGACCTTGCCGCAACCCCCTATGCCGTCCTGCGGGCGCTCTTTGCCGGGGCCAGGAAATCCGAGGAGGAAATCAACCGTGATCGCCTGGACGAGGGTTTGAAATTCATGCGCTTTCTCCATGCCCGGGCCTCCGAAGGGATGGATATCGTCGAAAACAAGCGGCTTTTCCGGGGCCTCGACCGTTACGAGCGGGCGGTCCGCAAGGTCGGCGAAGATCACCAATATTACCTGTCCGACGCGCTCCGGTCGCCGAAGTTCACCCTTTCGCTCCCGCGGATCGACGGCTCGGGACGAAAGACCATCGACGGCTTAAGCGTTGAAAACCCCCACTGCTTTCTGCTCAAGGAATGGGCTCGGAGGGACTCCACTCACGCACCCGGCGGCCGGGGGTTCTCCTTCGTTATGGCCCAATACGGGACTTCAAGGTTTATTCTGGGAGTGGACCCGGCGGCCGGGGTCAACCTGCGCGGACTGGGTTCGATCCTTAATGAAAAGGAAAGGACGAGGCGGGCCGAACGAGGAAACCCTCCCGGACCGCCCTGGTACGAGGGAAATTGCCCGTTTTTCGGACACCGCATCGTCGATGCGCCGCGGGATGATTCGAGGCTTGACCCGGCCGAAGTCCTGGAAGCCGTCCTGACATTTGGGCTGGGACGGAGGGTCTCTCCGTGACCGGTCCTCCGGCTCCCAATCCCGATTAGAACAGCCCCAACGCCCGATGCCGGGAGGCCACGGTTTCGGCCAGCGCTTCGACGGCCTGGAAGTCGGCCGCCTTGGGCATTCCCCGGACGATGACCGGAGGCAGAATCTCGGCTTTCAAGTTGGACAACATTCCCGTTAATTGTTCGACCATCTTGTGTCCCCAACCGTACGAGCCGATGAAGCCGGCGAACCGGGCTTTGGGCCGGATAGCGTTGGCCAGAAAGGCGGCGTAGGCCAGCTTGGGGTGCAGGCCGACATGGACGGCCGGTCCGGCCAGGACGACGGTCGCCGCGTCGACGAGGGACACGGCCAGCTTGCCGATATCGGCATCGGCCATGTTGAATCGGCAGGCTGTGACTCCCCGCGCCGCCAGGGCGTCGATGAGCCTGTCCACCATCGCCTCCGTGCTGCCGTGCATCGACACATAAGCGATAGCGACGCCGTTTTTGGGCGTATCCTTGATCCAATCGCGATAGGCCAGCAGAATCGGCTGGGGGCGCTGATGGATCGGGCCGTGGCTGGGGGCAATTATATCAATGGTCAAAGTCCGCAAACGATCCAGATTTTTCTGGATAGCCGTCCGGAACGGCATCATGATCTCGGCGAAATACCGCTTGGCCGCTTCATAAACGCGATCTTCATCGACGACGAAGAGGCCGGACTGGGCCAGGTGCGAGCCGAAGAAATCGCAGGAAAACAGAATGCGGTCTTGGCGAAGGTACGAGCACATGGTCTCCGGCCAGTGGACCCAGGGAGTATGAATAAATTCGAGCGTTTTGCCGCCGAGAGACAGCGTCTCTCCGTCCTCGACGGTGACGATTTTTTCCTCCGGGAGACCGAGATGGTCCATTAAAATGCCCTTGGCTTTGGGCGAACAGATGACCTTGGCCTGCGGATACCGGGCCAGGACGACCGGGATAGCCCCGGAATGGTCCTGCTCGCCGTGATAGGCGACCAGAAAATCGAGCGATGGAATATCGGCAAGATAACCCAGCAGGACGTCGATTTTGGCGGGATCGACGGTATCGAGAAGAGCGGTCTTTTCCGAGCCCCGGATCAGATAGGCGTTATAGCTCGTGCCGTCGGGGAGCGGAATCAGGGCATCAAAGAGGCGGCGGTCCCAATCCACGGCTCCGACGGCGTAGACATTGTCAACGATTCGTCGAGAATTCATCAATGTTGCTCCTTTAGGTTTTCCCCGGCCGAGCCCGGCTTCCATTTTTATACCGGAAAGCGCGGCCGGGGGCAAACGGCCCGACGCGCATATACACTACTAATTTTATAGTCTTTAAGTAATAGAGTCAACCGCGGCGAAGCGATCGGGGCATTACGGCAGCCCGGACCGATTGTTTAGGGCGTATCGGATCCATTCGTTCCGGTAATGCGGCCGGTGCGCAGCCAAGAGGCCCAGTCCGGACGCCCCCGGGTTTCGGCCGTCGCCGCGGCCCACTCCCAATCATAATCGACGACCACCGGCTTGACGTCGTACCGTCCGTCTCCCCCCTCGATCAGGACGTAGCGGGCCTGCGGCGATCCGCTTTCCATAGCGTGCGGGAAAGGCCAATCGTCCCGGAAGGCGGGCAACCCGACACTGCCGGCGTTGACGATTTGCGTCCCGTCCGCCAGAACGGCGTGGCGGAATACATGGCTGTGCCCGCATAGAATCAGGCGTTGCCGGAGGATCTTGATATGGTTGAGGAGGACCTGCTCGGTCCGGAGCTGTATGCCGTATTGGGAAACGCGTTCGAAGAGATAGAGCTCATCCGAATCCAGCGTGCCGTGACAAACGAAAATGTCGTCGCCGAGAGTCATCGTCGGCTTGAGCGAACGCAGCCAGCGGCGGTCCTCGGCATCCAGCGCGCCGCGGGTGAAATCCAGCGTCGGGTTCGATTTCGCGTGGATTTGAGATTTGAGCAGAATCCGATCTTCGTTCCCCCGGATGCTCAAGATCGGCGAATCGCGAAGCCGGGCCGCCGTTCCCGAAGGATCCAGCGGTCCATACAAGCTATCCCCGCAATTGACGATCCGATCGACCCCGCGGCGCCGAATGTCGTCCAGGACCGCCTCCAGGGCGCGGGAGTTGCCGTGTATATCCGACAGGGCCGCAATCCTTAACCGTGGCATCAGCGTATCACTCCCGGCAGTCGATTCATCGAAATATCCTATACAGCGAAATTCATGCCAGTCGGCGCCTCTGTCTTAAAATGAAGCTCCACGGCCTCACGTCCAGGGAATCCCGCGAAGGGGAAGGAAATAGACACGGCTCGTCCGAGTTCAGGCCATGGAATTCGACGACCGGGAGGATTCCTTAGCCCGCCCCCGGCCCGGCCAATCCGATTAATTGTATAACCTCCGTTTAATTGGGTCCATTCGCGCGAACAAATGGATTCAAGTCTTTGGACTTTTCGAACTCACAGGTTCCCCAAGTCCGATCCATCGCCGTCCCGGGAGAGGTTTCTCCCTAATAGGTACGCCGTGGCCGGGCTGATCGTTGCGCCAAACCGGTTGGCACGCTGCGTGCAATAGAGAAGAGCGTGAATCCGCACCTGCGCAATCCAACAAAGGAGGTGAGACTCGCTCATCGGTTAGGAACACTGTCGATCCACAGGTCGGACGAGACGGCTCGTCCAGGGAATTCGATTTATCATCAAGAGGAGATTTAACACATGCAACGCAAAAAAATTCCGATCTTCGTCCTGACTTTCGTTCTCCTCGTCGGCTTCGCCGCCGCCCAAATCCCGACCGGCAAGATCGTCGGCAAAGTGAAAGACGATCAGGGAGTCGCGCTCCCGGGCGTTTCCGTCGTCGCGGAAAGCTCCAAGCTGGTCGGCCAGGCCACGGCGGTCACCGACGACCAGGGCGCCTACCGACTGTTCTCGCTCCCCTCGGGCAACTACAATGTCACCTTCAGCCTGCAGGGTTTCAAAACCACAAAACGCGAGAGCATCGCCCTTTCGCTTGAACAGACGATCACCCTTGATCTCAGCATGGCCCAAACCTCGCTGAACGAGGAGATCACCGTCGTCGGGCAGAGCCCCCTCATCGACGTCAAGTCGACGACCAAGGGCTCGACGATGACCAAAGAGACGTTCATGGCCCTGCCCCGCACCCGCAATTTCAACGGCTTGCTGAGCACCGTCCCCGGCGTCCAGATCGAAGGGAACCAGGGCGGTCTCTCGGTCGACGGCGCCTCGGGCGCCGAAAACGTCTTCTACCTCGACGGGGCCAACATCACCAACGTCCACATCGGCACCCAAGCCCAGAATTTGGTCATGGAAGGTATCGAAGAGGTCAAAGTTACGGCTTCCGGATACACCGCCGAATTCGGCGGCTCGATGGGCGGTGTCGTCAATGTCATCAGCCGTTCCGGCGGCAACGAGTTTCACGGCGATATTTACGCCCTCTACAACGACGCTTCGATGTTGTTCCAGGGACGAAGCCGCGACTTACTCCGCCTTAATCCCTACAACACGCTGATCGCCGAATACGCCAACAACGACGACATTTACTTCGACGGCGGCAAGAATCGCGATATCAATCAGCGGTTTGAGGGCGTCTTCAACCTGGGCGGCTTCATTCTGAAGGATAAGCTGTGGTTCTTCGGCATGTTCAATCCCGTCTACAACCCGATTACTTCCCATCGGTTTTTCACCGGTGATCCCGTCGACCTGACCAAGGCGACACACCCCGGCGATACGGCCAATGACCCGCGGCAAGGACGCACGCTGTACGATTTCCCCACCTTGAACGTCAATCTCAACTGGCAGGCCAAGTTGACGGCCCAGCCGATCAAGGGACTTCGGATGTCGCTGTCGGCGAACAGCAATTACGGCTATAACCGCGGCGAAACTCCGGTCCAGGCCGGGACTTCGTCCAAAAACTATCCGTGGAACGGCGACTGGGAGAACGCTCTTATTCCGAACGGTCAGCCCGGTTTCAGCTTCCCCAACATGTCGGGCAACCTGACCATGGACTACACCGTCAGCAACAACTTCCTGATCTCCCTGCGCGGCGGTTACAATATGACCAACACCACGAACCAGCAGGTCAAGCGCGCCGGAACGGATTACAATTTCGGTTACGCCAACACGATGTTCCCCGAAATTCCCGCCGCCGATCAGCATTACTCCGGCTGGACGAACTGGGCCGGGACGGATTCGGAAATTAAAAAAGTCCTGTACGAACGGTTTTCCGGCAACCTCGACATGACCTATTACATGAATCTGGCCGGCGAGCACGCCTGGAAATTCGGTCTCCAATATGTCCGTATCCATGAGGACCGCAACCAGGGCTGGCAGTATCCGGTCGTCACGCTGAACTGGGGCGCGGACAAGTTCTACGACATGCCCGACGGCTCCCGTGTTCAGGGCGCCTACGGATGGTACGTGATCCAGAGCGACTGGAAGTCCCCTTATGGCTATAGCTGGAACATCCACAGTGACAACTGGGCCATCTACCTGCAGGACTCCTGGACGATCGGCGACCGTCTGACCCTGAACGTCGGCGTTCGGACGGAGAGCGAGTATCTGCCCGCCTTTACAACCGACCAGACGAATGCGGGCTGGAAACAGAAAGCCATCGAGTTCGGATTCGACAAAAAGATCGCCCCGCGCCTGGGCGCGATCTATGACGTCTTCGGCGATTCCAGCCTCAAGCTGTTCGCCAGCTACGGCGTCTACTATGACGTCATGAAGATGTACCTGGCCGAGGGCGCGTTCGGCGGCTTCAAGTGGTGGACGAGCTACTACACACTGGACAATGCCGACTGGACGAAGATCGCCGCTTCGGGCGACCTCTCCAACAAGGCCGACCAGGCCGCGGGCGGAACCTATAAGGGCTCGCGCAACTGGCGGTCCACCGGCTTCGACATGGTCGATCCCGGCCTGAAACCGGTCGCCCAGAGCGAGTTTTCGTTCGGCGCCGAGAAGAAACTGACCGAAGAGCTGTCCTTGGGCGCCCGCGTCGTCTACAAACACCTCCTGCAGACGATCGAGGACATCGGAGTCCTCGACCAGGACGCCGACGGCAACTTCAGCGAAGTGTATTACACCGGCAACCCCGGCTACGGCTATGCCACGCCTATCTCCCAGGGCGGCAAGCTGTTGGACTCCTATTGGCCCATCCCGAAGGCCAAGCGAGAGTATTGGGGTTTGAACCTGACTTTGGAAAAACGGTTCAGCAACAACTGGCAGGGCAGCATCAACTATACCCTTTCCAGACTCAGCGGGAACTACGGCGGACTGGCTTCCTCGGATGAGAACGGCCGTGTCAGCCCCAACGCCGAACGGTTCTGGGATGCTTGGTTCGAGCGCTACGACCTGACGGGCGCGCCCTTGGACGGCGTCCTGCCCTCCGACAGGCCTCATTATATCAAGGCCCTCGGCTCCTATTCGTTCCCCTTCGGCCTGACGGTCGGTTTCACGGCTTACGGCCGGAGCGGCTTCCCGCGTCAAACCACCCTGACATTCAACGACATGACGATGCTCGCCGGCGGCTACGGCGACCTCGGACGCCTGCCGTTCACGGCTTGGGCCGACGCCTATGTCGAGTACAACCTCCGGATCGCCAAGAAGTACACCGTCAACCTCAACGCCACGATCCAAAACATCACCAACACCAAGACGATTCAGGGCTACTTCAGCACGCCCACCCGGGTCATGATCCGGTGGACGGATGCACAGCTCATGAGCAAGTCCCTGGATTGGCATAACGAGATCGCGACCCACACGCCCGACCCGCGGTACGGTCTGTGGACCGCCCAGTTCGGGACCTGGACCTGGACGCTCGGCGCCCGGTTCTCCTTCTGACGCTCAGCGCTCCCTGAGCGCGCCTCTACTCAAAACGGCCCGCCCCGGCTTCGGCCGGGGCGGGCCGTTTTTTTCCCGCATGATTTTCAACCCCTCAACCACTCTCCCCGCGTCTCACTTCTTCAGAACGGCACCGACGGCCTTCGAAGCTTTGGCCTTCAGCCCGTCCAGGACCTTGGCGCTGACCCAATAAATGTCCCGGTTCGTCGCATAAAAAATGAATTTGCCGTCGGACGAAACCGAAGGGCAGAAATTCGTCCCCGGCGTGTTGATCTCATCGCCGAGGTTGAAAGCTTCGCCCCAGGAGCCGTCCGGCTTCCGGAAGCAAACGAACAGGTCCCCTTCGCCGCCCTGGGCGCTCGGCCGCAAAGTCGAATCAAACAGGATATAGCTTTCATCCGGTGCGATGAAGGCATGAACTCCGCCGCGGGGGGAATTCACCCCGCCGCCCAGCCTTTGGGGAGGCCCGAATCGGCCATCGGCCCACGGATAGAGAGCCACTCCGGGTCCCGCCGGGTCGGCAAAGTCCATCATATAGAGGTTACCGTTGCGGGCCGTCGAAACATACATGCCCAAACCATGATACCGCGGTTCGCTCCAGCCGCAGGCGGCGGTCCGCTCAACGACCCAGATTCCATATTCCGCCTGCTCCACGCCCGGCCTCGGACGATTGCCGCCGAAAAATAGTTTTCGGCCGTCGGGCGTGATATGGGGCTCGGTGCTGGGGAATCCTTTGGAAAAATCCGCTTCTTCCGGCGCGGTCCAGCCGTCTTTCTCCCAACGGGAGAACATAATCGTATTGCGGCCGCCGTCCTTCCGCCGGCAATAATAGAACTCCCGGCCATCGGGGCTGAAGGTGACCGAAAAGTCGAAACTCGCGGCCGTGGACACGATTCCGGGAGCGAAGATTATCGGCTTCGATCCGGGGAGCGTTTGTCCAAAATACGGTTTGTTGAGGCCCGTCTTCGCCCCGGGCTGAAAGCGAACCGGCTCCTTTGTTTCCGCCGCTGCATCCAACTTATGTCCGCGGATTTCGCTCAGGTTGTCCTTTCCGTTCTGGTTGTCGGGATTAAGCTCGACGGATTTCGCGTAATACTTCTCCGCCTTGTCCTGATCTTCCAGGCGCAGATAGGCTTCGGCCAGGCTGTCCCAGGCGTTCCAGGATTCGGGAAACGTCTCGGCGAGAATTTCGAAGACCGCGACGGCCTCGGCCGTCCGCCGGCTCTGCAAAAAACGGTAGCCGAGGGCGTTCAATGCGTTCTCGTCGGCGTAATAACGCTCGTTTCCGGCAATCGTCTTGCGGTACTCCGCGACGGCCGCTTCCACGCCGCGGGCCGTGATCAGGGACTCGAGGGCTTGGGCGGCCGAGTCCGACTGCAGCCGCCACGCGCTCTCAATATTGCCCAGGTGCAGGTCTTGGCCGTTCACGGCGCGGGTCAGGCCTGCAAGGGCCGGATATTTTTTTTTATCGAAGGGGAACCGTTCTTTGGTCGCCGCGAGCGTCGCTCCTTCACGGCGGGCAGCCGTCACACCGTCCCAGACATCCCTCAAGTAAGCGACCCGGGTCCGGAATTCGTCGCCGGTCATGGATTCCCCGTGTCCACTGAGGACCATTTTGACCGCCCGGTCTCCCATCGGCAGGCCGTCGAGCGCTTGAAATCCGCGCGGGACTTCATTCACCCGTCCCTGGAACCCGGGCAGCCAATCCTCCATGAAGAGATCGCCGACGAGGAGAAGGTCGAGTTGAGGAACATGGATCAGGATATCCGATTCGGTATGGGCCTGCCCGAAATAGATGAGATTCAGGGTCAGGTCGCCGAGGTCGAGAGTCATCCGATCCGTGAAGGTGACGGTCGGACGCGTAAGGACAAACCGGCCGTTCCGAAAGTCGGAGGCGAGGGCGTTTTCCTCGGCCAAGTCCTCTCGAATCCTCGCTTCGTCTCGGGATCCGGCCGCAGCGGTTTTGAGCGCCGTCTCCAATTGCGACTTATAGCCATCGCGGCCCCGGATGAATGCCTCGCGACCGGCCGGGCTGCCGTACCCGCGGGTCATTTCCCTCAATGCGTTTTGATGGGCCACAATGGGCACGTCGGCGAACGCCTGATTGCCGTCGGAATGGTCGTAATGGGAATGCGTGTTGACGACATAAGCGAAGTCCCTACGGCCGAACTCTCGCTCGATGGCCGCCCGCAGGGCCGCCCCCTGCGTCGGGATGACGCCCGTATCGACGACGACCAGGCCGCGCCGAGACGCCAGAACGACGGTATTGGTCGTCGATTCCCGGCCGGTCTGGAACATCGCGGCCTTGTCTCCGAGGCGGATGATCCGGAATTCCTCCTCGGCCGCGAGAACTGAGCCGAATAAACTCGTTGCGACAACGATTATGGCAGTGAATATTCTCTTCATCTAAAGATCTCCTCTTTCGATTTCGGATGCCCTGCGCCTGCCCCCGAAACGGTAATTCGCCGCCGAAGCTCTTCATAATTTATTCCTGCGGGCTCTCCACCTTCAAATGTCAGTCCCCCTCACGGAAGCCAGGAGGACCGAACGAAATCCGGGCATGAATCGCATGTCGATTCCATTCATTTTTCGGTCTTGGCCGGGATGATTTTTAGATCAGCAAAATCGCCGCCCGAGTTGTTGCCCACGAAGAGCCCGATCCTGCCTTCGCCGCGGTTGCCCAGCTTTTCGGCCTCAAGGCACGGCTCGGCCGCGCCTAGAAGACAACCTATAAAGACCGTCGTGAAATTTCTATTCATTTTTTTCCTTCTCGCGCGGTTTCAAATCCTCGATGATCGAGGTGCTGACCCAATAGAGATCGCCGTTCGTCCCGAAAAAGAGATACTTTCCGTCGGGAGAGATCGAGGCGATTCCGCCGCGCGGATCGATTCCATGCCGGCTGAGGTCGACGGCCTCGCTCCAGGTTCCGTCAAGATTGCGGAAGCAAACGAACAGATGCGGCCCGCCGCCCACGTCGAAAACGATATAGCTTCCGTCGGGAGCGATGGCGGGATGGGCGATATCGGTGAATTGAAGCCGGAGCCTGTCCAACCCTCCGTGCAAGCGCTCAAACTCGGCAAACCGGCCGTCGACCATTTTGACTTTGGCCAGGTATCCGTTCGGAAGCTCGCTATGGTCGGTCACGTAGATTTGTCCGTCCTTGGAAGAACTGACGAACATGCCTTGGCCGACGAATTTCGGCGCCGACCAGCCCTCCGGCGTCCGGTCCGAGGCCCAGATCCCGTAATCCATATGCTGAAGATTCGGCTCTCCCGGCGGAACGGGGCGGAACCAGCCCCAATATATCCGCCGGTTGTCCAGAGAGAGGTGAGGTTCATGGGCGCTGAAACCAGCCGAGAAGGTCACGGGTGCCGGCGCCGTCCAGCCGTCCGCCTCCTCCCGGCAGACCATGATAACCTGCGGATTTCCTCCCCGGGTGAAATAGAACTCCTTGCCGTCGGCCGAGAACGTGCTCGCATAGTCAGCGGTCGTCAGAAGAGAGACGATACCCGGAGCGAATATTTGCGGAGTCTTTCCCGGAGGCGTCTGGCCGAAGTAGGGGCCCTTGAGTCCGGTCTGCCGGCCGGGACGGTAGGCGTTTTTCCGCTCGTTTTGGGCCCTCTCGAAAATCGAATCAAAAGAGGCCAGAACGTCCTTGGCATTCGTAAAGTTCGGGTCCTTGGCCAAGGCCCGTTGATAATTGGCTTTGGCTTCGGCCTTGTCCCCGGCGGCCATATACGCTTCGCCCAGACTGTCATAGTTGTTGGCCGATTCCGGGAAAAGCTCGACGTTCATTTGGAAGACGGCGATCGCTTCCGGCAGGGCGTTTCTCTGAAGAAAGCGGTACCCGAGAAGATTGAAATCCCGCTCGACGTAGGTGTACTTGCCGGCCTGGGCGCGGAGTTCCTTGAATTTAGCTTGGGCCTCCGCCAAACCATCCTTCTCCAGGGTCGCTCCAACGATTTCGGCGGCTGATGGCAGGAACGCGATCTTGTGCAGGTCTTCGATAAATCCCGCCTGGACCCAGAAGGGCATGTTATCGCCGGCGAAGGTGCCGACAAAAAAGAGATATTTTCCATCCGGAGTCACCCACGGGCACATGCTCCTGTAACGATAGCCCATCACGCTGTTCAGCTCCCGGGACCGGGTCCACGTCCCGTCCGGCATCCTGAAACTGATGAAGAGACTGTCCACCCGGGCTTGGGGATGATTTCTGGAATAGATCAGGTAGCTGCCATCGGGCGCGATGAATGGGGAATGATCGTATCCGGGGCCGTTGACGGCGGCGCCCAAATTCTCGGGTTTGGCGTAGGTTTCGTTTTCGAATTTGGACCAATAAATATCCTGAAGTCCGAAGCCGCGCCCCTCTTCGCTTCCCCCGAAATAAAGATTTCCGCGCAGATCGACGGACACTTGCCAATGCAGGTTCATCGCGTTGATGACCGGCGCCAGGGGTCGGGGTTCCGACCAGCCTGAAGCGGTCCTGTCCATGACCCAAATGTTCTCTTTGCCGCCGCGCCCTCCTTTTTCCAAGGGGCGATTCGAAACGAAATAGATCTTTCGGCCGTCGGGGGACGGGAAAGGAACATCATCCGTCTGTCCCAGGACCACGAACGGCATGGGCTTGGGCATCGTCCAACGCCCGACGACCTCTTTCG
This sequence comes from uncultured Eubacteriales bacterium, assembly GCA_964557435.1. Lineage (GTDB taxonomy): Bacteria > Acidobacteriota > Aminicenantia > Aminicenantales > UBA4085 > UBA4085. Next base: position 87,030 of record CAZLAM010000006.1, read on the forward strand.
ACTCGAGGCTGGCCATGGCCCCGCCGTACTCCTGGACGGACCAAAACGCCGACTGCCCGTCCGGCGAAAACGAGACGCCGCCGTGGAAATCGTATTTGGCGGCCACGATCCCGGGGGCAAAAAGCTCCGGAGTTTTCCCGGGAAGATTCTGTCCCAAGTACGGCCCGGTGAGAATGGGGAATTTCGGATCGCTCCGATCGGCGCCTTTAGACGCGAGAAAATCGGCGACGTCGGTTTTGCCCCATTCCCGGGCCAGATTGTAGGCGGATTTTCCCTCGACGGTCCGGGCATCGAGCGGAACGCCCTTGGCCAGAAGAATCTCAACGGCTTTGAGCCGGCCTGCTTCCGCGGCGTAATGGAGCGGCGTCCAACCGATTGTATTCGCTTCGACGGCGGAGAGGCCGGCCTTGATAAATATATCGATGATGTCGAGTGAGCCGCCGGCTGCGGCTTTATGCATCAGGCTGTTTCCCGCATCGTCCTTCGATTTGAATTCCGCTCCCATCGAAATCAACCGATTCATCAGCTTGGCCAATCCCCGTTCCGCCGCGGATGTCAAAAGCTGATTCCTTCTCGGGTCGGACGCGGCGGGAAGGGCCGCCCCTCGATCCAATAAATAATCGACCATCGCTCGGTCTCCCGAGAAGGCCGCGATGATCAACGGCGGACCCCATGCGCCGTCCGTCGCATTGATATCCGCCCCTCGATCCAGGAGAAGCTCGGCGATTTCGACGGAGCCGGACCAACCCGCGCACCGCCACAGCGGCGTCCGGTTCGAGGCATCCTTCTGATCGATGACGGCGCCTTTCTCGATCAAATAGGCGACGACTTCCTTGCGTCCGGCCTCGGCGGCGGTATGAAGCGGCGTCGCCCCCCGGTTATCCAAGGCCCGGACCAGGTTCGGGTCTTTTTCGATCAGGGCCTTGATCAAGGCCAAATCACCCGCCCGGGCGGCGTCATGAATTTCCGCGGCTTTGACAACCGGCGGAGCGGCGAAGATGAAGAGCAAAAAAAAAGGTCCGGCTGCGAGGATAGGAAATCGCGAAATCCGCTTAGTCATTGTTTCTCCCTTTCCATCGTCGGATCGTTTTAGGCAGTCTACGAAGCGTTCTCCTACTGTTTAACGTCCCCCCCCTCCCAAGTGTTGGGATGCGGAGAAAAAAACAAGGCTGGATTAAAGAATAGCCGGGCCCGGCCTTCACCGATGTCAGGAATTTGATCCGAAGCTCAGGCCCGAAAAGTCAATTGATCATTGAATTATTCCGTTCGAAAAAGAACTTGACTTTGCCGGATTTTGGTTTATAGTTAATATATCTATCAATATTATGGAGGGGCATAATGAAAAAATATTTGGTCGTGTTGGGCTTTGTGCTTTGTGTCGTGGCGGCCGGACTTGTCCAGTCCCGGCCGGCGGGGGCCGCGGAGGACGCCGTCTTTCTTAAGGACGGCAATATGATCGTCGGTGAGATCACCGACATCTCCAGCAACCGCATGGTCGTACAATTCAAGGATGGGAGCGAAATTCCCCTGATGAACGTCGCCATGATCAACTGCGTCGACAGGGGCAAAGATTTCCCCGACGAAGCGGAGCAGATTACGACCAACCAGCATTATGTATTTCTGAAAAACGGGGAAGTCCGGATGGGCAAGATCGTGGATTACAGCAGCGAGCAGAGAGTCTTTGAATTCGCAACCGGCGAAAAATTCCCGCACGACATGATCAAGAGGGTTTATTTCGTCAAGATGGAGGGGGGCCCGATCATCGATCCGGCCTTAAGCGGCGTGCAGGCCTGGATTTTCCTGAAGAACGAGAGCCAGATCGCCGGGGAAATTATCGACATTTCGAGCCAACGTCATACCCTTCAGCTGAAGGACCAGCCGGAAATTCCCTTGAAGGACCTGTTCATGATCAATTTCGAGGGCCCCATCAAGGAATATCCCGCTGAAACAAATCAGCTGAATGAAAACAAGGATTATGCGTTCCTTAAAGACGGCCGCGTCAAGCTGGGGATTTTGATTGATTTCAGCAGCGAATTAAAGGTGTTTCAATTCGACACCGGCGCGAATTTTGCCCCGAACATGATCAAAAGGATCTATTTGCATTACGCCAGGTAATCCCAACATCTTATCGATCGTCGTCGATAGAGGCCCCCTCCGCGGAATGCCGGGGAGGCGTTGCGGAGGAGGCCCGTAGAGTGGGGTTTCTGCGAAGAGAGTTTCAGGTCAAGGCATCTCATGCAGGGAAGCGGCCCCCGAAAAAAGCCGATAAGAGGCGGTGGGCGTTTTTATTTTTATTTTTTCCTGGTTTTAGGACCGGCTCAAGCGCTGGTCTTTTCCGGCCAATCATCGCCGTCGGCAAACAGAATCCTCCATTCCTCGGTTTCGGCTTTCAATCACGGGGAGGCCGTCGAGATCAAAGCTTCCATCGCCGGAGAGGTCGCCGGGATGGAGTTCCTCGTCCGCTACACCGGGCTCAAGCAGTTCCAGGTCCGGCGGATGGAAAAGGGAAACAACAACGTCTTCACCTTCGCTTTCGATACGACGGAACTGCCCGGGCTCGAGTTCGAGTATTATCTGAGCGCCCAAGCGGGAGAAGAGCGGATCCTCTTTCCCGCCCAGGCGCCGGAACAAACCATCAAGGTCGCCGGGACCAGCGCTAAGCCCATCCCCAGGCTCCCCGAAGACCTGATCGCCCCCATCAAGACGAGAAAGAAATTCCAGTTCCCCATGATGGCCTCCGCCGCCGGCGAGCAGAAGTTTGTCGAGGTGGAGAAAGGGTTTCAAAAGGTCGAGGAACGGGTTTCGGCCAACGGCAATGTGCGGCTTTTCCAGAACTATCAAAGCGGCGATTTCGCCATGAATTTCGATTCAAACCTTCCCTACGCCACGACGCCTCCTCCGGGACAGAATGAATTCGACCTGTCGAACATGATGGTCTCTCTGTCCAAGAGAAATCATGCCGTCCGGGCGGGCGACCTGAACATTTACGAGTCGGAATTCACCATCAACGCCTTCGGGCGGCGCGGGATGGAGTATGTTTTCGACAATCGCCGGGTCTATTTCCATGTCTTCGACGTCAGTTCCCAGCAGATGAAAGGCTTCCGGGGATTCGGCATCCCTCGGTCGGATATCAGCCTGGTCGGCGGAGCCACGGGCTTCAGCCTTTTCCGGAACGCCTCCAAGACGAAAGCGGTTTTCCTGACCGGCAAGGACAACCCCCTGCAGGGACAAAACGTCGGAGCGTCTTTTACCATGCCCGGCCGGGAGGGATCGGTCATGGCCCTGGTCGAAGAGCTGCGGCTCTTCCAGAACAGGCTCGAGCTGAAAGCCGAAATCGCCCACAGCAAGAACAACTCCCCGGGAGACTCGGGAAACGAGATTTCCGGGAACGCCTGGAACGTCCGGGCCCGCTTCGGCTGGAAATTCCTCAACCTCGGCGCGGGATATAAGCATATCGGCAAAGACTTCAATCCGATCGGGTATCAGTTTTTCACCAAGGATCGCCAAGGCCTTGAAACCAGCCTCGGTCTTGTCTACGGCCGGTTCAATCTGATGGGGACCTATACCTCCGAACAGGACAATGTGGAGGACAATCCCCTGCAGCGGACGGCCGAGAATTCCAATCAGGGCGTGGCCCTGTCCTGGGCGCCCTGGAACGCCATATCCCTCCAGGTCGGCTACAGGACGGGCAAGCAGAAGATCCAAATGAAAGATACCCAGACGTCTTTCCAGGACATCCTGACCCGGCAATATACCGGGTCGGTCAACTTCATGCTCGGTATGGCGGCCAACTTGAACGTCTCCGCCTCCAGCATCGACATGACCAATCAGATCAACCCGGCTTGGGACCGCAAGGACCTGACGCTCAACCTGGGCGCCGGCATCCGCGCCGGGGAATATTTCTCGTTCTGCCCGAATCTCAGCCTCACCCAGACAACCAATAAATTCACCCAGCAGAAGACGCAGAGCTTCAACTCCTTCGTGATGACGGAAATCGCGTTTTACCCCCGCGTCGCTTCGTTTTCCCTGACCGGCGGCATGTCCCGTTTCGAAGTCTTCCCCGGGAATATCAGCGACTCCTTGAATATCGCCGGGAACCTCAACGTCCTTCTGCGGGAGCTGATCAAGGTCATGCAGGTGGGGATCGTCCTGACGGGAAACTATCAGAGGCTGAAATTCCAGGGCCGCGCGGACTCCCACTTCGATATGCGCTTGAAGTTCAATTTTGCGTTTTAGCGAGAAAATGAAGAATATTTTCGTGAAGGCCTGGCTCCTGGCGGGATTGATTTTATCCCTGGGGAGCCTCGCCGATGCCCAAGTATCCATCATAGCTACCCCGCCGGACCCGAACGTCGAACAGGAAGTGACGTTTACGTATAATGGACCGCCGGGAGGAACCGTCTCTTGGGATTTTGGGGACGGGACTCCGATCCAATCCAACAATGATTTGTTCACGGTCAAGCATACCTACTTTCGAACAGGCACTTTTACAGTTAAAGTGACGGACCGTTATGGAACCTTTCATAAGTTCATCACGGTTACCGAAAAAAGGTTTGTGTCCCATGATCCCGCGAGTCCCAATCCCGGAAATGCGGTGAGATTTACGGGGACGAATTTCTTCGACACGCAGGCCCTCTGGAATTTCGGGGACGGCACGAGTTTGAAGGGCTCTTCGAACGCGATCTTTCACACATACGCGAATATCGGTACCTATCCCATCACGGCCAAGGATTTTTCTGGAAATTCCCAAATCACGTTCACCGACAGCGTGACCGTCACAGCCAAATCGATATCCTATTCTCCCGCGGCTCCCCGGGTGGGTGACAATGTGACATTCACGGCTCAAGGTTTCACCCCGGCCCAGTGGGACTTTGGAGAAGGGCCCCCCGTCAACACGGGGAATACGACCGTTGTCCATGTTTATCAACGCCCGGGCACCTATCAGGTCAAAGCCTACGATTACGAGGGCGTGAAATATAACAATCCCACGGCCACGGTTTCGGTCACGATCTCTCGGCCGCTTTTGCAACCGTCGATCTCCTATTCCCCGACCCAGCCCCGGGCCAAAGAGACCGTTTCGTTCACGGCCAATAATTTTTCCTCTTCGACCTTGATCCGGTGGGACTTTGGAGACGGCCAAACGGAAAACGACAACACGCCGCCGGGAATCACCCATGTTTATGCCCAGTCGGGGACATTCACGGTCCGGGCCTATGATGCGGGATCGGCCGCCGAAACCGCCTCGGTCACGATCACCGTCCTTCCTCCGTACGTTCAGCCGTCGATCTCCTATTCGCCGTCCCCTCCCTACGCCGGCGATCCCGTCACTTTCACGGCTTCGGATTTCACTTCGCAGTCGCTCATCCGCTGGGAGTTCGGCGACGGAAAGACAGCCAATGCGAGTCCGCCGAACACGACTCACATCTACGAGTTGCCCGGGACCTATCGGGTGAACGCCTATGACGGAGGGGGAACGAGCGTAACCGCCTCGACGACCGTCACAGTGAACTACAAAGCCCAGCCGAGGATCTCCTATTCTCCCGATCGGCCGTCCGTGAGAGAGAGAGTGTGGGTTACGGCGAATAATTTCTCATCGAAAACGCTGATCCGGTGGGATTTCGGCGACGGCCAAATCGAAAACAGCATCAATTCGCCGAACCTCCTCCACGAATACATGAGATCAGGCGACTTTCTCGTGAAAGCCTATGATGGGGGCGGAACCACGGTGACGGCTTCGATCCAGATCACGGTCCGGGATCGGGCGGCTACGTTCCTTTCCTTCACGCCGCCCCAGCCCTACGTCAACGATACCGTCACTATAGTCGCCAACAATTTTTTGTCCACGACTCTGATCCGCTGGGATTTCGGGGACGGGACCGTGGAAAACGATCCCTCTCCCCCCGCCGTCACGCACGTCTATTCGAATCCGGGCGTGTATCAGGTCCGGGCCTTTGACAACGGCGGTAATACTCTGACGGCGGCGGCGACCATCACCGTTCTTCGCCGGACCCAGCCGACGATATCCGTTTCACCGTCCCCGCCCTACGCCAACGAAACGGTCGCCTTTAGGGCCAATGATTTCAGCTCCAAAACCCTGATCCGCTGGGATTTCGGGGATGGAACCGTCGAGGACGGGACAAGCCCTCCGGCGATCACGCACGCTTTTATAAACTCCGGAAATTTCCAGGTGACGGCTTATGACGGCGGGGGGGCTCAGGCAACCGCATCCATCGTTGTCATGGTCTACCCGCGGCCGTCCATCTATTTTGTTCCTCTCCAGCCGCGCGTCGGCGAGAACGTCACTTTTCGGGCGGTGAATTTCATTTCCTCCGACATCAAATGGGATTTCGGCGACGGGATCACTCTGGCGCGCGGAAAATCGGTGGAGACCCATGGCTTTCGCGCGGAAGGACCCTACAGGGTCACCGCTTACGATTCCCGGCAAGGCAGCGATATTCCGTTCTCCGCGTCGTTGGAGATTTTTCCCAATGAAGGCCCGCGGGCGCCCTTTTCGATTTCCTACATCCAACTGCGGTTCGAGGATGGGACGCCGTACAAAACCCTGCCCTTGAGCTTTCCGAAAGCCGTCGCTTACGCCGATCTCAAATTCGAAGGGACGGGTATTTTGAGTGCCCAATGGCTGGTGGACGGACAGACGTTCAAATCGGTTTCCAAGTCCCTGACCTTCGCGGGACAGGCCACGCTCGATTCGGGCGATGTTCCCGGCCTGCCCACGCTCAACCCGGGCATTCACGAGATTACGCTGAGAATCCTGCAGCCCGAAGTGGATTTCGAAATGCCGAGAATCCGGTACTTCGTCGTCGCCGGAGAATCGGAACCGGCGCCCGTCCGCGTCGAAATCGCCGGCACCGTTGATTTCGAGGGCCGGGAACTGCCCGCCTCTCCGACCACCATTGAGGTTCCCCTCAATACCTATTTTTTCCTTTCCGGAACCGTCAGGAACGAGAGCCGCGACTTTCTGGAATCGGCGCTCTTGCGGATCTATCTCGACGATGAACTCATCGACCAGAAACTCCTTTCAACTCTACGGGCGGGCGAAACAAGGAAATTCCTGACCTCGCTCATTACCGCGTCCGAATCCCGGAAAAAAATCTATATCGCTCTCTACGATATTTCTCCGTCGCCGGCCCGCTTGATCGCGGTCCGGGAGATCCTGCTCATCCCCCAAAAAAAGTGATCTTCCAGGCCCGACGATTACATCGCCAGTGCCATCCCCGCAATATCGCCCGAAACCGGGAGCTTCCGAAAATTGATCCCGTACCGTTTGACCTTCTCGTTCAGCGTCGTGTACTTGATGCCCAGGATGCGGGCTGCTTCCTTCTGATTGCCATAAACCCTTTCCAGGACGCTGACGATCAAGCGCCGTTCTAATTCCTCGATGAATAATTTCAAGCAGGGATCGGGCTTGAGGAAAAACGCGTCAACGACGACGTTTTGAAATACTGTGGAATTTAAGTTGTCGCTCATTCCGATACTCCTTGCACCGTTCTATTTCAATAAAAGAATGGAGCAGGATTCATGCCAAAACCGAGGCAGATGTAAATAAAGGGGAAGAAAGGGCTCTGGAGCGAAAACATCGCCGGTTCACGTCATAATACTTACAAGCCGTGTAAAGATAATTCAAGGCCGCCCCGATCTTGGTTCCTCTTCGCCGGGGATTATTTCGGCCTGCCTCTGAAGGCTAATTTGAATTTGCTTTGAAAACGAACACTGAATTGGGTCGAATTCGGACAGTCTATTAGTCCGAAGCCTGCGGGGAGAATCTCAGGCCGCTGATGAGCCGCGATTTTCAGGGCGCGGTCAGCCGCTCGATGATCGCGCCGTGGACGGGGAAATCCTTCAGAAGATCTTCTCTCCGGGCCAACTCAAAGTCGGCAAAATCGAACCCCGGCGCCAATGTGCAGCCGACCAGGGCGTACGACGCGGAATCGGGGATTTCCGCGCCGAACCACCAACCCGCCCTAAGAACGGCCTGAAAGCTCTCACCGTGGGAGGGTTCACGGCCGATCTGGATAATCTCAGACGAGCCGCCCGGTTTCAGAACATGAACGACGACGGCGGAACCCTCGTAGAAATGCCAGACTTCATCGGACCGGAGACGGTGAAATCGAGAAACCTCCCCGGACCGGAGAAGAAAATAGATGGATGTGGAAAAAACCCGGTCGCCGGAATATCGGGATGGAAGGGCGGGCCGCTGGATATTTTCCGTCGAACGGTAAACTTCGCAGTAGAAGCCGCCCTCCGGATGGGGCTTTAAACCCAGCGCTTTAATCCAATAGTCGGCGTCGTAGGGAGTCATGGTAAAGCGTTGTCCGGGCCGGACCTCAGCCGAGCCGCTCGCCGCTTTTTGTCCGCAAACGGCCGCGCGCCAGCGAAGCGAACACTCCCGCCACGCACAGGGCCGCAAAAACCAGGAATCCCACCCTCAGCGCAACGAGAAAACGAGCGTGGATATCGGGCGTAATTCTGACCCGTCCCATGACCGCGGTGAAGAGCAGCATGGTCAAGCCCATGCTCAACATCTGGCCGGTCAGCCGCATGGTCCCCAGCATGGCCGAGGCGATGCCGAGGTTTTTTTTCTCCACCGAACTCATGACCGCGTTCGTATTGGGCGCCGAGAAGAGAGCGAAACCGAAACCGAGGACGGACAGCGAAACGGCGACGAAGGCGACGGCCGTTCCGGTCCGGAGAAAAGAAAGCAATACAAGTCCCAAGACGGAAACGCCCATTCCGGCCGAGGCCAGCCGGCGCGGCTCGATCCGGTCGGAAAGCCGCCCCGCCAAAGGCGAGAACAAGGCCATGAGCAAAGGTTGGGCGATGAGGACGAAGCCCGCTTTCTGGGGCGAGAGGCCTTTGATGTGCTGGAGGTAAAGGCTGAGCAGAAACCCGACCGCCGAAGTCGCGCTGTAATTGACCAGGGCGGCCAAATTGGAAAAGACGAAAACGGCATTGCGGCGAAAAAGGTCGAGATCGAGGAGAGGAGCGCGCGCCCGCCTCTCCCGATGAAGAAAGGCGGCCAATCCGACCGCCGCCCCGACGACCGCGGCCGCCCCCGGGAGTCGGGGAAGCCAGGACAATCCGAGCATCAATAAAATGAGCGTCAGGCCGAGAAGTACGGCCCCGGCGGCGTCGAAGGACTCGCCTTCGGCGTCGGCCCATTCGCCCCGGAGTTTGGCCGCCGTCAACAGGATCAGAACGAGCCCGGGAATTACGTTGAGCCAAAAGATGCTCCGCCAGCCGAAGTTCTGGGTCAGGGCGCCGCCGATGACGGGGCCCAACGACAGGCCCAAATAGGTCGAAGCCACATTGACGCCGAGCACCCGGCCCCTTTCGCGGGGAGGATAGGCGGAGGTTAGAAGAGCCGTTCCCGTGCTCATGATCATCGCGCCCCCGAATCCCTGCAAGGCGCGCCCGGCGATCAGCACGGCCGCCGAACCGGCCGCGGCGCACAAAACCGAGGACGCGGTATAGACGATGGCCCCGCCCAGAAAGATTTTCTTCCGGCCCCGGATATCGGCCAGCCGGCCGAACGGAATCAGGCCGACCGCCGCCGCCAGCAGATACGCCGTAGCCGTCCATCCCAAGGTGACGGCGTCGATGTCGAACTCACGCCCGATCGTGGGCAGGGCGATATTGATGGTCGACGACATGAACGGCGTTACGAAGGCGGCGATTAGCGCCACCTGGAAAATAACGCGCAGGACCTCCGGGGGCGTCGCTTCAGAAGGACGGGCCGGAGCGATCGGATCCATAATAAAATCTCCTGCGGAGCGATTTATAAGAATGCTCAGTTTACCCGATGAATAGTACGATTTCAAACGAACTTAACGCCGGCGAATGGATACTCACCCTGGATCTGGACTATCACTCAAAAAAAACTTCTCGCAACCGCTCACCGGACCGTAACGCGGATATCGCGCTCGGGGTATTCCAAAACGGCCTCTCCGTCGGCCGCTCGTAGAATCTTCCCGTCGGATTCGAACCGCGCCGGACGCGTTCCCGTTCCGGGCCCGATTTCAAGGGCCAGCCTGACGCCGCGTATGGGAATCCCGGCCCTGACCATCCCCAGATCGGCCGGAAGACGGGGCCGAAGATGGATCCCGTCGGATTCGGGCCGAACGCCCAGCAGGTGATGAATGACAAGATGGATGATTTCAGCCCAGGTCCAGGGAATGACACCTACCTGAGGAAACGGCGGCGACAGGCGGCGGCCGTAGAACTCCAGCCACGACCCGGCCGCCGCGCCCGGCAGGGAATTCATCCAATTCAATATCCGCCGGACGGCGGCGAAATCGCCCGTTTCGACCGCGGCGCGGGCGATGAAGAGGGAAGCGAACGGCCAGGGGCCGGGCGAATCGGGCTCGGAAGTGAAATGATACCGTCCATGGCCTCCCCCTTCCCAGGCCTGGTTCCACAGCGTTTCGAGCGAGGCAAGGGTTAAAACCGCGACGGGCGAATCGGGCCTCACCAGACCAAGCGCGAGGGGCAGCGCCGCCGATGTATCCGGGTTGAGGTAATGCGCCGGCTCGCTTCGAAGCGGGACCCCGGAGGGGAGCCCGGCTTCCGCAGAAGCGGTGATCGTCTCCTGGACGCGGCCGTCCGGGCCGCGACGCTTGATGAATCCGCGGTTATCGACCAGGCGGAACGCCCGATCCTCGAGCAGGGCCCGGCGGATTCGGCGGGACTCCTGGTCCCAACGCCGGGACCAGGCGGGCTCGCCGACCAGGCCGGCCAAAAGGGCGGCGGAGGCGAGGCCGGCTGATACATAAACCTGGTGGGCCAGCTCCAGGCCGGTCTCGATGCCGTGGATGCGATGGCGCTCCCAGAATTCCCGCCGGTTCACGAGCAGGCCGGACGGTTCATGGCGAAAAACCGGCCGCAGCGGAAACTCGGCCGCGGCGGTGATCCTGTCCCAGTTCCGACGGACGATGTCCAAATCGCCGCTCCAGAGTACGTAGGACTTGAGGCCGTTGAGGAGAAACCCGTTTTGATCGAGCTCGACTTCATCCGTATCGCGGCGTTCGCTCGAATCAACCGTGTCGCCCTCGGAAGTCACGAACTGTTCGAGGTGACGGGTGAACATCGTGCCGGCCTTTTCGGCCTCTCCGATCATGGCCAAAGAGGCCGCTACGACGGCCTGGTCGCGGACCCACTCGCGGTTATACTGCCAGATGCTCCCATCGAGGCGCCCGGCCCGGGAAACGACGGCCGGAAGCTGAAAAACGGAAGCGCGGAAAAACCTGTCGAGAACCTCGTCTCCGAACTCCACGCGGATGAGTGCCCCGGGCTTGGCCCGGGGATCCTCGGCGGCACAATCCTCGACGAAACCGAGCTTCACCCCGGACCGATCGTCGTTGAGCTCATAGCGCAACCTGAAGCGAAGTTCGGAACCGGGCCGGAGCTCTTCGCTCCGCTCGAGGATCATTCCGCCGAGCCCGGTCCGGACCTTGATCGGCCCGCAGCCCGCACGCCGGGAAAGGGAAATGTCGCGCCGGAGCATGGGAGCCGAAGCGTCCGGACAAAAGAACCTTTCGACGACCCGGAAGTCTCCGCCTTCCCAGCAAGCCCGCACGACGGGGACTCCATCGATCTCCTCCCATCCGGCTTCAAGGTCCCCGCTCCCCGGCCGGACGATGGCCGTTCCCTCGATGATGGAGATCATCGTCCCTTCGAGTCCGGCGCCGGCGTCCATAGTCAACGCTTCTCGTTTCTTGCCCAGACGCTCCGGATCCATGATCAACAATCCGAGCGGAGTGCCTTCCCCGCCGGGAGCGAACTGTACGGCGGCCTGGATCGCGCCGTTGCCCAGAAAAAAATAAGCGGCGTCCTTAAGGACGGTTCGGACATCGGGATGTCCCCGTCCGGGATCATCGTCGTAAAAATGTTCTTTGGCGTCGATCATCTTATCTCCCCTGGAGCAACGCGTTTATTTAACGGATGAAAACGACCACCAGGCTTAAAAAAACAAGCGCGGTAAAAATCCCGACCGCCAACGAGCGGACGATGCCCGCTTTTCCGGCGACGCGCACGGCAATCACGGTCAAGACAATGCTCCAGACGACGGCCGCGACTTGAGAGACGATCCCGATCGCCTGTCCCAGGCCCGGCCGGGTAGTCATGTCCATGATCTCCTGTTGGGTGGCGCCAAGAAGAAGCAGGACGGCCAGGATGGTTTCCGGTATCCAGATGATGAACAAGGGAACGGCCACGGCGAAAGCAAAAACCCCCAAAAAACCCTCGTAATTCCCCAACCCGCCCCGTTTTCGACTCAACAAATGCCCCACCCCCCCGGCCGCCAGCCAGGCCAGGAAAAAGACCGGGACGGCAAAGACGATCTCGATCGCATAATAATTCTCGGGTGCGATGGACAGAAAAGCGGGGGCGAAAATCAGGGCCCCCGCCACGGCCAAACCGGCCACGGTCAGGGTGTAGAGAAGGCCTATCAGAAGCAAAACTCTCGCTCCCTTGGCTGCCGCGCGGGGATCGGATTGAAGTGAGCGGAATGTCTTGACGGGATGGAAGACCGTTCCACGAAGGAGGCTTGCCGTGCTCATGTTCGTCCTTTTTTCCCGGGCCCTGATCAGGCCATGAACAGATTTTTTCCCGAGAAGTTGGGGTCACTGGTCAGGTTCAAACCCAGCCGCCGCAAACCGGCCTCATCCCCCGAAGTGGGAATATGGGTCATATGAATCTCGCAGCCGTGCAGGTCCTTGAGTCTCTCGATGGCCAATTGGGCCATGGGATTGGTCGAAGCGGTGATAGCCAGACAGATCATGACTTCCTCGACGTTGAGGTTGGCGCTCTTAGCCCCCAGAATGTTTGCCTTGAGACGACAGACGGCATCGATGACGCTCGTGGAAAGAAGCGGCAGAGCATCGGGGATGCCGGCCAGATGCTTGACCGCGTTCAGGATGAGGCTCGATCCCGCGTGCATGAGGGGCGAGTTTTTTCCGGTCACGATCGTCCCGTCGGACAGCTCTAGGGCCGCTCCAACGAAGAGTCCCTTATGCCCTTTCCCCGCCGCCTGGGCTTCCTGGGCCGCCTGGCGCGCCGGCCCGACGACGCGCCGGTCCTCGGGTTTCGCCTTCATCTCTTTCATGATCAACTCGGCCCGCTCAACGGTCTCGTGATCGGCCAGCCCCAGGGCGTACTCGCACTGGTATCGGAAAAAACGCCGGACGAGCTCCTGGAGAGAGGCCTCCCGGACGGCGCCGTCATCGATGATGCCGAAACCGGCCCGGTTGACCCCCATATCCGTCGGTGATTTATACATGGCCTCGCCGCCGGTGATCTTTTCCAGGATCCTCCGCAGGACGGGAAAGACCTCCACATCCCGGTTGTAGTTGATCGCCACCAGCCCGTGGGCGTCGAGATGAAAGGGATCGACCAGGTTGAAATCGCGCAGGTCGGCGGTGGCCGCCTCGTAGGCGACATTAACCGGATGCTTGAGCGGAATGTTCCAGATCGGAAACGTCTCGAACTTGGCGTAGCCGGACTTCAAACCCCGGAGCCAGTCATGGTAGAGCTGAGACAGGCAGGTAGCCAGTTTCCCGCTCCCCGGTCCGGGTCCGGTGACGACCACCAGCGGTTTTTTCGTCTCGATATGCTCGTTAGCCCCGTAGCCCGCGTCGGAGACGATGACATCGATATCGGTCGGATACCCCTTGGTGAACCCATGGGTATAGACGCGGATCCCGCGCCGCTCGAGCTTGTTCTTGAAAATGCGGGCCGCCGGCTGGTTCTCGAAGCGGGTGATGACCACACCGCAGATCCCCAGGCCCCGCTCGGCCAGGTCATCGATGAGCTTGAGGGCGTCGACATCATAAGTGATACCGAAATCAGCCCGAATTTTCTTCCGCTCGATATCCCCGGCGTAAATGCACAGAAGAATGTCGGCTTGATCCTGGAGCTTCTGCAGGAGCCGCATCTTGACGTTGGGGTCGAAGCCCGGAAGCACCCGGGAGGCGTGCATATCGAAGAGGATCTTGCCGCCGAACTCCAGGTAGAGCTTGTCCCCAAACTGAGTGACCCGGTCAACGATGGCCGCCGTCTGCTCGCGAAGATACTTCTCGTTGTCGAATCCGATGCGCATCGGCACGTTGGTCTCCTTCCTCGGCCGGGCCGTTCACTGAAGAATTTCCCCATTCTAGCCAAGGGGCGGGGGCCGGTCAAAACAAAAATTTCTTCCATAATCGCGGGGCGAGTTCGAGGGTCAGGAAAAAGCCCGGCTTAGTCTCCCGGCCGAACCAGCTTGCGCCCAGGCAGACCCAGGGGGCATAGGACGGGACGTAGCCGATTTTCGTCAATCTCGAAGCGTTCGAACCGCCGGACAAATTCCAACCCTGGGCCGCTCGGAAACCGCCGATCCCGCGCCAGACCAGCTCGAGCTGGCCGCCGGCAAAGACATCGCCGGCGCCGTTCCGTCCGACGTATTCCAGAAAAAGGCCGACGCTTCCCGATTGGCTGGGATAATCCGTCGAATAATATCCCCGCTTGAGGTGGAAGGCGGCCGCATCCACCGCACCGCCGCCCGGATAACCGGAAACAGAGAGGGTCAAGTGGGTCATCGAACCCGCCATTTCAAGCGTCGGCCAAACGATTTCGCGGGAATTCGCGGCTTGTACTTCGGGGCCGAAGCGGGGCTCCCTTTCGGAGAGCGGCAACTCCCGAGCGAAATCCCGGATCAAGCGGGCAACCTCGCCGGGTTTTTCCCCATGGGGCGAATGGCCCGCCCCCTCGATGATGACGGCGGTCGAACGGGGGATATGGGCCTGGGCTTGGGCGGCCATGTCCGGGATCAGGACGGCGTCCTCCCGCCCCCAAATCAGACTGACCGGAGCCTCGATTTTGGCCAACGAAGGAGCCCAGGATCGAACCACGTTTGGATCCAACAGCTGATGAGCCCAAAGGGCGTTGACCCGGATACGGGCGGGTGTCGTGAAAAGGGGCAACAGCCTTTCGACGGACTCAGGCGATGGTTTGAAGGACTTGGAGGCGGCCCCTTTGGCGATGATCCGGGCCAGAACATCATTGCCGACGAGATTCATGATCGGACCGAAGAAGCGGGAAGCCCGGAGCAGGGAAAAAGCCAGACGAATCCGGAAATCCGGGTCGTACTCGACGGTCACGGCATCGATGAGGACGAGACCGGCGGGACGGCAGGCCGCTTCCAGATCCAAATGCCAGGCCAAAGCCCCGCCGGTCGAATGCCCGACCAGCAAGGCGCCGTCCAAAGCGTCGACCGCTTTAAGAAGTACAAGAAGCCGCCTCATCATCGAGGCATACGAAAAATCGATCGGCCTGGGAGTGAACGAATCGCCGTAGGCGGGCAGGTCGACGATGATCAACCGGAACCCGCCTTCGAGCTCCCGGGCCAGAGAGGCGAACGAATAACCCGAGCCGCTGATTCCGTGGAGAAAAACGATCGTCCGTCGGTTCGCCGGCCCGGCCACGCGGAAGGCCATTCGGAAGGAATTCTCCGCCGGCTCCTCGGCCATCGGGATCGTATAAACAGGAAGACTCCGAAAGTAAGCGTCTACGGCCCCTGCCTCGCTCCGGTTCTGGGAGAACAAGGGTCCGGCCGGCGCGGCCAATCCGAGGAATAAAATTGCGCCGATCCAGGACGACTTCCGGACCGGCCGCCGGGCTCGGGATGCCAGGGCCGGGATTTGCGGCGATGGAATCGCATTTTCCATGATTTTTCCTCCCAATGTCTTCGAGATTGTACCCCGAAGCGCTTCCGTTTTATACTGGGCCTTCAAAATCGGAGGAAGTCCATGATCGAATCCATCCATCGCCGAAGTTTCACGGTGCGGAACGTAGATATCGATCAGGGCGCGCGCATCCAGCCCATCATATTCATGGATTATATCCTCGAAGCGGCCGGCGAACAGGCCGCCCTGGGCGGCTTGGCCGTGACGGACTTGTTCAAGAAAGGGCTGACCTGGGTCCTGTCCCGTTTCCATGTCCGGATTTACCGGTATCCGAAGTGGGGGGATCCCGTCACGATAGAGACCTGGCCGTCGGGGAAGCAGTCGCTTTACGCCATCCGCGATTACGCCATCACCGGCGCCGCGGGCCCGGTCGCCGCGGCAACATCGTCATGGCTGATCGTGGACCTCAAGACGCGCCGGCCGGTCCGGCCGGACGAACACTTGGAAGGTTTTCCCCTGCTCGAAAAGCGCGCCGTCGCCGACGATTTCGCCGCCCTCCCCGCGCCCTCTCGCACCGACATCGAAAAAGAATTTCCCGTCTTCTTCTCCGACCTCGATATGAATAAACACGTCACGGCCACGGTCTATATCCACCGCGCCCTGGAAACCGTCCCGGAGGACATTCTCTTCGGATTCCGTCCCTCGGCCATCGAAGTCAATTTCCGGGGCGAGGCGTTCTACGGAGACCGCCTGCGCTCAGTTTCCGAGCGAGCCGAAAGCGGCCCGGACTCGCCGAGGTTCCACCACCGCATCTCGCGCGCAGCCGACGACAAGGAATTGACCCTCCTGCGGACGGAGTGGGCGCCGGTGTCCCGCTAAACCCGATAAAACCGCACAACGACCGCCGACCGGGCGTATACCGCCGTACACAGGCGACAGTGTTGATCGGGTCAGTCTCTCTTCAGAATCCGGAAATCCTCGAACAGCCCATAGCCCACGATGCTGTATTTGGACGGCGTCGGCCGACCGTCCTTGGCCCCCTGCTGGAATGATCCGGGCCAAGCCCGCCCAAGCTGGGGATCGTTGTGGAACGGCCCCAGGGTGTTTTTAAGCGTACCGCAGACGGACACAATAACATCATTCGACCCCGCTTGGAGAAAGTCCGTGATGTCCAACTGGAACGGCGCGAAGGCGATCATCCCGGCGCTTTTTCCGTTGACGCGGACTTCGGCCGTCGAACCGAGCCACCGGCCAAGCTCGACCCGGTACCGCATATCCTCAGGCCGGTCGGCGGGGATCTCGATCGTCCGGGTATAATCAACGAACCCGCCGAAGAACGGCAGGCCCTGCGCGGACCATGGCCCGAGATCGAGAGGCGCGGGCGGGTTAATGACAAATTCCTTCTGGTCGGCTTTCAAGGCGAAGTCGCCCAGGATGTAGACGGGCTCGAGTTCGCTGTGGATGGTGAACGGCGCCGCCTTGATCGTCAGTGTGTTCCGGCCGGGTTTAACGCTCAGAGGAAAAACACCAAAAGCCTTGTCCAGCCACCATTGCCCGGAAAGGGGTTCGAGCTTCTTTCCGTTGAGAGAAACCTGGAACAACTGAGGCCGCTCGACGACCGCCTGCAAGTCCGCTTTCGCAAAACCCGCCGCAACCTGGAAACTGAAAGAGGCCGCGAATCCCGAATCGGCCGGGAATTTGTCCAGGTCCAGAATATTGGTCTTGAACTGGACGGCGCTGTCCCAAGGGTTGCGGTCCAGACCGTGAGCCCGGAAGGTCTTGAGCTGGGCGTCGTAGAAGTAGAGATCTTTCTCGGTCTTTCCATTGATCGTCAGGTCGGCATAATCGAGCGTGAGGACGTTGCCGCCGACCCTGGCGATGCGGATTCGGCCGGTCGCTTTCACTTCGACCCCCTCCGTCGTGCCAGCCGCGGACACGGCGGGCCCGGCTTCGGGCCGCAGGCAGAGAAGGAGACTTCCGCCGGGAGGAAGATCGAACCGGACCTTGATCCGATCGCCGTCCGCTTCGGAGGGATAGGGCTCGGCCGATCCGGTGAAAAGGTCCCATTTTTGACACGATTTTCCGGCCGCAGTGAACTCCCCCGCAAAGCCGGTTTGGGGATCGGTATTGACGAGGAACAGTAATTCGGAGTCCTGCAGGGTCCGGCGATGGTGGAACAGCATGTTCGGCAGACGCGGAAGCGCGCCGCCGACGCGGAATTCGACGGCGGGAGGCTGGAGCCCGCCGAGCTTGGCGGCCCAATTTCCGGCCTCGGCCGTAACCCAATTCGCCGGGTAGCGAGTGGCCAGTTGGGCCGGCCGGGCGTCCTCGCGTCCATCGACATATTTCGGCGCGTTGCCCAGGCTGAGCAGCCGGCCGCCCTTCTTCAAGTATTTGTCCAGCATCCCGACCGTGGACGATTCGAGATTCTCCAGGGTCGGCGGCAGAACGATGAGATCATAGGTCTGCGGACCTAAACAAAGCCGGGCGCCCTTCACCCGACCGTGATTTTTCAGGGTGTCTTCACTGCCCAGGTCGTATTCGATCTGGGCCGCTTCGAGCTCATCCACGAAGGCTTGGAATTCCGTGCCGATGGCGGCCAGCTTGTCCGAATCCCGGTCCGGAGCGTAATACATCCAGGCCGTCGTCGTCGGCTCGAGGACCAGGATCCGGTTGTCCTGGCGGCCCGCCGAAAGGGCCGTGGACAGCCGTCCGAAATAATCGCCCAGAACCCGGTAATCCTTCCACCACGGCTCGTGATAGGAAAACGACTGCGGGTGGTCGCGTTTGCGGGCGCCCATGATCGTGACATAGGACAGATGCTGATTCATGAAATTGACGCCCAGGGCATATTCCCAATCGGCGATGCGCTTCTGGTCGAAGAAGGTCAGGTCCCAGCCGCCGGCGCCGAACGTTTCGGACATCGTCCGGGGAAGACCCATCTGGTTGGCCGCGGAGCGGATTTCCTTGACCGCGCGGGCGTTGCCGAACTGGGCATGGGTATCGCGCTGGAAATCGTTCATCAGGATGTCGATCCCGGGCATGTGGTTCCAGGCGGCCAGGGCCAGGTTGTCGGGATTGATGGACGGCCGGGGCCATTCATGCTCCCAGTAATGGCCGGTGAAGACGAGGTTGTTGTTTTGGGCGTAATCATGGTACGGCTTGGCCCAGCCCTCGACGAGGAGGTCCAGGAGTAGGGCCCGGTAGTCGTGGCGGACGCGCATCCAATCGCCCGTTTCCTCAAACAACGAAGGGAGGTGCGGCCGCGGGTCATAGCCCCATTTTTTTTGAAAGGCATCGAGCAGGCGGGGCGTCCAGTTGATCACAACCATCCCCGGCCCCCCGGCCGGGCTGATCTCGGCTTCGTCCTGGAACGAGCCCGGCACGGTCGCACCGAACTCGGCGCCGAATGTTTTTTTGTAGGCGTCGAGCGTCACTTCCAGAAACCGGGCCGTGACCTCGGGGCGCAGGATGTCGACATAGGTGTATCCGCCGAACCACGGATTGGGCTTCTGGCGGTTGACGTCGAAAACGCGGTATTCGCCCGGGCCGAATTTTTCGGTCTTGAGCCGGGAGGTGATGTCCTCGAATCCAGCCGCCGTCTTGCGCAGGACGACGACGGGCTCGGATTCGAAGGAGGCCGGCAGCTCCGCGAGGGTGGACATGCGTAACCCGGCCCGGACCGCGTCCGGCATCGAAGCCGGCACATGGCCGCCGGCAAAACCCGAGGGGTAGGAATTTTCATCGTAGATCCAAACCTTCATCCCCAGCGCCTTTCCGGTTTCCACGGCCTGGCGGAAGAGGCCAAGCCATTCTTCCGAGAGATAGGGCGTGATCAGCCCGGGACGCGGATGGACGAAGACGCCGCCGATGCCCTTGGCCTTGAAATCGGCCAATTGCTCTTCGATCTGGGTTTTGGTGACGCGGTCGTTCCAGACCCATAGCGGCGCGCTGCGGAATTCGGCCGGCGGGTCGGCGAAGAGACGGAGAAGCTCGGCCGTCCGGTCGGGAGGGGCGACCAGGCCCGCGGGCGGGACGGGTTTTTTAGAGCAAGCAAAAAACGCTAATCCCAGGACCAACAGAGAAATCGCGGCTTTCGAAAACCTTGACATGGCTCCTCCTCGGCGAAGAAAAATTATCGGGCGAATTGGGAAATAAGCTCGTTCACGGCGGGGCAAACTCGATTTTTTGGCGGTGCGATTTCTCTTCGGCGGGATTATATCAACAAGAGCGGGTTAAAGGAAAGGAGAAAACGGAGAGGGCGGGATTCGAACCCGCGGTCCCGGTTTGAGCCAGGACAAGCGCTTAGCAGGCGCTCCTGTTCAGCCACTCCAGCACCTCTCCGCAGGGGCGCAAAGCGCGGCTATTCTAACATTTTTCGGGAGCATTGCCAAAGTCCGCCCGCGGGCGCGGCCGTGTCCCCCGTAGCGACGGCGGCCGGAGCCCCAGGCCTGTCCCTTGACGGGGACCCTCGTCAGGGTGCGGAGCGGGGGGATTGGCTGCGCCATGCGGGAACACAAGCCTAGCCGGAAAAACTGGACACGGTCAGCTTCCCCCCGGGATTGCGGCGGACGACCGCCTGGGATATATTTCCTTCATCCAGCCATCATCGGAGGAGGAATCCATGATCCGTCGAACCCGTTTTTCCACAACCGCCGCCGCCGTTCTTGCCGTCGCCGCTATCGGTTTGACCGCCTGCGCCAAGAAAGCCGATGCTCCCTCGCAGGGTCCGGCGAACGCAACGGACGCCCGCCTCAAAGACTCCGCCCGCGAGGACCGCAGCGGCTGGGCCTACGTCCATCTCCAAGGCGCGCCCCGGGAGGTCGGGTTCCAGCACGGCTGGCATTTGGCCGCCGAGATCGAGGATCTGCTCAAGACGATGGCCTTCTATTTCCCTAAAGCCGTGAACAAGGACTGGGCCTTCTTCCGCGAAGCCGCCGAGCGGATGTTCTGGCCCAAGCTCGACGCCGAATATAAGGAAGAGATCGAGGGGATCGCCGAAGGCGTCCGGGCCCGCAGGCCCGGTCTTGCCGTCGACCGCATCGACATCACCGCCCTCAACGGCTGGATCGAGCTGGCCTGGTACTACATCCCCTGGCTGGCGGAAAAGTCCAAGCCGGGCGCGGGCGGGAATAAAGCGCCCGCCTACTGCAGCGCCTTCGTCGCGGTCGGCAGCTTCACCAAGGACGGCGGCGTGGTCATGGCCCATAACAACTGGACCGAGTACATCCTGGGCCAGCGCTGGAACGTCGTCCTGGATATCGTCCCGGACAAGGGCCACCGCATCCTCATGGACGCCATGCCGGGCTACATCCACAGCGGTGATGATTTCGTCGTCAACGGGGCCGGACTCCTCTACACCGAAACGACCATGTCCCAATATAAAGGCTTCAAGGAAGACGGAATGCCGGAATTCGCCCGGGCCCGCCAGGCCGCCCAGTACGGCGCCTCGATCGACGATTTCATCCGCATCATGTCCGCGGACAATAACGGCGGCTACGCCAATGATTGGCTCGTGGCCGACCTCAACACCGGCGAGATCGCCCGGTTCGAGCTGGGCCTCAAGAACCAGCGGGTTTGGAGGACCAAAGACGGCTACTACGTCGGGGCTAACTTCCCGGTGGACGAGAAGGTCATCGCCGAGGAGACGACGTTCGACCCCAAGAACGCGGCCCAATCGGTCTGCGTCCGGCGGACCCGGTGGGAACAGCTAATGGAGGGTAACAAAGGCACCATCGACGCCGACAAAGCCATGGCTTTCCTGGGCGACCACGTGGACTCCTCGACGGGCGGGCAGGCGGATAACGGCAACGTCCTGTGCGGACACGTCGACGGCGACGCCAAAGGCCTGCCGGAATTCTCCTGGGCTCCCTTCTACCCGGGCGGCGCCGTCCAGGGCAAGGTGACGACCGGGGCCATGGCCAAGGAGCTCAAGCTTTGGGGCCGGATGGGCCATCCCTGCGGCCGCGACTTCATCGCCGCCGATTTCGTCAAGACGCGGCCGGAGTGGGCCTGGCAGGTTCCCTATTTGAAGGACATGAAGGCCAACCCTTGGACACTGTTCGAAGCCAAGAAATAGCGGTTCTCTAACATTTTGTATTGGAAATAGGAGATTGGGGTCATGATCTGGCGACCATGCCCCCGATCTCACCCTCACAAAATGGATGCGAACGGCTTCAATAACAGTTATTTTTTTACAAGCCCTTAAACTCGAAAAGGCCTCTTCTTTTTCCCCGGCCGCGTTTCTTCGGTTCCCTGGAGAACGGTCCCCCTCTCACCGCCGGCGGCTAGTCCCCGGCCTTTTTTTTTGCCCTCGAGACTCATCGAAGCGGGCGATTGCCCTTTCCTCCTCTCTCTTGTATTATGAGAGTGCGTGGAAGAGGGATTTTCCTTTCTCTCGATGCTCGCGGAGGATCATAATATGCCGAAACGGCGGGGCTCGAACGCGGGGTTCACCCTTTTGGAGATGATCATTGCCGTCGCCATTATCGGCATCGCGGCTTTGGCCTTCTACCCCAGCCTCCTCAATCCGACCGACGTAAGGTTGCTTGATTCGGGCGCGCGGGAGATCCTATCCACCCTGCAATTGGCCAAATGGCAGGCCGTCGCGGCCAAGCTCAACCACAGAGTCCGCTTCTACTCCCAAAGCGGCCGCTGGTGGTATGTGATCGAGGTCGAGACCCAGACCGGGACCTGGACGGTCAAGCCCGGCCAGTCCGCCCGGGGCGTCTCCACCAAGTTCGCCTTGACCTTGACCCTGCCCGCTAACGCCTCGGTGATCTTCACGCCGACCGGTTTCGTTTCCGGCTTCGACAGCAGCCGCAATCTGGTGGCCCTGTCTTCGGCTAAGCTGGCGGCGCTGGGCCAGCCCGGCCGGCGCCTCATCCGCGTTTTCGCCAGCGGATCCTTCCGGTTCACGGCGGACAACGGGGGATGAGCGATGAAGAGAATCCGCCGCTTCTTGCCCGCCAAAAACCGCCCGGGATTCACCCTGCTCGAGTCCCTGATCGGCCTCGCCGTCATGGGCATCGCCATGCTGGGCCTGGCTCAGGCCTTCCTGATCGGCGTAGCCAATAACCGCCGGGCGGGCGAGATCAGCCATGCCGCCCTGCTGGCCCAGCAGAGGGTCGATTATCTCCGCACCCTGACGGCCGAAGAGTTGGCGGCGTATCCCTCCATCGCCCGCGGGGAGCAATCCGACGAGATCCTGGACTTCAACGCCGACGGGACCCCGGATTTTCGGCGCCTGACCAGGATCCAGATTTCGGGCCTGATTTACAGCGTCAAGGTCCTGGTTTTCCCGGCCATCAAAGCCGCAACGGCGGCGGACACGCTCCTGGCCGACCCTTGGGCCAACGGGGTGAGGACGGTACTCAATACCGTCATCGGCCGATGAGGATGAACAGATGAACACTTCACCGCGCCGCCCCGGATTCACCCTGATCGAGCTCCTGATCGGGAGCACAGTCATGCTGGTCGTCGTTGTGGGGGGGTTGGCCATCTTCTCCCGCAGCAATAAGATCTCGGCCGATCAGCAGCAATACGTCGAGCTCCAGCACGACGTCCGAGGCGCAATGTTCTTTCTGGCCCGGGACATACGCCTGGCCGGGACCGGGCTTCCCGAAGCTTTCGCCGGATACACCGTGCAGGGCTTCGACAACGAAACCACCGGCACCTCGGTAACTCCCGACCGCCTCCGCATTTTAGGTAATATCGAGGAGCCCCTGGCCCTCGGGATTTCCAATTACCAGGGCTCTACGGCCACCGTGACCGTGGCCGATTTCAGCTTGGAGCAAAATCCTTATCCCGATTCCTATTATGTTGGGAAAATGGTCCTCCTCCTGCCCGGCCCCTCCTCGATCTGCCGGGGCGGAGCTTTCCGGGTCATCACCGCGGTCACGCACAATACCGGCGGGACCAATGAGGGATTCAATTTTTCTCCGGGTCAAGCCCCGGGCATCAACCCGCCCGGAGGGTTGTCGGACATCTGCGCAGACGGAGATTTTTCCGGCGGGACACTCCTGTTCGCCGACGCCCGCGAGTACTGGCTGGACGTCACCGGCAACGCGGCCGGGCTGACGGCCGGACAGAACGGCTACATCGGAGGGGGGGTCGGCCTGGTCCTCTACATGACCAGAAACGGGGTTCATTATCCGCTGGCCCAGAACATCGAGACGATCCAGTTCCAGTATAACGCCGATTTCGACGCCGACGCGGAGGGCCGTCTGGACGGTTTCCAGAATTGGAGCACGGCCTGGACCAACGCCCAGGTCGGCCGGATCCGGCAGGTCCGGATGCAGATTCTGGGCCGGACCCGCGACGTCTTCGCCTCGATCGGCAAGGTCCCCGTAACGGGGCTCCATCTCTACCGTCGACCGGCCCTGGCCAACACGGCCGCCGCCACGACGGACGACTGGCACAAGCGGTTCCTCCTGGAATCTTCCTCCACCATCCGGAACCTGGCCATGAACCTCTACAACACGGGGATGCGATGAGCCGGGCCGTGGGACGGAAACGTGAGCGCGGGTCGGGCCTCTTCATCGTCATTCTCGTCTCGGCCTGTCTGGCCGCTTTGGGGCTGTCGCTCCTGACGCTGACCTCGATGGGCCCCAAGATGTCGGGCGGCCTGCGGACCCAAGAGGAAGCCTTTAACGCCGCCGAGGCGGGATTCGACGCGGCCCGGGCCGTCATCGAGGACAACTTCGCGACCGGAAATTGGGCCAATTTCTCCGGCCGCACCCTGATCATACCAACGGGCATCGACGTCCCGTTCATCTCCGGCGCCGTCAACGTCGCCTACTTCCGCCGGTTGACCGACGAGGAGCTCCTGCAGCTGTTCGACGCGGCCAACGACGGCACCGCCGACGTCGCGCCGCTCGTCTTTTTCCGGCAAACGTTCGCCCTCGACGGGTCGGGGGCGACCGATAGGCGTCTCGTCTACACGGCTTTCCTGATCAACGATGAGGCCGGCGGCGGGACGGCGGACGCGAGCGATGCTCTGCTGGTCGTGATCGGGGAGGTCCGGCTGGGGAACCGCACTCTGGCCGCCACTCGGCTGGAAATCGGGCTTTCCTTCCTGGCCCAGGGAACCTGAGGGACAACAACATGAAAAACCATATGATCCGGTTCATCGCGGCGGCGGTCCTCGGCGCCTTCTACTTCGCCGAGGTCCTTCCCGTTTCGTCCCAGAGTTGCGTCGAGAACACCGGCCTGTTCACCGAGGACTTCCGCGACGCCTCCGACCTGGACGAAGCGGCCAGCTCGGTCCAATACTGGTTTCGCGACCAGGTCAATCCCCGCGACATCATGACCCTCAACCGGCTTGGGGCCAATTTCTCCACGGCCAACCCGAGCTACGTACCGGCCTGGATCAACGCCTTGACGGCCAACGATTTCGACCTGGACGGCTGGCCCGACTATGTCGGCACCAGCAGCTCCTACAGCAACGTCCTGGCCTTCGTCCGTAACCTCGGCGGGCAGGGGGCGGTCGGGACCTTCCAGGTCGCCTCCTGGATCGACGGCTCCACCGGCGACGGCGCCGGCTGGCCCACCCGGGGGGTGGGCGGGGCGGCCATCGACGGCGAGGGCCACTGCGGCATGACCTCGGGCGACTACGACGGGGACGGCGACTTCGATTTCCTGTTGATCGTCTCCACGACCAGCGGGGCCTGCAACCTGAAGCGAGCCTGGCTTTACGAGAACACCCTGATTACGGGCGGTCTTAATACGGGGACGGTCGCTTTCACCAGGACCGACCTTACTGCGGTCTGGGCCGGGACGGTCGGAGGCATAGCCTGGTCATCGACGATGATCGTCTCGACCCCCTTCGACGCGGACGCCGACGTCGACATCATCATGGGAAACCGGAACGGGAACGTCCTTAAAATCACCAATACCAACAACGGCCATGTCAACGCTCAGACCTTCGTCGTCGAGACCACGCCCCTCATCTCCACCGGCTGGGGCGGCCGGGGCGTCAGCACGGTCTCGATCGCGGATTACAACGGCTCGCCCGGGCTGGACATCATTGTCGGCAGCGTCTCCACCGCCGACCTGCGTTTCTACCGCAACGACGGCACCGGGCAGTTCATCCTGGCCGCCACGTTCACGGACGGCTCCGGCAACCTGTCCAACAACCTGTACGACGGGGGGGCGACCGTCAGCCTGTCCAACGATTTCGACCGCGACGGCGACCAGGACCTGATCATCGGGACGGACAACTGGAACTTCGGCGGCAGCGGCTACGGCGGCAAATGCTATTATTTCAAGAACGGCGGGTCGGCCAACTTCGTCGTCCAACTGATCTTCGACGGCCCGGCCAAGTCCCCCCAGGTCTATGATTTCGACCTCGGGGCCGTGTTAGACTTCGACAACGACGGGGACGTGGATTTTCTGATCGCCGACGGCAACGATAGCGAGTACTACTATCTCTTCATCAACCAGCTGGCCGACGTCTACAACACCCGGGGCACCGGCCTGTCCCTGAACCTCACCCCGACCCTGACCGGACGGCAATACGCCATCACCAAGGTCCGCTTGACGGCCATCGACCAGAGGGTCCTGGGAAGCTCCTCGAGCGGCCTGTCGATCAATTATTTCGTCTCCAACAACGACGGCCGGACCTGGGAGTTCTATTACGCCTACGCTGGTTCCGCCATCGTCAACGTCACTAATCAGCCCTGGCATGACTTCAAAACCTACGGCTCCAGCTTGCGCTGGAAGGCCGTCTTCGCCGCCGCCGTCGACCCGATGACCGAGTACACCGAGGCCTCCTTTGAGACGCCCTCGGTGGACACCCTCCGCTTCGAGTACGTCTACGTCGAGCGGCGCGAATACTCCCGGTCGTCGGCCGCGACCTCCACGACCGACCTGGTAGGGCAGCGCCGGAAGCTGCTCCTCTCCGCCTCTTTCATCTTCCCGGGGTCGGAGGGCCAGCTGAGGGCTTACGACGTGACCAACATCCGGTTGTCTTCGACCGGAGGCTCGACCATCCAGACGATCTCCCAGGCCGACCCGTTCAGCGCCGCAGGACGGACGGTAGCGCCGGGGGGGACGATCTACTGGGACGCCGGCCAGCAGCTGCGGGACCGGGACGCGGCCAACCGGACCATTTACGCCTCATACCGGCCCAACAGCTCGACGGCCTATTCGCGGGTCGATTTTGCGACCTCGAGCACGAGCACGCTGGCCCCCCTCCTGGCGGACCCCGACAGCGACAACGCCGGCCTGATCCAGTTCGTCCGCGGCGAGGGACGCGATTGGAGGTTGGGCGATATCCTTCATTCCAGCCCGACCATCATGGAACCGCCCGCGGGCGACGCCGTGGCCATGGGAGCGGGATACGCCGCCTTCATGCAAGCCCAGGCGGCACGAACGTCCGTCGTCTTCGTCGGCGCCAACGATGGCATGCTCCACTGCTTCGAAGTCGCCACCGGCCGGGAGATGTGGGGATACATCCCCTACAACCTCATCCCTAAGCTGAAGAACATGTCGGCCAAGGACTCCTTCTCCGGCTTGCGGTATTTCGTCCCGGACATCTACGTGGACGGGACCCCCAGCATCGGGGACGCCTACATCAACGGCGCATGGAAGACCATCCTGATCTGTGGCCAGGGCGCCGGAAAGGGCAGTTCGGTCGGAGGCGGCCTGAACTACTATTTCGCCCTCGATGTCACCAACCCGGCCAATCCCCAGCCGCTCTGGGAGCTGACCAACGCTAATATGGGCGAGACATGGTCCGTACCGGCCATCGGGCAAGTCGTCCAGACCTCGACGGCCCGCTGGGTCGCCTTCATGGGCTCGGGCTACGACAACGACGGCACAAGCACGATTCTTGGAAACCGCTTCTTCGTCGTCCGCCTGGACACCGGAGCGATCCTGGTCAACCGGTCCGTGGCCAACGTCAATTCCAACGCCACCAGCCATCCCCACCGCTACACCGACTTTTATGTCGCGATCCCCGGCTCGCCGACGGCCGTGGACACGAACCGCGACGGAAAGACGGACTACGTTTATGTCGGCGATCTGGATGGGCGGCTCTATCGGATGCCGCTGACCTCCACCAGCACAACCAACTGGATTTTGACCGCCATCTACACCGATCGCTGCAATTATCCGATCATCACCAAGCCGGCGGTCTATCCCGACCCCACGTCGGGCAGCCTGCCCCTGCGCATCTTCTTCGGCACGGGCGGCGACGACCGCGCTCCCGTTGACCGGCCCTACTCCTTCGTCGGCTTACGCGACGACGGCGGCTCGCGAACGACCGAATGGTACATGGGCGACGCCGTGGAGCTGGGCTTGTCGTCGACCTTGCGGGTGGGAGGATTGGGGACGGGCGAAAAGGTCTGGGCGGATCCGGTCATAGCGGACAAGATCGTCTATTTCAGCACCCTCAAGGGCAGCATCGAGAACGTCAACCCCTGCCTCAACTTGGCCGACATCGGCAGACTCTACGCCCGCTTCGTCCAATCCGTGGCCGGGAGCATTCTTGGAGGCACGGCCCTCAAGAGCTCATCGGGCGCCGGCATCGAAAGCCTCCAACTTGCCTCCAAGGCCCGCAAGGCCGTGACCATCGGCGAGCGGCAGAAAGCCCCCGGAACATACAAGCGGGAAGTCTACATCCAGGAGTACGATTCCACGATCGAGCGCCTGGAACAGCCCGTCGGGGCCATCCTGCGGATCACGTCCTGGCGGGAGATCTTTAAGATCATCCGATAGAAGCGGGCCCTGAGACTTTCAAGAATTGACGAAATAGGGATCGCTAAGGCCGCTCTTCGCCGTCAGCCCCCCGTCCGAACCGGGAGAATGAGCCGCGACGGCCGGCCTTTCGACCGAAAAACCCTCTGGGTCACGGCCACATAGTCCGAAGCTTCAGCCTGGAAAATATTGTCGACGTAATTTTGGGGATTGCGGTCATAAAGGGGGAACCAGGTGCTCTGAACCTGGACCATGATCCGGTGGCCTTTCTGGAACGTATGGTCGGCCCAACGCAGATCGACGGTGAAATCCTCCACGACGCCGGGTGTGAGAGGGTTGGGTTTCTCGAAGCTCCAGCGGAACCGCGCCCGCAGAATATCGGCAGCGACCATGAGTTGGTAGCCGCTCATCCGCGGTTCGACGGGCCAGGTTTCAGGATAAACATCGATCAGCTTGACGATCCAATCGCAGTCGCTTCCCGACGTCGAGGCGTAGAGCTTGGCCAGGATGGCTCCTGAGACCGTCAAATCTTCGGTCAAAACATCGGTCTCCCAGCTCAAGACATCCGGCCGGCCCTGGACGAAGCGCTGATCCATAGTCAGCCAGATGCCCCAGTCCGAACCGGATGGATGATATGTTTCCTGGACAGGCCGCGGCCGGTAGGGGACGGGATGGGCCGGGTCGGAAATGTAGCTGTCGCAAGCACCCTCGCCCTCCTCCCTCGGCGGGTCGAACGACAGCCGTCCGCCCTGGCGCAGATAGAGGCTTCGCTGAACATAATCCCGGCGGGGCGGCCAAGTTTCATGAGAAGTCCAAACATTGGCCCCGGTCCGGAAAGTCGTCACCTCGGGCAATTCCAGGCTGCCTTGATCTTTGAGATACCGGGCGAAGAAAGGCGCCTGGATCCTTTCCCGGTAATATTTTCCGGTTTCGCTGCCGAACGTGAGCCGGCCGAGCTTATCGCCCGGGCCGGCCGTCCAGCCGCCGTGATTCCAGGGTCCGACAACAAGATGATTATGGCCGGCCGTGTCGTTTTTCTCGAAAGCCAGATAAGTCGAAAGCGGCCCGTAGAAATCCTCCTGATCCCACCAGCCGGCCACGATGAGCGTCGGCACCTTGGGCGGACCGACGATCTTATCGAGAGCTTTTCCCTGCCAGAAAGCATCCCAATTGGGATGGGAGATGAAGTTGTTCCAGGTCGGAATCCGGCCCCGGAAGTGATTGGCGTTGACGCCGGAGAGCGGGCCGAGCTCAAGGTACCAGTCGAAGGTGTCGTAGCGGTCGAAGCTGAAGCGGGGATCGTCTTTCGGCCACTCCATCCGGGCGGAGTATTCGAACCCATAGGTCAGGCGGAAAGCGCCGTTATGGAAGAAATCATCCCCCATCCACATATCCCCGGCCGGAGCCTGGGGGGAAACGGCTTTCAGGGCCGGATGCGGTTCGAGGGCGGCCATGACCGCCGTCCAGCCGTCATAGGAGACGCCGAAAACGCCGACCCGTCCGTTGTTTCCGGCAACGTTCTTGACCAGCCAGTCAATCGTGTCATAAGTGTCGGTCGTCTCGTCCGTAGCCCGCGGATCGGTCCGCAGGGGCCGGATCATGATGAACTCGCCCTCGGATTTATAGCGGCCGCGGATATCCTGAAAAACGAAGATGTAACCGTCCCGGACGAGCTCCTTGTAAACCCGATTGATGGAGACGGCGTTGCGACTGCTCGCGTTGTAGGGCGTCCGATCCATCAGGAAGGGCAAGGGTCCGGCGGCGTTTTGGGGCGTCCAGACGGCGGTGTACAGCTTGATGCCGTCGCGCATCGGAATCATGGCTTCGGTCAAAGTGAAGCCGACATCCATTTGGACGGAGGATGGAGCTTGAGGCGCCGGCTTTTCTCCGGCTTGGGGTAGCTTCGCGCTGGACCAGAGGATGACTCCAACGGATGCGAAGATGAAAAGAACAGGAACACGGATTATTCGGCGGTTTCTCATGGTCGACTCTCCTTCCCCAGGGCAACGTAGCTTTATCGGGAAGCGAAGTCAATCCGAAAACGAAAACTGAGATAGAAACTTTTTTTCTCTTTGATATTAACATTTTATGCTCGTCCGGCGTATTAACGTATAGATAGCCAAAAAGGAGGGCTCGGTGTCCATATTCAAGAGAATCCCATATCTGGTTTTTGTTGTTCTATTTATCTATCCGGTCCTGACGAACGCGCAGAATGCTCCCGCCCCTTCGCCTCCCGGCCAAACGGACGTAGACTCATTAAAAAAGACGGCCCCGCGCGTCTTCATCGATGGGGATTATGTAGATCTGGCCTATATCAAAACGGAAATCGTCTTCGTCAACTACGTTCGGGACCCTAAGGAAGCCCAAGTCCATATCCTGGTGACCACCCTCTCCACGGGTTCCGGGGGGGTTGAATTCACTTTAACCTTCAGCGGCCAGGACGAATTCAAGGGCCTGGACGACGTCCAGCAATTCGCCTCCAATCGGACTCAGACCTCGGACGAGGTTCGGCAGGGCTTCGTCCGGGTCCTCAAGATGGGCCTGATGCGTTATGTGGCCAAGACGCCCATAGGCGAGAAGATCGGCATCGTCTTCAGGGAGACGGTCAAGCCCACGTCCGTGGCCGACAAGTGGAAATTATGGGTCTTTAGCCTCAGCGTGCGCACCTCGTTGAATGGCCAGGAATCGATGAGCAGCAACCGGCTTTACGGATCGTTCTCCGCCAACCGCACGACGCCCGAATGGAAAATTCGGACCAGTGTATACGCCTCGAAAAGCAAAGACAGCTTTTCCTATGAAGACACGACGATCGACAGCTCCACCGAATCCAAGAGTCTGTCGGGAATGGTCGCCAAAAGTCTGGGCGAGCATTGGTCGGTAGGCGCGTATATTTCCGCTTCCGCCTCGACTTACAGCAACCTCAAATTATCCCTCACCGCGGCCCCCGCCATCGAATATGATCTCTTCCCCTATTCGCAATCGACCCGCCGCCAGTTGACCTTCCTCTACCGCCTGAATTTCCAGCCGACATCCTACCTGGAAGAGACGATCTATGATAAGAATTCCGAGAAATTGTGGAACGAGAGCCTGGCGGTCACGCTCGGGCTTAAAGAAAAATGGGGATCGATCAGCATGGAGCTCGAAGGCGCCCACTACTTCCACGATTTCTCCAAAAATCACATCAACATATACGGATCCGTCAGTCTTCGGATCTTAAAAGGCCTGACCTTTGATGTCTTCGGCTCTTATGCGATGATCCATGACCAGTTGTCTTTGCCAAAGGGAACTGCATCGCTCGAATCGGTCCTTCTACGAAGGACTATGCTGGAAACGAGCTATTCATATTACTTCTCAATAGGATTGAGCTATGCCTTCGGCTCGATCTACAGCAACGTCGTCAATCCGCGGTTCGGAGGCGGGGGCGGCATGATGATGTACTACTGATCGGTAAGGGGGGAATAATCCCATTTGTTCATCGATATTTCGCCCGTGACCGAATATTTGATCGATAAAGGCGGAGTTCTCGATAAAGAACATGTTTGTGTCTTCGGCTGGCCGGTACAATTTTTCGCGGCTTCGGAGGGCCTCCTTGAGGAAGCCTTGAATGAAGCGCAGAATAAGGATATCGAGGGAACTTTTACGCGCGTTTTTTCGGCAGAACACCTGGCCGCAATCGCCCTGAAGACCGGCCGCGCCAAAGATAAGGCTCGATTGCTTCAATTTCGTGAAGTCGATGCTCTCGACCGGAAAATATTTCATGATATAATCGACCGGCAAGGGCTGAAGGAAGCCTGGAAAAAATTCGAAAGCCAATTCTTGAACGATCGGCCATGAATAGAGACTGGGGAAAGATCGAAAAATCAAAACGCGAAGAGCGGGCACGTTTGACCGGCTTGCCGATCGTTGAAAAATTCCGAATTCTCGATAGGATGCGCGAACGCGCCGTTTCGATCAAGGCCCACAAGAAGCGATCTATCGAAGAAGACCGGGCCGAGCGAGAAAAAGGCTGATCGATCGGATGTTAATAGCCAGACAAATTGTCGTTATTATTGTTTCTTTGATAAATGTCGGTTTATTTAGCGATCCCGACTTCGCACCAGAAACAGACGCGCAGGCGACGCTCGATCTTCCATCCATACTGAAGAAAACCGCTGAATACTGCCGCAAACTCGAAAGCGTCACCTTAGACTACATTTGCCGAGAAGAAATATATGAAATTATTGATCCGCTTCTCGATGTTTTAAAACCATTTGAAATGTCGCAGGATTGGACTCGGTTCGCGCCGGGCGCCGGACAGCCTTCGAGTTTGAGAATGTCATATTTATATGATTATCAATATATCCGAGAAGATCGTAAAATCCACGAAAGACGCACGCTTCTCCAAGAAAACGGAATAAAGAAAAACGAACCTAACGCGACATTACAAACATCCTCATTTATTTTCGGAAATGCCCTCCTGACGCCGGTCGGGTTGTTCGCTCAAAGGTTTCAATTATTATATGATTATTCGATTACCGGCCAAGATAAAATCAACCGCAAACCGGTTTTGATTGTCGAAATACGGCCAAAGCCGGATGCCATCGAGGCGCCTTGTGCTTACGGAAAAGCCTGGATCGATCCGATAACGGCTGATGTTTTAAAGATCGAATGGCGTGATAAAAAGGTAAAAAACTGGGAAATCTTCGAGAGACGGGGCCGACATTTCCTGCGGACACCCCGCCTGACCATGCAATCGGAATTTATAGACGAAAGAAACGGAATTCGCTTCCCCAGTAAGCTATATATCGAAGAGGCCTACATCGATTCCCGAGAACGAGTCTTCATTCGGACTAAAACGAATGTCGTGTATAACGATTTCAATTTTTTCACTGTTGAATGGGACGTCCGCTGAACATAAACAATCCCGCGCATCTTTACCCACCGCTTCGCGCCTGTGATTTTTCGGCCGATCCCGTCGATATACCGGCGGTCAGAAATGCCATAAGCGTCTTGGGAGAATTCGGTCCGTGCTCCTGCTCAGTTCCCCAGACTATCGAAATTCGCGTAATTCCCAACAAAATTGGGCAATCAAAACCCAGCTCCATCTTTTATGTTATTTATAATAAAGCAGATTAGAGCGGAGGGAGAGGGATTCGAACCCCCGTTCCGGAGATACCGGAAAGCGGTTTTCAAGACCGCCGCCTTCAACCACTCGGCCATCCCTCCGGGCCCCTGTATCATACCGGAGGCTTGATCCGTCTTCAACTGTCCCGAGTCGGGATGGGAGGGCATTACCGGGTCGTGGAGTACAGGCTGATCCGCTGCATGCCGTCCATGTACGGCTGAAGAGCCGGCGGGATGACGATGGAGCCGTCCTCCAACTGATAGTTCTCCAGGATGGCGCTCACCGTCCGGCCGACGGCCAGGCCCGAACCGTTGAGGGTATGGATGATCTCGGGTTTGGCCTTGGGCTCGCGGCGAAAACGGATATTGGCCCGGCGGGCCTGGAAATCCCCGCAATTCGAACACGAGGAAATCTCCATATAGCCTTTCCGGCTGGGCATCCAGACCTCGATGTCGTAGGTCTTTTTGCTGGCGAAACCCATATCGCCGGTACAGAGAGTCACGACACGGTAAGCGAGGCCAAGCCGTTTGAGGACTTCCTCGGCGCCGGCCGTCATCCACTCCAGCTCGTCGAAGGATTTCTCGGGAAACGAAAAAATCATCATCTCGACTTTGTTGAATTGATGCTGACGGATGAGGCCGCGGACGTCCTTGCCGTACGAGCCGGCTTCGGAACGAAAGCACGGCGTATAGGCGGCGAACCGCCGCGGCAGGAGGGCTCCGTCCACGATCTCGTCCCGATAATAATTCGTCAGCGGCACCTCGGCCGTGGGCACCAGGTACCAGGGATAGCCTTCGAGCTTGAACAGGTCCTGGGCGAATTTGGGCAGGTTGCCCGTGCCGGTCAGGCTGGCTTCGTTGGCGATGAACGGGGGCAGGACTTCGGTGAAACCCCGCTCGCGGGTGTGGATATCGAGCATGAAATTGATGAGGGCGCGTTCCATACGCGCGGCGGCGCCCAGATAGACGGTGAACCGCGAGCCGGTGATCTTGGCCGCCCGTTCGAAATCCAGAATCCCCAGGTTCACGCCGAGATCCCAATGGGCCAGAGGCTCGAAATCGAACTCCGGCGGAATCCCGACGCGGCGGGCTTCGACGTTGTCCGCGGATTCCTTGCCCACCGGGACGGAGTCGTTGGGCGGGTTGGGGATATTGAGCAGGGTCAGGCGGATCTTTTCGTCGTAGATCTTAAGTTCATCCTCGAGGGCCTTGATCGCCTCGCCCGTTCCCTTGGTTTCGGCGATGACTTCAGCGGCGTCCTTATGCTCGCGCTTCAACCGGGCCACGAGTTCGGAGGCTTTATTGCGTTTGGCGCGCAGGTCCTCGGCTTTGTTCAAGGCCGTTTTTTTCGCCTCGGCCAAGCGAAGGAACTCGGTCAGGTCCAGGGCGAAGCCGCGGTCGGCGCATTTTTGGCGGACGAGTTCAACGTTTTCCAGGACGAATTTCGCGTCTAACATGCCTCAAATTATAGCACAATTAAACCCATTCGACTCCCCGGGCTGAACCCTATAAAAACCATAGGACTTGCCAGGCAAGGCCCGGGGTATATCCAGGGTTAATACTGAGCGGCGCTATGTACCCCGATTTAAAAATCGGGGTTTCGCGCCGCGAACGTATGAATTCGCACCCACCTAGGGAACCGCTTTCCCGCCTCCCCTCGTGTTGACAAAGGGCGGACACGGCAATATTTTAATGACAGAGGAGCATCAATATGACTTGTCAATACCGGCTTCCCTTCGCCGGCATGGGAATCATGCTTTATTTTGCGTTCGCCGTCTCGATCGGCGGCTCGCCGGTTCAGGCTTCAGCAGCCCAATCCAAACCGCCCCAGACCAGGCCCTCGTCCGAGAGTATTCAACATGAAGTCACGGTCTCCCTTAAACTCGTCCAGGTCCACGTTCTCGATCCTTATGGAAAACCGGTCCGCGACCTGGAACGATCGGATTTCGTTATCCTGGACAACGGCAAGCCCCAAGCGATCACGGCTTTCGAGAAACACTTTGTCGCGCTTCCCGAAACAAAACTGGGGGAAACTAAACCCCTCCCCGTCCGAAATATGGTGTCCCTCCTGAACCGTAAGTTCATTTTCCTGATCGATTTCGACAGCAACAATGTCGAGGGCGTCACGAAATCGGTCAATGCCGTCCGCGAGTTCCTGGACACGAAAACGCAGTCCGGAGACGAAGTCGCCGT
This sequence comes from uncultured Eubacteriales bacterium, assembly GCA_964557435.1. GTDB lineage: Bacteria > Acidobacteriota > Aminicenantia > Aminicenantales > UBA4085 > UBA4085. Next base: position 122,699 of record CAZLAM010000006.1, read on the forward strand.
TTTCTCCTGCTCCTTTATGAGGGGGCTGGTCCTTCACGAGTACTTTACCGCCGACATCAAGAAAATCCGGACGACGCTCGGCAAGGTCCTGGATACGCCGGGCGTCATCGAAGGATGGGATTCGTACGCCGCAATGGGTCATAGCCTCATGGGGATGGAAGCCCTGGATCCGCAAATCAAAGTCGGCTCCGGCCTCCAACAACGATCCGCCTCGGAACGGTTGTCGAAAGGCCTGGTCGAGCTGTCCAAGGCGCTCCGGCACATCCCCGGGAAGAAAAATATCATTCTGTTTTCGCGGGGATTCGGAAGGAACGTCCAAAACCCCGGTTCTCTTGCGGAAAGGGATTTTAAGGCCATGGGCCAAGCCCTGGCCTCTGCCAACAGCCCCGTTTTCGCGGTCGATTCCACCGCGGGCTTCGAAGCCAAGCTCGCCCAAAGCGTTCTGCCGGAATATTCGCTGCAGCGCCTCTCCGAGATAACCGGAGGAAAATTCTTCCCCGATATCGGCCGTTACGCCGAGATCGCCGAGGGCATCCAGAGCGTTACGGGGAATTATTACGTCCTCGGCTATTCGATCGCTTCCGCCTGGGACGGAAAATTCCATGACATTAAGGTCGAGGTTAAACGGTCCGGCTGCAAGGCCTACGCCCAACAGGGATATTTCAACCCTCAACCCTTCGCCACGTTGACCCCGATCGAGAAGCACCTCCACTTGCTGGAGCTGACCCTGGGCGAAAAAGCGTCTCCGGATCTGCGCCTCGATTTCCCGGTTCTGGCTCTGCCCTTTGCCGAAAAGAAGGATGCGCCCAACGTCCTGATTCTGGCCCTTATCCCCATCCCAACGATCGTCCGGGAAATCGGGACTAAGACCGAGTTTCTAAGTCTGGTTTTCGATCGAAACAAATCCATCGTCGCCGGCCGCCGGATGGAGATGGACTGGGCGGAATTCCGCGGCGAAAGCCTAGCCCAATATTCGGCCGAGGCTTTAGCCCCCGGCCCCTATGAATGCCGGATCGTTCTCAGAAACACCGAAACCGGCCGGGCGGCTGTGGCGGCCTGCTCCGTCGTCATTCCGGAGCCGAACGATGCCTCTCTGAAGATCTTTCCGCCGCTTCTCCTCTGCCCCGGTCTAGAGATGCCGTTTCTCAACGTCGCCGGCCCCAAAACGGGGAGAGCGGAATCGAGCGTACAGATCGATCGAATTTTCCCGTTTCCCGCCAAGGGCTTGACTCCCGTCATCGCCGATTTGAAGCCGCTGACGGTTTCCGTGAGCGCCGTCCTGCGGATGATTCGGCGCGGAGTGCGGGAAACGGCGATCGATCTGTCGGTTTGGCTGGTCCCGGAAGGGCGGGATGAGAAAATCGCCGCTACTCAAAACATTCGGAATTTGATCGAGGGCCAAGAGGCCGAAATCCTGTATTTAGAAATCGCCTGGCCGCCTCTGCCCTCGGGCCGATACGCCCTTCACATTCTTGCCGAAGATTCGGCATCCGGAGCCCGCGCGGAGACCGCCTCGAAGCTCGTCATCCGATCAAATTGACCCATCCGTCCTTTCCTTATATATTGATGTTTCATGGCCATGAAATCCGCAACCAGGCTCCACCGAGGATACGTCCAGGTCTATACCGGCAACGGTAAGGGCAAGACGACGGCCGCCCTGGGGCTGGCTTTCCGAGCCGCCGGACGCGGATTCCGGACCTATATCGGACAGTTCTGCAAGGGGCGGAAAACGGGCGAATTGGAAGCGTCCCGCCGGCTGGCCCCCTTTATCGTCATCGAGCAGTTCGGCCGCCCCCTCTTCCTGCGCGGAGGCGAAAAACCGGCCGCCAAGGACATCGACCGAGCCCGGCGCGGGCTGGCCCGTTGTCGGAAGGCGATGCAATCCGGAGATTTCCGGATCGTCGTCCTGGACGAAATCGCCCTGGCCGTTTATTTCGGTCTGTTGACGGAAGACGAGATCCGCGATTTTCTCGAGGAGCGGCCCGCGGCCGTGGAAATCGTCCTGACGGGGCGCAAGATGCCGCCCTCGCTTCTCCGCCGGGCCGACTTGGTGACGGACATGCGGGAGCGCAAGCATTACTTCGCCCAAGGCGTCCGCGCGAGGCACGGCATTGAGGACTAAAACCCCCCGCCGTCCGCCGGCCCATCATTTCGAGAATCCGTTTTTATCCGGCCGGACGATCGGACGGGAGCCCCGCCTGGACCGGGCCGCATTCGAAAAACTGGTCGAGGAAGCCCTGCAGACCATCCCGCGACAATTCAAAGAACGCCTGGAAAACATCGCCGTGATCGTCGAAGACCTCCCCTCGCCCGAGACAATCCGGGATCTGGGATTGCGCTCCCCTTACCAACTGTTCGGACTCTATCATGGAGTTCCCCTCGACAAGCGCGGGTCGTACTACGGTAACGTTCCGCCCGACGTCGTCATCATCTATCAATTGCCGATCGAAAACGCCTACGTCTCCGAGGAAGAGATCCGCGAGCAGGTCCGGGAAACCGTCATCCACGAAGTGGGTCATTTCTTCGGCTTCAGCGACGCCGAATTAAGGCGCATCGAACGCGAAAACCGGAAGCAGAAAGGATAAGTCATGGCTAAGAAATTCGAAGGCATTTTCCCCGCCCTCATCACTCCGTTCGCAGGAGGCGTCTTGGGCGACGTCGTCGACACGGAAGCGTTCGAGCACAACATCCGGGCTTTCAACCGGCATGGTTTTTCCGGGTATTTAGTGCTCGGCTCGACGGGCGAATGTGTGTCCCTGTCCGACGAGGAAGCCCTGGGCCTCGTCGAAACCGCGCGCCGGGCGGCCGCTCCCGGCAGGCTCGTTATCGCCGGGACGGGACGGGAATCGACCAAGCTGACCATCGATTTCACCAACGCCGCGGCCGAATTGGGGATCGACGCGGCGCTGGTCCGACCGCCGGGCTATTTCAAGTCCAGGATGTCACGGGAAGCGCTCCGGCGCCATTATCTGGCCGTCGCCGACGAGGCCAAAGTCCCCGTCATCATCTACAACATCCCCCAGAACACGGGCGTCGTGATCGAACCGTCGCTCGTCGTCGAACTGGCCAAGCATCCCAACATCGCCGGGCTCAAGGAAAGCTCGGGAAGCATCGCTTATCTCGAGGAGATCATCCGCCGTTTGCCGGCAGATTTCAGCTATCTCGTCGGATCGGGCTATATGATCCTACCGGCGCTCGTCATGGGGGCTTGCGGGGCCATACTGGCCGTGGCCAACGCCGCGCCGGCCCACTGCGTCGCGATCTACTCCCTCTTCAGTCAAGGCCGGGTCGAGGAAGCGGTTCGGATTCAGCTCGATATCGTCCCGCTCAACAAAGCCGTCATGGAAACCTACGGCATTCCCGGGCTCAAACACGCGGCCGGATTGATCGGGCAGAGAGGCGGTCTCGTCCGTCTGCCCCTCCTGCCGCTGGACGAGAAGGGACCGGCCGAGATCGAAGAGCTGATGAAGGCCCTGCCGCGGATCGAGGATTGATGGAGATGACGGCTGGGTGGCGTTGACGAATGGCGGCCGGGGGGGAATCCTGGCGGTCGGGATATCCCAATCGGACTTCAGCGCGCTGCCTTACACCGCCGAAGATTTAACCCAGGATAAGCGCGGCGATAAGCATCCCGTGGATATCGCCAGGAGGGACTTTGTGACCCTCAACCTGGATTACGGACAGATGGGCGTGGGCGGCGACGACTTCTGGGCGCCCAGACGCACCCCCAGTATCGGCTGGAAATGCGGGATTATCGTTACCGCCTGCTCCTGAAGGCGCTCGCCCCGGGGCGGAACCCGGCAGCGGAGGCGAAGTTCAATATTACTTCTTGACGATTTCGACCCGGCGGTTCTTGGCCCGGCCGTCCTCGGAACGATTATCGGCGACGGGTTTTTCCTGGCCCCAGCCGACGGCCGAGAGTCGAACGGTGTCGAGGCCGCCTTTGACCACGGCAGCCATGACCGATTTGGCTCTCTGCTCGGAAAGCGTTTTATTCGCAGCGGGAGTGCCGACATTGTCGGTATGGCCCTCAATGCTGATTTTCAAGTCTTCATGGGCCTTCATTAAGGCTGTAATCTGGTCGACCGTTCCCTGGGATTCGGGCTTGAGGTCGGACTTGCCCGAGTCGAAGTTGATATAGAGAGCAATGAATCCGTCTTTGCTCAGGGCATCGTACATGGCATCGGCGGTGATTTCCTGGCCCATTTCGGCGAGCTCAAGGATGATCAGGTCATATCCGGCCCCGTCGTCAAAGGCATTGAGTTTGATCCAAGTTTCCTTGCCGTTGCGGATGAGCTGATAAGTGGCTTCAGCACCCTCGTCAAAGAGCACTTTCGCCCCCAGCGGCTTGAGCGCGTTGGTGAAATTACGGCGGATCTGGAGAAAGGAGGGTTTCGGAGCGCCTTCCTTGAGGTAATACTTAAGAAAAGTCTTGTTCCCCTCGATCGTCTTGCTGTCGGTATCGGCAATGGGGAATTCAACCGCGTCAAAATCCTTTTCGCACTCGAAAATGTAGAATCCTTTCATTCGGGACAATAGAGGGTGATCCTTGCAGTTCTCGGCGTCCACTTCCTGGGCTCGGAGGAGCGGAACGATGGCCAGGGCGGCCAGGGCGGTCAAAACAAGCAGTCTCGGAATTCGGATTTTCATCGGCATCTCCTCAAGGTTCGGCGAAATAACGGCCGTGCGCCCCGCTTCGACCGTTCCCTCCCCGCGCTTTCTTCGGAGCCGGCTCAGGCGGGGTGGCCCGGCGCACAAGACGCCCTCCTGTTACCGTTGCTCCCTTCCGGGCCTGGCGGGATTGGCAGGCGACGCTTTGCCCGGGGCCCCGCCGTCAACGCTGCTTTCGAAGACGCATTCGGAAAAGGCCCGGCCTCGGCAGGGGCATCGACCCCACTATAGCGGGTTGTGGGTCACAGGGCACCGCTGGCTCCCCGTCTAGCACGGCCGAGCCTTTATTATAGGGGGTCAGGTCTTAACATTCAACATTTCTCCATTTTTTCAATCAAACAAATACTTTTTCGCACATGATCCGTGGATGGCAGATAAAACTGTTTGTAGAATATGAAGAAAAGATGAAATGTTAGATGTTAAGACGCGACCCCGTCCTTGCCCCTGATATTTCAGAAACGGAGGGCCAGGCCGCCGCGAAGCAGCAAGCCGTCCCAGATACCCGCTTCCCCCAGCAGAGAGAGGTTTTTCAGGATATCAACCTTGAGGCCGAATGTAAGCTGGAATAGAATGATGTTTGAAGGGATCTGGAAGTCGATATCCTCGGACAGCTGCACGAAAGTTTTCGTCTCTGTCTCTCCGATCGAATCCTCGAGGCCGCCGAATTTATAGGTACCGGTGTAAGAGTAGCAGACCGTACCCTCGAATTTCGCGAATCCGAATCCCAGCGAGATGAAGGGCCGGAGCCGTCCGCGCCCGATCTCCCAGCGGAAGCTGAAGTTGGTCGATAATGGAGCGGTTTCCAGGTCCGCCTGGGCCTCGACCTGGGCCGTGCTTCCGTCGGAAAAGGCCTGCTGAGCCGATCCCGTCATGGCCAGCGCGATGCGTGTTTTCTCCACGGAAAAACCGACGCTGAACGTCCCCGCCCAGCCGCGCGCGAAGTAGCGGGCCTCGAGGCCGTAGTTCGAGCCGTCCGATTCAAGCGACAAAGTCGGGGTAAAAGCGCCTGTGACCAGTCCGGCGTAGGAACCTCCGAGCTCCTTGACGATTTGATTCTGAAGCTCCTGGCCCAGTTCATCGATCAATTTGCTCTCGAACAACGACATGATCGGATCGATCGTCCACATCCCGGAATGAAGGCTCACTTCCCAGTGGCCGCCTTTCTCACCCTTATCGAGAACCTCGAGCGGAGGCGGTTCCTGATTCCTGGTCACGGCGGCCGGGGGGGGTGGCGGAGGTTCACGGCGCGTTTCTTCCCGGACCGGGGGCGGCGTTTCCTCGGTTTTTTGAACCGGTTTGACCGCGGGCACGGCCTCTTCTACAGGCGGACCCTTCTTGCGGACTTCATCCCAGACCTGCCGGAACAAGTCCACAAAAGTCTTCGGATAAAAAGTTTCCGCGATTTCCTTCTGCGGATCGATCTCGGCCGTTTTTTTCAGCCACTTGATCGTGTTAACCGTGTCCCGCTCATAAAAGCAGCACTGGCTCAAGCCGAAAAAAGCCGCCGAGAGATTCAGCGGACTCCGCGATATGGCGGACGCTTCCAGATATGTTCCCATGGCCAGTTTGTAGTCGCCTTTCAAAAAGAACGCGTCGGCCTGCTTCAAAAGCAGAGCCACGGCATCCTCCCCGGATTGCGCCCCGCCGGCTACAGCAACGGTCGAGCCCAAGCCGATAAACAGCCCGAACAACATAAGGGCAAGGGCTTTTCCCCGGTGAACAGGCATAAACTTCATGAATCTTTCCTCGACCCATCCTAACGGCCCGATAGGCCTTTTGTCAACAAACTCCGAATAGGCCTCTGGAATCCGTCATCCTCCTGGCCAAGCATCGGCCCGAGGGAACGCCGCTCCCAAGCCTGCCGGAACCTCTTCCATCCCTCGAAGTCCCCGGCGCCGATCCGGGGCCTTACATCGCTCGAAGACTGACGAGTCGGGGAGTCGAGGTACGGGCCTGGGGCCTGTCACACGCCCGTGGCTGGAAACCACGGGCGAGTACGGTGGAAATAGCCGCCGTCGGATGGGTTTATAAGGGCTGTTCAATCTGTCCGCAGTCCGCGATCACGATCTTTTTCGAAGTTTTGCCGTTTCCCGACCCGTAGCTCTCGATTTTCCGGACCACCTCCAGGCCCTCGACGACCGAGCCGAAGACCACGTGTTTGCCGTCGAGCCACGGCGTTTTTTCCAGGGTTATGAAGAACTGGGAACCATTGGTGTGGGGGCCGGCATTGGCCATGCTCAACAATCCGGGGCCGGTGTGCTTGAGGGTGAAATTCTCATCGGCGAATTTCGTCCCGTAGATCGACTTGCCGCCGGTCCCGTTGTGGTTGGTGAAATCGCCGCCCTGGCACATGAAATCCGTGATGACCCGGTGGAATGAGCTTCCTTTATAGCCGAAGCCCTTCTCCCCGGTGCACAAAGCCCGAAAGTTTTCGGCCGTCTTCGGCGCCGCGTCGCTCTGCAGTTCGAAGATGATCCTGCCCAACGGCAGGCCGTCGGCGGTGATGTCAAAAAAACATTTGGCGTTCAAGACTCCTCCTCCTAAAAACGGGAAATTAAAACATGGCGGCGATTTTGATGAACAGCGTGTCACCCTGATTGCCGCGCTCGCCGAAACGGGCCGATCCTCTCTGGTAAGCGACCTGAACTAGGCCGAACGGGGGGAGGAAGCGGTAAACGAACAGGACCTGGATGTATTTCTTTTCGATGGAAGAATTGAGCTGATAATAAACCTTAAGAAAAAGGTCCTTGGTGAAAAACTGTGTCGCCCTGAGGAGATGGATCCAGGTGCTCTCCCCTTCCGGATCGGGCTCGAGGACGAGCCGGGTGAACGAGTACTCCAGGGTTAGGGCTTCGGTAGCCTTGAGATTGAGCCGGCCCTCGAAGAGCCGGTAATCCGAATCAAAATTCCGGCCGAATCCGAAAACCGCCTCAACCGACTGCCATTCCCGCGTATTGTAGCCGAGAGTCAGCTCTGTCTCACGATTCCGAAATCCATTTTCATAGAGCTTGTATTCCTCGGAATGCTGGGCTTCAAACGACAGTTTGTTCTTGAAGTCGAAGGCCAAGCCTTCGTCAACCTTCCAGCTCCGCAACGTTCCGTTCAAGCCCCAGAAAATATTGTAGTTGGAATCATATTTGATCCGCTCCAGCCAAGCTGTTTTAACCCACAAGGTCTGCTCCAGGGCCGAGTCGAGCTCCCGTCTGTTGTCATCGTTGACGTATCCGACCGCATTGGCATTGTCCCCGAATCGATCGCCCAATTGGCTGTACCGGACATGGAAATGCGTGTCGGCCGAATCAAAGCTGGGCCGGAGGAAAAAGGCGACATCCGCCCGTCCCCCGTCACCGTAGCTGACCGCAGCCTGCCCGGTGAACTGAAACTTTTCCGAAAAATACAGGGATGTATCCAAGCCGGCCGTTCCCTGGTTACGCCCCGCCACAACTCGGTTGGCCGCCAGGAATCCGATCGAGGACGAACGGAGGATGTCCTTTTTAAGACGGACGATGGTGAAGTTGGCCGATTCGCCGCCCGTCGTCTCGGACGGCCGCGTCTGGGCGCTCAGTCCCGAAAATTCGAAACCGCCCGATTTTCCATAGAGCTTCAGTCCCCCGTAAACGTCCCCGATCCGACGCGAATAGAACAGTTTGATGCGCTGGTTAAAGATTTCAGATCCCTCGAGGAAAAAATTGCGTTTTTCGGCCAGGCTGACCTCGAAACGGGTCAGATTGATCTGCTCCTGGTCAGCCTCGACCGTGGCGAAATCGGGATTGACGGTCAAGTCGGCCGAAACCGACTGCGAGATGGCATAGCGGGCGTCGAGTCCGAGGTCCAGCGCGGTCGCCCCTCCTTTCTGGAACTTGGCGGTCAGGTGGGGGACGATCCGGGCTTTGTCCTCGGCTTTAGCCAGGTCGAGGTCCTTGAGAATCCCGTACTGGCCCACTTTAAAGGGGGATTCCAAAGGCCCGGTCCAATAGCCCGACTCCAACCGCCGGGGAAGCATCCGCCCCAAGCTCAATCCCCAAACGACCTTTTTCCCCGGTTCGTATTTGAGCGAGCTCAAGGCGATGGCCATCTCGGCGCTCCACCCGCCCTCCGTGAGACGGGCGGCCGATTTCCAGACGCCGTCCCAGGTCAGGTCCGTCGTCAAGCCGTTGTCGATGATGCGGCCGTCGAATTGGGCGCCCAGGAGATTGGTCATGAAATAGTAGCAATTGCGGCGGTCGAAGAAAGTATCCAGGCAAACGGCCACGGCATCATCCACTCGGAGGTCGGAGTCGCGCTTGGACTGGCTGGCCGCGATACGGCCGGGTTCGGGATCCCGGCAGAAAAACCCCAGATAAAGAAAGGCTCCATCGTAGAGGATGCGGACCGTCGTTTCCAGCGAAGCAGGCCGGCCTCGCTCGGGCCCGAACTGAATGAAATCGCCCAGGACCGGAGCCTTGGCCCAAGCGGATTCGTCGAGCCTCCCATCCACGATAATCGGCTCTATGATTTTAAGCGCGGAGGCTTCCTTGACCGCCGCCTGGGCCAAAAGGGGGATCGTCTGGAAAATGCCGCAAAGGAGCAGCGCGAGGAAGGCGAACCGGCGGATGTTCATGGCGGGCAGTTTACCAGAGGAGCCACTCAATGGCAAAAAACGCCGGACGGACGAGCGCGGCGTCAACGAGTTGCAGGGGCGGATTTGACTTCGCTTCCGGGCGCGTGATATGTAACATTTCAATGTTTCGATCCTCTTGGAGGCCCGCATGAACGCTCCCCGCAAAGCTCTATGGCTGTCCCTCTGTCTTTTCCTCTCGGCCGCCTTCCTGGCCGCCCAAACCACACCCGAGGCATTCCTCGGATTCAGGGTCGGCGCCGACAAGAAGCTGGCCGACTACAACCAGATCAAGGCTTATTTTGAAAAGCTGGACCAGGAATCGCCGATGCTCAAGCTCTTCACCATCGGCGAGACCACCATGAAGAAGCCCATGATCATGGCCGCCATCTCAACCGAAGCCAACCTGGCCAAGCTCGACCGCTGGCGGGAGATCGTCCGCCGGCTCCGCGATCCCCGCTTGACGCCGCCCGACCAAGCCGCGGCCCTGGCCAAGGAGGGCAAGGCCATCGTCCTCGTCACCTGCAGTCAGCACTCCACCGAGATCGGCGCTTCCCAGGCCGCGATGGAATTGGCTTACAACCTGGTCGCCGGCAAAACCCCCTTCGAGGCCAAGAAAATCCTGGCCGATGTCATTCTTCTCCTGGTCCCCTCGGCCAATCCCGACGGCACCCAGATGGTCGTGGACTGGTACAAAAAGTATGTAGAAACCAAGTTCGAAGCCGGATCGATGCCCTGGCTATACCATTTCTACGCCGGGCACGACAACAACCGCGATTGGTACATGCAGAACCTGGCCGAAACCCGGGCCATCTCTAAAGTCCTTTACCACGACTGGCTGCCCCAGATTCAAATCGACCAGCACCAGCAAGGTTCCAACGGCGCCCGGCTGTTCATTCCGCCGATGATGGATCCCCCCCTGCCTTATGTTCAGCCCCTGGTCTGGCGGACGCTCAATTTGATGGGCACGGCCATGGCCTACGATCTCCAGCAGGCCGGCAAAAGCGGCATCGTCAACGGACGCAGCTACACGGCCTGGTACATCGGCGCCGGTGACGACACCCCCTGGCTGCACAACGTCGTCGGCATCCTCAGCGAGGCGGCCTCGGTCCGCCTGGCCAGCCCGATCTTCATCGAGTCCAACGAAATACCGAAATCCTACGCCGAGAAGATGATGGATTTCGTCGATCCCTGGCCGGGCGGCTGGTGGCGCCTGCGCGACATCGTCGACTATGAAATCATCATGACCCAGAGCCTGCTCAGGAACGCCGCACTGCACAAGGAAGAGCTTCTCTCGAATTTCTACCGGATGTCCAAGGACGCCATCGAGAAGAAGGACAAAGGCCAACCCTTCGCCTTCGTCATTCCGGCCAAACAAGCCGATACCCCGACCATGCTCAAGATGCTCGAGATCCTGCGGTCGGGCGGTGTGGAGATCTTCCAAGCCAAGGCCGAATTCGTCGTCTCGGACAAGCATTACCAATCCGGATCGTTCGTGGTCAAGACGGCTCAGCCGTACAAAGCCTATGCCTGGGCGCTATTGGAGCGGCAGAAATATCCTGATATTCGTCAGTACCCCGGCGGCCCCCCGGAGCCCCCCTACGACAACGCCGGCTGGACGCTGCCCTTGCAGATGGGCGTCGCCTGCGACAAAGTGATGGAGCCCTTCGAGGCCAAGCTGGAGAAGGTGGAGGAGGTTCCCTACCCGGCCGTCCCCGGCACGGCCGGCAAAGCCGCTTTCTTCGCCCTGAATCCCCAGGTCAACGTGTCCTACTCCATAGCCTTTGCCCTGCTGAAGGACAAAGCTCAGATGTGGCGGACTAAAACCACGGCCGCGGTCAAAGGCCTGACGCTTCCGGCCGGAACGTTCCTGGTCAAGAACTCGCCTGAGATAGGAAAGTCCCTGCCCGCCCTCCTCGGAAAATACCATATGAACGTCCTCGACCTGGACGACCCGGGCTCGATCGACAAAGCTCCCCTCTCCTTCCACCGTGTCGGACTCTTCCAGTCCTGGCGCGGAAACGCGGACGAGGGCTGGACGCGCTATATGTTTGACGATCTGAGTATTCCCTACAAAACCATCCACAACGAGGACATCAAGGGAACCAAGGAGAAGAAGATCGACCTGCGGGCCGACTACGACGTCATCGTCTTCGCCGACGAGAGCTCCGCCGTGATCAAGTCCGGCCAACGCGAACGCGGCAGCCTGCCCGGGGGAGCTCCCGGCGGCACGGCCGCGCTCGCACGGCCGCCCGTCTCGACAACCCCGCCCGAGTACGAGGGAGGCATCGGGCCGGAGGGTGTCGAAGCCCTGCGTATCTTCGTCGAAAAGGGCGGCATCGTCGTCACCCTCAACGGCGCCTGCGATTTCGCCATCTCCGAATTCGGCGCCCCGGCCCGCAACACTCTGACGGGTGTCGACCGGGCCAAGTTCTTCTGCCCCACTTCCATCCTTAAAATCCTGGTCGACAACGAGACCCCCATCGGCTATGGGATGCCCCGGGAAGCCGCGGCCATGTTCGCCAACAGCCTGGCCCTGGACACGTCCAACCCGCCGTTCGACTGGGGCCGCAAAGTCGTGGCCGTCTATCCGGAAGACGAAATTCTTCTTTCCGGCTGGTTGTTGGGGGAGGAAAATTTATCCCGCAAGGCGGTCGTCGTCGATACGACCTATAAAGAAGGGCGCTTCATCCTGATCGGGATCCGCAGTCAGAACCGGGCCCAATCCCACGGAACGTACAAATTCCTGCTTAACGCCCTGCTTTATCCCGACAAAAGCTGAGCGCGCGGCTCCGGCTCAGCCTTCGGCCGCCAGGAGTTCCCGGACCTTCTTGAAGGTCCCCAGAATGCGGTCGATGTGGGCGTCGGTATGGGTGGCCATGTAACTCGTCCGCAGAAGAGACATGTTGTCGGGGACGGCCGGGGGCAGGGCCACGTTGGTATAAATCCCGGCTTCGAACAGAATGTGCCAGGCCTTGATCGTCTTCATCATATCGCCGATAACGATGGGGATGATCGGCGTCGCGGATTCGAGAGTGTTATAACCCATCTCCTTCAGCCCTCGACGTACTTGATCGGCCACCTGGTTAACGCGGGTGATGCGTTCAGGCTCTTCCTTGATGACGTCCAAGCAGGCCAGGACCGTGCCCACGTTGGCCGGCGGCAGGCTGGCGCTGAAGATGAAGGGGCGGGCGAAAATCTGGATCCAGTGGATGACTTCCTTGGGTGCGGCGATAAATCCGCCGATCGAAGCGAAAGATTTGCTGAAGGTGCCCATGAGCAGATCAACGTCCTTGACCACGTTGAAATGCGTCGGCGTGCCGCGGCCGCCGCCCAGGACGCCCAGCGAATGGGCGTCGTCGCAAAAGAGGCGGGCGCCGTATTTCCGGCACAGCGGGACGATCTTGTCCAGGGGGGCGATATCGCCGCCCATGCTGAAAACGCCGTCGACGACGACCAGCTTGCCGACATCGGCGGTGCAGGCTTTAAGGATCGACTCCAGGTCGGCCATGTCATTGTGCTTGAAATGGCGGGTCGTGACTTTCTTCTGGCTGCGGGCCTGGCGGACGCCGTCGACGATGCTGGCATGGACTTCCTTATCGGTGATGAGGATATCCTCGGCATCCATGACGGCCGGAATCGTTCCCAAGTTGACTTGGAACCCGGTGCTGAAAACCAGAGCGGCTTCCATGCCGACGAATTCGGCCAGGCGCTCCTCGAGTTCGATGTGCATTTGGAGCGTGCCGTTCAAGAACCGGGAGCCGGTACAGCTCGTCCCATGTTTGCGGATGGCCTCGATGGCCGCTTCCCGGACCTTGGGATGATTGGTCAGACCCAAGTAATTGTTCGAGCCGATCATCAAGAGCCTTTTTCCATTGATGATGACTTCAGGACCCTCGGCGTGTTCGATGGGGATGAAATACGGGAACATGCCCATCTTTTGGATCGTCCGCGGATTGGTCGGATACCCGTACTTCTGAGCGACTTTGGGATCGTTATAAAAGCCTATGCATTTGTCAAAAAGGTCCATTATTGCTCCTTTCGACGATAAGTCCGGCAGGAATGATACAAAATCCCGGCTTCCTTGGCAAATAGGAAGTCCGACCCGAGCCCGGAGTTAAAAGGGTTGATTCAAGAGTTCCAATGAAGCTATGATGAATGCCACAGAATCCGCACCGTCCGGATCCGCCTTTTCTTTAAACACTCTAGAGGAGGACGCACCATGAAAAAACGATTGTTCTTCGCCCTGGTCGGACTGATTGCCGTCATCCTGGCCGTCGGATTGCCGGCTCCCAAGAGCCAGGGTCCCCAAAAAACGGAGATCCTGACCGATAAAGCCCCCAAGGCCAGCGGCCCAATATCCCAGGGCATCATTGCCGGGGGATTCGTTTTTTGTTCCGGCCAGCTTCCCGTCGACCCCGCCACCGGGAAGGTCGTCGAGGGGGGGATGGAAGAACAGACCCGCCAGGTCCTTAAAAACCTATCGGCTGTCCTGGAAGCCGGCGGCAGTTCTCTCGACCAGGTCGTCAAATGCACCGTCTTGATCACGGACATGGACGAGTTTGCGGCCATGAACAAGATCTATGCCGAGTTCTTCAAGTCGCCCGCGCCGGCCCGGGCGACATTCCAGGTTTCCCGTCTGGCCTTGAACGTTAAAGTCGAAATCGAGTGCATCGCCGTCAAGCTCTGATTCGGGGACGGAAGCACGCCGATTAATGGAAAACCCGACCAGGTTTCCGCCGGTCAAAATGATCGGAGATTCTCCTCGCCTTGCGCGGCTCCGCCGGAAAGATATATCATTCCCGGCGATTTTTTCGACCGCATTTTTCGGATCGAGGAGGAGTCATCATGCCGCGAAAATCATTTCAGACTGTTTTCGGATGGCTGTTCATCGCCGTGATTCTCACGGGGCTTCCCGCCTCCGGCCAGGACAGCCCGGCCGCGGCCTCCGGTCTTAAGGTCTTGTCGCTGCGGCAGCAAGCCGATCAAATCAACGCTTGGATGGAGGCCCGTCTGACGACGCTCCTGCCCTCCCTCATGCGTCGGGCGGGCATCGACATGTGGCTGGTCATTAACCGCGAATACAACGAAGACCCCCTGTATTTCACTCTGGTCCCGCGTCCGGCCTTGTACTCCTCTGGGACGGCCGTCCTCATCTTCCACGACAAGGGCCCCCAGACGGGCGTCGAGCGGCTCTGCAGCGCGCCGCACGGCGTCGGCGGCGGGTATAAGAACATTTGGCGGCCGCGGGTCAAAACTCAATTCGAAACCCTGGCCGATTTCATCAAACAGGCCGATCCAAAAAGCATAGGGATCAACGTATCCTCCCAATGGCCGCTGGCCGACGGATTGAGCGTCTCATTGAAAGAAAAGCTCGAGCAGGCCCTCGGACCTGAGCTGTCCAAGCGCCTCGTTTCGGCCGAGGATCTCTGTGTCGGCTGGCTCGAAACACGCACGCCCGATGAGCTGAAAACCTACCGGGATATCTGCTCCGTCGCTCATTCTCTCATCGCCGAGTTTTTCTCCCCTAAAGTCATCGTCCCCGGAAAGACAACGGAAGAAGATGTCGTCTGGTGGATCCGCCAGCGCGTCGCCTCGCTGGGTCTGGAAAGCTGGTTCCAGCCCTCGGTCGACATCAACCGATCCAAGAAGGCGGCCGCGATATACGGCGAAGCCCGGATCATCCAGCCCGGCGACCTGCTTCATTGTGATGTCGGAATCAAATACCTCGGATTGTGCACGGATATGCAGTGGCAAGCCTATGTCCTGAAACCGGGAGAGACCGGCGCCCCCGCGGGACTGCAAAAAGCGCTGGACAATGCCAATCGTGTAGCCGATATTCTAATGGCCGAGTTCCGGGCGGGCCGGACGGGTACGGAGATTGCCGGCGCGGCCATGGCCAAGGGGAAGGCCGAGGGATTGAACCTGGCAATCTATACCCATCCCATCGGGTTCAACGGCCACGCCGCCGGTTGCACGCCCGACGCCCGCGATCCCAAATCGATCGATGAGGTCAACGTCCCGAAATGGAGTTATCCGCTCTACCCCAACACGGCCTATTCCATCGAATTCAACTGCAAAACTCCGGCCGCCGAGTGGGATAATGAGGACGTTTATATCGGATACGAGGAAGACGCGATTTTCACCCCGGCCGGCGGTTGCCGGTTTATTGACGGCCGCCAAACGAAGTTCATCCTGATTAAATAGCCGGGAGGGGGAAGGAAAGGGGAAGGACGAGAGGATTCCGTCGGCCCGGCTCACTCTCCGGATTGGTCGAAATGGCCCTCGCGGATGACTCGGGATCCGCCCGTCCGAAGGTCCAGGTCATAGATGCTGAAATTCGTCCGGATATCGAATCCGGCGTTCCGGATGGCGATGTTGATGGAGGCCGAGCCTTTTTCCGGACTTGAAATGATGCGATGAAAAACCCGCGTCGGCCAGCTCAGCCGGACCGGTTCGTCCAGGAGAAGCACCCCGTCCTTCTCGATCCTCTCCGCGGAAATGCGGAGATGGACGGCCGGTCCCGCCGTCGGTGAAAAAAGCTCAACATCACGAAATCCGGCCAGGACGACGAGGTTGTCTTCCTGGTCCTGATGGAAGTACCAGGGGCGCTCCAGGGGGCCGACCGATCCGGGAGAGAAGGCCCCGTGGTCGTGGAGAACGCGATCGATGGCCGCGATAGGGCCAAGATCCTCGATCGGAATCATATCAAAGAGGACTCCCTTGGTTTTCCGGTACAGCTTAAGCGGAACGGCCTTGAAAAGCCCCGGGACCTCGAACACGGTCTTAACTTTGGACACTTCGTTCTCCTAGCGCCGCGGCTCATTATTTGAAATCGGTCATGATCACCTTGATGAGCGAGGTCAGGGCCTCGAGGTCGCGGCGGTCGATTTTTTCGATGAAGGAATGAGCGGAAGCCCCCGGCCAGGACAGCGGAATGTCGACAGCCCCCGCGGCGACAAACACGGACCCGTCGTTCCCGCCGCGCGAATTGGAGACCTGGACCCGGATTTGATTCGCCCCAGCCAGGGCCAGGACCTTGTTGAGTTGCGCTTTGGGGACGAGGTTCGAGCTGTCCAGCGCGCGAAGGACGGCGCCGCCGCCGAGTTTGGCATAGGCAAATCTCTTGTTATCGAGCGGAGAATCCGAGGATACGAACGTATCGACGGCAAAAACATAGTCCGGCTTGAGGACCTTGGCCAGGGCGCTGGCGCCGTAGAGGCCGATTTCCTCCTCGACGCTCCAAGCACAGGTGATCGTCCGACCCTTGATCTTGGACCAGTCGATCTGGAGGGCGGCCGCCAGCAGAGAGGCGCACCCGGCACGGTCATCCACAGCCCGGACGGCCATAAGGCCGGGGCCGAGGTCGATGATGGATTTTTTAAAAATAACCATCTGGCCTTCGGCGACACCCAGCGCCCTCGCTTCGGCTTCCGTAGTCGTGCCGATGTCCAAATCATAGGCTTCGGGACCGAAGGGCAAGGCTTTGGGTGAATCGAAATCGGGACGCGGCACCAGGACCCCTTCAACTTTGCCTTTAACGGTATGGATGACGAACGGCCGGGCCTCGCAAGCTTGAGGAAGGAATCCCCCCCGTCCCTTGAGTCGAACGATTCCCTGGGGCGAGATCTTATCCACCGTGAAACCCAGCTCGTCGGCATGGGCGACGAACAGGATGTGGGGGCGGCCTTCGCCGACGGTGAACCACACATCGTTCTTGGCGTCCCGCTGGGATTTGACGCTCTTGGGAAGGGCGGCCTGGATCCAATCCATGACCTTGGCCTCCTGCGAAGAAATGCCGGGCACCAGGACGACCTGACGCAGAAGATCCCAGTCGGAAAAAGGATTTTGGGACGCCGCGGACGATACCACGCCGAGGATACCCGCGATCAGCAAAGCCAACCCGTTCCGGCGGTTCATAATAGCCTCCCGGTTTTAAGGACCGCGGCGACAAGATCGGCAAGCGCTTGGACGTCCTTGAGGTCGATAATTTCGGCGGGCGTGCCGGCGTAACGCGCCGGTAACGCTAGAACGACGGCGTCGCAGCCGTCGGCCAGGAAAGGCGCGAGAAGCGGCGATTCCATACCGGACCTGTACTGGAGGGGAATTTTCCTCTCCTGGGCGACATCGTCGATCGCCTGGCGCAATTTGGAGGGGGCATCCTTAGCCTGGATGACAACGATACCTTTCCCGAAAACGGGGCTTTTTTCGCCCCGGTCGGCGGCTATGACGTCCAGGATGATGGCCGTTTTTGGCGCCAGCTTGGTTTTGGCCCGCAGAGCCCCCAGCGATGCACGGACGCCGCGGGCGGGGAACCGCGATTGGGCCATCCAGACGAATTGCGCGGGCCGCGGTGTCTTATCCTTGGCCGAATCGAGAGCGACGGCCAGAAGAGCGGCGCAGGTCGACTTCTGTCCAATAGACGGTCCGGCCAAACGGTCCCCGGCCAGAGAGACCAAATCCTGGCGGAACGTCACGGGGTCGAGGATCTCGACCCCTTTGGCCCTGGCTTCGGCTTCCGACCGGACCCCCACATCAACGAAGATGAGGTCAAGGGTCAGGTCTTTGGCCAACTGGTCCCGGCGTTCGCGCGTCAGGAGATGCATGGCCGGTTGGGAGACGATACCGATAACGGGACCGGTCTTCGTGCCGATCACGACCGGATGGCCAAGGAGGAAGGAATCGGCGATCGGAATCGGCGGCGCGACGGCCCGGTCCAGAGTCAGGTAGCCGTCGGCGGTGAATCCGCTGACGACGTATCCGAATTCATCCAAAGCGGCCAGAACGGCCGGCCCTCCCGATCCCGACCCGGCCGTCAAAGAACCCAATCCTTCGGTCTCGACGGTGAGCGTTCTGGGGAGAAGCGCGGCGATCTTGGCGGCCAGAATCATTTCGTTTCCGGTCACGGCGGGGAGGGGGAAAAGATCCTTGACCAGCCCCCGCACATCGGCGGACACGGCCGCCGCCGCCAGCGCCAGGACGGCGGGAAGAATCAGGGGAAATCGGCGGGAAAATCCGGGCATGTATACCTCCAGAAAAACGATCCTATTCCATCCTCTTGTTCGGCCCGGAAAACGCAAGGGCTGCGGGGCGCGAACCCATCGATCTCCGGTCAGCCTCCCAGAACCTTGATCGCCTCCTCGATTTTAGACACGTCGAGGACGACCGATATGGCGTTGTTTTTCCGGCTCAACGTTCCGTAGCAGTACTCGATGTTGATGCCTTCGTCGCCCAGCTTGGACGTCAGCTCGGCCAGGGCGCCGGGACGGTTCTCTATGTCGACCAGCAGAACGTCGCGCAGTTCGATCGTATAATTCAGCTTTTCCAGGAGTTTGACGGCCTTATTGAGGTTCTTGACGTAAATTTTGGCCGTGTCGTGAAAAACGCCTATGGATTCAATGTTAATGTCGTTTTCGGCCAGATAGCCGCACAGGTCGCCCAGCGTGGACGGCTTGTTTTCCAGGATGACAAAGAGCTCAGTGATTCTTTCCATGAATACCCCTTACGAATGGATTTTGAAGTTCCGGCGGGAGACGGGTCGTTTTCCCATAGCGGTGCCATCAATATAAAGCCGGGCCTCGAAAAATGCAACCCGGAAAATAAAAATATCAGTCGAATATTTTCCCTGGATTCAGGATGCCGTGGGGATCGAAGGTCCGCTTGATCCCTCGCATGAGTTCGATCTGGACGGGAGCCAGACTGGCGGCCAGGTAGGATTTCTTGACCAACCCGATACCATGCTCGCCGGAGACGACGCCGCCGCGGGCCAGGCCGTCGGCGTAAAGTTCGGCCCGGATGGGATCGATGGTCGCCCGCCATTCCGCCTCGGGCACGGGCACGATGCGGCCGTCTTCAACCCGCGCTTTCATCAGATGGGTGTGGACGTTGCCGTCGCCGGCATGACCGAAGGTGGGAAGCCAGGCCCCGTACTTGGCCCCGATTTCATGAACCCGTTTGACATGGGCCGGGATCTCGGCGCGCGGAACGCAGATGTCAAGAATCTCGATCGTATGGGCCTTGACCGCCTCGTAGATTTTAGACCGTATGGCCAGGACGTTCTCCTGCTTGGCCGCCGTGTCGGCGACAAAAACGTCCAGCGCTCCGCCCTCGAGGGCTATCTCGGCCACGGCTTCGGATAAGCGGTCCATGTCGTCTTCAGATGAGGCATCAAGAATGAGGAAGAGATGAGTGTCGCCCTGGTGGCTGGGCCAGGTCCGCTGGAGATGAGCCTCGGTAATCCGCAGGACGTCGAGGGGAACGAACTCGAGCGCCAGGGGGATGATGTTCCGTTCAAAAAACACGGGCACCGTCTCGATCGCCGCCTCCAGCGTATCAAAGGGCAGGACGACCGAGCGCGTCAGAGCCGGCTTGGCCCGAAACTGGATTACGGCGCCGGTGATGACGCCGAGTGTCCCTTCCGACCCGATGAAGAGCTGGAGGAGATTGTAGCCCGTACTGCTCTTGATCAGCTTGCCCCCGAGTTTGAGAATATCGCCGCCCGCGGTCACGACTTCGAGGCCGCGGACGTAGTTGCGGATAACGCCATACTTGACGGCCCGGCTCCCGCCGGCGTTGGTAGCTATCATGCCGCCCATCATGGCACTCTCCTCGCCGGGATGGGGCGGAAAATCGAAACCGGCTTCGGCCACGGCCTTCTCGAACTGGATCAGGGTCACGCCCGCTTCGACGACGGCCATGGCGTTGCGGGCGTCGATCTCCACAATCCGGTTCATTCTTTCCAGGGACAGGACGATCCCGCCGAAGACGGGGACGCAACCCCCGCACAATCCCGTCGCTCCGCCTCGCGGGGTCACGGGGATCCGGTGATCATTGGCCGTCTTCAAAACGGCGGCCGTCTCCGCGGTCGTTTGGGGCCGGACCACGATATCCGGCGAGTGCCGTACATCGTGGAGCGAGAATTCGTCGTGGTCATAGGACTCGAGCCGGTCGGGGTCGACGATGACGTTATCGGGACCAACGATGCCGGCCAGGGTTTCGATGACATCAGAGCCGGGCTTTCCGGGCATGAAGCTCATGGAGTCCTCGTTGGAAGTTCCGCGTTCAGAACCGGATGGCCGGCAAAGCGGCCAGTTCCTTGACCGCGGCGACGATGCAGCGGGCGCTGATACCGTAACGATCGAGCAGTTCTTCGGGTTTGCCCGAGCGGGGCAATTCGCGGATACAGAGATGCTTGAGCTGGATGCACCCGGCCAAAGCCGAGGCTACCGCTTCTCCCAGTCCCCCTCCTGCAAAATGGTCCTCCACGACGACGGCGCGGTATTTCGTTTCGGCGACCGCACACCGGATCGCGTCCGCATCGAGCGGCTGGACGGAATAGGCATCGATGACCCGAACGGCGACATCCTCCTTCTTCAGCTCATCCGCGGCCTTGAGCGCTTCATGAAGGGTGATTCCGGCGGCGACGATCGTGACCGCGTCGTGGACGCTGCGGCGCAGGACCTTGGAACCGCCGATGGGGAATTTTTCGTCAGGGCCATAAAGGACGGGTGTGGCCGGCCGGGACATCCGGAGATAGACGATCCCCCGATGCCGGGCGGCGTTTTCGACGCAAGCGGCGGCGGAAACGGCGTCACCGGGGTAAAGAACCACGGCCTCGGGAATGGACCGGAACATGGCCATGTCCTCCAGACCCATCTGGGAGGCGCCGTCTTCCCCGATGCTCACACCGACATGCGAACCGCACACCTTGATGTTGGAGAATGAGTAGGCCGCCATTCGGATCTGATCGTGAGCCCGGCTGAGAAAAGCGGCGAACGTGGCCATGAACGGAATATACCCCTTGGCGGCGAAGCCCATGCCCATGCCGATCATGTTCTGTTCGGCGATGAAGGACTGGAAGGAGCGGGCCGGAAAGGCCTCGAAGAACTTGTCGGCATAAGTCGAGTTCTTGACGTCGCCGTCGATGGCCACGATGTTTTCATTGACTTGGCCCAAGGCGGCCAGCGCTTGGCCGTAAGCCAGCCGGGTGGCTATTTTGTCCTTGGCCGGCATCCGTTCGAAATCGAAACGGCCTCTTAAGACCGGCCGGACCGATTTTTCGGGAAGCCGGACGAGCCCGGCGGCGTCGATTTCGGCAAGAGGCCCGAGCTCGGCCAGAGCCTTGTCCAGTTCCTCGGGCTTGAGCGGTTTGCCGTGCCAGCCGTTTTTATCCTCAAGGAACGAAACCCCTTGGCCCTTGATCGTCTTGGCCAACACGGCCAAAGGGCGTTCCGTCTTCCCCGCGGCGGTCAGGGCCTCGACGACGGACTCGATATCGTGGCCGTCGATGACGACCGCGTCCCAGCCGAAAGCCTCGAATTTCCGAGCGAATGCCGAAACGGCATGCTGGTGTTGAGTGGGGTCGGATTGGCCCAGACGGTTGATATCGACGACGGCGCAGAGCCGGTTCAGCTTCAGGGACGCGGCCGCGTTGGCCGCCTCCCACACCGAACCCTCGGCGCACTCGCCGTCGCCCATGACCACGAAGACGCGACCGGGCGAGCCGCCCAGCCGCTGAGCCGCGGCCATGCCCACGCCCACCGAAAGCCCTTGCCCGAGCGACCCCGTCGCCGCTTTGATCCACTTCATGCGCGGCGTCGGATGACCTTCCAATTCGCTCGTGATTTTGCGGAGGTTGAGGAGGGATTCCGGCGCGACGACGCCCGCTTCGGCGTAAGCGGCCCACAGAATGGGCGCGGCATGTCCCTTGGACAACACGAGTTCATCGTTCCCCCAGTCCTCAGGGTCCTTGGGGTTCCAGCGCATTACGTCGAAGAACAGGGCGGCCGCGATTTCGGCCATGGAGAGGCAGGTGGTCGGATGGCCCGAGCCGGCCGCCGTCGTCATTCGCAAAGCATGGGCGCGGAGCCTGCGGGCGATTCCGGACAGGGTTTCGGTACGGGTCATGGCGCTCTCCTCGGGGGAATATCGTTCGGAAGAGCTATTATATTTTTTTTGGCGGACGGGGACAACTTCAGCGCAGGCCGCGGGGGACGTTTTTGGAGAAATATATCCTCCGCACCTGGCCGAGGGCGAACTTCTCGCCCGTTTCGAATTCAAAGACCCGCTGTTCGCCGCTGAAGTCGACGATCCGGCCCGAGGCGACGTCCCCGCTTTTCAGGAAAACATAGTGTTCGTTCGTTTCGATCAGGTTTCGTTCCGAGGGAAAGTTCCACTCCTCCGTGACAAAATTGATCATCCACAGGTCCCGCAGGGGGATATTCGTCCCGTCTTGGAGTTCGAGGACGAGACGCTCACTACTGATGTCGGCGATGTTTCCGATCATCGTATCGCCGTTCTTCAGGATGATGAATTGTTCGCCGGCCCGCAAACGCTGGCCGGAAGCCGTTCCGACGGCGATCAGCCAACCCAAAAGCGCGAAAACGGCGGCTTTTTTCATGCGCTCCTCCTCACCTTTTTAATGATAGAGAAAAGCCTTCTCCAATGCAACGGCCCGTCAGGTTCATGCACTGGTTGGGTTGCCTCTTTCATCAAAGTGAAAGTGACAGTCGAAGCCCTTCATCAATCTCTTTTATCAATTGAACCGGAAGCCGCCCACATCGTTCGACAAGAAAGTCTTTGTCGATTGTGATGACTTGGGAGACGTTTGCGACTGAATCCTTAGGGAGACCGGTTAAAATTGCCGGAAGACTCACGTTGCCGGGTGCATCGGCCAAACGAAGATTAGATGTGACAACAACAACCTGGACGGTCTTGATTCGACTTCTGTTGAAAGCATTCGACTGGACGATTACGACGGGGCGCCGATACCCTGGCTCTGAGGCAATCGGTTGGGGGAGTTCAGCCCACCAAACCGTGCCTCGATCCATTACCAATTCTCGCGGGTCAATGATCGAGACTGAATTCCACTAATTTCGTGGTCCAGTGCGGAATCAACCTCATCATATATTGAGTCAAGTCGTGCGGTAACTTGTTTGCTTCGTCGTCGGGATAAAAACTCTGCGAGCGCTGTTGCGTACAATTTGCTTCTGGAAATGCCCAGACGTTTCGCCAAGGAGTCGGCGGATCGAAATATGTCGTCAGGGATCGAAACGGCTGCTTTCATACTTGTAGTATTACCCATGTCATACTCTTTGTCAAGTCACAGATACAGGGCGGCGTACCAGTTTTTGTTCTCCAAAGACTGGCGAATTGTTGACGTAAGTCTATCCATGGGTGGTCTTCATCGTATAACAATGTTTGGGTAATCTCATCATCTCAACCACACTGCAAATGGTTCGATCAACCTCCCGACTGCAATGATCTGTCGAATGTGGCTCTTCATTCTATCGGGATGTGCGGAGGTGTCTCTGCCGAACACGCCGACAGTTGATGCGCCTTGGCGAATCTTGACGGGCTGCTCTTGATTGAAGGCATCGGCATAGTGCCACAAGTCCAGCACCGCCAATTCACAAAGCGCAAGTTGGTCGAACACGAGTGCGCAAGCACTTCGTGTCATTTGTCCGGTTATGGGGCCGATGCCGGGCGGTAGTTTCTCCCACTTTGACAAGTCGGCTGAGTACTCCGCGGCGGCACAACGCGTCTTAGTGGGGACGGATCCGCCGGGTGACGATGGTTCGAGAAACGCGCAGAGGGGCTCGGTTGCTCGATCACGAGCGGCCGAGCCGATTGTTTGAATCATATTCGGTTTCGCTTTGTGGGAGCGAATGACCCAGAAAGTCTTACCAGCATTGCGTATGTCCGCGATCTTCCGCGCGAAAATCTCGTCGGAATCTTCGCCTGCGTGAGGCCCCATCACGCTAAGCACGCTGTATCTTGGCGTTTCCATAATCTTTATGCCCAACGTCCACAATGAGGCGCGGGGAGCGCCTTTACCCTGAATCAACCTTTACCTTTTCCCAGTAGCAACCGTCGGCTTCATTGTCTGGATAGCTTCCCCTGTCCATCCGAACTCTTCGAAGAACTTCTCATTTACCTCGTACGTCTTTACTGGAGAAACGCCAAGTTCAAGGTTCTGAAACATATCGACTAACTTATCACTATCTATAAGTTCGATTGGTGGGGCGCCATCGCGTGCTGCTTCGCGGCGTGCCTCAGCAGAGAATGTGCCGGTGGTGATTATTATTCCTTTGTCAGCGCGACCTGTCATTGCTCCTCGAAAGTCCCTGACTTGAGATGGCCCCACGCTGCCTGAGTACTTCTTGCATTGGAATAGGACACGGAAGCTGACAAGGGGATTGATCTGAAGTGTTCCATTCCCGTCAATGCCTCCGTCTCCGCTACGGCCAGTGACTGTGACCTGCGAGAAGCCCGATTCACGCAACAGGCGTTGAGACAAGCGTTCGAATCCTTCGGCGGATAAACCACGAAGCAATTCAAGAAGCCTTTCTCGGTAGTCTCTTGATGGGATCTCGGTGCCCTCGATTCCTTGCTCTTCGACGGGTTGCTCCTTTTCTTTTCGTTCCTTTCTCTTGTCCGAGTGTATCTTCACCCATTTCTGGAAGATCGCCTTCGTGTCTGCTACCGAGAGCGTTGTTGCGCGCCCTTTTTCGGTAAGGCTCCAAACACCCCTGCGTGACGAATCGAGAAGACCTTCGAACGCGAGATACAGCCGCGCAAAGGCAACTTGATTTCTATAACGGGAGCCACCAGAAGGCAATGTTTCGTTCAACTGCTGATCAGGAAGATTCAATGTGGTTGCGATATTGTCTGCAACTTCCTCGGGAGTTCCAGAACCGCCGAGAGCACGTAAAGCATCTAGAATTGGGCTAAACCATCGCAAAAACTGCGCGCCCGCAGCTTTCTTCATGTCGTTCTATCCATCTTTCTTAAAGCTAACACTCGGAATCAGCCGCCGGAAACCGCTTCATGATCTCAATAAGACGCCTGTGAAACGGGTATCGGATCCGCAACAAAACCGGCTTCCTGTTGTGTTTGTATATATTCCCCCATTAACATAGGCGGAGATTATCACCCTGATTCGATCAATGTCAAGCGTCCGAATCGCGCCATCTAAAATCTAACCGAAGGCTGATATGTCTTGCCGTTTAAAAATCTAACCATGGCGGGACGGACTTAAGCATACTCTACCTCCGCACGCCGAGGAGGTCAGAATATGGATATTCACAGCCGGAGGGAACTCATGGACTCCATGTCGAAGCGCTACCGCCAGGCCTCCAAATCGCGGATCCTGGACGAGGTCTGCGCGGCCACGACGCTTAACCGCAAGTACGCCATCACCCGGATCAACTTGATCGAGACCAGTCCGCCGATCCAATGGGAATGAAACCCCGTTCAGGCCAACGCCCCGGCCAGGTCCTCGATGAGGTCATCAGCGGACTCCACGCCGACCGAGAACCGGACCAATCCGTCCGTGACGCCGATCTTCAGACGATCCTCGGGCGACATGCCCGAGTGCGAAGTCGCCGCCGGCCGGGTCAGCAGCGATTCGACTCCGCCCAGGCTGGGAGCGATCAGCGGAATGGTCACTCGTTCCATCATCCGCCGAGCCGCCGCCTCGCCTCCCCGGAGTTCGAAGCTCATCATCCCGCCGAACCCGTCGAAAAGGCGGGCCGCCCGCTCATGGGCTCGGTGGCTCGGCAAGCCCGGATAATGGACGGCGGTGACCGCCGGATGGTCTTCCAGAAAGCGGGCGATACGAAGCGCGCTCTCGTTTTGACAACGAACCCGCAAAGCCAGGGTCTTCATTCCCCTTTGGAGCAGAAAACAGGCATGGGGATCCATCGAGCCGCCGAGGTGGTCGAGCGCCAGGAGGATCTTATGAATCCAATCCTTCCGGCCGACAACCGCGCCGCCGACGATATCGGAGTGCCCGTTGAGATATTTGGTGCAGGAGTGAAGGGAGAGATCGAACCCGCGTTCGGCCGGGCGGAAATTCACCGGCGTGGCGAAGGTGTTGTCGATCAGGGAAACCAGGCCATGCTCACGGGCAAAAGCGGATACCGCATCGAGATCCGGTACCCGCATCAGCGGGTTGCTGATCGTTTCGACATAAATGGCTCGAGTTTCGGGACGGAGTTTGGCCGGCCAGGTTCCGGGTTCGGCCGCGTCGATGAAATCGAACGACATCCCGAATTCCCCGAGGTCCTTGGTCAGAAAATCGTGCGTTCCGCCGTACAGGCTTTCCTGGGCCAGGACATGGCCTCCGGGACGCAGGACGGTCAGGAGGGCGGTCGTGATAGCGGCCATGCCGGAAGCCGCGACGAGGGCTGACTCGGCGTTCTCCAGGGCGGCCAGCTTGGCGTGGAGGGCGGCATGGTTGGGCGTGTTGTTGAGGCGGATATACTTGATGTCGTAGTAATTCGCCGCGCCCGCGGTTTCATACATGGCGGTCTGGAAGATGGGCAGGCAGACCGCCCCGGCGACTCGGGGCGTCTCTCCGGCATGGACGGCTTTCGTTTCGATTCGGCTGTTGTTGTTCATGGGGTTCTCCTAAGCCCGGTTTTTTCAGCTGATGGAAAATTCCTCAGTCAGGGCCGGGCTTGAAATGATTTTCGGTCGGGAGATTTCAGCATATCAAGGATGGGGACGAAAAGCCACGCCTTGCCAGGGGCGAGTCCTGTCGGGAGAATCGACGCTTCGATTCCTGGATTTCTTGACACGGGTTATCTTGTTCTTGACGCCGAGCCGGGACGGACGCTATAGTCCTCTCATTATGCAGAAAAGCGAGGATGTCTATAAACGCCTGGCCCGGCATCTGGATGATCTGCCGGCCGGATTCCCGCCGACGAAGAGCGGCGTCGAACTCCGCATTCTGAAAAAACTGTTTCTCGAGGATGAAGCCGAGATGGCCCTTCTTCTGTCCGTCCTGCCGGAGTCGCCGAATTCGGTGGCTGTCCGGGCCCGGATGTCCGTAACCGAAACGGCGCTGAAGCTGGACAAGATGTCCCGCAAGGGGCTCATTTACCGGATCGAGACCGAAGACGGCGGCCGCCGCTACAGCGCCAACCAATTCATCATCGGGATCTGGGAGTTCCAGGTCAACAACCTCAGCCCCGACCTCATCCGGGACATGGAGGAATACATGCCGACCTTGATGACGGCCGGCCCCTGGAAGAAGAGTCCCCAGCTGCGGACCATCCCGGTCATGAAAGTCATACCCGTCCGGCACGAAATCCTGGCCCATGAGAAGGCCGAGGAAATGCTGCTCGGCCAGAACCGCTTTCTCATCGCCCCCTGCATCTGCCGCCGGGAGCGGACGATGATGGGCCAGGGATGCGGCAAGCCCGAGGAAGCTTGCCTCATCATGGGCCGGGGCGTCGATTACTACGAAAAAAACGGGATGGGCCGGATCATCGACCGGCAGGAAGCGCTGGCCATTCTCCAAAAGGCCGACGAAGCCGGGCTCGTCCTCCAGCCCAGCAACGCCCGCAAGATCGCCAATATCTGCATGTGCTGCGGCTGCTGCTGCGGGGTCCTGCGGACGATTAAAGCCCATCCCAGTCCGGCCGAGTTCGTCTCCTCCCCCTTCCGGGCTTGCCTTGATATAAAGACATGCACGGACTGCGGCGTCTGCCTTGGCCGCTGTCCGATGGGCGCCCTAAACCGGAACGACAAAGGGAAAGTTCGATTCGATCCCGGCCGCTGCATCGGCTGCGGACTGTGCATCACGACCTGTTCCGGCGGAAGCTTAACCCTGGCCCGCAAACCGGACGAGGAGCAGAGGGACGTACCATCGTCCATTCGTCAGAATTATCTCGAGATGGCCCGGCGGCGGGGGAAGCTGAAGCCGTCCCAATTGGCCAAAGCCTGGATCCGGACCAAAATAAAGTCCCGGTCCGGCTGACCGGCATAAGTTGCTTTCACCGCCGGGTTGGACTATCCTCGAATCACGTTCTCCTCCAGGGAGGGTGCCATGCCGTTCCGGGTCTCCGGTCGACGAGTCGCGCTGTTCCTCGCCATTTCGATCGCTGCCCTCGCGTCCGCGACCGCCCAAGTCGGGCTCGCGGACGCCTCCGCCCGGGCCGGTTGGGAGGATTTTCTCCGCACCGCCCGGATCGTAAATTCCGTCCAGCTGGGCGGACCCGAGGCGGTGACGTCTCCCTGGAAGCTGACCCTGTCCAAGGGAGACGTCACCCGCTTCGGGCTGTGGAAGGACATCGACATCGATATCGACCGCGGAGGGCCCGACCGCTGGCGCTTCGAGGTTGCCGCCTTCCAATTAGACGTCCTCCTGGGGCTGGATATGGTCCCCCCCACCATGGAACGGGCCTTCCAAGGACGGTGGGGATCGCTCCAACTCTGGATGGAAGACACGGAAAGCCTCAAGGGACGGATGGCGCGGGGGTCCGATATTCCCAAAGACAAGAGCGAGGACTGGGACCGCAAGGCCTATCTGGAGCGGGCTTTCGACTCCCTGATCGCCAACGACGACCGCAACCTCAACAACATCCTGATCGGGACCGACGACCGCATGATCCTTATCGACCATTCGCGCTCCTTCCGGACGGCGGAACCGTTCGGGAAGATGCTCGTCTTCGGCGCCTCGGGCCTGAAGCGGGCCGCGGATGGAACCCCCCTCCTTTTCCTGAAGCTGCCCCGTGCTTTCGTCGAGAAGCTCAGGGCCCTGGACGCCAAGTCCGTCCGGAAAGCGGTCAAGGGCCACCTGACGGGACGCGAAATCCAGATCCTACTCGCCCGACGCGACCTCGTCCTCAAGGAGGTCGATTCGCTCATCCGCGAACGCGGCGAGGCCGACATCCTTTACTGAAGCGCGGCCTTTCGGCGGCCGACTTGACCAGAGGCTCGACCTCGGCAAAGGGAGAAGTCTGCGCCTTCATCCGGAAACTTCCTGCGGGTAGCGCCAAATTCGCCGATGCGGCGATCCGCTAACGGGCCGACAGACCGGCCGACCGTTCCCGGGCCAACTCCCGGCAGTTGCAGGGCGCCAGTTGGGCCCAGCTCTCGTCCTCGCTCATCTCAGCGGTCCCGAGATCACGCTTGACCGCGC
Organism: uncultured Eubacteriales bacterium; assembly: GCA_964557435.1. Classification (GTDB taxonomy): domain Bacteria; phylum Acidobacteriota; class Aminicenantia; order Aminicenantales; family UBA4085; genus UBA4085. Next base: position 151,897 of record CAZLAM010000006.1, read on the forward strand.
CGTCATCGATCTCGACCACGCGGTCGCACGAGGCGGCGATATGCCGGTCGTGAGTGACGATGATGAAAGTCGTCCCGGTCTCCCGGTTGATCTCCCGCATCAGGGCCTTGACCTCCTCGCTCGACTCGCTGTCGAGGTTCCCGGTCGGCTCGTCGGCCAGGATGATGCGGGGCTCGTTGATGAGGGCCCGGGCGATGGCCACCCGCTGCTGTTCTCCGCCGGACAAGTTGGTCGATTTATTGTTCATGCGCGGGCCGACGCCGACCCTTTCGAGGAGCCCCCTCCCGCGCTTGGCGACCGCGGGGCTCGATCCGCCGTGGGAGATCCGGTGAGGGAGGAGGACGTTTTCCAAGGCGTTGAACTCGGGCAGAAGGTAATGGAACTGGAAGATAAAGCCGATCGTCCGGTTGCGAAACAGGGCCAATCCGTCGTCGTCCTGGGCAAAGACATCCCGCCCCTCGTAGCGCAGTTCGCCCGCCGTCGGGCGGTCCAAAGTCCCGATCAGGTTGAGGAGCGTACTCTTGCCCGAGCCCGAGCGGCCGATGATGGCCATGTAGGAGCCGGCCGGGATGGCCAAGTCGATCCCCCTCAGAGCTACGGTTTGAACCGCCGTCCCATAGACTTTTCTCAGTCCTTTCAGCTCGAGTTCACCCATTGCGGATCACCTCGATGGGATTGAGCCGGGCGGCCCGGCGGGCCGGAACGTAGGCGGCCAGGGTTCCGGCGATCGTGGCGATGGCCACCGACAGGGCAACGGCTCCGAATTCGACCGGAATCGCGGTCAGGCTGGCCGCCCGGTTGGCTTTCTGGATCGAGACGAACATCTCGATAAGCCCCCACCCGGCCAGACTGCCCAGCAGGGAGCCCACGAATCCCAGGACCGCGCCCTGGATGATGAAGATGCGGCTGACCTGGCGGGTTTTCATGCCCAGGGCTTTGAGGATGCCGATCTGGCGCGATCTCTGGACGACCGAAATGGCCAGGACGCTGGCGATGGCCAGGGTGACCGAAAGAAGGACGAACAATTGGATAATATAGGAGGAGGATCCCTGGCCCTGCAGGGCGGCCAGGAGCTGGGCGTTGGTCTCCTGCCAGCTCAGCCACTTCAGGTCCGGGAAGCTCCGGCGAAGATCGGCCGCCCATCGCGACGCCGAGAAGACGTCGGGCACCTGGAGCTCGAAATGGGTCAAGCCCCGGTCGAGTCCGTACAGGGTCTGCGCCCGGTTGAGGGAAATGACGACCCAACTTTCGTTGACCTGCTGGTTCTCCAAGTCGAAGACACCGTTGATCGGAAAGAGGTCGGACGCGCCGCTGGGGACCGTGATCCGCAGCGAGCTGCCGACTCCGACCCGGAGCTTGGCGGCCAGTTCACGGCCGATAAGAATGCCGTTGCCGCCGACTTCGAACCGGCCCTCGGTCATCCGCCGGCGGATTTCATAAAGAGTGTCGGCCCGGGCAAGGTCGAAGCCCCGCAGGATGACGGGCAGGGATTTCTCGCCCTGCAGAATAAACCCGGATCCTTCGGCGACGGGGTTGATGACCTTGAACGCCCCCAGCTTTTCGAGCTGGTCCGCAACCGACCGCCAGTCCCGGATGGGTTTGACGGTGCCCTCATTGGTGACGATCCGGGTCAGGGTGGGGCGGGCGTCGGTGGAAAGAAAGCCGGCCAAAGGAACGACGTCGGGCATGGAAGCCGTGATGTGCGGAGCCCGGCCGACCGTGTCTTCGACCAGGCTGCGCTGGAGGTCGACGATCAGGGCGTTGAGAAAGACCTGAACGGCAATACCCAGGGTTATTCCGACCAGAATGAGGACGGTCTGCATCCGTCCTTCCCTGAGAAAGCGAAAGGCGACGGCAATGTTGAACATGATCACTCGGCGGCCGGAACGAGCTTGATCCGGGCGCCATCCTTAAGCCCCTGGGGGAGGAGGACGGAGTCGCCGGCTTTGAGTTCGTCGAGGACGCCGAAAAAGCCGTTGCCCAGGTCGGTCACCTTCACGGCGACGCGCCGGGCCCGGCCGTCCCGCGCGGTGAAGACGAAGGCCGCACCATCCAAACGGACGACGTAGCGCTGTTCCAGAAGAAGCGCACCCTTGGCCTCGCCGACGACGATCTGGACCGAAACCGAGGATTCGGGCAGCAGTTCCGGTTCGAGCCGGCCCAGCATTAACCGGACGGCGAAAGTGCCCCGCTGGGCATCGACGATCGAGCCGATGCGTTCGATCGCGGCCGGGTAGGAACGGTCGGGGAAGGCAGGGGAAAAGACGGACGCCTTCTGGCCCACGGCCAGCTTGCCGGCGTTGGACTCGTCGACCTGGATCTCCACATAGGTTCTATCCGTGGCCGGGATGAAGGTGATGACCCGCTGTCCACCGGGGACGAACTCGCCCTTATGGGCGACATGTTCGACGATTTGACCGTCGAAGGGCGCCTGCAGGACGGTATCCCTTAGATCGATCTCGGCCCGGCGCAGATCGTTCTCCGCTTGGGCGACCTGCAATTCGACCAGTTCTCGAAGCGTCGTCTCAAGTGATCGGAGCTGGTTATCGGCCGCGGCCAGGGCGGATTCGGCCAGTTCCTTGTCCCGTTTGGCTTGGTCGTACTGGAGCTGGGGGACGGCTTTCTGTTCGAATAATTCCGATTGCCGGGCAAAAAAATCGGCGGCGTAGGCAGCGTTCGCCTTAGCCTGCCGGACCTTCTGCTGGGAGTCCCGCAGGTCGATGGTCCGGATCTTGTCCAGGTTGAGCTTGGCCGTCGTCAGAGCCGTCCGTTTCTGGGCCAGGACGTTTTCCTCGGCCGCTCGCTCCTGTCTCATCAGGACCTGCCCGGCCTTGACTTGGGCGCCGTCCTTGGTCGGCTCCTCGGCGATCCGGCCGGCCCGGATGAAAGACAGCGGGATGGTTTTTTCTCCGACCACACGGCCGGTAGCCAGGACGGTCTCGACCGCGTCCCGGGGCTGGAGGGTAATCGACGTCACGGCCGTCGTTTTGAAGCGCCCCGGAAGATACAAACCCAGAAGGACGACGGGAACGGCGACGGCTATGATGCGCCGGCGGGTCAGTTTGATTTTCATGCAGGATTCCTTATTCGGTCTCGCATTCCCGAAGGCAACGGGTTCTTCTCTTTCCTCCCAATATTCAATGCCTATGGGAATTACGTATTTTATAACATCCGGCCGAAGGGGGCAATAGCTCGACAAGATCGACCGAAGGATAGGCGCCGATTTTTCCCTTGCGGAAAGACAATAATCCTCATATTTATACCGTTCACGTCAAAAGATTTCGTCCCGCGCATCTTCTCCGCTATAATACCCCGGATCAAGACGTCGGCATAGAGAGATTGGCCGGCCGTCGTTGTGAACCGAGCTTCTTCGCCGAAGGCGACAAGCGAGGCCATATGCTGATTTTGAAATTCAACGCGCTCCAGACCATCGCCTTGGCCGTGGTCACCTATTACCTCGGAACGGCCATCCTCCGCCGCGTCCCGATTCTAGTGCGGTTTTGCATTCCCGCCCCCGTCGTCGGGGGGCTTCTCTTCGCCGTCCTGGCCACCCTCCTCCGGATGAACGGAATCATAGGCTTCGAATTCGATGAAGCCCTTCAAAGATCCCTCATGATCTTGTTCTTCACCACGATCGGAATGGGGGCCAGCGCGTCCTTGCTGAAAAAGGGCGGTGGTCCCTTGGCCGTCTTTTTCGGGCTGGCCTGCGCGCTGGCCGTTCTTCAGAATCTTCTAGGAATCGTCGTGGCCAAGTTCATGGGCGTGAACCCGCTCTATGGGATCCTTTCGGGCGGGGTCTCGCTGATGGGAGGATTGGGGACAAGCGGGGCCTTCGGCCCCGAGTTTGAGGCCTGGGGCGTCATGGGCGGAAAAGTATCGGCCATCGCCTGCGCCACCTTCGGAATGGTCGCCAGCAATTTGATGTGCGGCCCCTTCGGCGAAACGATGATCCGGAAGTATCATTTAAAGACGCCCGGCCATAAGGCGCATGAGCCCAAGGACCCGGCTAAAATCCTGGAAGAATCGCCCGAAGTCACCGCCGAATCGTTCCTGCGCAACCTGGCTTTCGTCCTGATCGCCATGGCTTGCGGCATCTTTCTCAGCGAGCAACTGCAGAAAAGCGGCATCACCCTCCCCATCTACATCGGGGCCATGATCGTCGCCGTCATCATCCGCAACGGCCTGGACCTGACCGTCCTCAAAGACAAGATCGAGGAAAAATCGATCGGGCTGCTGTCGGAGATTTCCTTGGCCTTATACATCACCATGGCCATCAACGGAATGAAACTCTGGGAAATCATTAACTTGGCCCTGCCCCTCCTTATCATCCTCGTCGGGCAGATCATCCTGATGATTCTTTTCTGTTGGCTCGGCGTCTTCCTGATCATGGGCCGCGATTATGAAGCCGTGATGCTGTCGGTGGGGATGATCGGATTCGGCATGGGAGCGACGCCGAACGCCCTCATCAATATGAGCGCGCTGTCCAAAAAATACGGCCCGGCCCGGAAAGCGTTTCTCATCGTTCCTCTCGTCGGGGCGTTCCTGATCGATTTCGTCAACGCGCTCATCATAACCACGATGAGCGCTTGGGTCCGATAAATGGATTCCCCCAAAGTTGGATCCCCGTTCTCCCGGCGCGGTACGGCGCCCGGTTCGGGCTGATGATCCCCCTCACGCCCATAACGTCGGCCGCGGATGCCGTTGAAAAAAACGAAATCTAGAGCCCGGAAGGAACCCTCTCCATAAAATCCCGACCTTAGATGGCACGGTTCAGCGTGATCTCGTCCCGCAAATAGCGGGTCAAGTCTTCCGGATGATGACGGCAATGATATTCGATGCGGCTGGCCGACCGATGGGCCTTGTCATAAGGCCAGGCTCGGGTCGCCATGAGCCGGCGCTCATGAACTTCATGAAGCAGGACGAAGCGACGCTCCGAAAGTTTCAAGTCATCATCAAGCCAGACCTCGCCCGCCGGGACAAAGCGATAAACCTTGTCGTGCCCGCCCTCGGTGAAATCGATGAAAAAAACATCGCGGACGATCTCCGCATCCACAATCCAGACCGCCAGCCCCGGGGAGGAGTATTTTTTCAATAGTCGAACATGGATTTTGGCCAGCATCGCCCGGGGCTTAGGCAAGGGAACGAGGCCCTTTCTAATAAAATCGACCTTGCGCCGCTCGGCACTTTCATTGCGGTCGGCGGCTTTTAGGGCTTTGTCGTAGGGCAACCCACGGTTCATGAGGCGGTTTTCGATTAGCATGTGGTCGATGAAGAATTTTTCCTCGCCGGGCGTCCGCTCGAAATCAATCCAGAATTCGCCGGCCGGGATGAACCGGAAGCGGAAGTGCTGTCCGAAGTTCGTGAATTCCTCGTCGATATTCTCCCGAATGTAAGAGCCGTCGACAAAAAAGACGTCGAATTTCGAAACCGTCTCGATTTTTTTGATGTACGGCTTCTTAAGCATAGTTCCATTTTTAACACAGGAAAGAGCGACGGGGGGGGCTTCCGCCGCTGCGGATGCGGCCCATTTTTTCCGTTGTCAAGCTTCGCCGTTGATCTTCAAATCGAAACACGTTTTCGACTGGAGATCGACCTTGACGTTGAAGAAAGAAAGTCCGCCGTCGAGAACGACCACGGGTTCCTGCTTCCAGCGAGGGAACACCGGCGCTTCTCCCGCCCAAAAAAAGTTGATCCAAACGATCTTTTCGCCATTTTTCCCGAGCAGGCCGAAATATTGTCTTTTATAGCCTTTCAATTCAGCACTGATCTTGGGAAGGCATTGGCGATAATACGCGTTGGGTTCATCCGTCCGGCTCAGAAAGACCCGGCAGGTTTTTTCCGCTTCGGTAATGTCCGAATCCAGGGGTAACCAGCGGCCGTAGTCTCCCCCGAAAAGCCAATCCATCTTCGGCCCGGCTGGAAAGACGACCCCTTCAAAATCATCGGTCTTGATGTGACGGGTCAAGCCCTCCTGCGCCCCGAAGGGCAGAACGAACAAGGCGGTGAGGATAAAAATGGATCCGGCTGCCGATACGCACGCGGTTTTCAGAAACATCGTGGTTTCTCCTTATTCGTTCGTCCCAAGCACGGCGCCGGCTTAGTGACGCCGGCTCAAAGCCTTGGCTTATAACTCAATTCGCGGAACGTCACGGTGAAGGCGGTTCCGTTCTTCCGATCAAGCTCGATCGTCGCTTCCAATTGGCCCATAAGCAAGTTCACGATTTGAAGTCCTAACGTATCGGCTTTTCGAAAATCGAATCCCTCCGGAAAACCGACTCCGTCGTCCGCCACCCGAAGCTCCACCCTATTCTCGACTCCGCGTCGAAGCCCGATCTTGAGGACACCCTTCCGGTATTTCGGAAAGGCATGCTTCAGAGCGTTCGAGATAAGCTCGTTGAGGAGCAATCCGCACGGCACGGAAGAATTGATATCCAGAGGCACCTTTTCGAATTCCATTTCCAGACGGATTTGATCCGGTTTGACTTGGTAGGCATGAAAGAGATGATCCGCCAGGTTCTGAATATATTCCCCCAAATCGATGTTCACCAGGTTTTGGGACTGATAGAGTTTCTCATGGACAAGGCTCATGGCGCGGATGCGCGTTCGCGCCCCTTTGAGGATTCCGCGACACTCCTCGTTGTTAGTCGCCGTGGCTTGAAGATTCAACATGCTGGAGATGACTTGCATGTTGTTCTTGACCCGGTGGTGGATTTCCTTGATTAACGCCTCTTTTTCCCGCAGAGAGTTTTCCATGGCCGCCGCGGCTCTCTTACGGGCCACAGCAATCCCGATACCGGCGCTCATCTCCTCAAAGAACTTGATCTTTTCGAGCGTGAACATTCCCCGCCGGCGGTCGTTGAGCTGAAGCAGGCCGATCACCTCGTCGCCGGACCGCAGCGGGATGAGGGCCACGGATTCGTAACCTTCGCCGTTGCAACGGTTCCGGGTGCGGGCCAGCCTGTCCTTCTCCGTCGTCGTGGCCGGCAGTTCCGTGGTGGAATTGGTCCAGAAACTCCCCCGCTCCGTAAAGAACGGTTGGGACGGATCGAACCGGCATCGGATGACATTCCCGCACATGCACTCCAGGATGGGATTCCCGCCGGAATCGAGAACGGCCTGCCCCGATGAGTCGCGCTCGCATAGGAAGCGTTCCGCTTGCACGAACGACGGCTGAAAACCGTTGGCGACATAATAAGGGTAGTCCTGGCCTTCCTTCAGGCGGATGGCGACCGCATCGAAACCCGTGCTTTCCTTGATCCGGTGCAGAATATCTTCCACGAGCAAGCCGATGTCGTTTCGGCGGTTCAACGCGGCGAGGATCTCCATGGCCAGGGTCTGCTGTTGTTCTTTTTCCTTGCGCTCGGTGATATCGATGGAAACGACGACGACCTTCCAATCGGGAAAGGCGACAGGAACAGCGCTTGCGTTCATCCAGATCGTCTGACCGTCTTCCTTCACAATTCCGGTCTCGACATTATAAACTGACCGTTTCTCTTTCATCGCTCGTGCGCTGGCGATTTCTTCGGCCGGCATCGGCGTTCCATCCGGCCGGAGGTAGGCCCGCTTTCGGAAATATCCCCGGTGCAGTCCCTCCGCGGGAATGCCGATGATCGCTTCCAAGGTGGAATTCCCGTATAGGAAATTCCTTTCCGCATCGAGAACGCCGATGCCTACGGGCAGAATCTCGAAAAGCGCTTTGAGCTTACCTTCGCTCTCCCGCAACATTTCCCCCGCCCGCATGCGTTCCACGGCGTATCGAGCGGCACGAACAAGCACATTTCCGATGATCTCGCCTTTAATGAGGTAGTCCTGGGCTCCGTTCCGGACGGCCGTGACGGCCGTTTCCTCGTCATCGTGTCCGGTCAAAATGATGGCGGGCGTATCGGGCGCCGCCTTTTGCAGTTTA
>CAZLAM010000007.1:0-38503 GCA_964557435.1 uncultured Eubacteriales bacterium
TTGGGACTCAAGAACGACCTCAAGCTCGAGGGATATTCCGTGGAGGTGGCCGGGGACGGAGAAACCGCTCTGCGACGCGCCGGCCGGGAGGCGTTTGATCTGATCTTGCTCGACCTGATGCTCCCGCGCAAAGACGGGATGGCGGTCTGCCGGGAACTGCGGCACGCGGGCATCCGCACTCCGATCATCATGCTCACCGCGAAAGCCCGGGAGGCCGAGAAGGTCCTCGGGCTGGAGTTGGGCGCGGACGATTACGTGACCAAGCCGTTCAGCCCGCTCGAGCTGCGGGCGCGCGTCAAAGCGCTCCTCCGCCGCGCCTCCGGAGAGGCCCCGGAGGCCTATCGGTTCGGCGACGTGGATGTGGACTTCACCCGCGCCGAAGTGCGCCGCGCGGGCGCGGTCGTGGAGTTGACCCCGCTGGAGTTCAAGCTGCTCACGACGTTCATCCGCCGGCGCGGCCGCCTCCTCAGCCGCGAACGGTTGCTGGACGAAGTCTGGAGGCCCGACAGCAGCCCCACCGACCGGGTAATCGACAATCACATCATGAACCTGAGGCGGAAGATCGAGCCGGCTCCGAATGAGTCCCGCTACATCGTGAGCGTGCGAGGCCAGGGATACCGCTTCGATGGGTGACGGCATAAACTCAGACCGAATCCAGATCGTTCTCCGATTCGCCCCTGATCAGCGCCGCGTACACTAATCGCAGAGGTGAAAGATGAACAAACTCTTGTTAGCCATGATGATGGGAGCGGCGCTGTTGCTGGGCGGTTCTCAAGGCGACCGTCCCGATCAGCAACTCCAATCCGCGATCAACAAAGAGGTCGTAGAGGGCGATCTAAAGGGCGCCATCGAGCTGTATAGGAAGATCGCCGCCCAGCCCGGCGCCGGCCGGGCTACGGTCGCGACCGCTCTGCTCAGGATGGGCCAGTGTTACGAGAAGCTGGGCGATACAGACACGAGGGAAGCGCGCAACGCGTATGAGCAGCTCGTGCGCCAATATGCGGACCAGTCCGAACAGGCCCAGACAGCGCGGTCCAGGCTGGCTGCCTTGGCCGGGATTCCAAGCCGGACGGCCGGCACAGAGATGACGATTCGGAGGGTCTGGTCGGGTTCAACCCAGGACAACGTCGAGTCCCCTTCTCCGGATGGAAGATACCTTTCCCTTTATGATGCGGAATCGGGAGGCGATTTGGCCATATGGGAGATCGCGAGCGGCCGGAAGCGCCTGCTGACGAACAAAGACAGGTCATCTGCGGAAAGTGTCCTCAGTTCAACCTGGTCCCCGGATGGGAAAAAGATCGCCTATTGCTGGTTAAAAAAAGATCTCACCGGCGAACTCAGGATCATCGGAATTGACGGATCAGAGCCCCGGATTTTGGGGCCGGTCTGGCCTTTGGATTGGTCCCCCGACGGCAGGGCCATCCTTGTCGTAGTTCCCAAGAACAATTCCAATCCTCAGATGCTGGCCTTGGTATCTGTGGCCGATGGTTCGTTGACGACCCTTGGCACGGCTGAAAAGCCGATCTCTTCCAGGTCTTGGGACGCAAGTTTTTCCGGGGATGGAAAATACATTGTCTATGACGACCGGCAGAAGGATGGATCTCCGGAACGCGATATTTTTTTATTTTCCATAGATGGGAAACAGGCGCTCCCGCTTGTCAAGCACCCCGCCGACGATCAGCTTCTCGGCTGGGTGCCGGGCTCCGACACTGTCCTCTTCACAAGTGACCGGACAGGAACGATGGACGCTTGGGCCCTTCATGTCGCCGACGGCAAGCCTCAAGGAGAGCCGGTCCTAGTCAGAAAAGATATCGGACAGATATCGCCCCTGGGATTTACCGACGGAGGAGCTTATTACTATAGCCTCGGGGTCAACGTCGTGGATGTTTTTGAGGGCTCGCTGGATTTAGTCAAAGGGTCGGTCGTAGCACCGCCAAAGAAAATCCCTCAGCGTGTGATCGGCACCAGCTACTCTGCGGAATGGTCTCGCGACGGCAAATACCTGGGCTATGTTTCGGAGCGCAAGGCGGGATCCGCAACTCAAAGCTCGTACATCCTCTGCCTTCGCTCCGAACAGACGGGAGAAGAGCGGGAAATCCCGCTTGCCACAGGCTCTTTCTGGAAGATGCAATGGTCGGCTGACGGCGCCTCGGTGTTGGCCACGATGGGCGACGAGACAAGCCAGGGACTTTTCAAAATCGACATCCAAACCGGCAAGCAGACTCTTCTGGCCCGGAGCGGGTGGTCCGATTCGTTGATCAAAGATTTTGCGGTCTCGCCGGACGGGAAGTCGGTTTATTATGCGCATTTTCAATGGGTGAAAAAGCTGGCGAATATCATCAAGTATGACTTGGAGACGGGACAAGAAAAAGAAGTCTATCGACAAGCGGCGCCACCGGATCTCAGCCACCTGACGGTCTCCCCCGATGGGGAGTATCTATCCTTCAGCACCGCGGATAACCTTGCGAAACAAGGCTTCGTCATACGAATCCTGCCGACGGCGGGAGGTGAAACACGGGACATTCTTGGTGGAAAGATCGAAATCTTCACCAAACATGCCTGGACTCCTGACGGCAAGACCATCCTGTTTGCTAAAAGAACGGCCAGCGGGACCAAGGATGAAAAGCGGGAGCTGTGGCAAGTGGATTCGGCGGGCAGAGAACCCAAGAAGGTCAATGTCGGCATGGAGCTGCGTGATATGCACCTTCACCCGGATGGGCGACGGATTGTTTTTACATCCGGAAAAATCTCAAGGGAGATCTGGGTGATGGAGAACTTCCTGCCGCCGGCGAAAATCGTCAAGTAGATGATAAAAGGTGGGGGCTCAAAGCGAGGCAGGCGTCGCAGTGCCTGCCTCGCGCCTTACCGCATTTAAAATGACGCTTTGACCTTGCCTTCGGCGTATTGGTGAAGAATAGAACCGATGAGAGTCTGATAGGGCATGCCCAATTCAAGGGCTTTGGCGCGAAGCCACATGAGATCTCGCTCCGAGAGGCGGATGCTGATGTGCCGGTTTTTAGCGATCGTCGTGCGGGCAGCTCTGATAAGCTTTTCTTTGAGTTCTTCCTCATCGGATACCGGCGCGAGCTTGCCCTTCTCGATAGCGTCCCGGATGTCGCGTTCCTGATCATCCAGCGGTTCGAAAAAACTCTTAGAGCGGGATCTAATCATTATCTTTTCCTCTCGATCGCCTATACTCCTTGGTCGCCTTGCGGCTGGGGTAGATCGTTTTAAGGATGATCGTTTCATCTGTTTCCTCGAAGGGAACAATAAAGACATAACCCGCGACCAAAACGCCCATAAGGCGCTGGCCCGGGTATTTCTCCGGCCGAGGATGTTCCCTTACCCATAGAAGCCCCTGTTCGTCGAGGGCTTCGAGAATCTCCTCAAATGAAATGCCCCGGGCCAATTTGAGGTCCACATTCTTATGTTCGTCCCAGGTTAGGATTTTATTACATAATATATACAATGTCAACATTCCTTAAGTGGGCTCGAATTCCCGGTCTCTGACCGCGCCCTTAAGATTGTTGTTGTTCTTAATGCTGGACCGATGCCAATTCATCCTCGAGAAATCGCCTCGTTATAGAAGACGCTTTTCGAGGCTGAAAATGCTCAGTTGCCGGCTTGTAAAAAAATGTAAAATAGGAGGCTATCGATTGACCGGCTTTTCCCGGCCGTGCTATATGTGAATAGAAGAGAGGCGGGCGTGGAGAAACGCAAGAGCTTGTCGGGAGGAGCCGAAAGGCCATGATCCGGCGCTTTAAACATGTTTCGTCCAGGACCAAAATCCTCCTGTTCGCCTTTCTTTTCATCATCCTTCCGAGCGGAATCCTCGGCTATCTCGGGTTGAGGTCCATCGGGAACCGGGGCCTGAGCCTCAAGGAAAACTACCGGAGCATGGCCCGGCTGATGCGGGACGAGCTTGAGGGCGAGCTCTCGGGCCTTGAAGACCGCTTCGTCCGGGAGATTCTTGACCAGGAATGGATGCCGGACATTCAAACGGCCCGGTTCCTCCTCGGCCGGGTTCAGAAGCGGCATCCGTCCATCGGCGAAACCTTCATCATCAATTCCGACGGTTCGCTCATTCACCCCCAGTTTTACCTCGAAACGGAAATCTCGCGTCCGGCGGAACCGGAAAGCATGGGTGCCCTTCGAAACAGCATCATCGAGCGGGGCGAACGCTACGAATTCGCCGATCTCGATTACCCGATGGCCGCGCGCTCCTACGAGGAAGCCGTGAGACGAGCCGCTTCCCCCGCGCACCGGTTGTATGCCCGCCTGCTGCTGGGCCGCTGTTATTTCAAGTTGAAGGATTTCTCCAGAGCCGGAGAACAATACCGGATCCTGTCCGAGCAAAGCCTGGAGGTCCGAAGTTCCGACGGCACTCCGCTTAAAATCATCGGGCTCTTCCGCCTAGCCGAAACATATGCCTCTCTGGGGAAGGGAGACGACGAGGTCCGAACATTTCTGGACTTGTTTGAAGAACTGAGCCGCGGCCCCGGCGGATTCGAAAGTCGGGAATTCTATCTCGAGTCCGCGACGGCCGGCCTCGACCGCATCTCTCAAGGGCGCGCTCTCGGTAGAAGCGACCAGGACCGCTGGGCCGGACTCATGCTGGAAGACAAAGCCCGGTCGGAGAGGATTCGCCGCTTAGAGGGGACTCGAAAAGCTCTCCGCTCTCAATTGGACTTAGACGCTTCCCCTAACGGAAAGAACAACGGAAGTCCGGGACCGGATTCGGCGCCGGCCTCGCACTTGACGACCCGCGACGAGGATGGAACGCCGCATCGGTTCGGCTATTTGTTCTTGCCTTCTAAAACGGCGCTTCTCGGGAGACGCGTCCTCGCCTTTGAGATCGATCAGACTTATGTTCTGACCGAGCTCTTTCCGCGTCTGTCCGGAAGGAGGGAGGCCGGGGAAAGCGTCCGGGCCGGCCTCTACAGTGAAGCGGGGCCGCTGACGCCCCTTCCGACCGCCCCGCCGCCCGCGCAGGCCCTGGCTAATGAGAACCTGTCTGGATATTTCCCCGGGTGGAGTCTGGCCCTTTTCGACACCCGGGGAAAAACGATCGATCAGCTCGTTCGGAGAGAAATGAGATTGTACGGCGCGGTCCTCCTCGGGATAGCCGTCCTGATCCTCTCGGGGATCGTCATGACCCTCCGGGCGGCGACCCATGAGGCGGAGACCGTGCGACTCAGGTCCGACTTTGTTTCCAATGTTTCCCATGAGCTGAAAACTCCCCTGTCCCTGATCCGGTTGTTCGGGGAAACCATGGAATCGGACCAATGGACGGATGACGGAAAGCGGAGGGAGTTCTCGCGCATCATTGCCCGGGAAAGTCGCCGCCTCACCTATCTCATCGACAATGTCCTGGACTTCTCCAAAATCGATTCGGGCCGGAAGGAATATGTTTTCGAGAGGGGAGATCTCGTCAAAGTGATATCCGATACGCTCGAGGCGTATCGATTCTATCTCAGGGACCGGGGCTTTGAGTTCGACATTTCTCTTCCTCCGGGTCCGATCTTCATGGCCATGGACGAGGACGCGATCGGGCAAGCCCTGTTGAATCTCTTGAACAATGCCGAAAAGTATTCCGGAGAGCGGAAATATATCGGAGTGAAGATGGGTTTCCATGAAGACCAGGTTTTGATCACCGTGGAAGATAGGGGCCCCGGAATTCCGCCGTCCGACCTGAAGCACATCTTCGAGAAGTTCTATCGCGGGGGGAGCGGGCCCGCTCGGGAGGTTCAGGGCTGCGGCCTGGGCCTGACGATCGTGAAAAGCACGGTCGAAGGCCACAGCGGAGACATCCGTGTGGAGAGTGAACTCGGACGGGGCAGCCGGTTCATCATCACCCTCCCGTTGGGGGGAAAAGAAGATTCGCTCAAGGGCTCAGCCGAGGTTGAAAATGGCCAAGATCCTGATCGTTGAAGACCAAAAGGACATGGTTACGGGGCTTGTCTTCAACCTCGAAGCCCGGGGCCACGAAGTCAGCGCGGCCTATGACGGCGAGGCGGGGTTGTCCGCGGCGGAGCGGGGGAAACCGGATCTCATTGTTCTCGACATCATGCTTCCGAAGAAAGACGGCTACGAGGTCTGCCGCGAGCTGAGGCGCAAGGGCCATGACGTCCCGATTCTCATGCTGACCGCCCGCAGGGAGGAGGCCGATAAGGTCCTGGGCCTCGAAATCGGCGCCGATGATTATCTCACCAAGCCCTTCGGCCTCTCGGAATTCCTGGCCCGCGTCAAGGCGCTCCTTCGACGTGGCCCCGGCAAGGATGTTCAAACGGAAACCTACCGATTCGGAACGGTCGAGGTCGATTTCAAAAATTACCGGGCGAGCAAAGACGGCGTCTCCGTCAATCTGACCCAGCGGGAATTCGAGATGATGAGGCTGTTCGTCAGGAATAGGGACAAAGTCATTCCCCGGAACCGCTTCCTGAATGAGATTTGGGGTTACGACCGGTATCCCACGACCCGCACGGTGGACGCCCATATCGTCAGCCTCCGCCAGAAGCTCGAGACGGATCCCGAACATCCCCGGTTTATTATCACCGCCCACGGCCTCGGCTACAAGTTCATCGGCTGACGAATTCTTCGGAAAGAGAAGCGGTTTTACGTTTTTTTACATCTTGTTGACACCTTTTCACGTCCGGCGCGCTATCGTGAAAGAGACCGAGAGCCGGCGAGATGAGCAAAGATTCAACGAAGGAGGTCATCCCATGAAACGCATTTTCATCCTTTTGGCGGTCATCACCATGGCCGCCTTGTCCATCACGGCCTTCGCCCAGCGCGCCAAAGACGCCAAAACCCTGTTCCATCGGGGCATGCACTTCGAGGAAGTGAGAGGCGAGCTTAAAGAGGCCATCGCGATTTACGAAAAATTGATTAAAGAATTTCCCGATGTTCGACCCGTCATGGCCAAAGCGATCCTCCATATAGGAATTTGCCATGAGAAAATGGGCGAGAAAGAGGCCCAAAAGTCCTACAGGCGTCTCATAGACGAATTTTCCGACCAAAGTGAGACCGTGGCTGAGGCGAAAACGCGCTTGACCGCGTTGGAGCCGGGCGCGGCGGGAGCCAAAGAATCCGAGGGCCTCGTCGTCCGCCGGGTGCGCCAGGCTCCCGGCTCCGGGTTCGTGGGATCGCCGTCTCCTGACGGCCGGTTCTTCTCCGACAACGATTGGGCCAGCGGGAATCTAGTCGTGCGCGATCTTTCGACCGGCCGAGAGCGATTTATGACCAAGAATTCAGGGGAATGGACAGAATATGCCCTTCAGTCCGTATTCTCGGCCGACGGCAAACAGCTGGCTTATACCTGGTTCAACGAGGGCGGGAAGTTCGAGATCCGGACGATCGGTCTCGATGGATCCGGTCTCCGTACCGTCATCGGCGATATGAACGTGATTGATGTGGGGCCCGTGGGATGGTCTCCGGACGGGCAAAACATACTGGCCTTCATTTCGAGAGTCGGAGGAATTTCTGAGATCGTCTGGATTTCCATCAAAAACAGTTCCCTCCGACTCTTGAAAACTCTGGACGGGTTAAGCCCCCAAAAAATCGTCTTGTCTCCCGACGGCCGATATGTCGTGTATGATCGACTTGCCGCGAAGACGTCTCTGAACCGTGATATCTACCTGTTCTCGGTCGCCGGCGGGCAGGAAATCCCGCTTATCGAGCACGAGGCCGGCGACGCCGTCCTCGGCTGGACTCCCGACGGGAGGGGCGTTCTCTTCATGAGCAATCGCACCGGGTCCGCCGATGCCTGGGTCATCCCGGTGGCCGAGGGTCAGCCCCAGGGTGCGCCACAACTGGTCAGAAAGGACATCGGCGACGTGACGCCTTTAGGCTTTTCTCGGAGCGGATCTTTTTATTACGGCGTCCAGTCCCAGGTCTCTGATGTCTTCACTGCCACGCTGGACGTCGAGGCCGGGAAGGTGGTCTCCTTCCCGGTGCCGGTCAGCAAAAGATCTATCGGCAGTAACGATTCTCCCGCTTGGTCGCCGGACGGTAAATTGCTGGCCTATATTCTGCGGCAAAAAGCACTTCTCTGCTTGCAATCGACGGATAACGGCGAAGAGCGGGATCTTGCTCCCAAAATGTATTTCCGCTGGCCCCTGTGGTCTCCCGACGGGCGGCGAATCCTCGTCTGGGGACGGAAAGATCCCAGCGACTATGGGTTCTTCTTTATCGATCCTCAGACGGGAGCAGTAACGCCTTTTGTGCTGGATACAGAAAACCGCAGCGTCCAGCAGGCGGCTTGGTCGCCGGACAGCAAGACCATTTTTTTCCGTCGATTCAGCGGTGATCTGAAAGAGGGCTGGTTCATAAAGCGTCATGTCGAAACTGGTCAAGAGACGGAACTCCTGCACAATTATCCGATTAATGAATCCGCCGTCTCTCCCAATGGCCAAAGAATTGTTTTTCGGTCATATGACAAACCCGACATAACGCTAAAGACCATGCTCGTGTCGGGAGGTGAAATCCGGGAGATCGTCCGGGTCAAGAATCCGGAATGGATCCCTGGTTATTCTGGGCTAGCCTGGACTCCCGACGGCCGCTTCGTCCTCTACTTCACGGCGGGCGAGGGTCCTCAGGGCGTTGAAAAAACCGAACTCTGGCGGGTTGATGTTGGAACAGGCGAGCGTAAGTCCTTTAACTTGACCATGGACCGCATGCGCAACATCGCCCTTCATCCGGACGGGAATCGGATTGCCTTTGATTCCGGAATGCCGAAAATCGAGATCTGGGTGATGGCGAACTTCTTGCCGCCGGCGAAAATCGCCAAGTAGGCGCTAGAAGGTGGGGGCTGGATAAGCGAGGCAGGCGTCAGTTTGGGCGTCTGCCTCGCGCCTTCCTTCACCGTCTGGGAGCGTATCCCGGGGTTTATTCCTCGACAAACCATCGGATATATTCCTTCAACTGACCGGCCAGAAAATAAGGAAGATTCAAGAGAGCAAACGGCTTTTCCTCTAAAGTTTTCAGATGATTGATTTCAAGAGGCCCGGCATAAAGCCGGACGGCGAAGGAATGGGGACAGCGCTTGATGAATTGATGGATGGATCGAAGCCTTCCCGCCGAGCCCGCTTTGACTTCGACCGGGACGGCGAGGTTCTCGTGCCGGATCAGAAAATCCATTTCAGCCGGCGATTGCCTTTTCTCCCGAACCCAGAAAGGCGGCGGACGGCGGGAGGTCGTGTCGGCTCCGATGAGCTCTTGCCCCACCAGCATCTCGGCGATTTTTCCCCGATAAAAAGAATGCAAATCGGAATGTTCAAAATATTCGCCCTGAAGTCCCGCGGCGAAGTTGACCAGCCCGATATCCAGAAATTGGAGCCGCGGCGATTTTTTATAATCGGGCAGCATCGGAATTTCCATCGATGTCGTGGGATACAAAAGATGGATGAGCATCGCCCGTTCGAGAATCCTCAACGCCTCGCCGGCTTCCCGGGAGCGGTAGTTCGATTTACCGAAACCGGCGAATTGGATCCGTTCGCCGGCCTGGAGCGGCGCCGCGCCGAGACAATGGCCGATCACCCGTTTCATCGTTTCATTCAGGGCGTATTTGGGGATATCGTCCAGGAACGATTGGGAAAGGGATTCATAGATTGGTTTGAGGGAAACGACGTCCCTTTTTGCGGCATAGCGCGCGACGATTTCCGGCATCCCTCCGACAAGAGAGAACCTGTGAAAGAGCTCAAACAGCTTAGGAATCGCCACGGAGGAAATCGGAATGTTCGATAAGGCTTTCAGAGCCTGCGTCTCGCCAAGCGCCTCTAAATACTCTCGGAACGTCAACGGATAAAGAAACAAGTATTGCACTCGTCCGACGGGCATACCGATGGACTCTTGAGCCAAAAGGATCTCGAGAAGAGATCCGGCCGCAAGGACATGGAGATCCGGCAAGTCTTCGTGGAAATATCGCAGCATCCGCACGGCTTCGGGTGAATTCTGGATTTCGTCTAGGAACAGGAGCGTTCGGCCTTCGATGTAAGGTAAGTTCTTCTGGAGGAGAATGGCCTGGAATACGTCCGGAGCGGAAAGTCCGCGGGAAAATAAAGCTGCTTCTTCCGGTTTTTCGAGATTGAGATGAATGAATTGGTCGTATTCCTTGGAAAAAATCTCCACGGCAGTCGTTTTTCCGACCTGTCGGGCACCGCGCAAAACCAAAGGCTTACGGACCACGGCATTTTTCCAAGCACGAAATTCATTGAGAATAGATCTATTGAACACGATTTCCCCTCAAAATTAATATAGCCTTATAATGTAACGATGTCAATGATATTTATTAATTATTTTGTATCATTGTCATAGGTAAAATCGCTAACTTTTGTATTATTATCCCGGTTTCTGCGAGCGGGCCTGCGAAAAACACGAGAGGATGTGTTCGGCCGTGTTTTTCCAGGAATATCTATCGCATTCGGCCAAGGCGCGCCTGCGGAGATCCTCGTAAAGACGATCGTCTTGGGCGAGGCTGACGACGGCCTCCATGGTGACGCTCCCGGAATATGTCCGAATGATCTGGCTAAGGAAAGCCGTGGACCTTTTCGGGAAACGCCATCATTGGGAAAATGAGCGGAACAAGATCGTTATGGAGAGCGCGCCGAGACCGTCATCGCCCGGGCAGGCAGTGAAATCTGGCGGATTCCGGCGCAGGGAGGGGCGCCTTGCCGTGCATTAGCTTCCTCTCCAATTATTCTTGACTTTCGTCTCGAATGTAATTACAGTTATTACGTGAAACCAATTGAGCTCAAGGTCGCGAGGATCGGCAATTCCCGGGGAATCCGCCTACCCGCTGCCACGCTGCGCCGTTATCGGGTAGGCCAAACGATCATTATGGAAGAGAGAAGCGAGGGGATCATTCTGCGGCCGACCGGGCCTTCATCAGAGAAACTCTCCTGGGAAGATACGGCTCGGGAAATGGCCGCGGCGGGAGAAATCTGGAGCAAATGGGACGCCGTCGTCGCGGACGGATTGGACGAAATCCCATGGAATGCTGCTAAGACGCCCCGCGTGGCTGAACATAAGGCGCGATATCGAACGTTTTCCCTTCGGCGTTCGGGCGCGAAAAAATGAAACGTTACGAAATTCGATGGGCCAACCTGGATCCCATCCAGGGAGCCAAGATGGCCAAATCGAGACCTGTGGTCATCGTCAGCCTGGATGCCCTTAATGAGCGCTTGCAGACGGTGACCGTCTGTCCGTTGACGACGCAGGTCCATCCGTCTTGGAGGTCTCGTCTGCAGGTAAGACTCGGAAGTCGCGACGCGGAAGTCGCCGTTGATCAAATCCGAACGATCAGCAAGTCTCGGCTGAGGGCTAAAATCTCTAGTCTTTCCGATGATGAAGCCGCAGCTCTGCGCCGGATCATCACCGAGATGTACGGGGAATAGAAGCGCTCGACGCTTTTCGAGGCTGAAAATGCTCAGTTAAGAGAATTCGGATGCGTTGACCAGGCGATATGCTGGTCTTAACCGAATCTTGACCAAATCTTGACCCGCCGAGGGTGAAATCTTTCCTTGTGAAGTGGTACTCTAGACGATGGGTGACCGAATGCCGAATTCTTCGCTTCGCCGTCCAGCCCGGCCGCACTCCCTCCGGGGCCCCGGCCGGAGACTCGTCGGAGTTTTCGCCCTTTTCATCCTGCTCCCGGGCGCGTTCCTCGGCGTTTTCGCGTTGCGCGTGTTGCGCCAGGAGAGCCAACTTGCCGGTCAGCGGACGCGCGAGAGTCTGGACAGAACCGCGGAAGAAATCGGCCGTGACCTGGATTCGGAGTTCCGGCGTTGGAACGATGCGGTGCGGTCGGCTTCTTTGCTGAAGAGGCCGCTCGATATCAAGTCCTTTCCGGAGATTGTCGGACAAGCCTTCTCGGAACCGGGAGGCGGCGTGTTCCTGTCCTTATCAGCTGAAAGGCTTGAGGTGTTCCCCCCTAGTGCTCTGTTGTATGTCTCAGGGAGCCCCGCGCCGGCCCAAACCGCGGCGATTCGACCGCCCTCCGGATTAGCCGAAGCCGAGTCCCTGGAGTTTGCTCGAAAAGACTTTCCGGGAGCCATCCGAGCGTACCGAAACCTGCTCGATTCGGCCGCTGTAGTGGCGCGGCCGCTGATTCTCCAGCGCCTGGCCCGGACGCTCCGCAAAGCGGGCAGATTCGAGGAGGCCGCCGGCGCTTACCGGGACCTCCGGCGCTTGGACACGGTTTGGATCGGGGGGCTGCCGTCCGACCTCATCGCCCAAGCCGAGTTATGTTCCCTGGCCTCCGAGCGCGGCGATACGGCCGACCTTGCCCGGCAGGCCATGGCCTTCTATCGGGATCTGACGACGGGGAAATGGCTTCTCGAAAAGCCGCGCTACCTTTATTATTCCGATCTCGGCCGGACCTGGTGCCGGGACAGCCGAGCCAAGGCCGACGAATTTAACAGCCTCCTTACGACCGAGGAGCGTCGGTTGGCTCTCTCCCATGCCGCCGATGACTTTCTGAACGATCCCCGAACGATCCTTCCCGGCGAAGACACGGTGTACCTCGCTTTCCGGAGCACCGATCCGTTCGCCGCAGTCCTTGTCTCCACAGACGTCCTGGAGTTGCGTTGGTGGCCCCGGATCTTCTTGCCCCGGGGGGAGGACCTCAAGGCCGTCCTGTGCGCCGCCGATGGCTCCGCGGTTTTCGGATCAACGCCCCCGGCGGCACCTCCCTTCGCCGTGACGCGCGACCTTCGGATCAACGATACACAGTGGCTTCTTCAGATCTGGCCCGGCCGGCCGGAGGTGATTTATGCGGACATCAGGCAAAGACGAACTCTATCCCTGGCGATACTGGGTTTTGTCACGGTCCTGCTGGCCTTCGGGAGCTACCTTACGGTCCGGATCGTCAAAAGGGAACTCGAAATCGCCAGGTTGCGGGCGGACTTCGTCTCGACGGTTTCTCACGAATTCCGCTCCCCCCTGACGGGGATCCGACAGCTTGGCGCGATGCTGCTTGACGGCCGCGTGACCGAATCGGAGAAGCAGCGAGGCTATTTCAAAATGATCGTCCGGGAGAGCGACCGGCTGTCCCGCCTCGTTGAAAACATCCTCGACTTTTCCCGAATGGAAGAAGGCCGTAAGGAGTACCGGCTTGAGCCGTTAGACCCGTCCTCGTGGCTGCGAACGCTGGTCGCAGATTTCGTGACCGAGATCGCCGCGAATGGAGCGGCGGTCGAAGCGACTATCCAGGACGGACTTCCCTCGATCTCCGCCGACAAAGAAGCCCTGGGATCCGCGGTCCGCAACCTCCTCGACAACGCGGTGAAGTACTCGCCCGGCTCGAAGACCGTCTGGCTGGACGCCGGCGCCGAGGGCGACGCAGTCAAAATCTCCGTCCGGGACACGGGAGTCGGAATTTCCGAGTACGACCGGAAGCGTATCTTCGACAGGTTCTACCGGGCTGAAGGCGAAATTTCGAAGCGGATCAAGGGAGTTGGGCTCGGGCTCAGCCTCGTCCAGCATGTCGTAGCGGCCCATGGCGGCGCGGTCGAATGCCGGAGCCGGGTTGGCGAAGGCAGCATTTTCACCATCCGCCTTCCGGCCGTTCCGGTTAGGGGAGGATGAGATGAACGAACGCATTCTGATCGTGGAAGACGAGCCGACGATCGCGACGGGCCTTCGGGACGACTTGGAGATCGAGGGATTCGCCGTGGAAGTCTCCGAGGACGGCCCGGCGGCCTTGAGCCGGATCCTCGAAGGAAAGTTCGACCTCGTCCTGCTCGACCTGATGCTGCCCGGAATGGACGGCTTCACTGTATGCCGCGAAGCCCATTTGAAGGGCGACCGCACTCCCATCATCATGCTCACGGCCAAAGGCCAGGAGATAGACAAAGTCGTCGGCCTCGAGCTCGGGGCGGATGACTATGTCACTAAACCCTTCAGCCGGCGCGAGCTTCTCGCCCGCATCAAGGCTGTCTTGCGCCGCTCCCAAAGCGGCTTGGAGCCGGGAGCGGTTTATCGTTTCGGCGACGTCGCCGTCGACATCGGCCGATGTGAGGTCTCGCGACGGGGCGAGAAGATCGATCTGACCGCCATGGAGTTCAAGCTGCTGAGGGTTTTTCTGGAACACCGCGGCCGGGTCCTGACGATCGACGACCTGCTGGGGGAGGTGTGGGGCCGGGACGCCGTTTTGACTGACCGGGTCATTTATACCCATGTCAATAACCTCCGCGGCAAGCTGGAGGAGAATCCTCAAAAACCACGATTTCTGATCGGCGTCCGGGGCATCGGGTACCGGTTCGATGGTTGAAGCGCTCAAGCGGAGGGACGTCTTGACCGAAGCTTGTCCCAGGCTTGACCCATGCTTGGAGCAAAGAAGACGCATGTGCCTCATGATGTCTTTGAAGTCAGGAGGTGCAAGATGAAAAAATCGATGATTCTACTGCTGATCGCCCTGGCCCTGTCCATTGTCCTGTCGCCGCCGGACACGGCGGCCCAGAAATCCCAGTCGGCGGACGTCCTTCTCGGAGCAGCGCTCCATCAGGAAGAGGTGGAGGGGAACCTCGAGGCGGCGATCGCGACGTACAAAAAGCTCCTCGCGGAGTTTCCGGGCAACCGTCCGCTGGCGGCCCAGGCCCAGTTCCGGATCGGGATGTGCTACGAAAAGCTCGGCCGGAGAGAGGCCCAAAAAGCCTACGAAGAAGTCCTGGCGAAATACACCGACCAGCCGGAATTCGCGGCCAAGGCCCGGGAGCGGCTGGCGGCTTTGAGCCCCTCGGCTGCCGCCTCCCCGAAGGATTCGAGGCTAACCATTAAGCGTGTTCCGCACATGGATATGTGTGGAAATCCCTCTCCTGACGGGAAGTACCTCGCCTTCGTCGATTGGGACGCGGCCAACGTAGCGGTTTATGATGTGGCTACGGATACTACGCGGTCACTGACAAAGGAAGGTTCCTGGGGGAAGGTCGAGCGGTATCCAGAAAACCTGGTCTGGTCGCCGGACAGCCGGCGGATCGCCTATACGTGGAACATGTGGGATCTGGGGAAAGACTTCCGAACCGAGCTAAGGATCGTATCGCCCGACGGAGACTCTCCGCCGAAAACGGTCATCAGGGATGAGAGATACATCTGGCCCTGGGACTGGGCTCCCGACGGCTCGCGCATCTTGTGCGGACTTCAAGTGGGCGGTCCGGTTATGGACCGGGCAATGGTCAATGTCACCACCGGCGCCGTGGAAACGCTGAACTTGCCTTGGGGAAGCAGGTATCGTTTCACCCCGGGCGGGGATTCCATTTTCTTCTCCGGTCCCTCCGACGGAAAATGGAATCCCGACGACGTCTATTTATACGATTTGGAATCAGGTAAAAGCGCGCCGATCATCGAGCACCCCGCCGATGATCTTGTGATCGGCATTATTCCCGGCACGGAATGGCTGCTCTTCGCGAGCGACCGGCGCGGTAGCTTTGACCTTTGGGGCGTCCCGTTCCAGGAGAAACGAGCCGCTGGAGAGCCCGTTCTCATCAAGCAGGGACTTCGACGGTTCTTTCCCCTGTCCTTCACGAACGAGGGATCGTTGTACTATGCGACTCGAGCCGTCACGGACGACGTTTTCCTCGCCGACTTCGACCCCGATACCCAAAAAGTTCGTGGCGAACCGAGGCGGCTATCCTCACGTTGGGAAGGGACGACGATGGACGCGAGTTTTTCTCCCGATGGAAAGAGCATCGCATACGTCGCCTACCGCGGATCCAGACCTCAAGCGCACGCTGCCGATTCGCTGGTTGTACAATCCCTCGAGGATGCGAACACCTACCCCATTGTGGTGGATTTCAGTGAGTTGCATCTGGAAAATGTTAATTTTCCAAGCTGGGCGGCGAATGGACGATCGATCGTCGTTAGCGGCCAGCGCAAAGGAGAGAAGGGATACACCAGGGGCCTTATTCGGGTGGATCTCCCCGGCCTCCGCAAGACGGAAATCTATGGGCCGTCTGAGGGTGGTGGTCCCGGCGGGCCTAGATGCGCCAGGACAAGCGATTCGGTTTATTTCGTTTTCCGCGGAGAACAATCGCTTGATACTGTGATGCGGACCGGCCTGGACGGCCGGGGGGGAAAGGAAATCTTTCGTGCGCCGGAAGGACAAGCAATCAAGGGCATGGCCCTGTCACCCGACGAGAAGATCTTGTCCATCGTCACCGCCTCGTCCTTTACATCCCCGTCTCGATGCACTCTTCTCCTGTTGCCCCTGGATGGAAGTCCCCCGCGCCAAATCCACGAATTCATGGATTTTACAGGAGGATCCGTGGGTCACGCATGGACGCCGGACGGAAAGGCCATCTTCTACACCGTCAAAGATCAATTGGATGAGTGGTCATGGAGCGTCCAGCGGATTTTGGTCGCAGGAGGAGCTGCTCCTGAGATCGTTTACAGGCGAAATGCACCAACTTTTGGGATGGCTTTTCACCCGAACGGCCGAATGTTCGCCTTTACCGGCCGCGTCGGCTCTTCGAACACGTCCGAGGCCTGGGTCATGGAAAACCTGCGGGAAGAGGTAAAGAAGCTGGCCCCGGGGAAAAAGTGAAGTCCGGGCCGTGCCGAAAAGCAGTCCACGACGTCCATATTGGAATAGTGGGTGGTCGTGTCGTAGTCGAGGTTATCCGGGATGAACTGGAACCCCGGCCGTACGGAAAACGCATCATCTTCACCTCGGGAAAACCGTCCAGGAAGTCTGGGTGATGGGGAACTTCCTGCCGCCGATAAAAGTCGCCAAGTAGCCGCTAAAAGGTGGGGTGGATAGCGAGGCAGACGTCAGTTTGGGCGTCTGCCTCGCGCCTTGTTGTACCTCTTAAATAATCAGGCCGGCACTTTCAGGCTTTCCTTGACATCTTTTCGAGCCGCGATTTATACTCCCGCGTGACGGTTGAAGGAGAAAATCGAAATCGAGGGGGTCAGCAGGCCGTCCCAGCCGAAAAGATAACTCTTATTCCAGCCATATCCGCCTAAGCATCTGGGAGGCCCGAATGCCATGGAGGAAAGCGTCGCGCTTCCCGCCTCGGGTGGCGCGGCTCCTCGCTTTGGTCGCCGCCGTGCCGCTGGTTGCCCTCCTCTGGGTTTGCTGGCGCGTCCTGGCACAAGATCGCGCTCTCGAAGAGCAGCAGATCGGGCAACGTGTTGAACGAGCCACGGACATCGCGACGGCAGCGCTGCAGAGGGCGGTGGAGGCTTCCGAGAGACGCCTCATCGAGGGGAACAAAGACTGGCCGGACGGCGCGGCGGTCATGACCGTCCGGGGAGATGCCGTCCAGATCTGGCCGTCGGGACGGGTGGCCTATTATCCTGTCCCGCCGCAATTGCCCGAACTGCCCGTCGCGCCGTTCGCCGCGGGCGAGGCCATCGAATTCAGGCAACGCGACTTCAAACGCGTGGCAGCCTTTTACCGGGATCTGGCCAGCTCGAATCGGCCGGATGTCCGGGCGGGAGCGCTCCTGCGCCTGGCCCGGTGTTTACGCGCCTCTGGAAAGCAGGCCGATGCCCTCCCCGTCTACGCCCGGCTTTTAAACGAAGACGGTTGGGCGTTCGAAGGGATGCCCATCAGCCTGGTGGCGCGCCAAGCCCGGTGCTCCCTGATGGAAGTCTTGAACCAGACCGACGATCTGCGGCGCGAAGCGGCCGCTTTCGGTGCGGACTTGCAGCGGGGACGCTGGCCGCTGGTGCGCGCCGCGGCGCAACTCTGTGCGCAGGATGCGGCACGATGGGGAGTCGCGCCCTGGCCCGGCCAGCCGGAGCGTGAATTGCTGGCAGACGGGCTGCGCACGCTCTGGCAAAGACTATCTCAGCCGGGGTCCGCCGCCTCCGGCCGTGAATCCATTGCCGTCGGCCGGGAGGAGACCGTCGTTGCGCTCTGGAACCGGGCGGGGGACCGGGTGGCCGTGCTGGTCGCAACTCCTCAGTTCGTTTCCGCGCAGTGGCTTGGGGCCATCGATCCCGTGCTGCGGGAGCAGCGTGTGAAGCTAAAGCTCCACAACGGCTCCAGTGGGATCCCTTCGGGAGCGGTCCGCCGGGCGGATGAGATCGGCCTTCCCTGGACCCTGGTCGTATCCGGCAGCGATCCGGAGATGGAACGGGGCCAATATCGGCTACGCCGCCGGCTCCTCGTGTCGGGTTTTCTCATTCTAGCGGTACTGATCGTTATTGCCGGCACCCTGATATTTCGCGCGACCAGCCGGGAATTCGCGGCCGCGCGCCTGCAATCGGACTTCGTGGCGGCGGTTTCGCACGAATTCCGCACCCCACTGACCTCCCTCCGCCAGTTCACGGACATGCTGCGCGAGCACAAGAACCTGAGCGATGAGCGTCGGGATCTCTGCTATGAAGCCCAGGCTCGATCCGCCGCGCGGCTGACCCGGCTCGTGGAATCTCTGCTCGACTTCGGGCGGATGGAAGGCGGTGCGCGGATCTATCATTTTGAACCGGTCGACGCCGGCGAGCTGGTGCGCCGCATCGTGGATGAGTTCCGCCAGGAAGCACAGTCTTCCGGCTTCCAATTCCGTTTGGTCGCGCCAGATTTCGCGGAGATCGACGCCGACAGCGAAGCGCTCGGACGCGCGCTCTGGAACCTCCTCGACAACGCCGTGAAGTACTCCGGCGACAGCCGTGAGATCGACGTGGAGGTGGGCCGCGCCGGCCCGGACGTGACGATCGCCGTGCGGGACCGTGGCCTGGGGATACCGGCGCATGAACAGGCCCTCATTTTTCGCAAATTTCAGCGCGGCGACGAAGCGATGAGACTGGGCATCAAGGGGACGGGCATCGGTCTGGCGATGGTCGACCATATTATGAAGGCGCATCATGGACGCGTCGAAGTGCGCAGCGAACGGGGACACGGCAGCACCTTCACGCTGGCCCTGCCGGTCAGGAGGTGAGACGATGGCACGAATCCTCATTGTCGAAGACGATCCGGACATTGCGTTGGGCCTGCAGCTGGACCTGCGCGAGGAACGGTACGAGGTCGAGGTGGTTAACGACGGAGAGGAGGCCGTCCGAGTCGGGAGACAGCCCGGCTGGGACCTGATCGTGCTCGACGTGATGCTGCCGCGCAAGGATGGCTTCGACGTCTGCCGTGACCTGCGGCGGGCCAAGGTCCGAACCCCGATCCTGATACTCACGGCCAAGGTCCAGGAAGCAGAGAAGGTCATGGGGCTGGACCTGGGTGCGGACGACTACGTCACGAAGCCGTTCAGCCCTCGCGAACTGCGGGCTCGGATACGCGCCCTGCTGCGGAGGGCGGCGCCGGACGAACCGGGAGTCGAGAGTTTCGGGGATTGCGAGGTGGACTTCGAGCGCGCGGAATTGCGTCGGGCCGGCCGGACGACGGAGCTCACCGCGATCGAGCTCCACATGCTGCGCCTATTTCTCCGGAACCGCGGCCGGGTTCTGGCGCGCGGCCGCGTGATCGATGAAGTCTGGGGTGCCGGGGTGTTTGTGACCGACCGCGTGGTGGACACCCACGTCATCAAGCTGCGGCGTAAAATTGAATCCAACCCGGCCGCGCCGAGACACATCGTCACCGTCCGCGGCCTGGGATACCGATTCGACGACTAAACGACGCCAAACCAACACACAAACGGCGTCCCGGGCTCACAATGCCTCTGTATATTGGAGGCATGGAGGTGATGGAAATGCGAAAAATCTTGACAATTCTTTTGCTGACGGGGGCGTTGGCTGTCGGCATCGGCTCGGGACAACAGAAAGACCGGACCGAAGTCGACTTGCAGGCCGCCATCCGGCTGGAGACGGTGGAAGGCGACTTGAAGGGCGCCATCGAGCTGTACAAGAAAATCGTCGCGCAGCCCGGTGCCGGACGGGCCACGGTCGCGACCGCCCTGCTCCGGATGGGCCAGTGCCACGAGAAGCTGGGCGACGCGGACACGAAAGAAGCACGCAAGGCGTACGAGCAGGTGGTGCGGGAGTACGGCGATCAGGCCGCGGTGGCTGCCGAGGCCCGCACCAAGTTGGCCGCGCTCGTGGGGGCCTCCGCTTCGCCGGGCGGATCGACGCTGACCGTGAGGAGGGTGTGGGCAGGGGCGGATATCACGGGCCGGGTTTCCACCGACGGCCGTTTCCTATCGTTCACGGACTGGAAAGCCGGCAATGTTGCCGTCCGCGACCTCGCCACCGGCCAGAGCCGGCTGTTGACCGACAATGGCAACGTTGCTGGGGGGGGTGGGTTTGCTGAGCCTTCCGTGCCCTCGCCCGACGGCAAGAGCGTCGCCTACGCCTGGTACGGCTCGCATGGTCGCGACCTTTGCGTCGTCGGGCTCGACGGATCGAAGCCGCGGATCCTGCGGGCCGTCGGAAATGGGGTCCTCGACCACGTTCCGTTGGCATGGTCGCCTGACAGCAAACACCTGCTCGCCGAATTCGTGAAGGCCGACGGCAGCCGCGACATGATGCTGGTGACTGTCGCTGACGGTTCGACGAAGCTGCTGAAGGCGGTGGGGAAGGACCTGTCTCCGGGCGGTGTGTTCTCACCTGACGGACGATACATCGCGTGGGCGACCAAGGAGGGGTTCTCGCTCGTCGACCTCCGGAAGGGAGCCGAGTCGCCGCTCATCGCGGATCGGTCTGGCCACAGCGTCCTGGGCTGGGCTCCAGACGGAAAGCACATCCTGTTCTCCAGCGCGAGGTCGGGATCAGCTGACGCATGGCTCATTGCGGTGGCTGACGGGAAGGCGCAGGGTGAACCAATGTTCGTCAAGAAGGACTTGGGCTCCATGCCCATGGGGTTCACCCGCAAGGGTGCCTTCTACTACGGGGTCAGCAACAACGTTTGGGACGTCCAGATTGCCGAACTCGACCCGGCCGGCGCCAATGCGGGATCGTCGCCGCAGCGAGCGTTCCAGCGTGGCAACACGCGTTCTTCAGCCTGGTCTCCAGACGGTCGCTCGCTCGCATCGGTTGACGCCCGCGAGCCGAGTCAGGCCGTGATTATCCGCTCCATGGATACGGGAGAGGAGCGAGAGCTTCGCGTCGGCGAGAGGACGATCGGGATGGGCGGGATCCGGTGGACGCCGGACGGAAAGGCCGTCGTGGTGCCTGCATCCGAGTCAGGGAAGGGTGAGAACCTGTTCCGGATTGATGTCCAAACGGGGCAGGTGACCGCTCTGATGCCACTTCCAGGGCTGGGCGGCTGGCCAGCGTTCCGGTTCTCACGAGATGGGAACACGATCTTCTACGTCAGGCCACCAGCCTCCCTTGCAGAAACAGGCGGACAACGCCTCGTGGCCCACGACCTGCGGTCCGGCCAGGAGACGATGGTCATTCAGAGGAGTGGGCTCTACAAGGGCGGACTGTCGCCCGACGGCCAGCGAGTGCTGATTGGTGTTGACGAGGGCAAGTCCCAGGTAGTGCTCGTCATGTCGGTTGCCGGGGGAGAGGCTCGGGAACTATTCAGGGTCGACGGCGAGAAGGAGGTCTTGTTCGCGGGAGGGCCATCGTGGACGCCAGACGGCCGCCATGTCGTTTATCTGAAACGCGCCAAGGAAGTGCAAGGGCAATGGCAGGCGTGGCGCGTCGCCGCCGAGGGGGGAGAACCGCAACGCGTGGGGCAGATCAGTGCCCGTCAGTTGGTTGGGTTCGCCCTGCACCCCGACGGCCGCCGGGTGGCGTTCAGCGATGTCAATCTGGACCTGGAGGTCTGGGTGATGGAGAACTTCTTACCCGCACAGAAAGCCAACAAATAGCCGATAAAAGGTTGGGGGCTGAAAGCGAGGCGGGCGTCGATGCGCGGCGTCTGCCTCGTGCTTTGTGCCGGCTCTTTTACCGGTGATTATGAGTGGCTCTAAACGAGCATCTTGTTTTTGGGTAGGAAATCGAGAGCCGGCGCTATCGAAGGACCCTCTGATCTGGGAGTGAGTCCGCTTAACAATCTTTTACAATGTTTTGACATTTCGGGAGATAAATTTGTTAAGATTCGATCAGGGAACAAGACGTGGCGAACTCAGTCGCTCGAGGAATATCCGGACGGCGCAGAATCGTTCTGATCGTCCTTCTCTCCGTCATTCTCCCTTTGCTGGTGGTCGGCTATCTGGGCGTTAATTCCATCTCCAGACGAAGAGAAGCGGCCCGCAAACTCTACGGCATGAGCCTTTATCTTTCCGGCGAAGCGGCCCTGAAATCCATCGAAGACAAGATCCGCGGCTTCGAAAAGAACATGCTCGACGGAGGAAAGGAAACGTTCTCGGAAGCGGGCCGGGGCCGGACATTTCTTCTCTCCGCCGATTACAGGATCCTGAATCCGGAAATCGCCAATAAAGACGAAACCCCGTTCTCCTGTTCCGACGGGGCGGATGGTCGCGTGCGCGGAAGCTATTGGGCCGAGGCGGAGAAGGCGGAATTCCAAACGAAGGATTTTCGGCTGGCTGCGGAATTGTATGGAAAAGCGGCCGAGGCTTCAACCTCGGACCGGTGCCGGGCCCTGGCCCGAATGGCCCGGGGCCGCTGCCGGATCGTACTCCGGGATTATTCGAGGGCTCTCGCGGACTTCGATGAATTGGCCGCCAAGTATGGGCGGCTGAGGGATTCCTCCGGCCATCCCTTTGGGATCATCGCCGCGATGCGAATCGCGGACATCGAAGGGCTCCGGGGAAACGAGGAGCGGAGATTGTCCGTCCTGATCGAGCTGAGGAGAAAAATCGATGAGGGGGCCTGGCCGGTCGACTTAGCCGGATATCAGTTTTTCCGGTCCGAGATCGAGGGCACCCTCGAGCCGCGAATCAAGGATCATCTTTACCCGGATCTCGAAAAGTCTTATCGTCTGGTGAAGGAGCGCGCGACGGGATTCCAGGAGGACCTGCGCTTTCGCGATCTTCTCCAGACCTCGATCGTGCTCCGGATCAAGGAAGCTTCCGCCCTCGATTCTTCAATCTCCCGGGACCGCCCGGGACGTTTTCTTCTGCCCGGTGAAAGAAACTCCTATCTCGTTTCCTTCGCCCCCGCCCCCGCCGCGGGCCCGGGAGGCCCGATGATCGCCGGCGTTTGTTGGGAAACCGCATCGCTCATGAGGTCGATTGTTCCGTCTGTCCTGGGAGCCCTGGATAAGAGTTCGAGTGTTGATTTGACACTCATGGATACCGCCGGAAAAAATATCCTTGCCGAGGGACAAGAGGGATCTTTGGGCCTTCCCGCGACCGTGGCGGGCGCGATCCCGTTTTCGTTCCGCGAGTTTCCACTGCCGTTCAAACTGGTCGTATCTCAGCCCGCCATGCTCGATTTTGACCGTGCGGCCGCTCGGGAAAATGTCTTTTATGGTCTGCTCATTTTGATCGTGGTCGTCCTTATGGCGGTGGGGGCCGGTCTTGTCATCCGAGATATCTCCCGCGAAGCCCAACTCACGGCCAAAAAAACGGAATTCGTCCATACGATTTCCCATGAGCTCAAGACGCCGCTGACGCTCATTCGGCTGTATGCCGAAACTTTGGAACAGAAACCGAACCTGGGCGATCCCGAAAAGAAGGATGCCTTGAAGATCATCGCCAAAGAGAGCGAACGGTTGTCCCATTTGATTAACAACGTTCTTGATTTTTCGAGGATCGAGATGGGCCGGAAGGAATTCGATTTCCGGTTCGGAGACTTGGCCACCGCGGTAAGAGAAACCGTGGAATCCTATCGCTATCACCTGGAAAAGAAAGGCTTCTCGATCCGGGAGGACATCGCGGCCGGTCTTCCGGCCGCGCGCTTCGACCGGGAAGCGATGGCCAGCGTCGTCATCAATTTATTGAGCAACGCCATGAAATTCTCGCCGAACGAGAAGGACGTCGGCATACGTCTTTCGCTCGAGAACGGACAGGCCGTTCTCCGGATCGCAGACAAAGGGAGCGGGATCGCCCCGGCGGATTTGCCTCGGATTTTCGACAAATTCTACCGCGGCGGGAACGATCCGTCCGGAGGCGCGGGCGGGAGCGGCTTGGGCCTGACCCTGGTCAAGCACATCGTCGAAGCCCATGGCGGCCGGGTCGAGGCGCGGAGCGAAGGCGGGAAGGGGAGCGAGCTCTCCGTTTTCCTGCCGATCCTGGCTGAACCGAGAGAAGAAAGGGCATGAACGAAAAGATTCTGATCGTCGAGGATGAAGAGGACTTGGCCAAGGGTCTCAAGCTCAACCTGGCGGATGAAGGCTATGAGATCGTTCTGGCCGCGAACGGCAAGCAGGGTTTGCACCTCGCCTTGACTGAGGCGCCCGATCTCGTCCTCCTCGACATCCGCATGCCGGAGATGGACGGGCTCGAAGTCTGTCGGGAGATCCGGAAGACCGGGTCCACGATCCCGATCCTCATGTTGACCGCCAAAGGGGAGGAGACGGACAAGGTCGTCGGATTGGAGATCGGGGCCGACGATTACATGATCAAGCCGTTCGGGCTCCGGGAGCTGCAGGCGAGGGTCAAGGCCTTGCTGCGGCGGTCGAAGGCGGGCGGTCGGGCGGCGGGATCCCTTTATCGAATCGGCTCCTGCGAAGTGGATTTTGCCGCGTTCAAGGTCCAACAAAAAGGGACATGGACGGAGGTCTCGTCCCTGGAAATGAGCATCCTCAAGCACTTGATCGAGCACGCGGGCGAGGTCGTCACCCGGGAAGCGCTGCTGGAAAAGATCTGGGGATATGAAAAATTCCCGACGACCCGGACGGTCGACAATCATATCCTGAAATTGAGAAAGAAGATTGAGGAGGATCCGGCCCATCCGAAACATATCCTGTCCGTCTATGGCGAGGGATATCGGCTTGTCTGACAATCTTTTACACTTCCTTGACAACTTCGACGGATCGACCGGCTATAGTGGGAGTGCAAAAGGAATGTTGTCGGGAAGGAGCCGGATGATGAGAACAAAAATCATGGGGGTGGGGGCGATCTTCTTCAGCTTTCTTTTGGCGTTTGGAGCCCAGGGCGCGCCGGACGCGAAGGCCCTGTTCGAGAAAGCCAAGTACACCATGGAAGGCCTCGGGGATCTCGAAGGAGCCATCATGCTTTTTCGGGACATCGTTCAGAGATTCCCCAAGGAGCGCGAGTCCGCCGCGAAATCCCAGCTTTTTATCGGCCTGTGTTACCAGAAGGCCGGTGTGACGGAAGCCAAGAAAGCCTTTCAATCCGTTATCGATAACTATCCCGAACAATCCGAAACGGTGAGGATCGCCCGGGAAAAACTCGCCCTGATGTCCTCGGGGGCGGCTGTCTCCATCGCCAAGTCGACCGGTCTCCAGGTACGCAAGATCTTGGCGGACGCCTCCGGTGTCGGTGATTTCCTGACCGCGGACGGCAAGACCATCAGAGGGCTAGATCGGGAAACCGGTGACATCGTCCAGTTCGACATCGCCGGCGGACTGAAGAGCCGAATTAAAAATACGGGGTCCTGGAGCAAGACGGAGAGGACCCTCGAGGACCAAGTGTTCTCGCGCGACGGAAAACAAATCGCCTATAACGCCGAAGTCCTTGCGGATGAGAAAGACTGGGTCTTTCCATTGCGGATCAGGAACCTGGATGGTTCGGGCCTTCGAACACTTATCATTGAGAAAGACTACATCAAACCCTTAGACTGGTCGCCCGACGCAGGGTCCATTCTAGCGCTTCGCGATCGTAACAAGACGACGGAGCTGACGGCAATCTCGACAGCGGACGGATCGGTGCGCGTCCTGAGGAGTATTACTTCGGGCTGGTTCTCGTTTCAAAGTGCCAGTTTCTCGCCCGATGGGCGGTTTGTCGCGTTCAGTCTCGTACGTGAGGGCAACCCGCCCCATGGCGACGTCTTCCTGACGACCTCCGATGGTCGGAACGAGGTTGTGGTCGCCGGGCACTCCGCGGAGGATCAGCTGCTTGGATGGACACCGGACGGACATAGTCTTATCTTCCTCAGCGACCGCTCGGGGACATGGGATATCTGGGCCGTTGCCATAATCGGGGGGAAGCCGCAAGGAGAACCGGCTCTGCTGAAAAAGGACTTCGGCAATTATGCGGGGGATATTCTTGGCTTTGCCCCCGACGGGTCCCTTTATTACAAATCCGTCACCCGGTTGGGAGGCCTCTTCAGCGGTGCCATCGACCTTGAAACCGGAAAGGTCCTCGTTCCGCCCGCGCCGGTCGCGACGCGGTATACCCGACCTCCGTCACAGCTCACCTGGTCACCCGACGGCAGAAACCTGGCCTACATTTCTTTTCGGGGTGAAATCGCTCCTGGAAACCTCCTTCTCACGATCCGGTCCGCCGCAACCGGGGAAGAGCGCTTCCTTTCGCCGCGTCTTCTTTTCCTCAATCAGATCTCCTGGGCGCCGGACAGCCGTTCCATCATCGCCATCGGGGCTACTTTATCGGGATTTGGAATCTTCCGCATCGATGCCGAAACCAGTGAGGTCACGAAGCTGGCGGATGGAGGCGTGGCCCCCAGGCTCTGCCCGGACGGGAAAACTCTCCTGTTCGTGAAGGAGGGGCTGGGGATCGCGAAACGCAACCTCGACACCGGAGAGGAGTCGGGCGTCGTCAAACCCAAGGGACTCAACTACGACCTCTCGCCCGACGGTCGGGAGGTCGTGTTTCAGGTGGACGACGCTGTCAAGACCGTATCCCTCAACGGAGGGGAGCCGCGGGAGGTCTTTCGGGGTTCGGCGGCGTGGGCGAGGTGGACGAAGGACGGCCGTTACATCATCGTCCGGGCAAGCGGTACATTCTGGCGGGTTCCGACGCAAGGCGGGACGCCCTTCAAGCTGAATCTCGAGGTTCAAAAAATGCATTCTTTCGCGCTTCACCCGGACAACCGCCGCGTTGCGTTCAGCCTCAATGGGGAGTCCAAAAATGAACTCTGGGTGCTGGAAAACTTCCTGCCGCCGACGAAAGCCGTCAAGTAGACTAATAGAAGGTGGGGGCTGAAAGCGAGGCGTCGCCACTCGCCCGTGTTTTCTATCCGCGGGCGAGTGCCGGCGTCGGCCTCGCGGCTTGCGGTATTTCTGTCGCCGGTAACGATCCGTTTCTGCAACAAAAGCTTCCTGCCGGACGTTTCCTTATCCGGATGTATTCCCTCATCAGCGGAGTTGTTTCCAGTCCCATTCCGAGATGTACCGGGAAGGAGATCGTTGTGAAAAAATCCTTTTCCACTTCCAGTCTTATCGTCGTTCTTTTTCTGTCCCTGTTTTCACAGGTGCTTCTAGCCCTGAAGGAAGCGATCGCGGCCGCCGAAAAAATCCGGATCCGGTCGGCCGTTCTGAACGAGGATCGGGAATTGCGCATCGCCAAACCCGAAAGCTATGACCCATCGAAGGCGGCCTATCCCGTTCTCTATGTGCTGGATGGGGGGTTCAATTTTCCCTTTGTGCAGGAAGCGTTCGAGAAATCGGCGCCCCGGGACCTCAAGGTTTGCGTTCAGTTCTTTAAGCAGGAAAATCACATCTCGACCGCCGTGGTGGCGACGACGACCGCGCTTCTCAAAATGTTTCCGGCCGGGCCGCCGCCCCGGAAGCCGCGATAAAAACCATCCTCGCGCCTGCGCTCGGCGTGGCCGACCGGCCGACGAGAATCCGATCGACGTCATCCCGGGGGGGAACTTCTGCCGCCCGGGCCAGTCCCGCCCGGCGGCGTTGGAAATGATGCCGGTCGGCGAATGCGTCGACGCCGAAGCGCTTTAGATACCCGGATGGCGAAGAATTTCGGCCTTGAAAGCCTCGATGTTTGCCGGCAGTCCCCCCTCGAGGGACACGGAAAGAAGATGCTCCTTAAGGTTCCAGGCCCGGGGATCCGCGAGGCTCACGCGGAAGGGGGACGCGACTTTTTCGATCCCGAAAAGCCGCGACCAGACGTCCGCGACCTTCCGCTCAACGGGGGTTTCGGGCGGCTGGTAATCAGCCGATAAAGGCGGCCGCAGATGGGCCGGAGCGGCGGCCTCGTCCTCCATCAGGGATTCCCTCTCCGGAAATCCAGGCGTTCGAATCCGGGGCCGGGAAAGATCGAAATGGAATCCTGCCCCATGGCCGTCAGACTTTCGGCCGGCGCCATAATCCTTATCATATACGAAGGCCGGCCGGAAAAAGGTACTACTTCACTCCGCCTTCGAATGGGTTTATTCGTGCCGGATGGCTTCGACGGGGTTGGTCAGGGCCGCCCTTAGCGACTGGAAACCGACAGTGAGGAGGGCGACGAGAAGCGCCCCGCCGCCGGCCAGGATAAAAAGATCGACCGAGATATTCGTCCGATAGGCATAGCCCTGGAGCCAATTCTTCATCAGGAAATAGGCGGCCGGCCAGGCGATGATATTGGCCGCCAGGACCCACTTTATGAATTCTCCGCCCAGGAGCGCCGCCAACCCCGGCGCCGACGCTCCGAGCACCTTGCGGATGCCGATCTCCCTGGTCCGCTGTTCCGCCGTGTAGGAAGCCAGGCCGAACAGGCCGAGGCAGGCGATGAGCACCGCCATGACCGAGAAAAGCCGTACGATTTTCCCCGTCTGTTCGTCGCGGCGGAATTGAAAGCCGAAATCTTCATCGAAGAACCGAACCTCAAACGGGAAGAGCGGATTGACGTTCCTCCAGGCGGAGCGAAGGCCTTCGATCGCGACGGGGATCTCGCCTCCCGAGAGCCGGATGACGGCAAACTGGACGGCGCGCGGTTTGACCATCAGGGTGAGGGGCTGGATGGCGGCCTGGACGCGCTGATAATGATAGTTCTTCATCACTCCGACGATGAACCCCTCCGCCCCGAAGCGGAAGGGCCGGCCCACCGCGGCAGCGGGTTCGAGACCCATCAGCTTGGCAACCTCTTCGTTGACGAGGTAAGCGTGTCCCTCGTCCGCCGCGAAGGCCGTGGAGAAAGTTCGTCCGGCCGCCATCTCGATCCCCATCGTCTCCGGGAAGTCGAAATCCACGAAGGCATGGCTTATGAGAACGCGCTGGTCGGGATCCTTGCCCTCCCAGGAGGCGCCCCAGGAATTGTTGCCGACATTGGTCGGCTTCTGGTCGATCGCGCTGACGCCATGGATCCGCGGATCGCGGAGAAGCTCGGCCTTGAGAGCAGCATAAGACTTGACGGCCTCCCCCCGCATGGCCAGATAAACGATGTGGTCCTTGTCATAGCCCGGGTTTTTTGTCCGCATGAACTCGATTTGACGATAGACGACTCCGGTCCCGATAAGAAGGAGAATGGACAGGCTGAACTGGATGAGGACCAGAGTTTTACGGAAGGCCAAGCTCTTCGAACTCCCGGACGGACGTCCTTGCAGGACGCGGATAGGCTGGAACGCGGAAAGGTAAATCGCCGGATAGCTGCCCGACACAAGGGCCGTCAGGATAAGGATTCCGGCCAGGCCCAGACCGAACTTCCAGGACACAAGCGCGGCCAAGGCGATCTGTTTCCCGGACAGGGCATTAAACGCCGGCAGGAGAAGGGCCGCGCATCCCAAAGCCGCCACGGCGGCCAAGGCCGCCGTCAGGAGAGACTCGCCGTAAAACTGTCCGACGATGCTTTTCCGGAAGGCCCCCACCACTTTCCGCAGTCCGACTTCCCGGGCTCGGTTGGCCGATCGGGCGGTGGCCAGGTTCATGAAATTCACGCAGGCAATGAGAAGGACGAGGAGGGCGATGAAGGAGAAGGTGTTGACCGACCGAATCGTCCCCGCGGCCTGTCCGAACCCGAAGACCGCCTTGAGGCGCATGTCCGTCAGAGGCATCAAGCTGAACGGCCGGAACTCCTCGATCCGCGGCCTGGGGCTGTCGGGGCGGGCCGCGGTTCCGGAAACCTTCCGGTCGAAAGCGAGCTTGTTGATCTTGGCGGCTGCGGCGAGAGCGGAGCGCCGATCATGGAGCCGGACGAACGTCTGGACTTCGTTGTAGCCCCAGCTCTCGCTATAGAGCCCCAGAACTTTGGTAAAATCGAGTGGCACCAGCATGTCTCTTTGAACGGAGGAATTCGCCGGCATGTTTTTCATGACCCCGGTCACCGTCAGCGGAAAAGCGTTGTTGACGACGAGGGTTCGGCCGACGGGGTTTTCGGCCCCGAAATACTTATGGGCGGCATCTTCGGAGATCACGATCGAGCGGGGTTCGTCCAAGCACGAACCGGCCTGGCCGCGGACGAGCGGAAAGCTGAATATTCGCAGGAAAGACGGGTCGACGGCCGAGACGGCGGATTCATAGAACGCCTTCTCGCCCTGGCGAACGAGCACCGTTCCCAGACTCTCCACCCTGGCGGCGTCCCGGACGTCGGGGATCCCGGCCTTCAAGGCCGGGCCCAGCGGGAAAGGCGTCACATTGACATGAAACAGGCCTTGTCCGCCCTTCTGGTCCTGTTCGACCCGGAAAATCGTTCCGGCATCGGCATGAAAACGGTCGTAGCCGACCTCGTCTTGAACCCAGAGGAGAATGAAGATCGTGCTGGCGATTCCAATGGCCAGGCCGGCCACGTTGATGAAGGAATAGCCTTTATGTCTCCAGAGGTTCCGCAAGGCGATTTTGAGATAGTTCTTCAGCATCTCCGAACTCCAGATCAAGGCGTTTCTCAGGAATCCCGGCCAGGCCGCGCCGACCTGGCGCCAGCAGGCCCAGCCGGCCCTGACCCGGCCCTTGTCCTCGACCATGGACCGGTACTGCTCCTCCAGGTCGCCGGCCGCCCCGAAATCGACGTCATGGTCGACGAGCCGGGTTAACAACCGGAGGGCGAGGCCGGGAGATCGGGAGGAGAAGCTCATGTTTCCTTGTCTAGCGCCATGGCCGGCAGACCGCGCCAAACGCGCTCGTTGACCCGCCGGACTTCGGCCAAGGCTTCCTGGCCGCGCGGCGTCAGCCGATACAGAATCTTCGTCCGGCCGCCCCGCTCCGGCCGCGGGCCGCTGGCGCTGGTTTTGACATACCCGTTTTTATAAAGCCGGCTGAGCGGCGCGTAGATGGCGCCCAACAGCCAATCCTGGCCGGTGGCCTCGACGACGGCCTCCCGGATGGTGATCCCATAGGCATTGTCTCCCAAGCGCCAGATCGATAGAAGAATGATCTCCTCGATGCGCGAGAGCAATTTCATGGGATGGAGCTATTTCTTTTCGACCTTGACGGCCGTCGCTTCGGCGTTCCGGGAAGGCACGAAAACCGTGCAGCCCGTGATTTTCTGCTGAGCGTCCTTTAAGAAAGTGAAGAGAACTTCATCCCCATTGGGATCGATGCTCTTGAAGGTCAACTCTTTGTCGGGAACGGTCGTCATAGTCTGGGGATCTTGCCCCGGAACGCCGGCATCAAAAAAGAGCTTCCCCTCTTGGAGCAGGACCTTGAAGGGAATGACCCGGCCTCCAAGGTCCATGTCATAAGCCCCCGCGATTTCGGGATAGAGCTTTTCTTGCGCGCCGCTTGCCATCGGGATGGCCGCAAGGATTGTAATCAGCATTGCTAAAGTCATGATCCATCGTCTTTTTAACATCATGTTTATTCTCCTGGTTTGTTATTCATTGCCCGACCTGGCGCGAACAAAGGCGAGGCCAAAGTCGAGGCATTTCACATTACTATACGTATTTTGAACTAATGGAGTTGCCTAAAAATAAAAAATTTCCGGAAGAATTCATACATTCGTCGAATGGGTTTAATTCTTCGATGAGGTTTGAAGCATTCCGGAGATTTGGGACGAAAAAGGAACCTTTTGCCCCTGTCGTGCGTCTATATCAATGAAGGTCGAGGGACGATACTTCGCCGCGGAAATGAACCCCCTGCCGCCGCCGAAGAGTCAATGCCCCGGTCGGGAGGAAAGGATAGGCCCATGGTATTGAAAGAAGCGTTGGAAAAATTGGTCGACGACGGAACGACATTGCTTCTCAAGGACTACAAACGGGATTGGGAAGCCGGCGACCTCCTCGGCAGTCTGACGACCGGAATGCTGGCCCGTCCCGTTCATATGCTTCCGGGCGTTTACATCGCCGCCCTCACCGAAAAAGGCCTGATGGGCGAAGTCCTTTACCGTTTCCGCCCCAGGGTTTGAACCGGGAGCGGGCCGCGCGTAGCCGGACGAGTCCTCCGAACCCGCCGCCCTGTCCCGCTATGTCGAGGTCCGGGCTAAAACGTCCCTGGTCAATACGGGCGAAACCGGAAGCTGAAAAGAAGCATCCCTTGAAAAACCGCGTCGTCCGGATGATCGTAATCCTGGAAGGCCCCGTTTTTTCGGTTCGCTGAAAAAGACCGCTGGAGACTCCGCAGACTGAGGGATCACCGCGGGCCGAAGATTTTCGTCCCGATGCGGACGCGGGTAGCGCCCTCTTCGATGGCGACGCGGTAGGAATTCGTCATCCCCATCGACAGGACGCTCATTTCGACGCCGGGGACGGCAAGCTCCCGGAAGCGTTCGAACAGCGCCCGAGTGATCCGGAAATACGGCCGCGAAGCTTGGGGATCCCCGTCGAACGGCCCCATGGTCATCAATCCCCGGACGCGCAGGTTGGAGAAAGGCGCCAGCGCGCGAAGCAGGGCTTCGGCTTCATCCGGGCGGACGCCCGCTTTCTGACCCTCTTCGCCGCTGTTGATCTCGAGAAGAACGGAGATCCGTTTGCCCGCCGAACCCGCCCGCTTATCTATTTCTTTGGCCAATTCGATGGAATCGACGGTTTCGATCATATCGAAGAGCTCGACCGCTTTTTTGGCCTTGTTGGTCTGAAGGTGGCCGATGAAGGTCCATTCGCAGCGCGCTCCGACGGCGGCATGGGCGGACTGCGCTTCCTGGACGTAGTTCTCGCCGATGATTTTGACGCCGGCGCCGATCGCCTCGATGATCTCCTCCGGTGTGCGGGTCTTGGCCGCCGCCACGAGCTCGACGCCGGACGGAAGCTCGGCCAGGATGCGGGCGATGTTGTCTTTGATTTCGGACATAGCATTTCTCTCTTCCGTACTATTCTAACAGAAAGGCGCTGTTTCCGGATTCCCTAGCCTGAATTATTCATGAATTCTTTGATGCCGTTTTTTGCTATCGGACTTCTTTCTCGATATAATTTCCCCTCATGACCATCAGGGAGCAATTGGAGGAAATCGAAGTCCAAACGCTTTCGCCGCGGGCCGCCCTCAGCCGCGACTCCAAGGGCCGGGAGAGGCCGGAGGCGCTCCACTCCTTCCGGACCGCCTACCAGCGCGACCGCGACCGCATCCTTCATTCCAAGAGCTTCCGCCGTCTCAAGCACAAAACCCAGGTCTTCCTGTCCCCTTGGGGCGACCATTACCGGACCCGCCTGACCCATACCCTGGAAGTTTCGGCCATCGCCCGCACCATCGCCCGGGCCTTACGCTTGAACGAGGACTTGACCGAGGCCATCGCCCTGGGCCACGACATCGGCCACACGCCGTTCGGGCACTCGGGCGAGGAAACCCTGGCCAAGCTCGTTCCCGGGGGATTCACGCATTTCAAACAGAGCCTGCGCGTCGTTGAAAAGCTCGAATATGAAGGAAAGGGCCTCAACTTGACGTTCGAAGTCCGCGACGGCATTGCCCACCACTCCAAGGGACGGGGCAAGATCCTCGACCGCCGCAAGGAAGACCTTCCCGGGACGCTCGAGGGACAGATCGTCCGCGTTTCCGACGTCATCGGGTACGTCAACCACGACACCGACGACGCCCTGCGGGCGGGCATCATCAAAGAAGGTGACATCCCCAAGCATCTCGTTGCCGTGCTCGGACGCTGGCATGCCTCGCGGATCGACAAAATGGTCGAGGATGTCATCCTGGCCAGCCTCAAGACGGGGCTCGACCGCATAGCCATGAGCGACGGGATCATGAAGGCCGTGGTGGAGCTTCGCGACTTCCTCTACGAGCGGGTCTATTTCAGCGATTTCGCCCGCGAGGAACTGCGCAAAACGGAAAAAATCGTCGGCGACCTGTTCGCCTACTTCCGGGCCCACCCCGACGGATACGTCAAGGACTACCCGGCGGGAGACCCTCTGGACACGCGCGTCGGCGACGCCGTCGCCGGGATGACCGATCGATACGCCATGGACCTCTATCAAAAGATCTTCCTCCCTCAGGCCTGGAAATTCTAAGTGCGGAGGAAGTCGGGGAGAGAGTATGATCGGACGCCGAATTAACCTGCCTATCGTCGTTCTATTCGCCCTCTTGATCGGCCCGGCCATCGCCGGGTTCCCCGCGGCTCCATCCGCCGGGACGGAGGGAACCCTCGTCATACTGTTTACCCATGACCTTCATTCGCGGGTCCTGCCGCTGCCGCGTTTGACCGAGGCCGGAGAAACGGTCGAGCGGGGCGGATTCGCCCGCATCGCCACGCTCATTAGCGAAACCCGCGCCAAGGACGGCGCCCGCCTCCTGGTCCTGGACGCAGGCGATTTTTCCATGGGCACTTTATTCCATACGCTCTATGCGACCGAAGCGGCCGAACTTCGTCTCCTGGGCATGATGGGCTATGATGCGACGACTCTCGGAAATCACGAGTTCGATTTCCGTGTTCAGGGATTGGTCCGGAGTCTGGCCGCGGCCAAATCCAGTTCGGACAAGCTTCCCGCCATCCTTGTTTCCAATGTCGCCTTTGAAGGAACGACCGAAGCGGCCGAGGCCGGCCGGGCGGCGTTTCGCGAATTTCCGGTTCGCGATTACCTTATTCTGGAACGGAACGGGCTCCGCGTCGGACTGTTCGGTCTGTTCGGGCTGGGTTCGGCCGACGATTCCCCCTTCGCCGCTCCGGCCGTTTTCCTCAACCCGGCCGAGCAAGCCCGCCGCGTCGTCGAGATGTTGAGGACAAAAGAGAAAGTGGACCTTGTTATCGCGCTTTCGCATGGCGGCACGTCTTCGGTTCCCAAACGGTCCGAGGATGAACGGCTGGCCCGGGTCGTCCCCGGTATCGATGTCATCATCAGCGGACACACTCATTCCACCCTCGAACGTCCGCTGATTGTCGGGAAAACGATCATCGTCTCGGCCGGAGCTAACGGCGAAGCCTTGGGGCGTCTGGAGATTGGGAAATCCCAGGGCGGGGAGGCGGAGGTCGTTGACTATGCCCTGAAGACCGTCGGCGCGGATATTGCCGATGACCCGGCCGTCGCCGCCCAAGCGGCCGCATTCTCGAACATGATCAACCGCGATCTGGCGGCCGTCTTTCCGGAAGGCTCCGCCCAGGTCCTGGCCGAAAGCGCCTTCGATTTGGAGTCCCTGGCCTTCCTGGAGGCCAATCCTAGAGAAGCGGGCTTGGGCGATCTCATTACCGACGCCTATCGGGCTGCTGTCCGGAAAGCCGAGGGAACGGCCTACGAGCATGTCCATTTCGCCGTCCAACCCGTCGGGGTCATCCGGGATTCTTTCCTCCGGGGTTCGATTTCGGTGGAAGAGGCGTTCCGGGTCCTGTCTTTGGGTTTAGGCGAGGACGGCAAATTCGGATATCCGCTGCTGGCCGCCTATATGACGGGTAGGGAAGTGCGCCGCCTGCTCGAAGTCGAGGCCTCGGTGGCTCCGATGAACGTCGACGCCAGACTGCAGTTCGCCGGTCTGCGGTTCGCTTACAATCCGCACCGGCTCATTTTCGACCGCGTCACGCGCGTTGAGATTGAGGATCAGGACGGGAGTTACCGTCCGCTCGACTCGAAAAAACTCTATCGGATCGTCATCAATTCTTACACCGAGGGCATGGTCGGCTACGTCTCCAAGGCCTCCAAGGGCATTCTTAAAATGCAGGCCCGGGACAAGAACGGTCAACCGCTTTCACACCCCCTGGACGCGGTCGTGGATGCCGACCGGACCACACCCGGCGTCCAGGAAATCAAGGAGTGGGTCGCTCTGTCCGACTACCTCCGATCGTTTCCCGACCTTGACGGCAACGGCGTGCCCGACATGCCCGACCGGTACCGTCGTCCGGAAGGACGATTTGCCGCCGAACCGTCCTGGAACCCCGCTGCGCTTTTTCTCGGCGGCAACGGTATCACCCTCAGCGTCCTGGCCGTTCTCATCGTTGTCGCCGTCCTGATCGTTCTGTTTATCCGTCGTCTCCGGCGACGGAGCCAAGCCCGCCGGGCGAAGTGTCGAGGTTGATCATGCGCGTCGCTAGATTCGTCGCGGCCGTCGGATTGGTCATCACTTGCTTCCCGGCAACTGCCTTGCCGGCGGCGTCCGGTCAGGGGACGACCTCGGGAGCACGTGTTTACGAAGAAACCCTCGTTCTTCCGACCTATCTCGTCGAAAAGCCCGAGCCGAACCCGATGTTTTATTCCGGACGCGCTTATCAAGGCGCCAAGGGTCCCGTCTATCCTTACCCCTTTCTCGACCTCCTCACGGATACCAAGCAGGATAAGTCCTACCGGGCCGTTTATTTGGAGAACGCCTATCTCAAACTATGCGTCCTGCCCGAGCTCGGCGGCCGCTTGTTTTCGGCCCAGGACAAAACCAACGGATATGATTTCATCTACCGACAGCACGTCATTAAGCCCGCCCTGATCGGCATGCTGGGCGCCTGGATCTCGGGCGGCGTGGAGTGGAACGTCCCCCATCATCACCGGGCCACGACGTTCATGCCCGTCGATCACGTCATCGTCAACTCCCCGGACGGCAGCGCCACCGTCTGGGTGGGCGAAACCGAGCTTCGTCACCGCACCCGCTGGCTAGTCGGCCTGACCCTGCGGCCCGACTCGTCGGCGATCGAAGTCACGGTTAAAGTCATCAACCGTACGGCGGCGGCCCAATCCATGCTCTGGTTCGCCAACGCCGCCATTCACGCCAATCCCGATTACCAGGTCATCTTCCCGCCGGATACGACGCTGGCCGCGTTCCACGGCAAGAACCAGTTTTCCAACTGGCCGTTCTCGACGGAGATTTTCAACGGCCAGGACTACAGCCGGGGCGTGGACGTGAGCTGGTGGAAAAATCATGCCCGGCCGACCTCCTTCTTTGCTTTCGACGGCCAGGGGGATTTTCTGGCCGGCTATGATCACGGCAAGTCGGCCGGCATCTGTTTTGTCGGGGATCACAACGTCGTCCCCGGGAAAAAAATCTGGACCTGGGGAATCGGACCGGAGGGAGCGCTGTGGGAGACAATTCTGACCGATGCCGACGGACCTTATGCCGAGCTCATGTTCGGCGCCTGGTCTGATAATCAGCCCGACTACAGCTGGACCCAGCCGCTCGAGACGCGGA
Organism: uncultured Eubacteriales bacterium; assembly: GCA_964557435.1. Taxonomy (GTDB): domain Bacteria; phylum Acidobacteriota; class Aminicenantia; order Aminicenantales; family UBA4085; genus UBA4085. The sequence continues at coordinate 37,061 of CAZLAM010000007.1, forward strand.
CGGTCAAACAGTGGTGGTATCCCCTGCGCGGGATCGGCGGGGTCAAGGCGGCGACCAAGGACGCCGCCTGCGACTTGACCGTGATCGACGGGCGAAAGGCGCGCCTGGCCGTCCATGCCACCCGGCCGGTTCCCGATGCCCGCGTCGTGCTGTCCGTGGGAGTCCGGAGCGTGCATGAGGAGCGGGTTGGAGTCGGTCCGGATAAGCCGTTTGTTCGGGAAGTTGAGATTCCGGAGGGAATCGACCCCCGGGAGCTGTCTTTGACCTTGTGGTCAGATGAAGGGCGGCCCCTGGTCCGGTATGACACGGTCAAGCGGATTAAGCCCCCTCTGCCGCCGGCCGTGACGCCTCCCTCTCCGCCCCAGGACATCGCTTCAATCGAGGAGTTGTATCTGACGGGATTACGGCTCGAGCAATTCCAAAACCCTGCCGTTGAGCCGTATCCCTACTATGAGGAAGCCCTGCGCCGCGATCCCGGCGATTACCGGACCAACATCGCTTTGGGGATTCTCCACCTCAAGCGGGGAATGGCCCTGTCGGCGGAGGAAATGTTCGCCCGGGCCGTGGCCAGGGCGACCAAGAACTACACGCGTCCCAAGGATGGGGAAGCGCTCTATTATCTGGGTGTTGCGCGAAGGACTTTGGGCCGGTTCAAAGAGGCCCGTGAGGCCTTCCAGCGGGCAGCCTGGGACGAACACTGGCAGGCGGCCGGTTATTTTGAATCGGCAACCTTGGCCTGCCGGGAGGGGGAATATGGGGAGGCGCTGGACCTGCTTCAGCGGGCCCGGGCGAAAAACGCCGCGAGCCCGGAAATCGCCGTCCTGACGGCGGCCGTTCAGCGCAAGATGGGTTATCCGGAGGCGGCGCGGGCGACAGCGGCCGAATCCCTGGCCCTCGATCCCCTGAGTTTTTGGGGCTGGAACGAAACCGCGCTCATTCGCTCCGCCTTGAATCCGGAAGAGGGGAAAGCGATCCTGAAACGTTTGGCGGCCCTGATGCGCGACGCTCCGGCCAATTACCTGGAAACGGCCGCCGATTACCTCCGCTGCGGCTTATGGGATGAGGCGGCCGAGGTCCTGGAGCGTTTGATCGGGATGAATAAAAAAGGATCCTCCGATTTTCCGCTGGTCCATTACATGGCCGCTTATGCCCTTAATCGTAAGGGCGACGCCAAAGGCGCCGAGGAGCGGTTGCGGACCGCCGCCGCCTGCCCGCCTGATTACGGGTTTCCCTTTCAATTGGAATTCCTTGACATCCTGACCTGGGCCAAAGCCGCCAGGCCTAATGATCCCCGGGCTCCCTACTATCTGGGCAACCTGCTTTTCGATCTCCAGCCGGACGCAGCCGTCGCCGAATGGGAAAAAGCGGCCGCCCTCGATCCGAAATTTTCCATGGCCCGCCGGAACCTCGGCCTCGCTTACGCCCGGGTGAAAAACGACCTCC
>CAZLAM010000008.1:0-9964 GCA_964557435.1 uncultured Eubacteriales bacterium
ATCGCTCGACGAGTTCGCGGACCGCGACTTCGATTTCGTCATTACGCTTTGCGATGGAGCGAACGAAACCTGTCCGCTGTTCTTCGGTGGTGTCGAGAGGGCTCACTTGGGCTTTGAGGACCCGGCCGCGGTCTCGGGTTCGGAGGAGGAGATTCTGGCCGCCTTCCGTCGTGTCCGGGATGATATCCGACAGACGGTGGAAAAATATCTTCTCGGGGCCGACAAAACCGCGTCGGGTTCCGGAGCCGGAGATCGTTCATGACCCCAAAAACCGTTCCCGGCGAAAAAATCCCCTGGTTTTCGGGGCCGGCCGGGCTTATTTCCAGAGGACTTTGCGCAAATTGACCAGACCGAATTCCGTTTCGATCTTGTCGATGAGCGCCGGATAATCCGCTTCGCGGCCCCCGCTGACGGCCGCCTCCCATTCTTCCAGCGCCGGACGGGCCTCGTAAATAAATTCCTTCTTAAGCAGGTGCCGGATGCCGCGGAAGGACTGCCAGTGGGTGATGATGATCAGGGCCAGAGCGTAGAAGATTACGTTGGGGCCGGGCAGAAGCATGAAGAAACCGGTGATCGGGACCAGAATCAGTTCGCCGATGAGCATGAGCAGACGCTTGATTCTCAGGCGATTCAGAAAAAAGTGGAATTTGGCGTTCAGCCATTTCGAGTCGGCCGAGCCGTGGAGGATGCGGACTTCCGCGTCGGGGATGCGCAGAGACCGGCCGCAAGCCTGCTCCTGGCGGAGCGTGCGCTGGGGCAGGAGCATGAGTTTTCGCTTGGCCAGCTCCCAGACCGCCTTGGCTTTGGACGGCTTGGACGGAAGGGCCGGCGGTTCCGAGGAAAACAGACGGTGTTTGTGCCGGATATCTTTGACGTAAAAGAAATTCACCATTTGTTCGGCCATTTTAACATGCTCAATGAATCAATACGAAATCCGTCTGCCGGAGTTCAGCCGCCGTCCTCGGCGGCGATAGGCGACAAACAGCGATAATTGTAGTGCCAAAGTCTTTTCGCGCGCCCGCAATTCGTTTATATACAGGAAATTCGGCTGAAGGCACTCACGGTCCCCGATTCAGCGCCCGATGGGGAATCGTTCTGGGTGGAGAAGGCGGGCCAAATCGGCCAGGGTGTCGTACAGGCGGGGGCCGAAACGGCTGGCCGCGTCCTGATCGAGAAAGAGAAACCGGTTCTCACGCACGGCGCGCAGATTGTTTAATGCCCCCCGGGTGCGGTACCAGTCGACGGCGTTTCGAAAATCCGCTTCGGATTTGGCCAGGATGATAATGGCGTCGGGATCGTCTTGGATCAAACTCTCCCGGCCGTATTCGAGCCAGCTTTTGGCGATGGCAGCGGTGATGCTCACGGCCTTGGCCCGCACCAGGAGGTCGGTGAAATAGCTGTCCCGGCCGAACGTCCAAAGGCCCAATCCTTGCAGGCTGAGGAAAACTCTGGGATACGATCGGACGGGAGACAGCGCGGCATCGATTTCTCCGAGTTTGGCCGCCAGGCCGGCCAGGAGCCGGTCCGCCTCCGGGACTTTTCCCGTCACGGCGCCGATCTTGGTGATCGTCGGCGCAACCGCCGCCAGTCCGGCGCCGATATCCAGGGTGAAAACGGGCAGTCGGAGCTCCTCGAGCTTGCGCAGGGCGCTGAGCGGATTGCCGCGGAAAGCGATGACGAGGTCAGAGGACAGGGATCGGATTTTCTCGATGTTCGGGTCGAGCAGACCGCCGATCTTCATCTTTGCCGCCGCCGCAGCCGGAAAGTCGCAGTATCGCGTAACGCCGATTATCCGATCGTCCAGACCGAGGGCGAACAGGATTTCGGTGATATTGGGGGCCAACGAAATAATCCGACGGGGCGGCGCGTCGAAAGTGAACGTCTTCCCGATATCGTCCGTAACCCGAATCGCCTGGGCTTTGGCCGCAGCGGGGATGAGCGCGACGAGCGCCAACGCCAGTGAGATCAAGTTTAGTTTTTTTCTCAGGGCGAGGGGTGTCGGAGACAAAATCCATCGACGCGGAAGCATAAAATATATGGATTTTCTTATGAAAGGGCGAGGCTGGTAGGCCACAAAGCTTGTAGACGGCTTATTAAAAAGTTTATTTGGTCTTTTTAAGAAAGGGCGAGGGATGTGAGACCCGAAACCCGTGTGCCTTGCTCGTCTTATGTGACAGCATAGAATCGACGACGTGAAAGAAATTTGTTTTTGGATTTTTCTCAGGGCGAGGGGAGTCGGAGGCAAAGCCCATTGATGAGGGAGTTTTAAATATAATGGCTTTATTAAGCTAGGGCGAGGCGGGTGGGTCTCAAAGCCCGTCGACGAACGAGCGAGCATGGTCTCCCGTCTCTGGACGGGAGGAGCGAGAGAGGAGCGGAGCGCATTTCCTCGCTGGGGAAATGCGCGTGCTTTGAGACCCATCCGCTGAGCCCTCCTCTACATGATGAGTAGCGTCTTCGGATCAAGCTTCAGCTTCAACAGCCCCGGCGCGGCATAATCCCGGTCCTTGACGACCTTGAGCTCGACGTGATCGCCTTGGGCATGAAGGGTGATCAGAACATCGATGGCCCCGACCACGTCTTTAAGGAGCGCGGGGAGTCCGGCCGCGTCGAAAAGCGGACCGTCCTCTTCCTTGAGCGAAGCGCTGAACCAGACCTCCACGCCCGTCTTCTGGGCGAAGGCTTTGAACTGGCGAAGATCCTCCGCCGCGCCGACGGAGAAATCATAGCCGTCCACGATGATGGCATCGGCGGCGAACTTGCCGAACCCGATCATCGCCTCCAGACTGCGCAGGACCTGCTCGGTGCGGGCGCCGTCCTGCTTGAAGTTCATGATGACCCGGTTCCGGATCAGCTCGTCATGGATGTCGACCGCGGCTTCGAGTTTGCGCTTCTTGGCCAGCTCGGTGAAGATGTCCTCGTACCAGTTGATGATGTAATCAACCCGGCTGGCGTAGGAAACGTGGATGACCGGCCGGCCCTGGATGAGCTTGTCCGTGGCGATGTGGACCAGGCAGGCCGTTTTTCCCACGCCCTTGGGCGAGGCGAGAACGCCGATCTGGCCTTTGCCCAGCCCGCCGTGGATGGATTTTTCCAGAATCCGCAGCGGGCTTCGCTTGATCAGTTCGTCTTTGAGCATTAACCCAATCTCCTCTCCGGCCGGGGTTACTTGGCGGACTCGGCGCGCCGTCTTTCGACGTAGGCGGCCATGAGCTCCTCGGCGACCGAGACCGGGACCCGCCCGTACTTGAAAAATTCCATTGTGAATTCGGCTTTGCCCTGGGTCAGGGACCGGAGCTGGGTCGAATAACCGAACATTTCGCTGAGCGGCACCTCGGCGTCGATGCGGGCGAACGATCCGTCCTCGACCGAGCTGACGATGATGCCGCGGCGCTGGTTGATCGAGCCGAAGACGTTTCCGGCGTACTCGACCGGCCCTTCGACCGATACTTTCATGATCGGCTCCAGGATCTGGGGTTTGGCCTTGCGATAGACCTGCCGGAAGGCGCCGATGGCCGCCGCCTGGAAAGCGTGATCCGATGAGTCGACCTCGTGATACTGGCCGTCCTCGATGATGACCCGCACGCCGATGACCGGAAAGCCGATGAGCTCGCCTTTTTTCATGGCTGCCTGGAAACCCTTGTCGCAGGCGGGGATGAATTCCCGGGGGATGCGTCCGCCCTTGACGTCGTTGACGAATTCATAAGGGGCGTCGGCTGTCGGTTCGATCCGGCCGCTGATCCGGCCGAACTGGCCGGCGCCGCCGGTCTGCTTCTTGTGCGTGTAGTCGAATTCCGTGCTCAGAGTGATGGACTCGCGGTAGGCGACCTGGGGCATGCCGATCTCGACCTGGGCGTTGTATTCGCGCTTCATCCGTTCGACGTAGACGTCGAGATGGAGCTCGCCCATGCCCTGGATGATGGTTTCGTGAGATTCCGGATCGACATGCGTCCGGAACGTCGGGTCTTCCTTGGTGAAGCGGTTGAGGGCCTTGGCCACCCGGTCCGAGGCCTTTTTGTCCACCGGCTTGATGGACAGCGAAATGACCGGCTCGGGCACGTAGATCGAGGTCAGGGTGTAGTTGAGGCCGGGGGCGGCGAAGGTGTCGCCCGAGGCGCAATCGATGCCGAACAGGGCGGCGATATCGCCGGCCTCGGCCGAGGGGATGTCGGCCATGTGGTCGGCATGCATGCGGACGAGACGGCCGACCTTGACCTTGTGCCGCGACCGGGTGTTGACGATCTCGGTGCCTTTCTCGACCCGGCCCTGGTAGACGCGGATATAGGTGAGCTGGCCGTAGGGTCCGTCCTCGAGCTTGAAGGCCAGCAGGACGACGGGCAAGGCGGAGTCGGTTTCAAGTTTGACGTCCTTGCCCTCGTTGTCGAGATCGATGGCGAAATTATCGACTTCAGCCGGGTTGGGCAGGTAGTGGATCACCCCGTCGAGCATGGGCTGGATGCCCTTGTTCTTGTAGGCCGAGCCGATGAAGACCGGCGTCAGCTTGCGGGAGATCGTGCCCCGGCGGACGGCCTCGTGGATGAGGTCCTCGGTCACTTGATTTTCCAGAATGGCTTCGGTCAGCTCGTCGGAGAACAGCGAGGCCGCGTCGAGAAGGGCTTCGCGGCGGACTTTGACTTCGTCGCGCAGGTCGGCGGGAATCTCCGCTTCGCGGATCGTCTCTCCGTCCGCGCCCTCGAAATACAGGGCCTTGAGGCGGACCAGATCAACCAGGCCGACGTGCTTGTCCTCCAGACCGATGGGGACCTGCATGAGGACGGCGTTGTGGCGGAGCTTTTCAGCCAGTTGGTCCCGGACCTTGAAGGGGTTGGCTCCGACGCGATCGCATTTGTTGATGAAGGCGATGCGGGGGACGTTGTACCGCCGGAGCTGGCGGTCGACGGTGATGGTCTGGGATTGGACGCCGCCCACCGAGCACAGGACGAGGACCGCGCCGTCGAGGACCCGGAGCGAGCGCTCGACTTCGATGGTGAAATCGACATGGCCGGGCGTGTCGATGATGTTGATGGGGTGGCCGTTCCATTCCACGTGCGTGGCGGCCGAGGTGATGGTGATGCCGCGCTCGCGCTCAAGCTCCATGTGGTCCATGGTGGCCCCCACGCCGTCCTTGCCCTTGACCTCGTGGGTCCGGTGGATCTTCTTGCAATAAAATAAGATCCGCTCGGTCAGCGTGGTCTTGCCGGAGTCGATGTGGGCGCTGATTCCGATATTGCGCATGCTGTCGATGTCGGTCGTCATGGCGGACACTTCCTCGTGATTCTATCGATACGGGTTCGCTCGGGTTTTCGCAGGGTCTTGGGAGAAGAGAATCTTAGACGCGGAGCGACATATTCCCCAGGAACGGAGTGCAATTATAGCCGAAATCAGGCCGAAAAACAATTGCCTGGACGTAACGTCCGGCGTTCCTCGAACGTATAGTCCTTTGAGGAGACAAGATGATGAAAACCCAGGGTGCCGTTTCGTCCGCCTTAGCCTTGGTCGTCCTGGCCGTGCTGACGGTTTCGTGTTCGACGGAACCCGCCCTTCAAGAGCCGACCCACGGCGAATCCATCCTGGATAAGACTTCCCATGTCGAACCCAGACTGCTGACCGAGATCCCGGCCGCGCTCCGTTGGTGCGACCGGATCACGGGGCTCGAAAAGCGGCGCATCAACGTTGGCGATGCCGAGCTTTATGTCGAAGTCGAGGGCCAAGGAACACCGATTGTACTCATCAACGGCGGGCCGGGCGGAACCCATCATTACTTTCACCCCTGGTTTTCCCGGCTGAAGAAAAACGCCGCGGTCGTCTATTACGACCAGCGCGGCTGCGGGCTTTCCGATTTCAAGTCGGGAGAGAAGGGGTATTCCGTCGAACAGGCGGTGGAAGACCTGGACGCCGTCCGCAAGGCCCTCGGATTCAAGAAATGGATCGTCCTGGGCTATTCCTACGGCGGTTTTCTGGCCCAGCTTTATACTGTCCTTCATCCCGAGAACGTCGCCGGCTTGGTCCTGCTCGGGGCCTCCCCGGGAATGCGGGCCGACGACGGCCCGTCACGCCAGGACGAATTCGTCACCGAAGCCGAGCGGACCCGGATGAAAGAGCTCCGCCCGGAGCTTCGGGAATACGCCAAAGCGCACGACCTTCCCCGGCAGAAAATGATCGAGCTCTCCATCTACAACAATTTTATCAACGGCGATTGGAAGCGCCAGAATTTCTACCGGCCCTCGCCGGAGCGGCTGGCCCAAGGGGCGCTTTACGAATGGGTCAACGAAAATAATTTCAACGGCATTATCGGCCAGACCGAAGGCCGGTGGGATTTTACCGGGGCCTTCGTCAAAAATCCGATCCCGACCTTGATCCTGGAGGGGAAATGGGACCTGACCTGGGGAGAAAAAAAACGCGTCAATCTCCAGGGCAATCACCCCGGATCCCAAATGGTCGTCTTCGAGAACGCCGGCCACGGCATCTATGACGAGGCTCCCGACGAGTTCTTCCGCGTCCTTAAGAAGTTCATCAAGGGCCTGTCCGAAGTCGATGCGGCCGGGCTCGTCCAATATCAGGCCTTTTTGACCGGCTGGATCCGCGAGATGAAATCGCGCCCCGATATCCTCGTCGACAGCTTCGGCTGGGGGATGGCGTCCAGCCGCGAGCTGGCCGGGAAATATTCCCCGAAATGGCTGGAGACCATCGATTCGACCCGCTACGTCATGAGAATAGGGTTCGCGCTTTATGATGCGGTCCGCTACGCGGACGCGCTGGATGTCTACGAACGGATGGAAAACCGATTCGGCGCAGACCCGAAAATGAGGGCCTTCTCTTTGATCTGGCAGGGGCACATGCTCGATCTTTTAGGAAAGCGGGCTGAGGCCGTGAAGCGTTACCGGAAGGCGGCGGAGTTGAAGATCGCCGCTTCTTGGTCGCACGGCCAGTACGGGTTGAAATATGAGCTGAGCGCCTACGCCTTGGAGCGCACCAAGACGCCCTTTAAAAGGATCGAAAATAACTCGCTCGATTGAAAAAATCCGTTTCGATCCTGAAGGCAACGTCTCCATTGCGGAACGGGGCTGAGACGGAATTAAATCGCCCGCTTCCCCACCAAGCGAGCGCGGAATTTATTAAACGGCGTTTTAGGCGGCAACCGCCCATCGTGTTGAAGCCGTCCAACGACAATCCCCGGATGGATGTCGATATTCTTTGCGAAATCCATAATGCTGTTTTCGTCAAACAAGGCGGTTTGCCGGAATTCTTTGTAGCGCTCTTCCGGGATTAAAATGCCGGCGGCGAATCGGTCCGCCTGGATTTCTTCCTCGTTCGAATCGGAATTAATTTCTCCGGCGTCGATAAAAACCTTGCGGCCGTGAAGCAGAATATGGCCGATTTCATGGAACATGCCGAGCCAAAAGATATCCGCCCAACTTCCCCTGATACTCAAGACTAAAACCGGGTGCTCCGGATCGGGCCAAAGCGCCGCCCCATGGGCAATTGTTTTTGCGAGGTGGGGCATCAGGACAAGTGCGACTCCGCAATCGCCAAGGATCTCGCGAAGTTTCCCGATGGAATCGGGGAAAGGGGCTAGAGTCAGATGCCGGATTTTATCGAAAGAAGCTTTCAGTTTGCTTTTTGTGAACGGCGGAGTCGTTATCTTCCCGGCCTCGATTTCCGCGCATCGGAGCCATGCGGCCAAGGCGTAGGGGGAGGCTTGATGAACCGTGGAACATCGATAAGCCGCGGCATAAGCCTTGACTCTGTTTATATTGGGTAAAGACGCGACGCCGTAAAAACGCTGGAGTTCCCGTACTTGATTCGGCTTATCGCAGTTCTTTTTTACATACCCTTTTCGCGCCAGGTCCGGATAGGGGGCTTCCTCCAGGTATTGAAATTCATTTTCAATGGTCTTTTCTTCCGCTTTTTTTGCTTTGATAAAACGATAATCCTCCTCGAGTCTCGTCCAGAGATAGGCCGGTACACCCAGCGTTCGCTCAAGCTGTAGCGCCGTTTCGGGAGTAACGGCTTTTTCGCCGTTAATGATTTCGTTGATGGCCTGAGGCGGGCGTCCCATCCTTTTGGCCAGATCGATTTGGCTCATTCCGGCGATATTCAGGACCTCGGCGAGATATTCGCCCGGCGGAATCGGGAGATCGGAATAAATTCTTTTTTCAGTCATAATGATGGCTCACTTCCTCGATTCGCACGATTTCCATCTGGTCTCCTTGGAGGGAAATAATCAGTCGCCATGATTGGGTTAAAGAAATCGCATATTGACCCTGCCGCTTTCCCTTGAGCGGGTGGCAATTCAACCCTGGGAACGAATTCAAATCCAGCCTGGATTTCGCCGCTTGAATGATTTGAATCCGATGGATGTATTTCCGGGCGACTTCGGGTCCCCATTCCCGGACGCCTCTTTGATGCTGCATGAAACAATCGCTCAATTTTTTATGACGAAAAACAATTTGCACGGGGCGTTCCCATTTCTAGGAATAATTATTCATCCCCAGGGTGAACGAATATATAATATATACAGGAGGGTCAGTTGTCAAGTCGGCGTTCACCCTAAGGGTGAATAATATTATGCGCCAAATCGATTGTTTTTTCTTGTTTGGTCCCCGGCAGGGAACAAGATTCCCTTTCCATTCCCCCCTGCCCCCTCGATCTTGACATCCCCTCACGCTCAAGGCTAAATTGCGCCCTTAGGACACTCCATGGACCGCCCCATCCGCATCATCGGCGCCCGTTCCCACAACCTCCGCAACATTTCCGTTTCCATCCCCCGGAACAAGATCGTCGTCGTCACCGGCGTTTCCGGCTCGGGCAAGTCCTCCCTCGTTTTCGACACCCTGTACACGGAGGCCCAGCGCCAGCTTCTGGAGACGTTCAGCGCCTTCGAGCGCGGCCGCCTGTCCAAGCTCAGCCGGCCCGACGTGGACGAGATCCGCGACCTTTCTCCCGTCATCGTCATCGACCAGAAACCCCTGGGCCGGAATCCCCGCTCGACCGTCGGCACGGCCACCGAGATCTACACCTATCTGCGGCTCCTCTTCTCCCGCTGCGGCGAGCCCCGCATCGGCGAATCGATCGCCTTCTCCTTCAACAACCCGGCCGGAATGTGCCCCCGCTGCCGCGGTTTGGGCCAGGAGCTCAAATTCGACGTCGATGCCCTCGTCGATTGGGACCTCACCCTGGCCCAGGGCGCCATCCGGCACCGCCATTTCACCGAAGGCCGCTGGCTGTTGAAGGTCGTCCGCAACAGCAACCTGTTCGACTTCGACAAACCCCTTAAAAAATTCTCCCCCCAAGAAATCAATCTTCTCCTCTATTCCGAAAAGACGCACCTCAAGGATAACGAGGGCAACCGCTTCTACAACATCAATTTCGAGGGCATCGTGACCGGCATCAAGCGGCGCACCTCCGGACACGAGGGGGCGGCCCGGGGCTCCTCCGTCCACGACTCGCAGTATTTCCGGTTCGTCCCCTGCGGGGAATGCGGCGGCTCGCGCCTCCAGGCCCGGGCTCGCTCCGTCTCGGTCCAGGGTCGGACGATCCCCGAGCTCGTCTCCCTCGAGCTGGCCGACTTGCGGGAATTTCTTCGCACGGTCCGCGGTCCGCTGGCCACGCCGATCGTCCGGCGGACAAACGAGCTTCTCGGGCATCTTGTCCGCATGGGCATCGGCTATGTGTCCCTGAACCAGTCCGTCTCCACGCTTTCCGGCGGCGAGTCCCAGCGGATCAAGATGGCCCGCCAGCTCGGCTGCGACCTGGTCGGCCTGGTCTATGTCCTGGACGAACCGTCCATCGGCCTGCACCAGCGCGATATCGCCCACCTCCTCGACGTGTTGAAGGACCTGCGCGACAAGGGCAACAGCGTAATTGTCGTCGAACACGATCCGGCCGTGATTGAGCGGGCCGATTACATCATCGACCTTGGTCCCGGGGCCGGGCGTCTGGGCGGCCAAGTCACCTTCGAAGG
>CAZLAM010000009.1:0-6870 GCA_964557435.1 uncultured Eubacteriales bacterium
GCCCGTCTCGCGCTGAAGAAACAGGAAATCGGCGCTTTCGGCGACGGACAGGATGGTGGCGATTACGAGGCGGGCCGGTTCGTGGATGACCCGGTCGATGTCGGCCAGTCCGTGGGGATCAGGACTCATCGGCACCCTCCCCGGCCGGGCGTTGCCGGCGGAGATAGAGGACGAGCGTAACCAGCCCGGAAAGAAGCAGGGTCGCGCCGAATAATGCAAAATATAGACTGCCGCCTTTCTCTCCCCCGAAGCCCTTAACGGCCACAAAAAGTCCCGTAACGAGACTCAGGCCGGCCAGGATTCGGAAGCGGGGGAGTCCGGACTTGCCGGCCATAAGCAGACAAACCAAGGCTCCGATGGCGCCGTCGAGGGCCGGCAGCCAGTCTTCGAAGGCCGGGAAAATAATTATCAGAGTGCAAAAAAGAAAACCGAACAGCGCGCCGAGAATCGCCCCCCGGCGGCGGCGGCTGGGCCGGTTTTCTTTTTTATACGAAACGAATCCCGTCCGAGGATAGGTAACCCGCTGTTTAAAGAAGCGCATCCCCCTGCGTAGAAGGAATGCCAGGGCGAACATCGCGGGGACTGTTAAAAGAATCGAAAGAACACGTAAAACGGATTTCACCGGAAGGAAATACTGGCCGTAAAGGGAGGCGCCCAGAGCGAGAAAGACTACGCCAATGTAAACCTCGGTCATCCCGTCTTCGTAGAAATAGCGAATTGTCCGTCGTTCGATAACTTCGAAATCGTTGTTCATGGTGTTTTCCTTCGCTTGCAGTCTGTTACACAAACCAGTCTGTATTATATCCAAGTTTTTAGCTTTGTCAAGAGGCCGGGAGAAAAAAAATGTCTTGAATAAAAAACCGGGAATTCTCTATAATCCGCCTAGATCAAAGGCGGGACGTCTATGTTCAATAAGGAGGCCGACCATGCCCGGCTTGGGATTGTTTCAATTATTTCCTTTCGCATCGTATTTAATCTATGTTCTTGTCCCCCTCGCGCCCATCGCCTATGTCTTCATCAAATGGCGGGCGGCGCGGAACAACGAACCGCATGACCGGGATCTGGGGACCAAGGCCGTTTTCTATTACTTCCGAACGCTGGCTTACCATGTCGTCCTCATCGGCCTTGCTCTTGTCCTCTTCGGCGTCCTCAAGGGCGACTTGAGGGGGGAGTTCAAAACGGGGCTGGCGCTGATCTTGTCGGGTGCGGCAATTTACATCATCCATACCCTGGTGATCCATAAGAAATTCAAGTCCGATGCGGTCCAGATCGTCCCCCGGTTCTACGCCGGATTCAACGTTTTGATTGTGGGATTGATCGGCATGGCCGGCTTGATCGCCGCGGTCCTGATCCTGATCACCGACGAAATCGACAACATCAAGATCCCGCTATCCGGCCTGGTGGTCTATGGAGCGGCCTGGGTTTTCCAGGCGCTCGAATTTGCCCGCGGCGCCGAAAAAAAATCGAGCGGACCTAGGCTGATTTAGGTTCTCGATCGCTGGGCCGAGGATATCAGGCCCTTGAAGCGAGGAGGAAAACGATGGACGGCGACAGAAATTCCTCTTTATCGCGGTACGTGCGGCTGAGGGGGATGCGGTCGCCGTTCTTCAGGATCAAGACGGCCTCGCCGTGGAACAGGGGCTGAACTTCGCGGATCACTTCGAGGTTGACGATGTGGGACCGGTGGACGCGGACGAATTTTCTCGGATCGAGTTTCGCCTCCATGGTGGTCATCCCGTCCCGGACGATGTGCCGCGTCGTCTCGCCGTGGAGGATGACGTATTTTTCGGCCGCTTCGATCCGCCGGATTTCGCCCGTTTTAACGAGGACGAGCTTTTCGCCGGATTTGACCAGGAGTCGTTCGGGAAAGGCAGCCGTCTTCCCGAAATCGCGGAGCAGCATTTCGATGTTTCGGCCGTATTCCCCCCCCGGTCCGGGCGGCCCGGATCCGATCCGCGGCCCGGCCGAGAGCTGATCGAAAACGGTCCACGACGAATGGTTTGAGGAGATAATCCAGGGCATGGACTTCAAAAGCCCGGACCGCGTATCGATTGAAGGCGGTGACGAAAATGACGGTGGGCATGCGGACCGGCCTGATTGTCCGGATGACCTCGAAGCCGTCCATCTCCGGTATTTGGATGTCGAGAAAGACCAGGTCGGGCTTGAGATCGAGGATGGCGGAGACAGCGTCCGCGCCGTTGTCGGCTTCACCGATGCAATAGAATCGCAGGTCGTTTTTCAGAAGATGGAGAATGCGGCGGCGGGCCGGCGCTTCATCATCGACGATCAGGACGCGGATGCCGGACGAAGATTCAGGATTGGCCATTATTCGGCTTTCGGGGAAACGCGCCGGGGGATGGAGATCGTCGCCTTCGCGCCGTCTTCGTTCTCTAGAATCAGGCTTCCGTCCCGGCCATACATCAACTCCAGTCGCTCCCGGATGTTGGCCAGACCGAAACCCTGGCGGATCTGGGACTGGGGATTTCCGGCGAAGCCGGGGCCGTCGTCGGAGACCGTAAGATTCAGCCGGTCCCCGCATTGCCCAGCCCGGATCGTCACGGTTCCCCCTTCTCGGCGAGGGGCAACCCCGTGGCAAACCGCGTTTTCGACGAGCGGTTGAGGGATGAAACTCGGAACCGGCGCCTTGGCGGGATGGATTCGATCTCGAAGCGGAATTTGATCCGCTCCCCGAAGCGGGTTTCCAGGATATCCAGGTAAATTCCCAGGACGTCGATCTCTTCTTGAAGCGGAACCTCCTGTCGGCCGGAATTTTCCAGGGTTAGGCGGAGTAGTTCGCTCAACCGGCCGATGGTGCGATCGGCGGCGTCGGGGTCCTCATGGACCAGGGCGGACACGGTGTTTAAGGTGTTGAAAAGGAAATGAGGATGGATTTGGGTCTTCAAAGCCCCGAGTTGAGCCTGGGCCAGTTGGGCTTTGAGTTCGGCCGCGGCCAGGGCCCGTTCCCGGGCCAGCCTAATTCCGAGGATGATGCCATCAGACAAGATTCGCATATCGTAGATTTTCAGGGAAACATTGAGGATGGAGAGCGGCGGCCGGGCGTTCACGTGAAGAGCCAATCCCAAGCCAATGAAGTGATAAAGAACGGCCTGGGCCGCCAGGGAGACGACCGCGACCGCGAGATGTCCGGCCGCTTGGACGTACCAACGTCCTCCGGCCTCCCGAATCCGTTTCACGGCCTTGAAAATGAACGGCGTCAGAATCGCCCAGGGAAGCCAGATCTCGAGCTGAATGAAAAAATGTTGGAGGATTTCGACAGGAACGCCGGCGTCCCGCGTCGCCAGGTGGAACTGAAAAGTGAACGCGGCGGCCGTGAAGGTAAAGGGGAGAAGGAGAAGAAACGCGTTCTTCAAAATCTTCCGGCGGTCGGCTTTCATTGCGGCCTTCGCTCGTATTTATAGCAAAGGCCGGGCGGCCGGGCCAAGACGGGGGCTAGGGGGCAGGGCCCCCTACTCGGTTCTCAGGGAATCGGCCGGATTGGCCGAGGCGGCCCGGTAGGTCTGGACGCCGATGACGGCCGCGGCGATCGTCAGGGCGGACAGGGCTGAGCCCAGGAACATGGGCAGGGTCGGGGTCATTCGGTAGGCGAAATTCTGCAGCCAGCCGCGCAAGACCAAATATCCGACCGGCCAGGCAATGACGTTGGCGAGAACGACCCACATCATGAATTCCCGGGAGAGCAGGATGATGACGCCCGGCGACGAAGCGCCGAGAACCTTGCGGATCCCGATCTCCTTGGTTCTCCGCTCGGCCGCGAAGGAGGCCAGACCGACGAGGCCCAGGCAGGCGATGAAGACCGCCAAGAGGGCGAAGACGGCGAAAATCTGGCCCAGGCGCCGATCCGTTCGATAGGCCCGGTCGAAGATCTGGTCGAAGAAAGCGAAATCGAACGGATATCCGGCCGAGAAGCGGTCCCCGATTCGGCCGATCGCGGCGACGGTCTGGGGGATGTTTTGGCCCCGGATTTTGATGGACAACCTGTTCGACGCCGCCTGATTCAAGGAAAGATAGAGCGGCATGATCGGCATATGAAGGGAATGCATGTGAAAATCCTTGACCACCCCGACGATTCTTCCCCGCGCCTTCTTGTCCCGGTTCAGGCCGAATTCCCGGCCGACGGGATCGTCCCAGCCGAAAGCCTTGAGGGCCGTTTCATTGATTAGGAAGGCGCCCGCGGAGTCGGATGCCGTTTCCTGCGAGAAATTCCGGCCCCGGACGATTTTGAGACCGTAAAGATCGACGAAATTACGGTCGACTACCAGTTCATAGATCTGGATATTGGGCGTCTCCGGCTTGCCCGGCCATTGGGCAAAAGTGAGCGAGTTGATGTTGTTGGGCAGACTGGACGATGCGGCGACGGCGAGGACGGAAGGGTTCCGTTCCAACTCGGTTTTGAACGCCTCGAGATTTTTATTGATCCCCCCCTGTGGCGTGAGGACGAGAATCTGCTCGCGCTCGTAGCCCATGTCCCGGTTGCGGATGAAGCTGAGCTGGCCGAGGACTCCGATCGTGCAGATGATCAAGGCGATCGAAGCGGCGAATTGGAAGACAATCAGAGCGTTGCGCAGTCCCCGGCCCTTGGCTTTTGCGGAACCCGTGCCCTTGAGGGAGGACACCAGCCGGAACGAGGAGGCGAAAAACGCCGGGTAGCTTCCGGCCGCCGCTCCGACAACGGCGGCCAACGAAATCAAGCCGGACATGAGGGCGACGTCGCGGAGAGGATTGAACGCAATGTCTCGCTCGGCGAAGGCCCGAAAAGCCGGCAGGACCAGAAGAACTCCGGCCACGGCCAGGAGAAGCGCCAGAAAGGTCATCATCATCGAATCCCCCAGGAACTGCCGGACGAGCTGTCCCTTGGCCGCGCCGACGACTTTGCGCAAGCCGATTTCCTTGACCCGTTTGAGGGATCGGGCCGTGGCTAGGTTCATATAATTGACGCAGGCGATGATAAGGACCAGCACGGCGATTGAAGCGAAGAGGAGTATGAATCGGCTGTCGCCGGGCGGGGAGATTTCAAAGTTGGCTCCGGAATAAAGATGAACCTCGGCCAGAGGCTGTAAGAAAAAGCGCATTTTTCGCCCTTGAAGCTGGAAGATTTGATTTCCGGCTTGCCGATCAATGAACGCCGGCAGCTTGGCGTCCAGCGCCTTCACGTCCGCTCCGGGCTTCAAAAGGACATAGGCGTAGACGTTCATGTTGCTCCATCGGGTCAGATCCTGGTTCTGTATTTTGCCCATCGTCTCGAATGGGGCCACGATGTCCATGACGAAATGGGAATTCGCGGGGATGTCCCGGAAAACCCCCGTGACCTGGAATTCGTACGCTTGGCCGGAATCCGTGTAGGTGATTGTCCGGCCGAGCGGATCGGCCGGGCCGAAGAGGCGGCGCGCCTCCCGTTCGGACACCAAGAGCGAGAACGGATCTTTCAGGGCCGCGGCCCGATCGCCCCGAACGAAAGGAAACGAAAAGATATCGAACGTCTGGGGGTCGGTCCAAAAGAACGTCTTCTCGAGATAACTCTCGGCTCCGATTTTGATCAAGACATTCGACCATAAATCGATCCGCGTCGCGGCCAGGACTTCCGGGAAATTCCGGGCCATGGCCGGGCCGAGGGGGGCCATGACGATGGGCGCGATTCGTGATCCCTGAAAGCCGCCGCCGGGAGGGGCCTCGGAAAGGATTCGATAGGTGTCCTTGATGTTGGCGTGATACCGGTCATAGCTGAGCTCGGTCCGGACGAAGAGCATGATGAGAATGAAAACAGCCATCCCGGCGGCCAAACCGAGGATGTTGAGGGCGGAATAGGCTTTGCTCTTCTTGATGTTCCGCCAGGCGATGATGAGATTGTTTTTGAACATGATGAAACTCCATCGGATGTGATTGAATCCGGACAAAAGGGCGAGCCGAAGAACCTGCCCTCGATACCAGGCCCGCGCCCGTTGTTCCCCCAGCTCCCGGGCGAGGAATTGAAAGCGTTCCTCGAGGTCGCCAAGCCGAACGGACCGTTCCCCTTCGTCCAGAGCCCGGCCGGCCAGGCGTTCGGCCAACCGAGGGGGAAAGAAATGCGGGCGGGTCATGATCCGAAGCGTCAGGTCAGGGCGTTTTTCGGAACGCAGCCCCAAACGGAGTCGACGACCCGGCGGATCTCCAGGAGGGCTTCGCGTCCGTCCGCGGTCAGCGTATAAAAGCTTCTCGGCCGCCCGCCGCGTTCCGGCGTCGAGCCGCCCGGATGTTTCCGGACGTACCCTTTCCGGGTCAGCTTATCGAGGGGGTCGTAGATCTGGGCGAAGGACCAGGCGTTTCCGGTTTTTTCCTGAAGAAACTCCAGGATGGAAATCCCGTAGGCTTCGTCCCCAAGGCCGAGAATGGCTAGGAGGATCAATTCCTCGGCGCGAGAGATCAGGTTCATCGGTTCGCCTCCGAAATCCGAGTCGTTTGAGGTTGTAATAACGGTTTCCGTTAATACATACTCGGAAAATTGTATAAAGGTTGGCACAAATTAATACAAATTTTCCCGAATCCGATCCGGCCTGGAAAGACAGGGAATATCGGGGTCGGAGCCTGTTCTCTCACGAAGACGAAAGAGAGACCTCCGGCCCTCAGGGGTCAGGCCTCTACGTTAAACGTAGAGGCCTGACCCCTATTCGTTTCTCAAGGAATCGGCTGGATTGGCGGAGGCGGCCCGGTAGGTTTGGACGCTGATGACGGCCGCGGCGATCGCCAAAGCGGCCAGGGCCGATCCCAGGAACATCGGGACGGTCAGGTCGATCCGATAGGCGAAATTCTTGAGCCAGGTCCGCATGGCGTAGTATCCGACCGGCCAGGCGACGAGATTAGCCAGAACGACCCATT
>CAZLAM010000010.1:0-19588 GCA_964557435.1 uncultured Eubacteriales bacterium
GGCATCGTCGAGGGGATGTCGAAGGTGAGCTTCAATCCGTCCGCATATCCGGCCGCGGCCAGGAGGGCGCGGGCCTTGGCCAGGTCGCGCGGGTAGGCCGGCGTCTCCGGGTCGTAGCCGAAGTGGTGGGGGGTCAAATAGCCGTTGAGCCGGCTGGCAGCGCCGCCGACGACTTCGGCGATGATCGCGTCCACATCCAGGGCATAATTCAAAGCCTGACGGACCCGGCGGTCCCGGCAAGGACCCTCGAGGCTGTTGAGCATGAAGATGACGCACAGCCCGCTCTTCCAGTCGCGAAGCGAAAAGCCCTCGGCCGCCGAGAGCTTGGCCCTTCCCCCCGCGTCCACACCGGCGACGATGTCCGCTCGGCCGTCGAGCAGGGCTTCCACCCGCTTCCCGGCGTCCGCCTCGGCCACCCAGCGGATGCGGCCGTATTCCGGGGCCCCGCCCCAATAGTCCGGGTAGGCCTCCAGAACGATCTCGCCGGGGCTCTGCTCCCGGACCCGATAGGGCCCGCTGCCCACATATTCATGGGGCAGCCGGGCCAGAGCGCCGGCCGGGCTTATGGGCATGGCGACCAGCAGGTCGAGAAGGTCGGCCATCGGCTCTCCCGTGACGATCCGAACGGTCAGATCGTCGACCTTGGCGATCTCGGCGCTTCCGAGATAGCTCAGGTAGACGCCCTGGGTGCCGAACGACCCGCCGAGGGACGGATCCAGCACCCGGCCCAGCGTCGCGATGACGTCATCGGCGCGCAGAACGTCCCCGTTGTGGAACTTCACGCCGTGCCTGAGCCGGAAAGTCCAGGCGCGGGCATCCCCGGAAGCGTTCCAGCTCTCGGCCAGCGCCGGCTGGTAGGCCCCGGCGGCATCCATGCGGACGAGGGCGTCGTAGACGGAGAAGACCAGGCTGAGCCTGTTCGCCGAGTCGCTGCAGATGTGAGGGTCGCCGAGCTCGACCGACGACTGGTAGACCGTGATCATGGCCATCTCCTTGGCGGGGGACGATTCATGCCGGCAGCCCGCCGGAAAGACGAGCGCGCCGATGACGAGAGAGAGGATCGGAAGGGCTTGGCGCATCGTGGATCTCCTTGTCAAAAGCTCAGCCTGCGGGTGATCATCCCGGAAGGGGATTGTAGCGCTCGATCTTGCTGGTCGATACCCCATAGCGGACAAGGCCCGTGACCATGATCAGGGCGCAGGCCACACCGTCGAGGACCGGAGCCCTCAGGGCCTTCTGGAAGCGCCGGTCCAGGCCGGCCAATCCGGCGCACCCCAGCACCAGGACCTCGGCCCCCTTCTCGGCGACAGCCTTGCGGGCGGCCTCGAGGAGCTTCTCCTCCAAGCCTCCGCGCGCGCCTTTCCCGGGGGCGGTCACGAAGCCGAGGTCCTGGAGATGGTACTTCCGGATCAGGGCCTCCTTATTGGGGATGGAATGGGCGGAGGTGGAGAGCACGGCGAACCGATGCCCGAGCAGGGTGGCCAGCTTCATCGAGGCTTCGCCGATGCCGACCACCGGCTTGGCGGTAATCTCCTTCAAGGCGTCCAGATTGGGATCGCAATGGCAGGCGACCACAAAGCCGTCGGAGAGCGCCTCGTTCTCCCTCAGGAGCCGGATCATCCCCGGCGCGGCCTTCAGCTGGTCCTCGTAGGTCTCGATAAACGGCGGCGCCCCCGGAGTGGCCAGGCAGTCGACCTCGAAGGAGTCCCCGGCGAATCGCCTTGCGGCTTTTTGAATGGCCCGGGTCATGTCTTGGCTGCTGTTGGGATTGATGATGAGGATTCTCATGTCTCGCCTTCCTTGGCATATGTTTTCGTCCGCGCCGTCCTGACGTAGGCGCGCGACTCGTCGATGATCGCGGTTGCATACCGGTTTTGGCCCGAGAGGCAGTCCTTCATCAGGACGAGGAAAACGCCGCTCAAGGCCAGCACGGCGATCAGGTTGGGGATGGCGCACAAGCCCACGGCGATATTGGCCAGAACCCAAAGCCGGTCCACGTCGGCCACCCCGGCGAAGGCCACGGCCGGAACGAAGTAGAGCCATCTCAGCCAGAGAAACGTCTTCTCCCCGAAGACGAAGAACACGGCGGTCTCGAAGTAAACGAAAAAGCCGATCTGGGTGGAGAGGCAGAAAGTCAGGATGGTAAAGGACAGCAGGGCTCTGGCCAGGGGCAGGGGAAAGCGGGTGCCGAAGGCGGCGATGGCCAGGTCGATGCCCGACGCCCCTCCGCCGAGCACCCCGGAGGACAGAATGGCGAACCCGGTGATGGTGCAGATGACGAACGAGACGATGAAGACCTCGAAGGCCCCCCACAACCCCTGCTGGAAGGGATGGGGCGTGTCGGCCGTGGCGTGGACCATGGGCGCGGTTCCCAGGCCGGCTTCGCTGACCAGCATCCCCTTGGTCATGGCGTTCTGGATGGCCTTGGAGACGACGGCGCCGGCGAAGGCCCCGGCGGCGGGAGCGGGCGCGAAGGCGTATGTCACGATCATGGCCAAGACCGATGGGAGGGCCTTGGCATTCAGGACGAAGAGGGCCAGGCCGCCGAAGATGTAGACCAGGGCCATGAAGGGCACCAGCTTCTCGCAGAAGCGGCCGATCCGGGGAACGCCGCCGATGACGACGACCGCGGTGACCAGGCCCATGAGACCGGTCGTGAGGTAGGGGTTGACGCCGTAGCTGGACAGAAAGGCCCGGCCCACGGTGTGGGCTTGGAGCAGGGAGGCGCAGAACACAGCGTTGATGAACATGCTGAGGCTGAAGACCTTGGCCAGGGGCCTCCAGCCCAGCCCCTTGGTGATGTAATGCATGGGCCCGCCGCGGACCCGGCCCCGGGCGTCGATCTCGCGGTAGTGCACGGCCAGGGTGACTTCCGCGGTCTTGGTGATCATGCCCAGCAGGGCCAGGACCC
This sequence comes from uncultured Eubacteriales bacterium, assembly GCA_964557435.1. Classification (GTDB taxonomy): domain Bacteria; phylum Acidobacteriota; class Aminicenantia; order Aminicenantales; family UBA4085; genus UBA4085. The sequence goes on from CAZLAM010000010.1 coordinate 2,912, forward strand.
ACATCCAGAAGAGGGCTCCGGGGCCGCCCAGGGACAGGGCCGTGGCCACCCCGGCGATGCTGCCCATGCCGACGGTGGAGGCCAGGGCCGCCGTCGTGGCCTGGAAGGGGGTCAGCACGCCCCGGCCCTTGGCACCCGGCTTTTTGAGTATGCCGCCGAAGGTCCGCTTCAGGATGAAGCCCAGCTTCCGGACCGCGAAGAACCGGGTCCGCAAGGTCAGGTACAGGGAGACCCCCAGGATGAAGAGCATGGTCCAGGGTCCCCAGAGAAGGGCGTCGATCCGCTGGGCCGCGCTCAGAAAAGCTTCAATCATGGCTTGTCCCCGCGGCGGAGAACGGTGCGATGGATTCCGCCGTCTTCCGAATGACATCGATGGTCTCCCTGAGATCTGCGGCGGTCACCCCCGGCGAGACGGCCAGCAGGCGGAGCGCCTTGCGGCCGCCGAGGCTGGTGATGGAGATGGACCGCTCTCCCCCGCTCTGGATCCGGCGATGGATCTCGACCTGAAGAGCGTCCGCCTGTTCGGGCGCCAGTGCGCGGGGAGAAGCGCGAAGGCAGAGAATGCCCGAATCGGGCTTGTGACAGACCTCTATGTCCTTCAGGGTCCGGCTGTACGCGTAGGCCTCCCGGACGGCGGAAAGCGGGGCGCGGAGCCGTTCGGCCACGCCATTCAACCCCAGGGACCGGATCGATGTCACGAGGGGCAGGGCGGAAAGGGGGCGGGTGGAGGGCGGCGACTTCAAGCCGGGATTGGGCTCCGCATCCCGGCTGCGGTTGAAGTAGTCGGCATGAACGGCCATGCGACTGAAGTCCCTCCAATCCCGGACGAAAAGAACGGAGCTGGGAATGGGAACGCCCATCTGCTTGTGAGGATCCCAGGAGACGGAATCGGCCTGATCGAAGCCCTCGAACAAAGGCCTTTCCTCCGGCACCAGGGCGAAGGACAGGCCGTAGGCGCCGTCGACATGGAGACGGAGGCCGCGGCTCCGGCAGACGTCGGCGATGCAGGCGATGGGGTCGACGGCGCCCGTGGACGTGGTTCCCGCTGAGGCCAGGACGAGGACGACGTCCCTTCCGCGTCCGTGCTTGTCCAGGACCCGCTCCAAATCAGCGACATCCATCCGATAGCGATCATCCATGCCGATTGTAAGGAGGCTCCTGTCCCCAAGCCCGAGCATGCGGACGGCATGGCGCAGCGAGAAATGGGCGTGCTCCGTGGCCAGCACGGCCAGCCCGGAGGGATCGGGAAATCCCGCCAAGCCCCGCTCGGCCAAGTCGAATCCCCGAGCTTGGGCCAGAGCATGGAGAGCCAGGTACAGGGCCTGCTGGTTGGCGTAAGTGCCCGAGTACATGAAGGTCGCCTCGGCTTCGGGGACGAAACCGAACAGCCGGCATAGGGCGCGGCCGCACAGCTCTTCGAGCACGGCGCCGCCCGGCGAGACCTGCCAGTTGGTCACACCCTGGTTGTAGGCCAGGGCGATGCGCGCCCCGAAGGCGGCCCCGGCCTCGGGGAAGGCGTTGAACATGGACTGGAAGGACGGCCGGTCATAGCACATGAGATGGGGCAGAAGCTTGTCTTTGATCAGCCGGGACAGGTCTTGCCGGGAGATCGGTTGCTCCTGGAAGTCCACCAGAGAGGCCAGGTCGGCGGCGACGCGCCCGGGATCGGCGCCCGAGCAGATCGGTTGTTTGCGCATGATCGACCTCATGACGGAAGTCTTCGAAAGACGAACCGCCCCCGCCCGGGTTCGGCCGGGCAGCCGTCGCCGTCGATGATCAGCTCGCCCCGGGAGTAGACCTTCTTGACCCTTCCGGTCATCTCCATGCCCTCGACGGGCGACCAGTCCGTGGCCATGTGATGATTCGAGGCGGTCAGGGTCCACTTGGCCGCGGGATCCCAGAGCAGGATATCCGCGTCCGATCCGGACTCCAGACAGCCTTTCCGGGGATAGAGCCCGAAGATCTTGGCCGGATTCGTCGAGACTAGCTCAACGAAACGGCCGGGGGTGATGCGCCCCGCCGCCACACCCAGAGTGAAGAGCAGGGGCAGCCGGAGCTCGACGCCGGGCAGGCCGTTGGGGCAGCGGTCGAACCGGTCCCGGCCCAGAAGCTTCGCCCCCCAGGAGAACGCGGCGTCGTCGGAAGAGACCTGGGCGATGCGGCCGTCCTCTACACCCCGCCACAGGGCTTCCTGAACGGAGGCCGGGCGCAAGGGAGGAGAGCAGATGAACTTGAGGCCGTCTTCGCCTTCCAGACAGGCCTCGCTGAAGGCGAGATAATGGGTGCACGTCTCGGCCGCGACGCCGACGCCCCGGCCGCGGGCCTGGGTGATGATGTCCAGCCCCGCGGCCGAAGCCAGATGAACGACGAAAAGGCGGCCGCCGGTCTCTTCCGCGATTTGAACAGCCCGCTCGATGGCCGCGTCCTCGCAGGACGTCGGCTTGCTCCGGGCATGGAAGATCGGCGTGGTCCGGCCCTCGGAGATCAGGCGGGAGATATTGGCCTCGGCCATATCGTTGTCCTCGGCGTGGACCAAAAGCATGCCCCCGGTCTCCCTCAGCCGAATGAGAATGCGCCGCAGGTCCGGCGCCTCGGTCATGATTCCTTCGTCCCGGTAGGTCATGTAGCACTTGAAGGTGGGCACACCCTGCCGAATGAGGGCCGGAATCTCGTCCAGGGTCCGATCGTCGGCCCTGGTGATGACGGGATGGACGCCCCAGTCGACGAGGGCCGTTCGGGCTTCATTCATCTTATCGTCCAGGGCCTTCTGAAGCGATTGGCCGGGCCGCTGGTTGGAAAAATCGATGATGGTCGTTGTCCCCCCAAAGGCGGCGGCCCGGGTTCCCTTCTCGTAATCGTGCACGCTGACCGTGCCCATGAACTCGTCGTTGAAGTGGACGTGCGTGTCGACGCCTCCGGGGAGAAGCCACAGGCCGTCGGCGTCCACGACCCGGTCGGCCCGAACGCCGGACAGGTCGCCCGCGGCAACGATGGTTTCGCCCTGGATGAGAAGATCCCGCCGGGCCAAGCCCGCGGCGTCGACGATCTGTCCGCCGCGGATGAGGAGGGACGGGGACGTCATGCCGGCAGGCTTTGCAGCGCCTGGGTCAGGTCGGCTTTCAAGTCCTCGAAGTCTTCAATGCCCACGGAATAGCGGATCAGGCCCTCGGGGATCCCGGCCGCGGCCCGCTCCTCCGCCGTGCACTCGACATGGCTGGTCGTGGCCGGGGGACCGGCGATGGTCTCGATCTGGCCCAGGTTGGCGGCCATGTAGGCGTAGCGCAGGCGTGGCAGGAAGGCCTTGCTGGCCTCGAATCCGCCCTTGAGCTCGAAGCTCAGCACGCCTCCGAACCCGGTCATCTGTCTCTTGGCGATCTCGTGTCCCCGGTGGCTGGGGAGCCCGGGATAGAAAACGCGCTCGACCTCGGGCCGGCTCTCCAGGAATCGGGCCACGGCCATGGCGTTTTCGTTCTGCCGCTGGACCCGCAAGCCCAAGGTCCTCAGGCTGCGCAGGAGCATGAACGCCTCGTGGCTGCTCAGGGAGGGGCCGGTGAGCTCCCGAAAGCGGAAGATGGTCTCGACGATGTCCCGCTTGCCGCAGACGACACCGCCCAGCACGTCGCCGTGGCCGCAGATGAACTTGGTGGCGCTGTGGACGACGGCGTCCGCACCGAGGGCGAGGGGCTTCTGATTGAACGGGGTGGCGAAGGTGTTGTCCACGATGACCCGGGCCCCGGCGGCATGGGCGGACCGGATGAGCCGCGGGAGGTCCAGCACTTTGAGCATGGGATTGGTGGGCGTCTCCAGATACAAGAGCTTGCAGCCCCCCTCCAGCTCCCTTTCCACAGCCTCGGGGTCGTCGGTTTCGCAGACCCGGCAGGCGATGCCGAAGCGGGGCAGGATCTGGGTAAAGTGCAGGTAGGTGGCGCCGTAGGCGTCCTTCACTGAAACCGCGCGGTCCCCCGCCGAGAGCAGGGCAAAGAGCGAGGTGCTGATGGCGGCCATGCCGGTCGCAAAGCTGGTGGCCGCTTCCGCCCCCTCGAGGTCGGCCATCCGCTCCTCGAACAGGTCAGTGGTCGGGTTGGTGTTCCGGCCGTAGATATGACCCGGCGCCTCCTTCAAGGCCACCGCCCGCCACTCCTCGACGCTCTCGTAGGCGAAGGCCACGTTGGCGACCAGGGGCGGGACGACGGTGTGGAAAACGGGATCGGGCTTCCGGCCGCCGTGGACGGACCGGGTGGATGGACCGGGCTCATTCTTCATGGAGGACTCCCTGTCGTTCCCTTCTCTCCTTCGGAGGGCCGAGTATAATTCGCGCCACGGGGAGAGTCAAGAAACGGAGCCTTCGCGTCGCACCATCCCGGCCGGACGAGCAGAACCTCGGCACCATCGCATCCTGCGTAGGGGGACGTTTTGGCATGAAGCGAGCCTTTTCGTCGACCCGCCTTGGTTGGTCATGAAGTAGAGCGGAAGGGTCCCATAATCGATCAGGATTGTGTTTTTTTCGCCCCACGCCAGAGGCCCTATCGGGGCAGGCGCATTTTGGCCGCAATTTCCTCTCGTTTTTGTCCTAGCCTGCATTATTCATGAATTCTAAGCATCCGGAAGCCGGACCAAGTCGGTCGTAGTTCTCATGGGACACAGCCCCGGCCGCTCTCCTTTTGACTTCGGTTGGCGCCTTTCTGAGGATCGAGGGTCAACGCCGGTTGACGATTTTCGTCTGGTTTTCGGCTTCCTGGCCCGCCGCGACACCTCATCCCAGGGAGAACTGCCCGATCCATGACCTTGGCCCGGTTCATGAGGCCTTTCTCCCGCCATGGGGGGTGGACGAGGCGGGCGTCTTCCATAGGATCCCCGGGATCGACGACGCGCGGCTTGAGGAGATCTTCGGCCGGGAGGTCCTCCGGCTCCTGGTCGGCAAGGAGCTTCTGAGCCCCGAATGGGCGGAGCGCATTCTCTCCTGGCCGCACTCCGGCTTCAACGTCCACAGCGGCAGGGGCCCCGGGGCCTTGTCCCGGGGATCCATTTCCGCCGCACTCACCCGTGGATAAGAACGCGGGCGAGTGGCGAGCCGAAGGCTCGCCCTTGGCAGCCTGGTCCGGGCCAAGACGAAGCCGGAGGCCGAGCGGGTGGGCAAGTACATGCGCCGGCCGATCCTGGCCCTGGAGCGGCTGACTCTTCTGGTTTCGGGCCGCGCAGACGGATATTCCGGGCCCCTCCAGGTTTCGTCCGTCCGTTTTCGCGAATTTCGCAGGAATTGACACGGCCAACTGATCGGGAGTACATTGCCGGCGTGCTCAAATGGGGAGATTCAGCGGCTGGAGCGGGAATTCGCGGCGGCCCCGGAAAAGCAAATTCTTATCCCTAAGTGGTAGCCATACGGACATCGATATGTGATTCTTAATGCTTGGAACCGTAAGGACATCGAGATGTAATGCCTCAGGGAAAGGGCTTGATGATCGGTCCCGGAATCGGGAAAGGGAACGACTTGATGAGCTTCCCTTCGTGACGAATGGAGACGCGGCGATGATACGTCGAGAGAATCGCCACGACGTATTGATGCTCCAGTTTACGACGGATGAAGTATTCGGCACCATTGAACTCGATTTGCCCATGGGCATCGACCTTGCGAACCCAAGAGATAGATCCTCGGGCGATTGGGAAGACCAGATGCCCACGGGCGTCGCGGTAATGTTCGAGTCGAAATTCCTCCGGCGGATGACGGAGAAGAGGCCAGAGCCGATCTCGAAGGACTCCCGGATATCTGGTCCCGTGCTCCGCCAAGGTGAGTGTCCGGCAAGGTTTTTGGAAATGATAGTATCGAAGGAATCGATCGCTGCACCGACGGACCGCGCGAAGGGCGGGATGAATTGACCCTCGCTACTCTCTCTGTTATGCTCCCCCCAGTCAGGAAAGAACGTGAGAAGCGGACTCCACTTACTGCAAGGAATGCTCAACGCCTCTGCCCGAGTCGAAGGACACCTTCATTTCCCGGGAACATTTTGAGGCGTGAGGATGATCGGCAAAGCGGCCACTGGCCTTGGATCGAGCAGCCCGCCGCTCTGGAGAAAGCGCTGTTCGAGTTTCTGTTTAGGTGAGGTCCGAAACCGAGCGCCCCGATCCATTTCTTTCAAAACGGGCGACGTCGGGGAGCGGCAGGAATTCCCACTTCCCGTCGATGCCGGCGGCCCGGGCGGCGATTTCGACATGGAGCATGGCGATTCCGCAGTCCAGGCGCTTGGGGATCTTGGCCCCATCCCCGGTTCCATCGACTCGGATCGTGATCCGACCCGGCTCGAAAACAAATCTCCACGGCTGGCGATTGACGGCGGAAGGGGCCAAGCGGGCGGCTTCGAACGCCGCTTTCTGCCACTCATCCGGGGTTCCGGAAATAACGAGAGTGCTCGATACCCGGCGTGATTTGGACCCCGACAACCCGGAATAGAGTTTTTCCTTTGCGGTGATCGACCCCTCGGCATAGCCGAGCGGGCTGACGGCATAAATCCGTTCACAGGGCGCGATTTGGATGTCCGCCGCAACGGCGTCGGATAGGAAGAAGCCCGCCACCCAGCACGTTCCCAAACCGAGAGAGGTGGCTTCAAGGATGGCCGCTTCTCCGATATATCCGAGGCGAGCGGGTGTTTCGGGCAAAATTCCTTCGCCGATGAAGACGAGATAGGCGCGGGCGCCGGTGATCTTTCCGTAGCCGCCGACAAACCCGCGGAAAACGTCGTCGGGAGGACGGCGGACGAGTTCCACCCGGACGCCGGGGAAGGGCCGGAATTCGCGGCAGAGGCGCTCCAATTGATCGAAGGTTTCGGGCTCGATGGGCCGGCCGGGTTGAAAGCTCCGGCGCGACTTGCGGGTGAAAATTGCATGATTCCAAGCGGAAACTCGTATGTCCATAGCTCAATTATATCCCATTTCCAATTAAGCCGCCCCCCGAATTAATGTAGAATATTCACGATGACCAGCCGAGAACTCGTCCGAGGGATTATTGCCGGCCGCCCGGGTCCGCGCTGCGGGTTCTGGCTCGGCAATCCCCATCCCGACACCTGGCCGATCTACCATCGCTATTTCGGCACCCGGACCGAAGAAGACCTGCGGCTCAAGCTGGGAGACGATTTTCGCTGGATCACCCCCCAATACCGGGAATCGACCTATCGGCATCCTTCGGGCCGCGGATTGTTCGACGCCCGAGAATACAAAATCTTCCATGGCGAAGCCGGGCCCCTCGCTCAAGCCGAAACCATCGGCGACGTCGATAAGATTGATTGGCCGGACCCCGATTTCCTCGACTTTGAAGAATGCCTCGGCGAACTGCGGGCAGCCGGACCGTTCTACAGGGCCGGTGGATTTTGGGCTCCCTTCTTCCACAACGTCATGGATCTCTTCGGAATGGAGGCATACTTCGTCAAGATGCACACCCACCCCGAGGTCGTCCAAGCGGTCACGGCCCGCGTTTGCGAGTTTTATCTCGAGGCCAATCGCCGCTTCTTCGCCCCCGCGGGCGGACTCATCGACGGTTACTTTTTCGGAAATGACTTCGGCACCCAAATCGATTGTCTCATCAGCCCCCGGCACTTCGACGAATTCATCCTGCCTTGGTTTCGCCGGCTGACCGACCAGGCCCACGCTCACGGTTACCAAGTCATCCTCCATTCCTGCGGCTCGATCCATCGCGTCATTCCGCGGCTCATCGAGGCCGGAGTCGAATGCCTTCATCCGCTTCAAGCGCGGGCGGGCGGCATGGAAGCCGAGCGGCTGGCCGCGGAATTCAAGGGAAAAATCGCTTTTTTAGGCGGAATCGACACTCAAAAACTTCTTGTCGACGGCACGCCCGAGGAGGTGAAAGCCGAAGTCCGCCGCCTTCGTCCGCTTTTCGGGCCGTGCTGGATCGTCAGCCCCAGCCACGAGGCGCTTCTTCCCAATGTCCCCCCCGCCAACGTAGCCGCCATGGCCGATGCCGCCCTCGAGTCGGACTAGTCTTCCCGGACCTTGGCGATCTCGAACACGATCGGGTTGGCCGCGTCCGGGCAAACGTGAGTTTTAACGTCCGGATTTCGCTCAAACTCTGAATCGGGTCTGGACATTATTTTTCCGGCGGTATCCCGTCCAGGCCAGGACGGCGCGGTTTCCCTGCTGGGATAGTGTGAATTTCGTTTTTCCCTCGTCCTCCCGAAGCGTGAAGGCCGATGAGACGCCGGGCCAAACCTCGACAATCAGGGGATCGGGGGCCGTCTCCGGGATTCGGTTCGCCGCGCGCATCGTCGGCAGAATCGCTCCCGCCCTGACAAAAAGAGGAATTCTGGAGAGCGGCGCCAAAACGTCCCTCGTTGCCGGCCCCTCGATCGGCTTGCCCGTCCAGAAGTCGTACCAGCGGCTGGGGGGGAAATAAACCGTCCGCCGTCCGCCTTCCCCATAGATCGGGGCAACCAGAAGCCACGGTCCGAGCATGAATTGGAGGTCGTGGGCGTGGACGCTGGGATCGTCGGGGAAGGCCAGCGGCATGGCCCGCAGGACGGGCAGTCCCGCGGCCGCCGCTTCATGGGCCAGACTGTAAAGATACGGAAAGAGCCGGGAACGCAGGCGAACGAATTTCCGGACGATCTCCAGCGCCTCCGGCCCGAATACCCACGGTTCGCGCGGACCGTCCCCATGCATCCGGCTGTGCGAGCAGAGGAGGCCGAATTGGGCCCAGCGGATATACAGCTCGGGCGACGGTTTGCCCCGATAGCCGCCGATGTCGTTACTCCAGAACGGCACTCCCGACAGGCCGAGGCTCAAGCCGCCCCGAATCGTAGCCGCCAGGCTGTCCCAGTTCGCCGCCGGGTCTCCCGACCAGCACACGGGAAAACGCTGGCTGCTTGCCGTCCCCGACCGGCTCCACACCAGCGAGTAACCCCGCTCCTCTCTCGTCACTTCGGACACGGCCCGGTTGTAGAAGAGGGGATAGAGGTTGTGCATCGTCGCTCCCGTCCGTCCGTCATGGAACACGGCGTCGCCGGGAATGTCTTCGCCGAAGTCGGTCTTGAAGACGTCCACACCCTGGCGCAGGAGCGGGCGGTGAAGGTCCTTGAACCACTCGACCGCTTCGGGATTGGTCAGGTCGATGACGGCCACACGGGCGTTCCACGAGTCTGTGCGACTGGCCCGCCGGACGATCCCGTCCGGCCGCGGGGCGAGCGACAATCCGTAATCGATGATGGTGACTTCGCCGTCGGGACGCCGCACGAAGTACGCTTTCCGCCGCCCTATTTCGAACAGCTCGCTCTCAATGGAAATGTAAGGATGTTCCCACAGGCACAACCGCAATCCGTGGCCGTGGATTTTGCGGATCAAGCTGTCGGGGTTGGGGAACGCCTGGCGGTCCCAACGAAAATCGCAGTACCGACGCCACTCCATCCACCAGGGATCGATATGAACGACCGAGGCTGGGACATCCCGGTCGGCCAGGCCGTCGATGAGATTTTCGATTTCCGCCTGCGTTCGATACGTGCCTCCCGAGGACACCCAAAGCCCGAAGCTCCAGCGAGGCGGGACGGGCGAACGCCCGGTCAACTCGGTATAGCGTCGGAGGATCGATTCCGGCCCGGGGCCGAGGATGAGATAGCTGTCCCAAACTCCGTCTTCGACTTTGGCCGTCAATGACTGCGTACTTCGAGTGCCCAATTCCCACTCGATGCGCGCGCCGGTATCGATGAAAAGCCCCCAACCGCGGGTGCTCCACAGGAAGGGGATGTTCTTATGCGATCGCTCGCTCGTCGAGCCGAGCGCGTCCCGGGCCCAAGAGACGATCTTTTGCCCGACTTTGTCCAGGCGGGTGAATTTTTCGCCCAGTCCGTAGAGATGCTCATCGGGATGAAGCCGGAATGATTGGAGGATAACGGCGGTCTTTCGCCCTTCCCGGATGAACCCGAGCGGCGGCACGAACGGCCGTCCCAGTCCGTCCACGTCGCCGGGATTTTCGGAAAAGACCATCCGGCCCCGGCTGTCTTCGAACCGGAGAGACCAGGGATCGGACTCGATCCGTACGGTCATTCGGGGGCCGATAATGGCGATCCCCGTGGGCGTCGTTTGGACGGACAAAGATATTTTCCGTTTTGCTCGCGGGAAGATGCAAGTCGTGGGCACCGGCTTCGCCGCTCCCTGGGGAATGAACGTCCAGCGATAGACCGCCGCGTCGACGGCCTCGATCCTGGCTTGCGCTCTCCGGCCCCAGGCGGTATCGAGCTCCAGGCGGACGGCGCCGGCCTCGGCCTTCCATCCGGTCATCCGGATGACCCAGTCGAAACCGGCCGGCGCGTCGTAAGGCTTGATGTTCATGACGAAGCCTTCTCCAAGAGCCGATAGATTTCATCCAAGTCGGTCTCGGGCCAAGCGGGACCGGTGATGCCGTTGGTGATGTCGAGATGAATGAACAGACCCCGGTTCGTTGTTTTTGCCTTTAAAACATGGGCCAGGTAGCCGGCCATCCCATCAAAGGGGATATCCCGATGAAGTCCGATCCGGCAGGCCAGCACCGTGCGTCCGCCGAAACGTTCGGCGACGGGGCCGAACGGCGTTTCGCTGGCTCCGAATTCCAATCCGCGCAAGCCGCGGATTTTTTCCAGGCTGGGAAAAAGATGCGTCCAGTTCCCGCATGAGTGGACATATACGCCCCCGAAGGCGTCGGACAGCCGGTTGATATAGGGGACGCTGAATTCGTCATGAAGGGCGGGCGACAGCATGACGCCGGTATCATTGGCGATCGAAATCGCCGTCCCCTCCGGAAGCCAGGGCTGGAAAGCGCTGGGGACGAATTCGGCCCCCATGCTTCGGACGAGATCGCGCTGGGCCTGGGCGAAAGTGATCGTCAGGTCGGTGATCAGGTCGAGCAGGCGATGGATTTCGCCGGGATGCGTGAGCAGGGCTTCCAGGAACTGGGTGTGCCCGAGGATGAGGGCGGCGTTATCCAGGGGGCCCTGCAGGTCGCCCAATCGGATCGGGAATCCGCCGTCCATCCGCTCGACGAACAGGCGCGAATAATCGAGGATGCGGCCCAGCACGCCGTCTGTGAGGGCGGGGGGTTCGAGGTCCCGGACGCGGCAGGGATCGTCGCCGGGAAGCGGGAGGATCGCCGGAAAATCATTCTCCCACCACACCACCTCGCAGCCGAAAGCCGAGGGGACGGCGATGACACCAAGAGTCGGGCACAGGGCGGGCACGAAATCGCCCCGAAAGGCGAGTTGGCCGCGGATTTCCTCGAGCTGCGCCGCCAGAAATTTGTCCGGATTAAGCAAGCGGGCACGGACGGTGTCCTTGCCTTCGGTCGAGAACAGGGCGCTCCGGACGGGCGTTCCGCCCTTGAGACGCGGCCCGGTGTAGCCGACCAGAAACCCCGGCCTGTCCTCGTTCTCCAGGTTCCACAGCCGGGTTAAAAATTCTTTGTTACTCATGAACAGACACGGTTATTTCTTCTTTTTTCTCTAAGGATAGGCCGGGATAAATGATCGCCCGCAGAGGAAGCGGGTGACGCGGAGATGTTCCGGCTAGCGGCAGGGGTTCCCCACGGGGGGATGGGTGACGCGGTTAGGCCGCCGTTTGTCAGAGGCGAGGGAAATCCGGGGGCGGACCCGTTGACGAACGAGCGGGCACGGTTCCATGCCGAAGGCATGGAGAGCGAGTGAGGAACGGAGCGCATTTCCTCGCCGGGGAAATGCGTGTGTCCGCCCCCGGATTTCCGAGCCTCTTTCGGCGGCCGATTTCTGTCAGCGATCATACCGGCCGTACCTCTCCGCCGCCTCCATCATGGCGTTGATATTCTCCACCGGCGATCCGGGCGGGATATTGCTGCCGTCCTGGACGATGAAGCCTCGATAAGGGGCCAGCTTCCCGATAACCCGCTGCGTCGCTGCCCGAACGCCGTCGGGCGTCCCCGTCAGAATGAGCCGGGGATCGACGTTGCCGACCAGGACGACTTTTCCGCCCAGGATTTCTGCCGCGCGATCGAGGTCGACCGCCCAGCCGAAGCCCTGAAAGACGTGGATATCCAAGCTGTCGCGAAACGTTTCGAGCAAATGGTCGGTCTTCCCGCACATGTGTAAAGTCAGGCGGCCGCCGAAACGGTCGCGGAGACGGCGGTTGGAGGGCAGGACGAGGTCCTCGAACATATCCCGCGAAAGGGAGACGGCCAGGTCGTCGCTCCAGGCGAAGTCGCGCGGCATCGGCCAGTCCATCAACTGGGCGCAGACATCCAGGTATTCGATCATCTTGTCGGTTATGATCCGGAGAAGTTCGCGGACGAAGTCCCGCCGCTCGGCGCAAGCCAGGAATAATTCCGTCGCCCCCATCAAGTCCCCGGCGATTCCGAACGGACCGTCGCAGGTGTTGGTCAGGCTGGGATGGGCTCCCGGGTAAAAGACCGGACCGCCGGAAAATCGCACCGGATATTTTTCAGCTACGGCCATCATGGCCTCGCGATATTGGAGCTGGCGAGCGTTAATCCCCGAATGGACGAAATCCATGTTCTCGAGCCGACGCAAGTCGGCCTCGTCTTGGACCCAACCGGGGCCGACCCAGGGGATGTCGTCGTCCGGGAAGACGACATCGCAGCCCAGGCTCCCGGCCTCGAAGGTGTTCTGGAAATCCGTCCATGCCCCCACCCAGGCCCCGGTGATGGAGTGGGCGTCCGTTCGGATGTTCTCCAACAGCCATTTCTGGGCCAAGATCTGGGTTCGAAGCATGGTCTCGGCATCGGCGTAGTAATCGCGGAAGCGGACTCCGGTCATGGGGACGAGAAAGCGGTGACTGATCGCGGGCAGGACGGGGACGCGGTCGGGAGTCTCAAACCTCATGGCCGCCTCGACGCGCGCACGGCGGGCCTCGATCTCCTCGACGGGTACGCCTATGTCGATAACGTTCATTCGATGACAGGGATGCGTTGGATGCGGGTGTCGGTCCAGATGTCGACCTCGTCCGTGTTGGTGGTGGAGAATTCGCTGATGATGGCTCCTTCATCGCCGGCTTGGAACCAATGGGGGGAATCCGGCGGGAGCGTGAACTGATCGCCCGGCCGCAGGACGATTTCATGACGGACGGTGAACAGGTGCTCGTCGCCGGGCGGAAGAATCGCCTTGGGCCGCGGCGTCGGCGCGCCTTCAACATAGAGATAGGCCTCGCCCCAGCGGCAGCGGAATGTCTCCTGTTTGCCGGAGTGCTTCTCCGGAACGGGTGGGTGGCGATGCTCGGGGCAGATCCGGCGGGGGAAGAGGATGAGCTCCTTGGCGCAATAGCGGTCGTTGTTTTCGTAGATGACGACATTGAGGCCGTAATGGCCGGGATCGCCGAGGCCGAAATCGGCGATTTCCAGGGTTTCCCGTTCGTGGGGTGTGATGACGATGCCGGCGGCGTCGAGCATGCGGCCGGCCCGTTCACGGGCTTTTCGGACGTCCTCGATTTTCATGAATCCCTCCCGGGGCGATTATAGTCGAAGCCCGCCGCCCGAAACAATGAACCGCGCCGCGGAGATCGGACCGGCCGAGCGGAAGAAACTTTTTCTTTCGGAGGGCTTCAGCCCGCCCTAATTCGCTTCGCGAATGAGGACTGCAAAGCCCGGGGCCCCGGCCGCCGTCGAATGGGTTTATTGAGAGCGGCCGAGGATGTTTATCGAGGAGGAAGCGGCGGCTTGTCGGTGATCTTTTTTCGGAGGGCATTCAGTCGCATTAAGAGATAATCGGGAGGCTCCGACCATTTCTTCGCCGCGGTCCTTTCGGCGACGATAGCCTCGAGCGCTTTCTCGAGGCATTGAGACGCCTCCTCCATCCGCCCGCTTTCTTCGAGCAGGTCGGCTTTGAGAATCAGCGACTGGACCGCTGTTCCGGTCTTTTCCAAGGCCGCATCGAGAATCTGCCGGGCTTTGTCCTTGTTTCCTTCGGCGAGCGCGCAACGGGCCTGAGCGGAAGCCCGAACATCGAAATCCTCCGGCGTGGGCTGTTCCGGAAAAGCCGAAAGCTTGACGAAAACGGAATTCGACTCCGTCTTTCCCTTCGAGGCGGACGCGGTCGCGCTTTCCGGTTCGACATCGGCATAAATGAAATAATCGCCGGTCTTCAAACCAGCGAACGCGTCGGAAGAAGCGAGATAGACCCGCCGGCCTTCCCGGCCGCCTCCCAAGGAAAGGCGAGGCCCTTCCCCTTCCGGAGCGGGGATCATCCGGGCCGGGATGGTCCGGCCGGCATCGCCGGGCGCCCTGTCGGCCGAAACAATGAAAAAGCGGACCATTCGATCCCACGGCCGCTCCACCGATCCGAGGTCGATCGCCGGAACGACGGGCTTCCGTCCGGAATTGCGGACGAATTCGAGATAAGCCCGGACATTTCGCAGGCGGACTTCCAACAGGCAATCGGTATCCGTATAAAGGACGGCATCATCCTGCGATTCGTTCACGGACAGAAGAATTTCCAGTTTGGCCTGAGGCGTCGCCGCCTTCTTAGGAACTTGCCGCGCCTTTCCTTGATCCGAGGCTTTCGAGTCGGAGGGTTTTTGGACTTTGCTCGCGTCCTTCTCCTGCGTTCGGCATCCCTCCGCGAAGAGCAAAATCCCGGCCATGGCCATGATTACCGCCACCGCACCTCCACGCCGATTGATCGCCGCGCCGCTCATGGCTTTTCTCCTTTGGACGAGGCCGGTTTGGTGGATGTGGGGCCGGCTGATATAGGGCTTTTAATCCAGAATTGCTCCCTGCAGATGGTAGTGACGGAAGCCGGACCACAGATCGCATCCGTGTAGGCCTGATCGCAGAAACCGGCGCCCCGGACCTTAGGTGGAGGTTCATATTTGATCACCTCTTTCGTTGCCGGGTCCTTCAGAATTCCATCCGCGCAATTATATCTCATGGCGCAGTCTTCCCAACCGCTGTGTTCGCCTCCGGTTACGGCGGCCCACCACCACCTCTTGCCGTTACGGTCGCGGTATTTCTCCTTGTCGATATTGCCGTGGTGGTCGATACCGATCCGATGGCCCAGTTCGTGGTCGAGCAGGCGCCGCACATACTCTTCGTAGGTGATCGGGCGGAAGTAGTTGGCTTCCCAGCGGAGGTATCTTTCCGGCAAGACATAGACCGTATGATACTCCGCCGACGGGGGATGCAAACCCTCCACATAGGCGGTGGCTCCCTCTGACAGCGGCGATAGCGACTTGACGATCAAGACGGCGTACTGGTCCTGGACATGGACGCTGCCGTATTCCTCTCCCTTGGGGGGATGGAAATAGTTGATAATCGCCGGCTTATCGCGTTCACCCGCCGGGGGCAGTTGGTCTTCCTCTAAATCATAGGCCTCCAGTCCCAGCGTGTGATAAGCCGCCCAGTTCTGACCGTAGCGGTTGCGGACGAAGATGGTCTTTTTTTCGATGTCGGTTCGGACATACCCCCCGCCGGCCACCATAAAACCGCGGTACTCTTCATAAGCCGACAGCCCGTCGCCGGCAACCCCTTTTCCCACGGGTTCGGCGTCCAGGTCATCCTGGAAACGGGCGGCTTTGTCTTGCGGGGCCGCGTCGGCGATCAAATTCGAGTTCGAATCGCGGGGCAGCTTAAGCGTGCTCCGCCCGTCGTTCTTGACAAGGCCGGGATATCTCACTCCGTTGATGATCATCCCGCCCGAAATCCTGGCGACGCCTCCCGCATCCAAAGCCATGACCGAGATCGTCGCCTCGTCATAAGCATCCTTTCCCGTGATATCCTGAAGCTCTCCCTTGTCATAATAACGGCCTTCCGGCGCGTCGAGGATCCAGTCCGGTCCGTTCAGATCATAGCCGTCCAGCCCCTCCAGGGACCGGATGAACGCAAGATCCTCGGAATCGATTTCGGCGTTCATGCAATAGCCCGGCATCACGGAGACGCCGCTTAGCTTAAAATAAGGGTAGCCGATCATCCCCGCCGGTTCAACGATCCGAACGCGGAAGGAGACGCTGTCCCGCATTCCGGGGATGAAATTCTCGTATTCGGTTTGGTTGACGGGCTCGATTTCCACCTTGATGGATGAACCCGACTTGGAAATCGACCAGCTTGTGTTCCCTGAGGCTCCGGACATGGTCGTGAGGTCGTTCTCCAGGGTCCCGGAAATGCCGACCCCGACCGAGCCCTCGTAGCTTTCGTTGACTTCTTCCCGGGTGGGCTCGAGCCGGTGGCTCATCGGGCCGGTGGCGACATGGCGGGCGCCGGTCTCCCAGCCGTTCTTTCGAAAAGAACCACTGGCCTTGATGGAAAGGCTGTAATACCCTTCGATCCCCGTCGGCCGCGTGGGGTCTTCGCTCAGGGAAATATTACCCGAAAAACGGCATCCGTCCGTCCCGCCGGAGCATGACCCTTGGCCCGCTTCGAAGATGTAGTAATGAACATATCCCCGTTTGATGACATCTTTCCAGGTCCGTTTTGTTTGCCAACTCAAAGACGTCAGCTTGAGCGAAACCTGCCCGCTGGGCCAAACCTGTTCGACCATGGTGATCTGGTATTCGGTCAGGCTCGTGGTTTCCAAACCGTTGAGCACGGGATGAAGAGGCTCTTCCTCGGTGATCGTACCCGACCAGGTTTCGCCGGTCGTCGGAGTTTGCGCCGTCGTTCCGGTTTGGGCGGAGACGCTTCCCATTCGCCCGGATAGGAACAGAAGCGCCGCAGCCGCCGAGAAAACGGCAATC
>CAZLAM010000011.1:0-25000 GCA_964557435.1 uncultured Eubacteriales bacterium
AAGGAACCGTCCCATCTCCCCAATGGAAGCGATAGAAGCGCCGCGCACCGATACGATCTTGTCGGCCAAGGCCTTTTCGGGAGAGGCGATCAGGAACGCTTGGCCACGCTCCCCTTCAACCCGGACCATGCCGGTCTCATAAGCCCGGGCCGGGATCCGCCGGTAAATGAAGAGTCCTACCGGCGTATTGAACCTGCGCGGGCGATTCGGCGTGACCGACGTCAAAGACTCGGCCTTTTCCGGGATGATCCCGTAATAGGCAAGCGCGTAATCGAGAGAGACGTAGGAGGGGCCAAAGACGAGTGAGGCGCCCCCCGATAGTTGGACAGTTTGGGGGCGGGGTGAATGTGCATAGCGGGCCGCGCCGGCTATCCGTTGGTCAGGGTGTTGGCCGACCAGAAAGCGATCGGGTCTTGGGTGGCGGCGATGAATTCGCGCAGTCGGTCGCGAAACTCGGTCAGCTTCCCGGGGGGGACCTGGTCGATGATGTTGTGCATTTCGTCCGGATCGTCGCGAAGATTATAGAACTCGTCGCGGTCCAGGGCGTTGTAGATGTACTTCTCGGCATCGGTCCGCACCATGCGCTGCCAGAAGGGCGCCTGGTGGCCGAAATGCTGAAGTACGATGGAGTCCTTTTCGCGCGGGCGGGCGGGATCATCGATGACGGGCCAGAGCGACCGGCCGTCGCAGCGCTGGGGCGGCCGCACCCCGGCGGTCTCCCAAAACGTGGGGGCCAGGTCCATCAGCGTGACGAACTCCTTCGAGACCGCCGCTTGGCCCTTGAGGCTCGGGTGCGAAATGATCAGGGGGATGCGCTGCGTGCAGTCATACATGCCGAAGCCCTTGTCCCACATGCCGTGCGAACCCTCGGTGGCGCCATGGTCGGCGGAGTAGATGATGAGGGTTTCGTCGGTCAGTCCCAACTCGTCGAGCGCTTTCATGACCCTGCCCATCTGGTCGTCAATCAGCGAGATATAACCGAAGTAGACGGCCAGCAGCGACGACAGCTCGGCCTCGGACAGGCGGCTGCTGTTCCAGTAGTCGCCGTACCGGCGGATGACGTCGGGCTTGGCCGACATGTCGTACTTGAAGTTCTTCCAGACCGGCACCTTGCGGCCGGCATACATACGGTAATGTTTCTCGTCGATGTAATACGGGCCGTGCGGACCCCAAAAGTTGCAACTGATGAAAAACGGCCGGTCAGACTTGGCAAACCGGCGCAGCGTGTCGATGGTCTGGGAAGCCACGTATCCGGCCTCCGTGGCTTCCGCGGGACCTTGTTGGATGCCGGCGAATACGCGCGTGACGCCGTGGAGCCCGGACGCGGGGCGCACCTCATCGACGATGTTGAAGCCATCGACGCCGAGGGCCTTGAGGTATTCAAGGTAATGGGGGTGCTTGTCGGGGAAGCCGTAGTCGGGGTAGTAAACGCCCTCGTAGCCGTAATGCTCCGGGCGGTTGTCGACGCCGATGTGCCACTTGCCGATATGGGCCAGGACGTAGTTCTTCTCCTTCAGCGACGGAGCGAAGAGGTTGATGTGCGGCTCGAGGTTGTCCTTGCCGCCATTGGCGGCGGAGAATGAGCCGGAATTGAACACCAGTCCGTGGCGATGCGGCAGCAGGCCGGTCTGCAAACAGGCGCGCGCGGGCGAGCAGACGGCCGCCGGCGTAAAGGCGTTGTCAAAGCGCACGCCGTTGCGGGCCAGCCCGTCTACGACCGGCGTTTGAACAAAGGGATGGCCGTAGCAGCCCAAGCTGTCCTGCCGCTGCTGGTCGGACAGGAAAAACAGGATATTCTTGATCTTCCTGGCTCCGGCCGGCTTGGCGATGTCGGCCAGCGTCTCGAGGGCCGGCGCGGGCCGGTTGAGCTGCTTGGATGCCGCCGGGGGCGCGGCCGCGCCAAGAGCGGCCGCGGAGCGTCCGGCGAGGGCCGTGGTTCCGGCCGCCGCCGACGCGTGGAGGAACGCTCGTCTGTCCATGGTCAATTCCTTTCGATCATAAGCGCTTCGCGCTCGGAGGTTTGCCCTCGGGGGGTATTCTCTCCGTTATTTTTTTGATCGGCTTCGTCGCGCGACATTTCAATCTGCCGGACACGCACGACCGTACTGAAAGTGAGGAAGCGGTTGCCCATCAGCTGAAGCCCCGGATCTTTCGTTCGTCCGGCGCCACTGGCAGGTTGCTCGGCGGCGATCATACCAGGCAGCGTCGCAGCGGCAACCAAAGTGGCTGCCGCCAGGCGCAAGAAATTTCTGCAGGATGTTTGATGGATTATGGTTGTTAGAAAATGCGGATGAATTTACTCTCCTAACCATACCGGAATTATATTTCCGGCCGGGCGGCCTAGTCAATAACCGCAACATAACCGCGAAAACCGCGCTCGCAAATCATATCCGGACAAGAAACCCCGGCGCACCGACCGAAAGACGATAGACTCCCGCTCCCCATGATCAGAGATGGGTTGGTAGACAATAGAAGGCCATAAGTGGATTTAATGGCTCCCTTCAGATCCGGGAATTTTTATTGTCGCCGGAAAGATCATCCTTGGCGTTTATCTCCATGTGTCCAAATTACTAGCGAGTATATTTGACAGGTGGTTAAAATAGAAGTATCTTAGAGGCATGAAGGAACGCTACTTGGAAAAGCAAGTCCGCACCGACCTCAAGGAAAAGATGGTATTCGTCGCCGGCCCGCGCCAGGTCGGCAAGACGACCATGGTGAGGCGAATCGCCGGCAAGGCCGGCCTCTACCTGAGCTGGGACGTACCCGAGCACCGCGAGACCATCCTGCGCCGGGAGCTGCCGGCCGCAGGCATGATCGTCCTGGACGAGATCCACAAGTACCGCTCCTGGCGCAACTACCTGAAGGGGTTGGTGGATCAGCCCGAGCGGAAACTGAATATCCTGGTCGTCGGCAGCGCCCGCCTCGACGTCTACCGCTTCGGAGGAGACTCGCTGCAGGGTCGCTACCATTTCCTGCGCCTTCATCCGTTCTCGGCGGCCGAACTCAAGCTGGAGCATCCCAGCGAACTGCTCGACTTGCTGACCCTGGGGGGCTTTCCCGAGCCCTTCCTTTCGGGCTCCCAGGCAACGGCAAGACGATGGACGCGTTCCTACCGCAGCCGCATCATCCGGGAAGAGATTGTTTCCCTGGAGCACATCCTCGACCTCGGCAACCTGGAGCTGCTGGCTTTACGGCTGCCCGAGCTGGTTGGTTCGCCCCTCTCGGTCAACGCGCTGCGCGAGGACCTGCAGGTGAGCCACAAAACCGTGAGCCGTTGGCTGCTGGCCCTGGAGCGGCTGTATTTCATGTTCCGCCTCGCTCCCTTCGGCGCCCCCTCCATCCGGGCCGTGAAAAAGGAGGCCAAACACTACCATTACGACTGGAGCCAGGTTCCCGACATGCCCAAGCGATTCGAGAACATGGTGGCCTCGCACCTGCTCAAATGGGTGCACTTCCAACAGGACACGCAAGGCCGGGATTTGGAACTCCGGTATTTCCGCGATGTTGACGGCCGCGAAGTCGACTTCGTCGTCTGCGAAGGCCGCAGGCCGCTGCGCTTCATCGAAGCGAAATGGGACGACGCTCCGGTCTCGCCGGCCCTGGCCTACCTGAAAAAGAGGTTTCCGGAGACGGAGGCCCTGCAGGTAAGTGCCGTGGGCCGGAAGGATTTTCTCTCGGCCGAGGGAGTCCTCGTCCGGCCGTCTTTGCCTTTCCTGCGGGAGTTGGTTTAATCGCGGATTCGCTGCGCCCTCCGGGCCTTGACCCGATACTTCGAAGCGGCGGCCCGGCAGCCGCCGAGCCGTACCGCATGGTCCTCCTTACGTCCTTAACATCCCCGAGCCGGGATTTATGCTTGTTCGCGGTGGCGGGATGGGAAATCGACACGAAATCAGGTCCGCGAGCGGACGCCGCTGAAAAGCAAATTCTTATCCCGCAAGGAGGCTTCGGGATGATCTCCATGACCGCTGGGGCACCCGTCCCGTCGGAGGCGATGGTTATCTCAAGTTCACCCTCTTGACAAGCAAGAAACCTATAAAGTATTCAAAGAAGAGCAAGGCGGATGTGCTCTGAGGAGGGACGATCATGAGGTTAACAAAGGAAGCGTTCGGCTCCGCTCGCGCGGCGGCTTTTCTGGCGCTGTCGATCGGCTTGATTTTTCCTTCCATCGTCTACGCCCAGCCCAAAGCCCTCACGATCGTGAACAATTCCGTCCTGCCGCTCACGGTCTATCTGGATGCCCAGGAGGGCCGGCCGACGCGCGTCATCGGCTTCGTCGACCCCGTTTCCAGAAAAACCTGCGACTATGCCCTCATGGTCGGACGGTGGTATGTCACAATTGAGCCCTATGCTCCCGGCACAAGAGTCAAACCCCTTTCTTTCACTCTGTATGTGAAAGCGGACAAGTTCGCCTATGTCTACGAAGTCCTGGACAGGGATTTCAGCCCCCACGTGATCCTGCCGCCCGAAAACGTCTCCATCCTCGGGCGGTGGGAATCGGGGCCGTGGGTGAACCTTATCGGCTTGATCGTCGAGTTCTCTGCGAGGGGAGACGAATACGTCGGGACGATCATTTCCTGCGCTTCGGAATTGTTTCTGAGCCGCAACGGCTTTTACATCGGCATGGAATTGATCACGAGCCTGAAGCGGACCGGAATAAATAAGTACGAAGGCTTCATCAAGGAACGGCGCGGAGACGGAACGCTCGCCAACGCCAAATTCGGCGTTTTGATCCAGGGCGGCCGTGAGCTCTATCCCTTGGGCTGGACCCGGATGGAAACCCTGTCCAACCCGCCCCGCTCCAATGACTCCGTACCGCCCCCCTCCCTTCAGATAACCGGAATAACGCTTAAATTTTTCGAGGGGGGTGCGGAAGTCGTCGAATCCTCGCAGAGGAGGTATGGGTCGAGCTTTCCGAGGTACTCATCGAGGTTCATCAATTGGGAATTGAATCTGGTCCATCCCGCGCCCGGGAGCAGGGTCGATTTTCAAATCGAGGCCGTTTATTACAATCCCGACGGCAGCGAAATGGGCAGGTCGGTCGTAAATTCGTTCGTCGGTGACACCTGGCTGAACTCGCAGCACTACCAGGGGCGCGGCTGGGGTGAGCCCGGGAAATGGAGCCCGGGCCGATACCGTGTTGATCTCTATATCTCGGGCGTTAAAACGGCCGGCGGGGAGTTCGAGATCACCTGGTAACGCTCATCACGCGATTCCCCCTGCCCCCTTGTCGGGGACGGAAGGGATAGGAATTTCCTTATCGAGAATGGGACCACGTCCCTCTGGAAAGAGGCGATGACCGCTCGCCGGAAGGGCGAATCAGATCAAGAAAACGTCAACCGGAGTTGACACAATAACCGCGTGCGCAAATGGGTTCAGTTTAATGAACTTGAACAAGACTCAGATGGCCGACGCAATTTTCCGAATCTCAGGCTCGGCGGCGTGGGCGCAAGTGCCGCGAGTGATATGGATGCTCTCCCAGGACCGCAACGACCGGGAGC
The DNA here is from genome assembly GCA_964557435.1 of uncultured Eubacteriales bacterium. GTDB lineage: Bacteria > Acidobacteriota > Aminicenantia > Aminicenantales > UBA4085 > UBA4085. Next base: position 5,499 of record CAZLAM010000011.1, read on the forward strand.
TCCGATGGTGTCTGGCCATGAAGAATAACACCATCCGAGAGACCACGCGTGTCCCATTATAAGTTGGGCTCTTCGTGAAAGCAAGTGGATAAAACCAGGGTAAGACAGTGATGGCGCCCGCCTGGGATAAGGGTACCCTGAAATCACCCACTCGGAATCAAGAAGAGTCTGAAGTATTAACGCCGGCCACCCCTGGAAATTTCGAATGTCATTTTAGAACTTGAACTTAATTTTAACCAGATTATCAGTTTTTCTTTCCCGTCCTGATTTAAGGCAATACCCTGCCTGAATGATTTCCCTTCATCAAGCACATGGCCGTCAACTAATAATACCGCCTTTTGTTTTGAATTCCATTGGTCAATTTCAAAACAGGGATTTTGTAAGGGGTTCCCTTCACTGGCATTTATGGTAAAAGAATATTCAGGAGCTTTTGCTATAAAAGAATATGCCTTTTTCTCCCTTTCATAACCCAGGCTTTCAACACCTGTAACATCGGAGATGCCGGGTGCCTGGTTCCATGCTTTATCAACCGGGATCAGCGTTTTGATATTTTCATCGGTAAAACCATACATGGCCATATACCTTGGATCTGATCCACCCAGTGCACTTGAGGATACCCGGTCATCATGCATCGAATAGTTACCGTCATTGGGCATCTGGCCTACGGGCCAATGGTTCCACGGACCGGCAAAATAAGTTTCGGGTGTCGCCCTTTCCGTGACTCCCCAGGCACTAATTCCCCTGGTCTCCTTTGGAAAAACAGCAAATACCTTAAACCTGGATTTAAAATTGATTAAGGCAATGGTTGCGTGATTTACTTTAGAAACCGGAATACCATCCGACCAATCCATCTCCTGGATATCACCTTCGGCATTGGCGATGGTCATGGCCTGCAGATTTATATTATCCACCTGTTTTGTTCCCGGGGCTGATAAGAATTGTAAATCCTGAAAACCTTCTTCCCCGGTATACCAATGGACATATCTGAGCAGTGTTCCATCCGGGTATATGTAATGATATTCATCCGTCCATGATTTCGCATCGGACAGTTGATAGGTTACATCAGCAGAGGCATAGCGCCAGTGCACCACTACCCTGGCAGGAGTATTCTCAATTATCCTGACATGGGAATACCGATTCTGCTTATCAGCCATGTGTTCTGCACATCCATACTTGGTGCCTGTTTCAGAACTCTGATCGCTCATCCATATATTATTTTCTGTCACATATGCCGGTCCGTAATTCGTACCCCGCCAATAAACAATGCTTACCGGCAATTCATCAAACTTAACCACCACATCCGGGTAATCACCTGATCTCCATAGATTATCCCACAATTCATAAAATTTCAGACTGGTGTAATATGCTCCGAACTTTTCAGCATTTCCGCCTGTCACCTCTCCGGGCAGGATTTGCTTTTCGAGATCCGGGTTTTTCCTGATCGTGTCAGGGGTTTCGGTCATCCTGCATAGCTGGTCGATTTGTCCACCGGTCATTGCCTTGTCAAAGATTCTAACCTCATCAATAAGGCCTTCTATACCATAAATCCGCGCCTGATTGCCCAGTGGTGTTCTAACTTGGGGAGGATAGTCCCTTGAAACATGATTGGCGGTTTTCCTGGGCCATTTGTTCAATCCTATAAAAAGGTCGGTACTTTTGAATTTGTAGGGGAGCCCTCCGGTTTCAATTTCCCCTGATTTCTCGCCGTCAATGTAAATGCCAAGTAATTTTCCGACTTTATTATAATTTGCAGCGACATGAGTCCATTTGTAAAGAGGGATTTGCTTATCTGATAGTAACCCGGCTTCCGCTTCGCCGTCATTAAGCAGTATCCCAGCCCTCCCATCGGAATTTACTCCGAAATATACACCGGATTTATCATCAGAAGTATAATCAATTACGGGCCCCCATTCCCAAGGATAGGCTCCTAAAACAACCCATGCTTCTATTGTGAAATCATTATTGAACAAGTCATTTTTTCCGGGTTTAAATAAAACCTTTGAATCATACCCGTCAAATGCCAGCGCAGTTCCTGATATCCCTTTCTTCCACAATGTTATATTTCCAGTAACAGGGCATTTGATATTTCCGATATTTTCAAACGTGTTGTCATCACTTTCGTGCAATCCTTCATCAAATTTCCACCAGGCAACCGGTTTTAAAGGTGGCTCACCATTCAGAGGGGAACCCTTTATTGCTTTATGCGGTAAAAAGCCAGTATCTGCCTCTTTGAGTGATAATTCACTGATCCCGTTCCTGGTAAATTTCATCTCCTGAATGATCCGGCTTTCGGGGTTGTTATAAATATCGAGGTTCATATTACCTGATCTGATCATGCGACTTACCTTCCCGTCAGGTGTCAGGGTAAAATATTCATGTACCACGCTCCTGAAATTTATATCGCTCAAATCCGGAATATACCTCCAGTGGACAATAATTTTATCGGCGCTGTTCTCAATAATCCTGACGTACGAGTATTTATTGAATTCATCCAACTCCGCCTGGGCGTCACCGGTTCTCTTTTTGAAGATCTCAGCAACAGGCCATCTCTGCCCGCGAATCCTCAGGTATGGCAGATAACCTGATTCCTTGCAAAAAACAAATTCCTTGTCATTATCTATATTCACCACTATATCAGCATATTTTCCAGTTATGCCGGTTGTAGCACCCACTTTTGTATAGTATGCGCCAAACTTCTTGTTCATTGGGGTTTCGTTTGTACAAACAGTCAACAGTTGGACAGACAATATCAGAAGTAAAACAGATTTAAATATTTTCATGTCAAGCTATCTTAATTTATTCTTTGTACACTTCAGGATCAAAAAAGGAAGTCTCTTTTTCCAATTTTTCAAGTTCTATCTTCATATCTGCCCTAACCGATTGGTGGGCAGGGCTATTAATAAGATTAATCATTTCCCCCGGATCTTTGTCAAGGTCATATAACTCGTCAATGTCATTTATCACATGAGGGAATGAGGTGCCCCCCGATCATTGGACAGTTTGGGGCGGGATGAAGGTGCATCGCGGGCGTCATCATTTCGGAGAGCGCCTTGCGGCAGACGCCTCCAGGAAAGGCCAGTTGATACATGTCGAAAGGGGCCATGGACGGGAAGATCGCCTTGAGATGGGGAGGCGCGGTGCTGGCTATCATGAAATTCATGAGGGCGCTGTAGGAGTGTCCGAGCATCCCGACCTTCCCATCGGACCACTGCTGCCCGGCGAGACTTTCGGTGATCTCGTATCCGTATCGGCCCTCTTCGTGGATGCCCGGGAAGGCCGTGGGGCCGTAAGACGCGCCTAATCCCCGGGCGTCGACGACGACGACAACATAGCCGTGCTTCAGGAGCGTCTGCAGGGACGGCGAGGTGTCGACGATCGACACGATCTTGCCTTCGCTGATCCTGGCGCGATCGTAGGCGCAGTAATTCCAGACCCCGGGCAGACGTTCCTCGGCCGGCGTTCCGTTCCTGGCCGGCCGGATGACGTCAAAGGCCAGCTTGACGCCGTCGGGCATCTGCAGGTAGCGGGACGCCCGCGTCCATTCGCTGAACAGCGGTTGCGTGTAGCCGCTGTATTTGCCGAACGCGGACTCCCGGCGCTCCCGAGGTTTCCGAGTTAGGAATGGGAACGGGCGTTTCCCCTCTGTCATGGTTGCGGGATTCCACGGGCGTGAAGGGGCAAGGCTTCAGATCGGGCTGATAATCCTATAGATACGACAGCCATCCTGCGAGGAGAAATAAATGAGGCACCCGTTTTCGATCTGGCAGCGGCTGAAAGGCGCTTCCCAGGAGAGAGGGATGAGATAGGATGCCCGAAGGCGGCCATGACGGTCGAATATATCTAGACGAGGACGGCCGTCGCAATAGAAATTGCCGATGACGGCCAAGCCCGACGGGACCGGAAAAACGGCCCGGACGGCATAGGCGGCCCTTTTACCGATATACGACTTGAATATGGAACCGATGAATTCGGGTTCGGGCGCGGTCACAATCCAGGTTCCGGCCGCTTTTCCCGACAGATCGAAGAAACGGAGCCGATACCGGTTTCCAGAAGCCTCGATGAAGCCCTCGTCGTTCATGACAAAGACCGGTTCGGATAACGTGAAATGGCCTCCTCCCATCGCCCGTCCGCTCAAATCCGATGCTTTCGTTTCGATAACGTCCGCCGTGGATTTCAACAGGACTTCGGGGTCACGGCCCTCCCGCCAGGAGGATACCGCCTTTTCATGGAACGCCTCAGGCGAAGAACTCCGTCCCTCCAGGTAATAAAGATCGCCCCGGCGGCCGATGAATCGTTCAAACCTCTGCGGCGGTTTCATTTCCCGGACGGCCTTCCCATCGCGGCCGTAGGCGATGATCCGGCCGCGTCCGTCGAGAACATGAACCGTTTCCCCCTCGAGATGGATATCCTGAACACCTTGATACTCGCCCGGACCTTGACCCGGCCCGCCGATCTTATGGACTTTACCGCCGGGCAAAGATGCCCTGAACACCTGCTGAAGCTTGACGTCGTAAAATACAAATTCCGGACCGTTGAGGTGCCCCAGCCACGGCAGGCCGGCCACGGGGTGATCGGCGAAATCGAGGAATTGTTCGATTTTGAGTTCGGATAATCCGGATAGGGCGGGCAAGACCGCTTGGGCTGCCGCGGCCGCGATCGCGCCCGCGGCGACTAATATAAGTACAAACCGTTTGATCATGATCCGGGCCTCCCATGACGGGACGTCAAAAAATTCTTCACCTGCATAACAACGAAGATCTTGTTTTCGTTGCCCGGTCGCGGCTGTCGTCTGATTCCGCAAAACCGGGCTTTTGCCGCGCAGTCTTTGGCCGGAGGGACTCGAGGGGGCTGAGTCAGGGCAACCTGCTCGAAGACATAGGACGGCGGCCTCCGGTTTGTCCAGGATGAGCGGAATGACCTCGGAAGCCGGACGGATCTTGAGTCCCCCGGTGATCGCGATCCGGCCTCCGTAGCCGAGGACAGTCGCCCGTTCAGGGACGGATTCCAAGGCCTCCTTCCTCTGGCGGCTATAGCCGTGGGCCGGGCCCGGCCCGTGGTCTTTTCGCCAAAATGGGAGAATTGTCTATGGCGCCCGGATGTCCGGGGGCGTATCCATGGTGTCGTCCGCTCGACCCCTCGGGGCGGCCGCGGCGGCCGGATTCTGAGGTCTGGATTTGGAGCCAACAGATGAAGAAAGCCATGATTTTCGCCTCCTTGCTCCTGCTTTGCGCAGCGGGCGCTGCCGCCTTTGGCGCTCCCGCATCGGATGATGAGGCTCAGGCCATTCCGGTCAGCGTTGATCCCCGGATCGAGCTCCTGAGCATCGTCAACCGCCTAGCCGGGGCTGAAGAATACAGCCAGGGCAAGGTGCCGTCGTACGTGGCCGACGTCGACCGGCATTTCGGCCGGTTCAAGGACCACCCCGCGGTCGTCGAGGCCCGGCGCTTGCGCGAGTCGGCGGGGATCAGCTTCAACGCGCCCATGGGCCTGGCCGTCCTCCTGACGGACGCCGAATCGCTCGGAGAAAGAGTGCCGCTCGACCCGATTCCCGCAGATCTTGATGCCCGTTGGAAGACGGACGATGCCCGAGCCTTCATCGGGCATCTCCGGGCTTTCGTCCGCGATACGGAATTTCGGTCCTTTTTCGAGTCCCATCGCGCCCTCTACCGGACGGCCGTGGAGCGTATGTCGGGGATCCTGGCCGAGGAACGGATCGTCGAATGGTTCGGTGCGTTTTTCGGCAAGCGCGACAACGCGGCCTTCACGATCTACCTGGCCCTGTTGAACGGCGGCGCGAACTACGGTGCTCGGGTCCGGCTCCCGGACGGACGGGAGGATCTCTACTCGATCATGGGCGTCTGGAGGGCCGACCAGGAGGGACTCCCGTCGTTCAGCAAGACCTCGGTAATCATGACGGTCGTCCATGAGTTTTGCCATTCCTATGCCAACCCCATTGTCGACGCCAACGCCGACAAGTTGGAGGCGAGCGGCCAAGCCTTGTTCGAGGCCATGGCCGAGGATATGAAAAAGCAGGCTTACGGGAACGGAAGAGTAGTCCTCTGCGAGTCGTTGGTCCGGGCCAGCGTCATCCGGTATTACCACGCCCGCAGGGGGCCGGAACTGGCCGCCGAGTGGGTGGAGTCGGAAACGGACCGCGGCTTCCTCTGGATAGGAGATCTGGCCGGAGTCTTAGGTGACTACGAAAAGCGGCGCGACGAGTACCCTTCGTTCGAGTCCATGATCCCGCGGATCGCCGCCCTTCTGGCGGATTATGCGGGCCGGATCGACGGTGAGATCCTAAAGAGAAAAGAGGTGCTCCGCCGCCGCCGGGAGGAGCTGGCGGCAAAATCGCCCAAGATCGTCTCCCTTGTGCCGGCGGACGGCGCACAGGATGTCGACCCCGGTCTCCAGGCGATCGTCATCACGTTCGACCGCCCGATGAATGTCCAGAACATGGCTTTCATGCAGCTCGACCCGGCCACGGCGCCGAAGCTGACCGGGAAAGCCGCTTTCGACGCCAGCGGCAAGATTATGACGATTCCCGTCGAGCTGGTGGCGGAAAAGGCTTATGAGTTCGCCTTGAACATGGAGGGCTTCCTGGTCATGGGGGACGCGCAGGGAAACCCCCTTGTCCCAACCGTGGTCCGTTTCCGAACAGCGAAGGCCGGCGAAACCACCTTTGGCTTGCGGAAGCGCACAGGAAAAGCGCGCTTATCGATGATGAGCGGCGGATTCTTTATGTTGGACTGAAACCGAGCAGTACAACGCTTCGCAGCCCTACAGGAAGCTTCTGAATTAGGGCCATCGGCACCGGAGGGCTTAGCTTCCGTGTTCGGAACGGGAACGGGCGTTTCCCGACTGTTTTTAAGTCGCCGGAGTTTAAAAACTAATTACCAAGCGAACAACAACAGGACTACTATTTCCAGGATTTAGGCATCGCTTCAAAAAAATGGACGGACTACCCCGCGAGGGGCGGTCCGCCCGATTGTTCTTGTTGAGGGAGCGAGCCCGGCCGCCCGGCCCTATGGCCGGAGTGTGGAGCCGCGCTCCAGAGACGCTAAAACCGGTCAGTACCGGTTGCGGCCGCCGCCGGTCGGGGCGTCGGTTTTGGGCTTGGCCTCGTTGACCTTGAGGGCGCGGCCCTTGAGGTCGGCGCCGTTGACGGAGTTGATGGCCTTGAGGGCTTCTTCCCGGTTCGGCATCTCGACGAAGCCGAAGCCGCGCGACTGGCCGCTGAGCTTGTCCGTGATGACGGCGGCCTTCTCGACCGTCCCATGGGCCTGAAAAGCCTGGCGGAGGTCATCTTCGGTCACGCTGAAGGACAGGTTTCCAACATAAATATTCATACTCGTCTCCTTGGACGAAGGATCCGCCGGGTTTCATCCTGGCCGGACCAAAAAAATCAACGATCGCAATAAAGGAGAGGAGTATGTCATTAACGGTTTGGGCCGGTGCCCCAGGTTCCTTTATTCGTCTTTATGGCGACGGAGCGGGGCGCTGGGAGCGCCTTCCCCGTTTTTTTTCATCTAAAAAAAAAGGGTCAGTTCAAAACCTGACCCTCTTGTTTTTCGCTGAAAAATAAAAAACCCGGCAACTTCCTACTCTCCCACTCGGCAGCCCGAGCAGTACCATCGGCACCGGAGGGCTTAGCTTCTGTGTTCGGAATGGGAACGGGCGTTTCCCCTCTGGAATAGTCGCCGGGATTAATTAACGATTTTACAATCGAACCACAAGATGGCTTTTATTTCCAGGACCCGGTCATCGCCCCCATAGCGGGGCGGCCGGCCTCTAGAACCGTCGTCTTGTCTTTTCGCGGCTTCTTTTTTTGTCGAGAACAAACCTTATGGTCAAGCCTCACGGGCTATTAGTACTGGTAAGCTTCGCACGTTACGTGCGTCCACACCCAGCCTGTCAAACGGCTCGTCTACCCGTGCCCTGGGGCCATTTTACCGCGAGTTGCAGTTCTCGGGAGACGGCGCGTTCGTGCGCGCGCACTAGCCGGCCGCCAGGCGGGCACTCGAGTACGCATGGGTGCAATGGGACGCCGACCGCGTCGGCGTCATGGAAGGTGAACAGCACAATACCACCGACATCGAGTTCTACGGGCCGAACACGATGATGGGCACGCTCTACCTGGGCGCTCCGGCCGCGTCGCGAAACGCCGCGGCGGTCCGGGTGCGACGGGAGGCCGCCGAGATCTTTGTGTTTGATCCGCCGATTACGCTTTGGGCCGGCAACCGCCTCGAAATCGCCGTCCGGGCGTGAATCCGTCACACCGCCGGAGAGCATGTCCGGAGCCAGATGAACGGCGAGCGTCAACGTCCCGGCTCGGCGTCAGATCCCCGCACGTAGTCCAGTAGCCGTGAGCGGTCGTCCGGCGTGAAGAGAATCACTTCGCGGTTCCTGAGGCTGATCGGCAGCTCGGCGATCGCGAGCGACGACGGGATCACGGTGACGAGGTTACCGGCCTTGCGGCCTGCAAGTCTCTCGCCAAGGAAGAGCCGCCACTCGTACTTGACCCACTTCGATGCCGCGTGGTTGCCCGATGTCGTCGCGACCACCATGTGCCGTGCCCGGTCGATCGCGGCATCGATCTGTTCGTGATACTCGTCGCTGCCCAGCGTGGGCAGCGAGACCCTGCTGAAGAACACCCGCAGCCCGTGGCCACCGAGAAACTCGAACACCTCCTGGGCGAAGGCCACGTCTTCCGACTTGAAGCTGAGGAAGACGTCGTCGCCGACGCGGAGGTCACGGACGCCGTGATCGTCTGGTGGCCGCGGAGGGGCAATTGCGGCAGGAGCCGCCACGCCCGACAGCATGGTGAACTCCAGGAGCACGCATAACTGGCTCAACCAGTCGGCGCCGGTCGCCTGGAGATGCTGGATATGGCTGGCCACCAACGGCACCGACCCGGCGGCAGACGAGTCGATCAGCACCGGCAGCAGCCTACGACGGGTGCCCGAGGGAGCCAGCTCGAACGCCTTCGTCAGCTCCCACTGGCACATGGAACTGCGGAAGTACGCCGCTGAGTAGACCGCGATGACGGTCCGGGCGTGCCGGATCACGTCCTCAACCGCGTCCATGAAGTTCTGCCCCGGTGTGCTGGGCGCATCGTCCATCCAGACTCTGGGAGCGGCGCCATCGGCCGTGCGGCACCGCGCGAGGGGTTCAAACAGATTGGCGCGCACCCACGCGGCGTCCTCGCGTGCGTAGCTGACGAACACATCGTAGGCGGGACTACCGGACGCCATGAAATGGGTCCTCTCGCGAATGGGATAGGAATTTCCTTTTCTTTCCTTTTCCGTGTTGTCCGCCCCGGGACCGGAATTCCGTATGATTTCCCATCTTGCCTCCAGGGACAAGGATAAATTCCCTGTTGGAGAATGTCAACATCAACCAGCGGCGGCTTTTCGGCAACGAAGATCAACTTCAAACAGTCTATGATCCGGTCCACGACAACATGATTGGTTAGGAACGCAACTATCTTCATCCGGCCCCACTCATGGAGCAGCTAACGCTACTCCTTGAGTACTGCAAGGCTGCCGCACTTCGGGCAGCGCTTCGCAGTCCTCATGGAGGCTTCCGAATCAGGACAGACCGTAGTAACGAACCATGACCTGCCCCTTATCGGGGATATGGGGTTCGTCCCGAGCGCTCGCATCGGCTCGGCCCTCGCAACGACGGATATTCTACTGTCGTCCCGCTCGGTCTTCCAAATATTCCATCCAGTTCGCACGTGTCACTACCTCGAAGCCGGCACCGGGGTAGCTTTGGAGCCAATCTTTGGGCGCTTTCAGCTTTGATTTTGGCGACCATTTACACTCAAAACCTGTCAGCCGGCCGCCGACATCCTCCACCAGGTCAATCTCATGCTGATCATAGGTGCGCCAGAAGTAAAAGCCCTTATGGGAACGCCGATTGCCGGCCTGCTTGATCCGCTCCATGACGAACCAGTTTTCAAACAGCCCGCCGCTATCGTCGCGCACCTCGAGCCTGACAAAAGAACGGATCAGGGCGTTGCGGACCCCCACATCGGAAAAGTAATAACGGGAGGTCTTGGTCACCTCCTTGCGCAGGTTGCGGCTGAAGCCGCGGATGTTGACGAGGACAAACATCTTTTCCAGGATATCCAGGTAATTTTCCACCGTCTTCTGGCTGAGGCCCAGGGTGTTCGACAATTCGGACACGGCCACCTCTTGGCCGATCTGATGGGCCAGCAAGACCAGCAGGTCGACGACTTTTTTCGGCTTCTTGACCTGCTCGAATTCCAGAAGGTCCCGGTACAGATAAGAGTTCACATAGCTGTAAAGGTACTCTTCCTTTTCCGAGTCGCCTCCCAGGGTGTGCACGCGGGGATACATGCCGAAACGAAGCATCTCTTCCAGGGCCAATTCAGGGGCCGCCATCCGGTACTTCTCCGCGACTTCCTCCCAGGAGAGGGGATGCAAATGAAAGGTCCGGGCCCGGCCGGTCAGCGGTTCGCTCAACCGATCGGCCAGCTCAAAGGAGGCAGAGCCCGAGGCGATGATGGATACGGGCAGGTTATCAACGAGCAGCTTCATGGTCAGGCCGATGTTTTCGATCCGTTGGGCTTCGTCGATGAAAAGAGTGGTGGCGCTGCCGACGATCCGTTTCAAATGCTCCAGTTCATGCCGGGCCAATAGCGCCTGGGTGTAGAGGTCGTCCCCGACAAAGGAAAGGGCGTTGGGAATACCCGCCAGGAGTTGCCGGACCAGCGTGGTTTTCCCGGCCTGTCGGGGACCATAGAGAATCAAGGCATTCCCGGGTTGCCCCACGCCGTCACGAAGATATTGAGCGATCGTCCGTTTAAACATCGCGGTTGTCTCAAATAATACGCAATACGTATACTTACAAGTATATCAATTTATATAAATTAGTCAATGTTCATTTTATAGGGATAGGGATTTCCTTTTCTTTCCTTTTCCGTGTTGTCCGCCTCGGGACCGGAATTCCGTATGATTTCCCATCTTGCCTCCGGGGACAAGGATAAATTCCCTGTTGGAGAATGTCAACGTACACCGGCGACCGTTCCCGACAACTCGCAAGCTCAGGAGACCTGAAAGGCATTCTCCGACGGCGGCTTTTCGGCAACGAAGGTCAACTTCAAGCAGTCGATGATCCGGTCCACGACAACATGAGACTCGACAAGGGCTCACACGCGCGCCTTAGGATTCTCTCCTGATCTACCTGCTCGTCGGAATGCTCTTCTACCAATTGCGGTGAACGCAATTCCGCCGCTTCGGTCGTATTCTTTAGCCCCGTTACATTGTCGGCGCAAGAACGCTTGACCAATGAGCTGTTAAGCTTTCTTTATCACAGGGACCGGCACTTCGAATTGGCTAAAAAATACGCCCGCGTCGAAATGACGGATCTTTCCGCCGGCGTACGCGCAAGCTAAGGACGCCCGGGAAAATCGGGATTCTTAGGCGGCCCCCATTGTTATTACGACTTTTCCGCGGGCGTGTCCTTCTTCAAGATACCGTAAGGCCTCAGCCGTCTCGTTTAATGGGTAACGTTTGTCGATAATTGACCTTACTTTGCCGCTTTTAATCAGCTCGCCGATGAAGAGCAGATCCTTTTGGCTGATCTTTGCGACGAAGATTTTCCCCCTTTTCATTCCGGTCATCGATCTGAGCATGAGCTTGAATATGCGAGCCATGGAGCCTCCGGCCACGACATAGAGACCTCCGGGGCTCAATATGCGTTTATAATCAGCAAACGATCGGTAGGCCGCAATATCAAAAATCAGATCATATATTCTCTCATTTCTGGTGACATCCTCTTGAGCGTAGTCGATGACATGGTCCGCGCTGATCGAGAGCACCAGGTCCATTTTGGCCGCGCTGCAAACGCCGGTCACTTCGGCGTCGAATGATTTGGCGATCTGCACGGCGAAAGTCCCCACGCCGCCGGAGGCGCCGTTGATCAAGACCTTTTGGCCCGCCTGAATCTTGCCTATATCGCGGAGGCCCTGCAGCGCCGTGAGCGCCGCCATCGGCACGGCCGCGGCTTCCTCAAAAGTCAGAAGTGCGGGCTTCAGGACAAATCGTTTTTCATCAACGCAGGCGTACTCGGCAAATCCCCCGTAGCCGCTGTCTCCGAAAACCTCATCGCCAGGTTTAAACTGCTTTACGTTGTTGCCAACCGCTTCAACCTGCCCCGCGATGTCGGCTCCAAGAATCTTGTGTTTTGGTTTTAAAAGACCGGCGCCCATGAATCTGATCAAAAACGGGTCTGCTCTCAGGTGACGCCAGTCATAGGCATTGGCGGATGCCGCATAGATTTTTATTAATAGTTCATTGTCCTTGGGAATGGGTTTTTCCACCTCTTTAAGTTGAAGAACATCAGGTGGTCCGAACTTTGTATAAACCATGGCTTTCATGAATTTTCTTATCCTTTTAGATGTTCTTTTGGATTGTCCAGCTAGGATCATCATATCATGCCGCGATTCTTCCGTTCAGATGCGGAAATAGGTAAACTGTACCTTGTTCCGAAAGGAGTTCCGCATGCCCATCTCCGGCCTGACCATCATCGGCGAATCGATCAACGATTCCGTACCCTCGACGAAGAAATTTTTCGACGCCAACGACATTCCCGGCCTTCTGGACCTGGCCAAAAGCCAGGACGAGAAAGGGGCCGCCTACCTCGACGTCAATGTCGGCGCCCGCTCCCCGGAGTTCATGACCGGATTGGTTTTGGCCATCCAGCGGGTCACGGCCAAGCCGCTGTCGATCGACACGCCCGATCCGGCCTTGGCCCGGGCCGGGCTCATGGCCTACAATCCGGCCAAGGCCGGCGGCCGGATGCCCATCCTGAATTCCATATCCCCCCTGCGGATGGGGCTTTTCGACCTGGACGAAATCCGCCACTTCATGCCCATCCTCATGTCCAGCGAGCGGCTGGAAGACGGCGAAGGAAAACCCAACCGCACGGCCGAGGAATCCTGGCGGACGGCCAAATTGCTCCTGGCCGAGGCCCGGCGGCGGATCCCCGGCTTCACGAACGACACGGCCATCATCGATCCGGGTATCGCCCCCGTCGGCAGCGACCACGAGGGCCAGCTCAAACGCGTCCTCGAGACCCTGGCCCTCATCCGCGACGACCCCGATTTCGCCGGCGTCCACACCTCCGTCGGCCTGAGCAACTTCACGGTCATGCTTCCGTCCAAACGGGTGGACGGCTCGCCGGTCAAGTGCCCGCTCGAAAGCGCCTTCCTGACGCTGGCCATGCCCCTGGGCCTGGATACGATCATCGGCTCGACGGTCCGGAAATACGAATTGCTTCCGGATGATCACCCGGCCCTGATCTGCCTCAAGGACATTCTCACCCTGGATGGCTTCGACACGCTCATGCGACTCAAGGAGTTCTATTCATAAGGAGCGCTCGTGCTGCATTCTCTCGACAATAAGGCCTACCACGTTGAAATCCTGACACCCAAGCTCGACGCCCCGGACATCGAGGCCGAGCTGACCAAGTTCGGCGAGAAGTATCGCGCGGTCATGGACGCGGGCTATATTGTTTGCATCACAGACAATCCCATGGGCCACATGAGCGTCACGGCCATGGAGGCCATCGAGGCGCTCGAGCTGCCGGTCCATGCCGACCGGCTGTGCATCCATCTCAACACTTTCCATACGAAAAAAAACTTCGACGCCACTCTGCAGGCCATCCACGCCGCCGCCGGCCGGGATCTTCTGATCGTCTCCGGCGACGGCAGCCAGAAGCTCCACCGCCTGGAACCCGACGAGGTCGGCATCGCCTGCCAAACGGTGACGTCGGTCGAACTCCTCCGCTACATCGACCGCGAATATCCCGGGATGTTCCACTGCGGCGTGGCTTTCAATCCCTACGAGCCGCAGGACTCCGAGCTGGCCAAGATGGAGCGCAAGGTCGCAGCCGGCGCGCGCTTCATCATCACCCAGCCGGTCCTCGGCCGGGACGAACGCGTCGAGCCGCTCCGCCGCTTCGGCCTGCCGGTCATCCTGGACGCCTGGATGTCCAAGAAGCTCCATCTGCTTTCCGAATGCGTCGGCACCACGATTCCCGAGGGGACGCCCTACGACCCCATCCAGAACCTGAAGGACCTGCGGACCTTTTTCCCGGATTACGGGCTCTACCTGGCCCTGCTGGGCTTCAAAACGCAGTTCCCCCTGCTGCCATCGATCTGGATTTGATTTGGAACAGCGGCGTCCCCTAAAACAAAAAAGCCATGCTCCGGATCATCTGGACCCGATTCATGGCTTTATGTTCTGAAAATAAAAAACCCGGCAACTTCCTACTCTCCCACTCGGCAGCCCGAGCAGTACAGCGCTTCGCAGTCCTATAGGAAGCTTCTGAAATAGGGCCATGTGCTAGGCCAGATACATGGTGGACACCCTAGGAAGGTAGGATAGGGGGTATGTACCCCCACCAAGCAACCTCCTATGCGCCTGTTTTTCGAATCCCCGGGGCGGAGTCCGTTCCAGCCGTTTTCATGACCGGGTCAACGTGGCCCGTTTTGGTTCAGTTCCCGTGGCCGCTAACAGCATGTCCAGGGTTAATACTGAGCGGCGTTTTTTACGGCGGCAGGGGCCCTGGGCTTTGCCCGGGGATCCAATTCCGCCGTACTCGCCCGCATTATTAAGCCGCGGGCGAGTGGCTGGCCCAGGCCTGTCCCTTGACCCCGATTTAAAAAACGGGGTTTGGCGCCGCAAACGTATCAAATGAATCATGGATTAACACTTTATCAATCTGTCCCTGCTTCTTGGATTAATAAACCGTCCACCCGGAAAAAATGTTTGTCGAGAGAAAACATTGACAATCCGTTTTGCATGGCTGATGCCGCGATCCAAATATCGTTGGTCGGGATGGGTGTCCCCTTGGTCCGCAGGGCATTAAAAATTTGCGCGTAGAACTCGGCTGTTGCCAGATCGTTTGCAATATAATGAACCCGCGGCTGATCCAGAAATTCCTCCAGCTCATGGCGATTGGCTTTCTCTTTCTTGCCGCTTTTAAAGCCGGCCAGTAATTCTCCCAGAACAATGAGATTCATACCGATGAAGTCTAAATGACGAAAAGCCTCCACAACCGCCGACTCTCCTCTTTTAAAAGCCACATAAATATTAGTGTCGATCAGAGCCCGTCTCATTTCCATATCTCCGGGTCAACTTGGCTCATGATCCGAATGTTTTTAAAAAATAGGGTTTCATCCTCGTGACTCCACGTACCTGCCAATGGATCCAAATCATGAAAAACCGGGAAGTTTTTTTTGTCTCCCAATCCCAGTGCAGATTTCAACAATCTCAGGCTCGCCTGATTGATGCTTTTTCCACTCTTCTTTGCCCATTCGTTAATCTTATCTGCCAGTTCAGGCTCAATCCCTCTTATGGTCAAGGTTTTCATAATCACCTCCTGCCATCGCAAAATGCATTCATAATGCATTTATAACATGATTTCATCAGGTTTTCAATCAATCAGGCTTGGCCCTAAAACAAAAAAGCCACACCCGAGGGCATGGCTTCATGTTCTGAAAATTAAACCCATTCGACTCCCCAAGCTCGGCTTCCGCCCCGGCGGTTTGACGACGGGGTTGCAGTCCTCCTTCGCAAAGCGAATTATGGCGGGCTGAACCCTACAAAAACCGTAGGGCTTGCTCACCAAAGTCCAGAGCATGCCCTATAAAAACCAAAGGACTTGCCAGGCAAGGCCCGGGGTATATCCTACAAAAACCGTAGGACTTGCCCGCCAAGCCCGGGCATGTCCAGGGTTAATACTGAGCGGCGTTTTGTGCCGTGAATGTATAAACGAGGCATCATCGTATTGCGGCGAGTCGGCCCCCAAGCCATCAGCCGCCACTCGACTCGGCATTTTGGCACCCTCCTCTTGAATGTAGGGCGAGTTGGTAACTCGCCTGTACGGGCCACGACTGACCGGCTTGAATTTTACCTACTTTACATTGATCGTCACTTCAAACGTCTCGGCGGGCGCGACATCCGGCTCAAACGTCTGATGGTAGATCAGCGTCAATTTAGCGCTGCCCACGCCTGCGCCCTCAAACGTAAACTTCAACTTGCCCGGCGACCCGTCCAGATTGGCGTTATCGGCGATGTATTCAAAATTGCCCACCTGCTTCACCACGCCGGTATTCAGGTCCTTGGTCTCCCACCGATAGCCGGTGGTGGGATTGCCCTCCAGCGTCAGCGTAAACTTCGCGCCTTTGGCGACATCGAACGACTTGCCGTTATCGGCTTTGGAGATTGCCAGCGGGACGCCCGCAGCCGGTGAGCACGCGATCAACCCCAGGGTCAGCACCAACACAATGGCTACTTTGCTGCGAAACATGGTCAGCTCCTTAGTGAAGGTTTGTTTAGATTGAGCGCGCGCGCCGCGCACGACGGCGAATCAAGACGACCGCCCGCCCACCACCACCAGCCCGCCGCCCAGCCCCAGCGCAATCAGCGTTGTCGAGCCAGCCTGGCGCACCAGATCGATCAGGTAGGTGGACGCCGGCAGGCCCTGGCGGCCTTCGGGCTGCGCATATCGATCGGGCAGGTTGGGCAAGCCCCGCGCATCCGGCGGCAGATCGCGCAGATACAGCGCCAGCCACTCCTTCAACTCCTGCCGGTCCGGCGCGGCCGGGTCAAGATCGATCAGCATGGTTGACAGATCGGCCACGGGCTGGCCGCGCTGATCTTTGGGCACGATGCTGATCAGGCCAAACGACTTGCCGCCCACCTGCTACGATGATTGCGCCACCCAGTAATCGATGGCCACGCGATACAGGCGGGCCGGTTCGACGGGCGCATACGCGCCATCGGGCTGATGGATAGGAATTTGCTTTTCCCAGGATCCCACAAATTTTCGTTCCAACCGACGATTCTCTCAACCTAATCACATTCGCAATGTACTTTGGGCCGCTCGGCAATGTCAAGGGCAACGAAAAATACGAAAATCGATCTCAAAAAGCTTATGGGGACGTATTGGGACGATAAACCCTCTCGCACCGGCTGAAAGACGATAGACTCCCGCTCCTTTCTGATCATCAAACCCTAGAAATATTCCCCGCTCTCCTCGGCCCCCGGCAGGGCGACCTGCTCGAAGGCATGGGACGGCGGCCCTCACGGCCTCCATGAGGGCAACCCCCGTGATGAAGGCGACGATCTTCCTCCGTCCCCACTCAAGGAGACGCTCACGCGGCTCCTTGAGTACTGCAAGGCGCCGATTCTTCAGTAACATTTCTGATTGAGGCAACGGGGCCAGGAGAAATGCTTGACGTTCATCAATTTTCCCCTTTGTTTTATGGTCGCCGGGATTTAAAACTAATTGCCAAGCGAAAAACAACAGGTCTTATATTTCCAGGACTTCGGCATCGCTTCAAAAAAAAGGGCGGACTACCCCGCGAGGGGCGGTCCGCCCGATTGCTCTTGGTTGAGGAACGGGCTCTTCCGGCCGGCATTATTGCCGGCGGAAAGAATCTCGTCCCGGAGACGCTAAGACCGGTCAGTACCGGTTGCGGCCGCCGGCCGGGGCGTCGGTTTTGGGCTTGGCCTCGTTGACCTTGAGGGCGCGGCCCTTGAGATCGGCGCCATTGACGGAACTGATAGCCTTGAGGGCCTCTTCCCGGTTCGGCATCTCGACGAAGCCGAAGCCGCGGGATTGACCGCTGAGCTTATCCGTGATGACCGCGGCTTTCTCGACCGTTCCGTGGGCCTGGAAGGCCGCGCGAAGGTCGTCCTCGGTCACGCCGAAAGACAGGTTTCCAACATAAATGTTCATGCTCGTCTCCTTTGACGAAGGATCCGCCGGGTTTCATCCCGGCCGGACCGAAAAATCAACGATCGCAATAAAGGAGAGGAGTATGTCATTAACGGTTTGGGCCGGTGCCCCAGCTTCCTTTATTCGTCTTTATAGCGACGGAGTGGGGCGCAGGGAGCGCCTTCCCCGTTTTTTTTCATCTAAAAAAAAAAGGGTCAGTTCAAAACCTGACCCTCTTGTTTTTCGCTGAAAAAAAAACCCGGCAACTTCCTACTCTCCCACTCGGCAGCCCGAGCAGTACCATCGGCACCGGAGGGCTTAGCTTCCGTGTTCGGAATGGGAACGGGCGTTTCCCCTCTGTTATAGTCGCCGGGATTAAATAACGATTTTACGAATCGAACCACGACAGGACTTGTGCTTCCAGGACCCGGTCATCGCCCCCATAGCGGGGCGGACGGTCCCGGAAACCATCGCCTTGTCTTTTCGCGGCTTCTTTTTTTGTCGAGAACAAACCTTATGGTCAAGCCTCACGGGCTATTAGTACTGGTAAGCTTCACACGTTACCGTGCTTCCACGCCCAGCCTATCAAACGGGTCATCTACCCGTGCCCTACAGCCCTTGCGGGAGGGAGATCTAATCTTGAGGCGTGCTTCCCGCTTATATGCCTTCAGCGGTTATCACTTCCGAACGTAGCTACCCAGCGATGCCCCTGGCGGGACAACTGGCACACTAGAGGTTCGTTCATCCAGGTCCTTTCGTACTATGGATCACCCCTCTCAAATCTCCTGCGCCTGCCGTGGATAGGGACCGAACTGTCTCGCGACGTTCTGAACCCAGCTCACGTACCGCTTTAACCGGCGAACAGCCGGACCCTTGGGACCCGCTTCAGCCCCAGGATGCGATGAGCCGACATCGAGGTGCCAAACAGTCACGTCGATATGAGCTCTTGGTGACTATTAGCCTGTTATCCCCGGCGTACCTTTTATCCGTTGAGCGATGGCCCTTCCATTCGGGACCACCGGATCACTAAGCCCGAGTTTCCTCCCTGCTTGAGATGTCTCTCTCGCAGTCAAGCTCCCTTATGCCTTTGCACTCTACGGTTGATTTCCAAACAACCTGAGGGAACCTTAGGGCGCCTCCGTTACATTTTAGGAGGCAACCGCCCCAGTTAAACTACCCACCTAACACTGTCCGCCTCCCCGATAAGGGGAGCGAGTTAGAACCTCAGAATCACAAGAGTGGTATCTCACGGGTGACTCCACCAGGCCCGGAGGCCCAGCTTCAAAGTCTCCCACCTATCCTGCGCATGCGATCCCAAAATCCAATGCTAGGATGCAGTTAAGGTGCCGGGGTCTTTCCGTCCAGCGGCAGGTAACCGGCGTCTTCACCGGTACCACAATTTCGCCGTGCCCCTCTTTGAGACAGCGCTCAAGTCGTTACGCCTTTCGTGCGGGTCGGAACTTACCCGACAAGGAATTTCGCTACCTTAGGACCGTTATAGTTACGGCCGCCGTTTACTGGGGCTTCGGTTCACAGCTTCGCTTGCGCTAACCACTCCCCTTAACCTTCCAGCACCGGGCAGGCGTCAGACCCTATACATCGATTTTATGTCTTTGCAGAGTCCTGTGTTTTTGCTAAACAGTCGCCTGAGCCATTTCTCTGCGACCTCCTCGGGCCAGCGAGAGCAAGTCCCGCCTACCCTAACGAGGCACCTCTTTTCCCGAAGTTACGAGGTTAGATTGCCGAGT
>CAZLAM010000011.1:30000-40267 GCA_964557435.1 uncultured Eubacteriales bacterium
GCCTCATCATGTTCAGAAATTATTTCGTTCTCTCCCTCCGCAATTTTATCCGCGACAAAGGCGCCTCGCTGATCAACCTGTTCGGCTTGGCCTTGGGCATCGGCTGTTTCCTGTTTATTCTGACCTATGTCCGCTTCGAAGCCGGCTATGACCGCTTCCACGAAAAAGCGGATCGGATCTATCGGGTGGTCTGGGAAGACAAAAAGATGGGCCGCCGCTTTGTCGGGACTCCCGAACCATTGGCCGCGGCCATGACGGCGGAAATCCCCGGCATCGTCCGATCGACGCACGTCTTTCTGGGGACTTCGAAGGATGCCATTCTCCAGGCGGGCGAGAAGAAATTTTTCCATCCCGGATACTGTGTGGACAACACTTTCCTGGAGGTCTTCTCCTTCCCTCTGCTTCGCGGGGATCGAAGAAGCGTCCTCTCCGCGCCGTCCTCCATCGTCCTGGCCGAGTCGACGGCCCGGCAACTGTTCGGAAACGAGGATCCGATGGGAAAACCCGTCGACTGGAAGCAAAGCGATAAACGGATCACCCTGACCGTCACCGGAATCTTGCGGGACCTCCCGGAGAATTCCCATTTACAGTTTGATTTTCTCGCTTCGCAGGAGATCCTGAAGTCGGACCCTGCGTTCAGCAACAACTTCAACAACTGGAGCTCCTTCACCTTTGCCGCCTATCTCGAACTCGAGAAAGGCCGGACGCGCGAATCCGTGGAAAAACTGCTGCCCCCCCTCCTGTCCAAACTGTCCGCTTCGGGGGATGAAAAGCTGTCGAAGGACCAGCTGTATTCGCTTCAGCCGCTGACGGACATTCATCTGAAGTCGGCCCTTTTCTGGGGCGGGCCGGCCGGCGGCGAAATTCAAAATGTCCGCCTATTCCTAGCCATCGCCTTCCTGATCCTCCTGATCGCCTGCATCAATCACGTCAACCTGGCCACCGCGCGCTCCGCCTCCCGCAGCCGGGAGATCGGCATCCGCAAAGTGACGGGAGCCTGCCGCACCCAGATCTTCCAGCAGTTTCTCGCTGAATCCTTCTTCATCGCCGGCTTGGCCGGGATTCTGGCCATGGGCCTTCTGGCATTCGGCAGGCCGTGGTTCCAAGCCCTGGTCGGCCTCTCCTGGCGGCCGGGATCATTCGGTTTCGGGGGCCTGTGGCCGTGGCTGGCGGCAACCGTCATTTTTGTCGGGCTCTCCGCGGGCCTCTATCCCGCCTTTGTCCTCTCGGGGCTCCAGCCCGTCCGGACGCTCAGAGAGTTTACCGCAACCGGACGGAAGGGGGCGCTCCTGCGCAGCCTGATGGTCGTTTTCCAATACACGTCCGCGGTCGTGCTTATCGCGGCAACCGTCGTCGTGTTCGGACAGATGAAATACGTGAGGTCCCTGAGGCTCGGATATGACCGGGAAAACGTCGTCGTCCTGCCGATCAAGGACGGCGAAACAAAAGGGAAATTGGAGGCCATTAAAGCCGCCTTCTTACAGCGGCCCGAAGTGCTGAAATGCTCCCTGACCAATCATGTCCCCACGAAACTCGGGATGTATCTCGGCGGGGTGACGATCGAGGGGGAAGCGGGCGAAAAGGTCAAGCAAGACTTTCGAGCCTATGACGTGGACGAAAACTTCGTGGACGTTTTCGGGATTGAGCTGGCGGCCGGAAGAAATTTCTCCAGCCGCCAAGCCGGCGACCGCAACGCCATCATGATGAATGAGACGGCCGTCCGGGCCATCGGCTGGACGACGGCGCCCGTCGGCAGGACGATTAAAATAGGAGGAGCCGAGCACACTCTTGTCGGCATCGTCAAGGATTTTCATTCCGGGTCGCTTCATGAGCCGATCCAACCGCTGCTCATCTTCTCCGGGAAGGGCGAGGCTAACATCGCCGTCCGGTTGAGGCCCGGAGAACTAACCAGGATGATCTCCGTATTGAAGGACATTTTTGAAAAAAACGGAAGCGGCCAGCCGTTCGATTTTTATTTTCTGGACGACGCCTTCAACGCGCTTTATAACAAAGAAATAAGGACGGGCAAGATTTTCGGCGCCTTCGCCTCCCTGGCAGTCCTGATCGCCGGTCTGGGCCTGCTCGGCTTGACGGCCTTCAACGTATCCGCGCGGACGAAGGAAATCGGCATCCGCAAAGTTCTGGGGGCGTCGGCGGCCCGAATCTACCTTCTTTTGAACAGGGACTTCATCCGCCTCGTGGTGATCGCCAACCTCATCGCCTGGCCCTTGGCCTACTATTTCATGTCCCGCTGGCTGCGGATTTTCGCCTACCGCATCGCGGTGAGACCGTGGATCTTCCTGCTTTCAACCGCCTTTTCGCTGGCCGTCGCGCTCCTGGTTATCGGCGGACAAACCGTCCGGGCGGCTCGGTCCAATCCCGTCACGGCATTACGGGCCGAATAAATCCATTCGACTCCCCGGGGTAAATACTGAACGGCGCTTTGGCCTGTACTCATAAAGCACGGCTTCTGCTTTATGTGTGCGGCGCTTTGTATCCTAATTTAAAAAATGGGATCTTGCGCCGCGAACGTATAAACCCATTCCGGGTTGAAAAATCAAAGCACCCCAAACGGACCGCGGCTCATTTCCGGAACATGGGCGGCACCGGAGGATAAGGAGGAAGCGGAGGAGGAGGAGGCGGGCCTGATGAAGGATTGACCGGGGCCGGCGCGAACCGTCGAAGGATTTTGGCCGCGGCATCCTTGATCTCCTGATCGGGGTCCTGCGCCCGGAGCGTTTCCAGGATCGGTTTGGCCTCTTCCGGAAAAGCCTTGCTCCATTTGGAGAGGACATCGATGGCCGCTATCTTGATTTCTTTGAGCCGCGACTTCAAGGAGCGAAGAAGAATCGGCTTGGCCGTCGCGGAGGCGCTCTCATACCCCCACAGGCTCCTCACGGCTTCCGAAGCGACGCGGGGGTCCGCATCCTCGACCGCTTGAAGCACGGCCTTCTGGGTTTCGGGGCCGGCCCTCATGATCCCCAAGGCAAAAACCGCCCCCTGACGGACGATCGCGTCCGCATCCTTGGCCAGCAGGACGAGCTTGGGGACCGCGACGCCGGGGTCCGGACCAACCACGCCCAAGGCTTGGGCGGCCGCCGAACGGACTCCTCCCTCGGAATCGGCCAGCGCGACCATCAAGACCCCGACCGAATTCTGTGCGCGCTTTCCCAGCTTGGCCAGGGCCATGGCGGATCGGATGCGTTCCGGCGCCGAAGAGTCCTTGAGTCCGGCCATGAATAGCGGAACGAGGCGTCGGCCTTCATCGCCGATGGCCGGCAAAGAAACCAAAGCGGCATCCCGGACGGCGGCATCTTTATCTTTCCAGACCTTGGCCAAACTATCGGCGACGAACTTTTCGTTGCCATCCACGTTCCATAGGGCGGAGACGGCGGCGAGTCGCACGGCCGGATTGGAATGACCAAGCGCTCCGGTCAATGCGGGCAAGGCCGGCCCGCCCGTCCGGGCGAGGGCGACGCCGGCCCGGTCGCAAATCGGACGTTGTCCCCGAAGGAGGAGATCTTTGAGGGGAGGAACCGCAGTCTCCCCCATCTTGTCGAACGGAACCCGGAATTCGATGTTTTCGACGGCCAGGAGCTCGGGGATTTTCGGAACAAGGAGAGGTCCCAGATCGCCCATGGCCATGAAGACCGCCTCCTTGACCACCGGGTCCGGGTCGCGGAGTGCGGACAGGACAATGTCGACGGCCGCGGGAGACGCCGTTTTGCCGAACCCTCTAACAGCCATGGCTCGAAGGTCCGGTTTCGGTGATCGGAGGGCCGCTCTCAGGGTCGGGAAGTCCGGCCCGTCCACAAAGGCTAGGCCGAGCATGCCGCTCCATTGAGCGGTCATGTTCTCGGACTCCAGGGCCGCTTTGAGTATAGGGATCGCTTTTCGCGCTGACGGCCCCAAGGTTTTTAGCGCCCCAAGGTTGAGTTCGGATTCGAGGCCGATCTCGCCGGAGGTCCCCCGCTTGGCCAATTCCTCAGCCGCCGCCGGTCCCATGGCGGCCAAAGCCCGCCCGATGTCCGCCAGGATCCGCTCGAGGACCGGATCATCCTTAGGCAGTTTTCCCTCATCGTTAAGCCGTTGGAATCGCGGTCCGAGGAAAAGGACGGAGTCATAAAAAATCATATCCAGTCCACCGGGACCGAGTTTAGCCAGGGCGGTCACGGCCGCGTCCCGGACTTGCTTGTCGGAGCTTTCGAGACGTTTCAAAAGGCTTTCAACGCTCTGGCTGCCGGGCGCTGGAACGAAAGCCCCCGACAAGGCCAAGGATAAAGTGAGAAGCGCGGCGATCGAGTAGCGGACCGGCCGCAAGGCCGTTTTCGGCCGGTTCGGCGGGCCGCTCCGATCCGTCTTTCCGGTTGGGAGTTCCTTCAGCGCTCGGAGAAATCTCATGGTCTTGCCTCCTGTCGAAGCCCCTGCGATTTTTGGATTTTCCTTTTTACGCGGCGCAACGAATATCCGCTCCATACCATGAATCTCCCCTCATGATCATAATGGAATACTACCTTCGGCCGGGCATCTCGTCAACTTCCGGATCATTCAGGCGTTCCGAAAAACAACTTCCGTTGACTCCGCGAGAGACGAACCACACTCTTCTCCCTTATTAAAGGAGCGGGGAGTTCGGCTGGCTGGGGGTTTTCGCCTACGGCATCCCGGTGAGACTGTTGATCTTCCTGCTTTCGATCGCCTTATCACTGACCGTCGCGCTCCTGGTTGTCGGCGGACAAACCGTCCGAGCGGCCCGGGCCAATCCCGTCGATGCGTTGCGGGCCGAATTAAACCCATTCGACCTAAAAAAACCATAGGGCTCGCCCGCCAAGCCCAGGGCGTGTCCAGGGTTAATACTGAGCGGCGCTTTGTACCCCGATTAAAAATCGGGGTATTGCGCCGCGAACGAATAAAATGCGGGCTTAAAGGCCATTTTTCTTTTTCAGCGCAGCTTGGCCAAGCCGGCCGAGGGGCCCGTATAGAAAAGCGACGTGGACGCGGGCAGCAGATCGAATTCGAATTCGGACGCGCCGCGGGCAATGGTGCGGCGTTCGAAGAGCTCGAAGATCTCTTCGACGGGACGGCGCAGGCGGAACGTCCGGCGGCCGCCCGAGACGGTGTGCACGCCCAGAAGCTCCGGCGTCGCATAGAGGACGTCCCCGGCGTCGTTGTAGATGTGGGCTCCGGCGAAGCGGGCGACTCCCCGCAGAACCGGGGCGGGGAGGTTGGGCGCCGCCGAGTAGACCGAAGTCCAGTCGCCGACTTTTTTTACGGCCAAGCCGGGCTTGCAGTCGCCTTGCGAGTACACGACTTGGCCCAGGATCCGCGCGGTCGGGTCGTCGACGTGGAACAGAGGGGCCAGCTTGGAGTTAGTCCCCCAGACGAGGTCTTGGGCCAGGCCCGTTGTGATCGGATGGGTGAAATCCGTGATGTGAACCAGAGGTCCCCAGGGTTGTTCACCCAGGCCGAAATGGATGCCCGTCAGCTCCTCCATATGGGCCGGCGAACCATCATCCTTTAGATAACCGGGCGCGTAGATCCACAGGGCCGTCGAACCGCCCCGCTCCAAGCGGGCCGCAAGCGCCCGGCGGCGGGCGGCGTCGAGGCGGAACGGATTGAGAAAGATCAGAAGCTTATAGGTCTTCGTCCGCCCCTCGAGAAAATCGTTAAGAAGGTAGGTGTCGAACGGCGTTCCCATTTTGGGCAGGCCCCAAAGCCTTTGTTGGAAGATGAGCGGGATATCGAGGTTGTAGCGGCAGGATTCGTAATAGAAGCTCTCGTCGTCGAGAAGGACGGCCACGTCGGCGGAGGGCGAGAGATCGAGATCGAGGGCGAACGCCCCCAGGGCCCGAAATTCCCGGAGCAGGGGGAGGAAGGCGGGCTCCTTGAGCGGATCGATTTTCCAGGAGGCCCACCAGGCCCCCTGGCCGTGGGTGAGGGCCTGGGCCAGGTTGCGGCGGAGGATGGCCGTACTCTCGGCCAGGGTGACCGCCCGGCCGTAATGGGGGTCCTCGGCGTCAACGTGGGTCCGGGTGTCGTCCTCGATGAGGACGAGCTTGCCGTGGAGGCGCGCCGATTCGGCCGGAAGCATGCTCGGTCCGTCTCCCCCCAGGCCGCGGTATCCGTAACTGTACGGGCTGACCAGAAAATCCACGGCCGGGTCTTCGAGCACGCGCCGCAGGCCGAGATGCCCGCTCCGCTGAACCGTGGAATAATCGCTGTCCGGCCGCTCCCGGAAAAACCCGCCGTTCCAGGAGAGGTCCATGACATAGCCATAGAACGCCCCGGCCAGCTTGGTCCCGCCCGAAGCCGTTTTGGCCGCCCGGCAGAAATCGATGACCGCATCGGAGCACAGCTCCGCCAGGCAGCGGAAATAATCGATGACGTTTTGCTCGAGCTTGGGGTCGCGGAAGATATAGCCGCGAGCCAGGAGCTGTTCTTCGGCGCGAGGGACTTCGGCCGTTTCGAACGAGAGCCGCGGGTCGTTCCAGGCCCGGCGGAATTCGTCGGCGTCGCCGCGATACGCCCGGCGCAGCCAATCGCGGAAATGCCTCCGCATCGGCCCGCTGTAATCGCCGCAGGGCGTATGCATGGAGCTTTCGCCCTTGACCCATTCGCCCGTATGGCCGGCGCCGACCTGGTAGGCCAGGATGCGCTCGGCCAAGCCGTTTTTTTTCAGGGCGGCGGCGTAGGCGGCCAGGAAGTCCTTGGCCTGGGCGCGCCAGACCTCCGAAGCGAACGATTGCCCGTTGCGCCGTCCATCCGAGAGGATCTCGCACTCGCCGGGATAGGCGGTCTCCCACCAGTCGTTGTGGCCCGTCTCCAGGTAGATGCGGAGATGGAAAAGCGCTTCGGGGTCGGCATCCAGGACGCGTCCGAAGCGGGCGGCCACGGTCGAAAAATCAAAGGGGCGGTCGGGCGACGTCCCGGGGCCGATCCATTCCACACCCTTCCCGACGTCGAAGGCGTAGACGTGAATGCCTGTTTCCTTGTTGAGCCGGGCTTGGCGTTCGAAATCCCAGCCGTCCGTGCGGGGCCCTGAGACCCAGTTGATAGCCGAAAAGACGGGCTTGCCGTTGATATGGAGGACCGGCCGCCCGTTGAACGCCTTAACCTCGGCCGTCAGCGCCGGCGGTCCGGGGAGACGACCGGGGAACGGCTTTCGGCCCGTCGTAAATGAGGGAGAGGCGATCGTCAAACCGGCCGCGGTAAAAGGTAGGGCTTTGAGCGCGTCACGTCTTCGCATCCCGGCCTCCTGGAGAAAATTCCGGATCCGGGCCAATTATCTTTGAATGCGCCCGGGGAGGCAAACGCTTCGGCACGGATGATCGCCGAGCCGGGGATGATATCGCCATAAGAGACCGCTTAGTGGGGATACCTGCCCCCCCATCGGAAGTCTATTCGTAGACCAGGATCTCCACGCGCCGGTTCTGGCTCCGGCCTCCGGGGGCGGCGTTGTCCGCGATTGGCGCGGAGCTGCCGAGGCTGATCACCTGCATCCTGTGAAGCGGAACATGATGCTGTTTGTAGAGATATTCCACTACGGCGTCCGCTCTTCTTTTGCCCAGGATGAGGTTATAGTCCGCGGGCCCGGTGTTGTCCGTGTGCCCCTGGATCTCGAGGTAGACGCCCCGGTTGTCGGCGATGAGTTTCTGGACGAACTGGTCAAGGACGGCCGCGGCCTCGGCGCTCAATTCGAAACTGCCGAACTTGAACTTGGCATCGTTGCTCTGGAGGATCGTCTTGGAAATGAGGGTCCCCTGCGCGGCCTTTTTAATTTCATCGAGCTTGCTGTCGACGGATTTCAAATCGGACTGCTGCTGGGTGATGAGCGTGCCGAGCGTCGTCAGACGCTCGTCGTGCTCTCTGATGCGCTTTTGGTTTTGCTCGACGGCCGTTTCGATCCCCTCAACCTTCTGGTCCCGGGGAGCGAGCTTTTGGTCGATGTAGCCTTTGGTCGCGCACCCCGCCGCCAGGATCATCCCGACGATCAGGATCGCGGCCGACGGATAAGAAAACCGGCTTTTTTTCATCTTGACCTCCCGGTCGGCCGGCAGATAACGCGGCCGGCCTACTGATAATTCTACTCCATTTTGGCGGTTTTATAAAAATACTATGATTCTCCAGGATGGTCACGGAGACCGAAGGGCTCCGTTTTCGTGTCTCAATAGCCGGCCCGGGTTCGCACCCTGTATTTCTTTTTGGCCGTCTCCACCGTGATTTTCCGGTACTCGTTTCCCTCGCTTTTATAGGATGTGTATCCCAGGATATATTGATGGCTGAGCTCCCGTCGGATCTCCTGCACGGCGGTCATCATGGCTCCCGGCTCATCGATGAGGAACGGTTTCCCGCCCGTCGCCAGGGAGAATCGTTCCAGGGTGTCGATGATGCCCGTCGGCGTCAGGGTCGGGGCGCGCTTGTGCCGACGCAGGTATTCCTCGCTCCGGGGAATTTTGTACCCGATGACATAGATCGGGATGTCGACCCGCCTGGCGATTTCAAGGGCCAGCTCGGGTGTCGTCCGGCTGTCGTTCTCGACGCCGTCCGTGACGAGGAGCAGGGCACGTTTTTCCTTCGTCCCTTTCCGGGCGAATTCCGGCGAAACCGCCACGGCGTCGTTGAGGGCAGTTTGACCGTAGGCCTCAACCTTGTCGAGTTCCGCCAGGAAAGCGGTCCGGTCCGTGGAAAAGCCCGCTGCGACTTCCACCTCGCCATCCGCAAAAATCAGCAAAGACGCCTCGTCCCGAGCCCGGAGGAGGGTCGTCAGGAGAGTTCGCAGCACCTCCTTGCTTTCCTCGAGCTTGTTCCCGACAGCCATGCTCCCGCTGACGTCCAGCAGGACCGTCAAACTCACGGGCGCCTCGAAATCGTGCTGGAAATAGGTGATGGGACAAGGAACACCGTTTTCGTAGATCGTGAAATCCTTCCTGGTGAGGTCGTTGATGTATCGCCCTCCCCGATCCTGGACCGTCACGGCGATGGAAATGGCACGGACCGAAATTTGATGGGTCAGTTCCTTTTTTTTCGTTTCCTGGGAACGGCCGAGAAAGGCGGCCGGCCCAACGAGCGCCAGGAAGGACGATGCCAGGACGAGCCAGGCCTTCGTCTTCATGGCGAATCTTGATTCATCGGATTACACCTTTCTATCCATACCGAAACAATATCTTCGACCGAGTGGTGCTGTCAATGAGCTGTACTGGGCCAGGACGGGGGATTGCCATATCGAGGAGCCGGACAACCTCCCGACGCTCTATAGCTTCGACGTCGTGGATTTCCGGAAAGTCTCTCCCGGCTTCAGGGAAGAAGCGCTCAAGGAGGTTGAATATTTCAACTCAGAAACGGTGCGTCCCGGCCGGCGGGAGCGTTTATTCATCTCGATCCGCGGTTGCTCGCGGCGATCACGGAGCGGACGCTCTTCTCCGCCCTTACAGCCGCATCGGCGTCTGAAAATTCTAACTTTTTGACAAGGCGTCGATGAGAGAAGGGATCTTTTCCCGGGCGATCAGCCAAACGCGTTCGATAACGATCTCGCCATATTCGTGCGCGAGTATATTCCGCAAACCCGTCAAGCTTCGCCAGGGGATTTCGGGATGGAGGGCTTTGAAGGAATCGGAAACGCCTTTGGCCGCCTCTCCCAGAGCGAGAAGCTGTCTTTCAACAGCGTATCGCATCTTCTTGTCCGAGGCGAAGGCATCCGCCGAAACGCCCTCGACAAAATCGCGAATATCCTTAGCCGCTTCGAGCATATCCCAGAGAAGGGCCGCATCCCTGTCCTCAGGACGCATAGATCACCTGGCAATTTTCAAGAATAGCCGCGCGACGGATCGGATTCCGCAGGCCTTCCTTTTCGACGAGGTCGACGTTTCGCCCGAATATTACTTGAAGTTCGTCTTGCATGGCGACCAAGTCGAAAAGGTCACGATGCGCGTTCCTGTCAAATGAAACAAGGATATCGACATCGCTGTCAGGACGGCTATCTCCCCTGAGAAAAGAACCGAAAACGGCCAGCTCTTTGACGTTCCATTTCCCGCAAAACAGGGAAAGGCGATCGCGATAAAAATCAAGGCGTCCTGGCAATTACGGCTCCTTGCTTATTTCTATAGCACAGGGATTACACGCGGTCAATATCATGTACTGGGTCAGGACATGGTGGACACCTCTTTCGCCTTGTGGGAGCGCTTCCATTGCAGGAAGAAGGCATGGGGCGTCAGGTAATCTAGCGCTTGGTGGGGACGGATATAGTTGAACTCATAGGCATATTGGTCCAACT
>CAZLAM010000012.1:0-66165 GCA_964557435.1 uncultured Eubacteriales bacterium
CTCGCGGCGGTAGGCCTTGAAGGTGGTGCCGAAGTCGTGGATTTTTACTTTCACCAGCTTCTTCATCATCCGGTTGGCCGCCCAGGAGGGGAACTTGCGCAACAGGGCGTTGTCCTGGCGATCCTTGCGCCAGCCGCTGGCAATGTCGTAGCCCTCGGCGATCTTGGCCAGGAACTGGGGGATCTCGGCCGGATCATGCTGAAGGTCGCCGTCCATGGAGATGATGATTTCGCCCCGGGCGTGGTCGAATCCGGCCTGCAAGGCCGGGGTTTGGCCGAAATTGCGGCGGAGCTTGAGGACGTGGACGTGTTCGTCCTTTTGGAAAATCTCCTGGAGCAGGGCGTAGGTCCGGTCCCGGCTGCCGTCGTCGATGAAGATCAGCTCGTAGGTTTCGCCCGTCCGGTCCATGACGTCCTTCAGACGGGCATGCATCTCGACGACATTGGCCTCTTCATTGAAGAAGGGAACGACGATCGAAATTTTGGGAGCCGGCGCTTCGTTTGTCATCGTCACAATCCGTGGTAGTTGATCAATTCCCGGCCGGGATGATCGAACAGGGCGCCCACCGAAGGATCGGTCACGGCCCGCAGCTCACCCTCCCGGAACCGGTTGATGTAATACGGTCCGGTCAGCGCCTCCAAGGCGAAAAGCTCCGGCCGGGCAAAACCCGGATGGACCATGATTTCGACGGAACCCTCGCCCGGACGCTCGATCAGGCGGCGCAGGGCCGCCGCCGTCATCCGGCCGCTATTACATATACCATAAAAGCGGTCGGGGATCACCAGCCCGGCCGACCGGATATCGGCCCTGACGCGGGCGCTCCAGAGGGACAGGAGCAGGGCTTTGGCGCTTTGGGCGGGGTGCCGGGAGAGGCGGAACTCACGAATGAAGCGGATGCGCCCAATCCCGTATTCCGAGGCCAGCCTGACGGCGATCCGAAAGACGGGCGGGTAAGCGTGCATGTGCTTTTCGCTGTCCAGATGGCTGGGCTTGATCCCGGCGCCGAGGGTCTTCTCGATCTGGGCCCGCAGTTCGCGCTCGACTTCCTCGCGGCGAGCCCGGCCGGCGGCCAGATGCCGCATGAGCTTGCCCGGGCTTCCCAGGAAGCGGCCGTCCGGCCCGAGCAACGTGGACACGGCGGACGGGGGCGACAAGGGCAGTCCCCGGACCAGATTCAGATGGACGCCGACGCCGAGCCGGGGATTGTCCCCGGCCAGGGCGACGGCCTGGTCGAAACCGGGCATGTTGGCCATCAGCGTCGCGCTCGACAGCGATCCTTGGCGATGGGCCAGGACGATCCCCTCGTTGACGCAGGAACACAGGCCGAAATCGTCGGCGTTGATGATGATTTTAATCATGGCCCGAGCCGCCCTCAGGGTACAATTTTCCGCCGAAAAAAGCTACAATGGCCGGCATGTGCGGTATCTGCGGCATCTATGGCCACCCCGGGCTTCCCGAAAACGCCCGGGAGACGACCCGGGCCATGTGCGACGTCATCGTCCACCGCGGACCGGACGAGGACGGCTACTATGCCGAGGGGCCGGTTTCGCTGGGGATGCGCCGCCTCAGCATCATCGACCTGGCCACCGGGCGCCAGCCCATCACCAACGAAGACCGGACCATATGGGTCGTCTACAACGGCGAAATATTCAATTACCCAACGCTCCGGCCCGAACTCGAAGCCCGGGGGCATCGGTTTTCCACCAACGCCGACACCGAAGTCATCGTTCATCTTTACGAGGAATGGGGCCAAGACTTCGTCACCCGGCTGAATGGAATGTTCGCCATCGCCCTGTGGGACACCAAACGGCGGCGGCTCGTCCTGGCCCGCGACCGCCTGGGTATCAAGCCCCTCCACTATGCCTGGCACGACGGGCGACTCGCCTTCGGCTCGGAGATCAAATCGCTCCTCCGGGCGGGCGTGCCGCGCGACATCGACCCTCAGGCCCTGTCCCGGTTCTTCACCTTCGAATACGTCCCGGCCCCCGATTCGATCTTCACCCGGATCAAGAAAATACCGCCCGGACATGTGATGACCGTTCAAGAGGGGCGCGCCGAAATCCGCCGCTATTGGGATGTTCATTACGCCGAGACGAAGATCGTCCCACGCTCGGAGGAGGAGTACGCCGAGGAGATCGCCGCGCGCCTGCGCGAGTCGGTGCGCCTGCGCCTGCTGAGCGACGTGCCCCTGGGCGTTTTTCTGAGCGGCGGCATTGACTCCAGCGCGGTGACGGCGCTGATGAGCGAGACGGCGGGCGGCCGGATCAAGACCTTCTCCATCGGGTTCCGGGAGAAGAGCTTCGACGAGCTCGATTACGCTCGAATCGTGGCCGAGAGATTCGGCACCGAACATACCGAGTTCGTGGTCGAGCCCGCCCAGGTCGCCGGACTGGTTCCCACCCTCATGGAGTACCTGGACGAGCCTTTGGCCGATGCTTCGATCATTCCGACCTACGTGATCTCCAAGCTGGCCCGGAAGCATGTCACGGTCGCTTTAGCCGGTGACGGCGGGGACGAGCTCTTCGGCGGATACGACACGTACAAGGCCTTCAAGGTCGCCCGCTGGTATCGCCGCATCCCCGGATTTATCCGCCGGGGGCTCATCGGCCCCGCGGTGGGCCGACTGCCGGCCTCGGCCAAGCGGCTGAGCTTCGAATTCAAGGCCAAGAAATTCATCGCCGGGGCCGAATATCCCCCCGAAATCGCCAACACTTTATGGTGGGGAGCTTACACTCCGGCCCAGAAGGAGCGGCTATTTTCGCCGGCTCTGCGGGCCCAAGCCGGCGCCGACCCTTTTGCGCCCATCCTCGAGCAAGCCCGCTTGACGAAGGCGGCCGACGCGCTCGACCGCCTGGCCTACCTCGACCTCAAGCTCTACCTTCAGGACGACCTCCTGGTCAAAGTGGACCGCATGAGCATGGCCAATTCGCTCGAAATCCGGGTTCCGTTCCTGGACTACACCTTCGTCGAATTCGCGGCCACCATCCCCAGCCGGCTCAAGCTCAAGGGATTCACTTCGAAATACATCCTGAAGAAAGCCCTGGCCTCCCGCCTCCCGACCGAGATCCTGAACAAGAAAAAGATCGGATTCGACATCCCCCTCGGCCCCTGGATCCGGACCGAACTCCGGGAATTCGTGCGGGACACGCTGGCCCCGGAGGCCCTCAAACGGCACGGCTATTTCGACGAAACCTTCGTCCGGAAGGTCCTGGACGAGCATCTGGCCGGGACGCACAACCACCGCCAGCTCCTCTGGCCGCTGGTCATCTTCCAGTACTGGCACGACCGCTACGCCGCCCGCTGAGACGCGCCGATGAATGAAAAAAAACGAGCCGCCCGGACCAAGGGACGAGCCGCCGCGGCGGAAGCGGATCCCCGCGCAAAACCTGGGGCCCCGGCCGCCGTCAATAAAAAAAAGATCATCGCCCTCTTTAAGGGGCGCGGCGCCTGGACGACGCTTTACACCCGGATCAAGTTCAAGATTTGCCCCCTGATCCCGATCGAGCCCCATATTCCGCGGCGGGGCCGAGTCCTCGATCTGGGCTGCGGCAACGGATTGTTCGCCGCCATCCTGAAGCGGAGCTCCCCGGAGCGCGAGATCATCGGCTTGGACCTGGACAAAGGCAAGATCGACCAGGCCAAGACTATCTTCCAGGGCTGGGCGGGAATGGATTTCCGGGTCGGCGACGTCGTGGCCTCGGATTATCCGCGGGCCGACATCATCACCATCATCGACGTCCTCTACCTCATCCCCTTCGAAGCGCAGGAAACAATACTCGCCCAATGCCGCGACGCCCTGCCGCCCGGCGGAGTGCTGGCGGTCAAAGACATGGACACCAGGCCGCGATGGAAATACATCTGGAACATCCTGGAGGAAACCCTGGCCGTGAAAATCATCGGTTTCACTTTAGGCCATCGGTTCTATTTCCAAGGGCGACGGGAATTTGCGGAGAGGCTCAATCACTACGGATTCGACGTCGAGATCGTCCCGCTTCATAAAGGATATTGGTACCCGCACATCCTCTATATCGCCAGAAAAAGAGGTTCTCTTCCATTTTGTATGGAGAAATAAAGAGATTGGGGGCATGGTCTGGCGACCCGCTCGGGTTTTTCACGCCGTTCCTTCATCGTTTTCTCGGCGGCTCGGAACTCGCATCCCGCATTGATTTTACGGTCTTTGTACGGTCCGCTCAAACATCCTCGCCGTCCGGCCTCTTTCCGGGCCGGCTCCCCTCGAAAACGACTTGGAACGGCTAAACCCTCGATGGGTCGCTTCGACCATGCCCCCGATCTCACCCATACAAAATGGAAGAGGCCCGAAAAAGTTAATTCCCTGAGGAGAACCGGAGAGACGGCGTTCTATTGGGAAAATTTCCCGGTTTTGATAGAATACCAGCCATGAAAGTCTCAACGCTCGTGCGCGCGGATTGCCGCTTTTTCAAGGGCGAAAAGCCCTGCCGGTTCAAGCGCGTCTGCGACGGCTGTCCCCGTTTTCAGCCGTTCGGCCCGAAAATCCTGGTCATCAAGTGCCGGGCTCAGGGGGATGTCCTGCGCACAACACCCGTCCTGACCGGGATCCGGCGCAAACATCCCGACGCCTTCGTCACCTGGGTTGCGGACGAGGAAAGCGTCGAACTGTTGAAAGACATTCCCGCCATCGACCGCCTTCTTCCGTTCACTGTCGAGACCGTGACGGCCCTGCAGGCCCAGCGCTTTGATGCCGTTTACTCCCTGGACAAAGACCCCGGGTTGACCGCCCTAGCCGCCCTGGTCCAGGCCCCATCTAAATTCGGGTTCGCGATCAACGCCCACGGTAACCTGGAAGGCTTTACTTCGGCCGCCGCTTATTCGCTCCGGCTGGGCGTGGACGATAACCTCAAGTTCCGGGTCAACGATAAAACCTACCAGCGGATGATTTTCGAGGCCGCCGAACTGGACTATCAAAACGACGATTACGTCTTCGTTCTTCCCGAAGCGGCCAAGCTCAAAGCGGCCGCTTTTTTCAAAGCCCGGCGCGTCCCGAAAAACCGGCCCTCCATCGGCTTGAACACGGGAGCGGGGGCCAAATTCATGACCAAGCAATGGCCCGAAGCCCATTTCCTCAAGCTGATCAAACTCCTCCGGTCGGAGCTCAAAGCCAACGTCTTCCTCCTCGGCGGCCGCCGCGAGGAGGCCCAGAACCGCCGCCTGGCCCGCCGGGCCGCCGCCCCCATCTTCGATACCGGAACCGGCAATTCCCTGCTCGAGTTCGCCGGATTTCTTGACCGACTGGACGCCGTCGTCTGCTCCGACACTCTGGCCATGCACATGGCCCTGGCTTTGAAGAAAAAGACCGTGGTTCTTTTCGGACCGACCTGCCCTCAGGAAATCGAGCTTTATGGGCGGGGCGTCAAGCTGTTTGCCGGCACCGACTGCGCTCCCTGCTACAAGCAAACATGCCCGGACCCCGTGTGCATGAAATCCATTACTCCCGAACAGGTCTTGGACGCCATCCGCGAACTGCTGTGAAACCATGAACGCCCCGGCTCGCTCCCGCGTCGTTGTTATGATTCCGACTTACAATGAAGCGGGCAATATCGGCGGCCTCATCGAAGCCATCCTGGCCCTGCCCCTGCCCGGTTTCGACCTTCGGGTTGTGGTGGCCGACGACGACTCGCCCGACGGAACGGGAAAAATCGTCGAAAGCATGGCCGCGGCCGATCCCCGGGTCCAAGCCCTGATCCGGAAAAAACGGCGCGGGCGCGGTGCGGCCGGCATCGACGGGTTCAAGGCCGCCCTGGCCTTGGGCGCCGATTACGTGGTGGAAATGGATGGCGATTTTTCCCACCAGCCGAAATATATCCCCGCTCTCCTGGCCGCCGCGCGGAGGCATGACGTGGTCATCGGCTCGCGTTTCGTCCCGGGAGGCAAGGACGCCGACCGCGGACTGCACCGCCGTTTGGTCACCCTGTGCGTCCGGACCTTCATCCGCCGCGCCTACAAAATCGTCATCCGGGACGTTTCCTCGGGCTTCCGTTGTTTCCGCCGTGAGGCCCTCGAGGCCGTGGACATGGACGACCTCATCTCGGTCGGCCAGTCCATCGTCTTGGAGATCCTGCGTAAGACCGACCTCCTCGGCTTCTCCATGGCCGAGGTCCCCATCGTCTTCATCGACCGGACGCGCGGCGAAACCAAGCTCGATTTTTGGGCTCTCCTGGAAACGCTCTTGATGGCTCTCAAATTCAGAAAACGCTACGCCCTCGCCAAGATCAAACCTGTCCGATGAAGACATCCCGGCGGCACGCCTTGGGCCAGCATTTCCTGGCCGCGCCCGGGATCCTGGCCAGGATCGCGGCCGCCGTAGACCCCCAGCCCGATGAATTCGTCCTGGAGATCGGCGCCGGAAAAGGAGCCCTGACCCTCCCCCTGGCCGCCTCCGGGGCGAAGATTGTGGCCGTGGAAGTGGACCCGCCCCTGGCCGCGGAGCTTCGGGCCAAACAGCTCCCGAATGTCTTCGTCGTGGAAGGGGACGTCCTGCTTTTCGACTGGACGGAGCTTCTCCGCCGTCACGGCGCGCCCCCCGGACCGATCACCATCGCCGGCAATCTGCCGTATTCGATCTCCTCGCCGCTTCTTTTCCGTGTCGCCGAGGATCACCTAGCCATCCGCCGGGTCGTGTTTCTGGTCCAAAGGGAGACAGCCGAGCGCATCACCGCCGGGCCCGGTTCCAAGTCCTTCGCCCCGCTGGGGATTCTGCTCCAGATTTATTTCGCGGTCCGCGTCCTGTTTAAAGTCGCTCCGGGTTCGTTCGTCCCTCCGCCCAAGGTCGATTCGGCCGTTGTGCTGCTCGAGCGGCGCGAAACGCCGCTACTCCGCATCGAGGACGAGCGGGCTTTCCGGCGCTTTGTTCACGCCTGTTTCGCCCAGCGCCGGAAAACGCTGGCCAACAACCTGGCTGCCGCGGGGTATCCCCATGAACGCGTCGCCGCCACCCTGTCCGATCTCGGCCTCGATCCCAAAGTCCGGGCCGAGCAGATTCCGATCGCCGACTTGAGCGCCCTTCATGGAGGGGTCAGGTCTTAACATATAACATTTCTGGCGAGGCCTGACACCGCGGGGTCATGACGCGGGCTTTTCCGGCTAGCCCCGGCCTTGAGGGGCAGACCGGGTCATATTTGTTATATGTTAAGACCTGACCCCTCCCCTTACGCGGGGCGGCCGAATCCGCTACAATAAGCTCCCATGACCCGACTGGAATACGCCAAGCGTTTGGGACGGATGTTCCGCGCCTATAAAGGCCGGAAGACGCGCCTCGACTACATGCCCATCCGCCTGTGGATCGAGCCGACCAGCGTCTGCAACCTGCGCTGCGTCATGTGCCCCAACAAGGAGCTGACCAAGGATCAGAAAGGCTTCATGGACTTCGAGCTGTTCAAAAAGATTGTGGACGAGGCCAGGGGATTCGTCTCCGACGTCCATCTTCTCCACCGCGGCGAGTCTCTCCTCCACCCCGACTTCTTTAAAATGGTCCGCTACGCCCACGACGCCGGGATCGTCACCCGGTTTCACACCAACGGCACCCTGCTCGACGAGGACAAGTCCCGCCGGCTTATCGAAGCCGGCCTGGACCAGTTCGCTTTCTCCGTCGACGGACTGGACAAGGAAACCTACGAGTCCATCCGGGTCAACGCCGTGTTCGAAAAGACCATGGCCAACATCATCCGGTTTCTGAAAATCAAAAAGGAGCTGGGAGCCAAGAAACCCGTCACCTTCATCGAGCTCATCCATTTTCCCGATGCGGCCCAAAAATACGACAAGGCCGCCCGACGGGCGTTCATCGAACGGTTCAAGGGCCTGCCCCTCGACCGCCTCCACGTCAAGGAGCTCCACAACTGGGCCGGCGACGTCGGAACGGCCCCGGCTTCGACCGCCTATTCGCCCTGCACATTCCTGTGGCACGCCCTGATCATCTTCTGGGACGGCGCCGTCCTGCCCTGCACCCAGGATTTCTTCGGTTATTACAGGCTGGGGAATGTCCGGGACTCGTCTCTCCGGGAGATTTGGAACAACGACAAAATGATCCGTTTGCGGGAGAAGATCCTGGCCGGGGACGTGTCCGACCTGGAAACGTGCTCGAAGTGCGACCGGTTATGGCGGAAGCAGATTCTCGGCATCCCCCGGGAATATCTGGGCCGCGCGCTGTTGAAAAAGATGAATTAGCGCCAATCGGGAAAGACGTCCCGGGCGCCGCTTTCGAACAGCGGAATCACCCGTTTCGTTCCGATCTTGACCAAGGCCAGCGACCACACCCCTTCGGCCGGATAATGCTTGGTACCCGAGCTGAAAACGACGTATTTCCCGTCGGGCGACCAGGAGGCGAAGTAATCATAAGTGTCCGGCCGTTCGGTCAGGCGTTCCTGGCCCGAGCCGTCGGGATTCATGAGCCAGATATCACCCTTTCCGTCCGCCTCGGAAGAGGTATAGGCGATTTTCGCCCCGTCGGGGGAGAAATGCGGGCGGCAAGCTTTTCCCCCCTCGGTCAAGGGCCGCGACGCCCCTGTCAAGGGACGAGCCTTCGCGGCGGAAGTAGGCCCCCGGGCCAAGCCCGGGGCCCCGGCCGCCGTCGACAAATCGGCGACATACACATCCCATCCCCGCATTCTTTTCCCCGTAAAGCCGAGAAGGGGCGCGGCCGGCGAAAACTCGGGCAAAGCGCTTGATCCGTCGAATTCCGGAAGAAGCCGCTCCGCCGCGCCCGAGGTCAAATCGACGCTCCAGAGGACATAGGATTTTCCTAAGGCTTTCTTTTTCTGTTCGGTATAGGCGATCTTCGCGCCGTCGGGAAACCAGGCCTCCTCGATGGCGTCGTTCTCCGATCGGGTAACCTGTCGGACGTCCGATCCATCCATGCTCATGGTGTAGATTTGAAACCGGCCGCTGCGATTCGAACTGAAGGCTATCCGTGTTCCGTCCGGGGACCACTTGGGAAATTCATCCGAAGCGGGATCGTCGGTCAGCCTCGTGACGCCGTCCTTGGTCAAAAGATAGATGTCATTGTCGCCGTCAAGGTCGGATTGGAAGACGATGCCGCCGCGAAACTCGAACTTCGACTTGAGGGCGCTCAGGTCGACCGTTGAGCCCTTCACCGGAGGCGCCGGAGTCCGTTCGCCGGGGGAGCAAGCGGCCGTCACGGCAATCGCCAGAAACACGGCATACACCTTGACCTTTTCAAAATTCATGACCGGATTGTAACCCATGGCCCGATCGTATTCCAATCCAGCCTCTCCTCGCCCCCCTTTTCAGCGGATTTCATCCTATGTTATAACACTCCCGAGACATTCCCATGACCAAACGAGCCCTGTTTTTCCTCGGCGCTATGCTCCTCGTTCACCCCAGCGTTCTTCGGGCCCAGGACGATCTCATCCCCGACCGCACGCCGAATTCCTCGATCGGCATCCGGTTCGGGAGCTATGCCCCCGCGGACGCCGTTTTCGGCGAAGTCTACGGGAAAAGCGGGCTGATCTTCGGGTTGTCCTTGGGCCGCGTTCTTTACCGGAGCGGCGGATTCACTCTGGGCTTGGCCCTCGAAGCGGGAAAATTTTCGCGCACCGGCGCATCGACCATCAGCGCCGCAGTCGCCCGGCTGTCCCTCATCCCTCTGAGCTTGAGCCTGGAAACCGAAGTCTCGAGGGGAGTCGTCGGCCTTTGGCTGGGGGGCGGATGCGGCCTGATTTTCTATGCCGAAGACAGCGCCTGGATCCTGAGCAAGGGTTCGGTTTTCGGCCTTCATGTCGGAGGGGGATTGACCCTTCAACTGCCGGCCGGCCCGGCCTTGAAAGTCTACGCCCGTTGGACCAAGGCGGCCAAAACGATGGAGGATTTTTCGGTCGCTCTGGGGGGGACGGAAATCGGCGCGGCGGTTCTTTTCCGTTTCAAGCTCTGAGGCCGTCGTCAGCGGCCGCGCCCCTCGTTGATTTTCCGGAGGCGGTCCCTATCTTTGGCATCGAAATCGTCGGCCGCGGCATTTTTTTTCGGCCCGGAAGAATCCCGCGTTATTTGATGTATCCCAAGGAACGGAGCGTTTGGCGCAGCTCCTGCGACAATTCTTTCTTTTGAGAAAAGGCGCGGCCGAGCTTCATAATATGGTCTTGGATCAGCCGGAGATAGCGGTTGACCTCGGCAGGAGGAAGCACTATAGGGGTGGTTGAACCGTCGGCGCCAATCCGAAAGGCTTCGGTTGTCGGGATGTTAGGAGAAGGATTAAAAGCGGCCAGATTTTTTCCGCCGGAAAAATTGCGGATAAATTGCAGGGAACCGTCTAT
The DNA here is from genome assembly GCA_964557435.1 of uncultured Eubacteriales bacterium. Taxonomy (GTDB): domain Bacteria; phylum Acidobacteriota; class Aminicenantia; order Aminicenantales; family UBA4085; genus UBA4085. The sequence continues at coordinate 10,302 of CAZLAM010000012.1, forward strand.
GACGGAAAATCTCGTGGGTAATTGCGAAAAGTAGGGAGAGAAAGGCAGGCTTTGCAGCAAGGGAGAGGAGGTCCCTGGGAATTCGTCGTACTTCAAATCCAGCGCGGCCAGAACTTTTCGGGGAAGATCGGCGATCGAAACGGGGACCTCGATGCGCCGAGGAGATGGGGGGCCGGGACGCTTGATGATCAGGGGGATATGGATCACTTCCGCATAGAGAGTATTCCCGTGCTGCCAACTCCCGTGGTCGAAAAACTCTTCGCCGTGATCGGAACAAACGGCCAGGAGGGCGTTCTCGTAGAGGTTTTTGGCCTTGAGATAGTCGACCAGAGCTTTGACCAGCGCTTGGTCGGTGTAGGCGATGCTGGCGTCGTACAAATTGACTAGTTCCTGACGGTCTCGCGCGGGCAAGGACTTGAATAATTCCAGGGGAAGGCGCAGCCAATTTTCGACTTGGCCGAGGTTCGCCGACGATCCCGGGTTAAACTTCTGACGGAAAGGCCCGGGGGCTTTATAGGGAGCATGAGTTTGGAGGGTGTGGAGAAACAAAAAGCAATTCTGCCGTTCGAATTTTTTGTGGAACACCTCGAAGCGGCGAAAAACCTTTTCCGCCGACTCGGTCAAATAGGCGGCTCCCGGATCATTCCAATACAACTGGAAGCCCCGGTGGAATCCGTATGTATCGTCGATGAATCCGCCGCCGGTGATGGCCGCCGTGACATAGCCGTTGGCCTGAAAGACCTCGCTGATCAAGGGAATGGCAGGCGGGATCACTTGATCGGATTGGTAGACTCCGTGGTCGGAGATGTCACGGCCGGAGAAGAGCGAAACATGAGCCGGCAGCGTCCAGGACGTCGTCGAATACGCGTTCTTGTAGACGTCCGCCTCCCGGGCGAGTTCGTCCAACGCGGGAGCGGTGGGGCGTCCGTAGCCGTACAAAGGCAGATGGTCCGCGCGCAGAGCATCGATCATCAAAACGATGACGAGGCGCGGTTTGGCGATCGTCGAGGAGATGGTGGGATTGAGCCAGGCTCCGACTCCCCGGCCGAGAGTCTCGAAGACGATACTGGCCTTTTTGCCTTGAAAGCGCTCCAGAGGAAGGGAGACATCCTCAAGCTGCTCCCCTTCCAGGCGCTTCTGAAAAAGAATTTCTGTTCGGCCGCCCCGGCGGAACGAAACCCGAAAAAGGAGCCCGGCTTTCGCCGAACTGAAAATGGAAAAATGAAGCGACGCTTCGCGGGGAGAACGGACCGTCCAGCCGAATCGACTTCCGTCCGCCCCGAAAACGGCCTGGTAGCTGATGTTTTCGAATTTGATGCGTCCGAGCCAAGGGGCTTCCCGGACGCGTCTGTTGAGGAGTTCTCTCTTGAAAATGGGCCGGAGGGCCGGATCCTCGAGCTCCGAGTTCAGGGTTTTCAGGACGGATTCAGAGTAGGCTGGATCCATCGTCTTGGTGATGAGAATGGGGGAATCGCTTCCGCCCCGGGAGCATCCATAATGAAGAAAGACGGCCGCCAGGCCGGCCAGAATGCGTAAGACCGTCCTCGCTGAAGTCTCCTTCCCTCGATTCTTCAAGAATGACCGCAAGCGGCGGATAGGATGGTTATCGTTCTACGACCGGGCAAGAAACATGTGGATAAAAAGACCACCGTTACAAAAACCCGGCAAACCCTTTTTCCGTCCGTCCTCATAAACCCTCCCTTGGTATCGCCAGCATTATCTCGACGCTAAGGCCGCCGGATTGGAGACCACATCCGGGGCCCTCGTTTGGGCAAAAATGGTTTTTGACGATAATCCGATCCCGAACGCAAGCGAGACGAAGATGAGTCTCCCAATACAAGCGGCCAAATAAACAGGAAGAACATATCACAATATACCTATTCCCGCCTATTCAATGCAAGGGAAAGGGTGATCAACGCGCCCTCCCGGTTAGGACTTCACCCGGCGGGTGAGGGGGATAGTTGCATATCAACATCATATCAAGAGAAGTTCCTCTTCCAACTCATTTCCTATCGGCAATCTACGGTCGACAATCTAGGTTTGATATCAAACTCTCAGTTGAATATAATGGACTGGCTAAAATGGCGAATTCAAGCCCCTTTTTACGTTTTTTAGCCGCCCTGCTGGTCTGGTCGGCAACGGGCTGGAGCGGAGCGGCCGGATCAACCCGCTTGACCCCGGGAAAAGATGCTTTTATCCAGCGTCAACGTGCGGAAATCTTCGTCCATGGGACCGTTCCCATCCCCCGAGGCCCGCTTTTCAACCCGCTGTTGAACGAAAACCGATATATCGGATTTGGCGACAGCATCACCTACGGCACCATCAACCATAATTACTATCCCGAAAAGGGATATATTCCCCGCCTGGATGCCATCCTCGACTTGGCCTTCGGGCCGACCGAGGTCATCAACGAAGGCCTCGGCGGGGAAGAAACCTCCATGGCGGTTCTTCGTCTTGATTATGTCCTGGCCGTATACCGGGCGCGATATATCTTGATCATGGAGGGGACCAACGATGTCACGTTCCTTCGTCCGGTCGAATCGATCACGGCCAACCTTCGCTCCCTGCTGACCAAAAGCCTGGATGCCGGGCTCCTGCCGGCGATTGCCACGGTCATACCCCGCCGCGATTTCCGCTGGGCCATCCCCGCCCATCGCGATCTCCACCTGGCTATGAACGCGGCGATCCGGCTGATGGCTCCCGAGCTGGGAGTCCCGCTGGTGGATCTCTACGATATTTTCACCAATTATGCCAACGGTGGCGCCGAGGCGCTCTTATCCGAAGATCTCAAGCACCCCAACGAAAAAGGCTATCAGGTTATGGCCGAAGCCTGGGCGGCGGCCATCAAACAATACCCTTTCCCCCCGGTCCAGGTCCAGGTCCGCCGAGACTCCGACAAAATATTATTTTACCGGAGGCCGGGAAATATGGTAGCATGGCGGCCCAACCCGAAGGCCAGCGAGTCCGGAATGACCGGCGGCTACAAGGTCTACCGGAGGAAACGGGGCGAGGGGAAGGACCAGTTCGTGCTCCTGTCCCGAGTTTCGGGTTTGGAGTCTTATTTCGATACGGCCATTACGCCGGGAACGATCTATGAATATATCGTTTCGGCGTTCCGGCCGGACGGCATGGAAGGCCCCGCCTCCAACGCCGTAATTTTTTGATTATGACCTGATCTGCATCAATCACGAAAAATGCAGGCCATTAATAAGTAGGATGGAGGATGTTGTGAAGAAAACCAGTAGGTGGATCGTTATCATTGCCGCCGGCGCGTTGGCTTTGGCCGGCTCGCCGCTCCTGGCGCAAAGCGGCGGCACCCTCAAGGACGTTACCTATCAGAAGAACGGCCAAAAACTCGTGGTGACCGTCGCCATCGACGGCCAGTTCTCTCACGAGGCCTCCTTGCTGACGTCGCCCGTACGGTTGGTCCTCGACCTGACTCCCATCACATCGATTATCGCCGCCCCTTATTTCCAGGTCGGCGATGCCGGAGTGCTCGATATCCGGACCGGCCAGTTCAATGAACAGACCGCCCGCGTCGTTTTCGACCTGGAAAGCCGGATGCCATCCTACACGGTCGGCCTTGTCGCCGAGGGCCTCAAGATCACATTCTGGCTGGATGCGGCGGAAGAACCCGTGCCCGCGCCCCAACGGGAAATCCCCAGGGAAGAGGCCCCCCCCGCGGCGGAGCAAATCCCCGCCAAGCCCGCCACGGGCCGCAGCGGATATTTTATCCGCGCCGGCGTTGGGACGGAATTGTTCTTCTCGCCCAATTTTCTGACCTCCAGCGAATTCCCGATCTACGGCGAAACCGCCACCCTGGAAGAGAAATATAATTGGAAACCCAGTCGGACTCTGGCCGCCGCTCTCGGAAAATATCTTCGTTTCGGCAATCTGCCGTTGAAGGCGGGGATCGAAGCCTCCTTTTGGGAGCTTCACAACGAGGGCGCCTTCGCCCTGTCCCTGCCCCACCCGTTCATCCCCGCCTCCAACCGGTCGATCTCCTTCAATGAGCCTGACGGACTGGTCTCAAGTATGTCGAGTTTCTCGGTATTCGGCCTTTTTTCCTTCCTGCAAACCGAAAAACTCTCGGTCTGGTTCGGCCCCGTGATCGGCTTTACCTTTGGCAAAATCGTACGATTGGAAGACTACGAGCTGAACGAAAAATCCCCCTATACGGCGGCCGATGTGTCCATCGGGTTGAAGACCTTCGGCGAGGAATCGGTTTCGTCCATTCATATCGGCGGACTCCTCAGTCTGGAATACGACTTGGGCGGGACCTTTTCGCTCGTCCTCGATACCAAGATCCTCTATCTCAACCCCATGTCCGTCGCCTTCAACCGACGAATCAATTTTTTGCAGGTCCAGCCGGTGCTGGGCGTACAGTTCAATTTCTGAGGCGGCATGACGAAGCGCGTATTTGTACTGGCGGCAGTCCTAGCCCTGTGTGGGGCTGCAAGAGCTGCCGAACGCCAAGGCAGTTTCGAGATCCTGCTGGGGAATTTTCGCATCAATGATCCTCTCTTCGAAACGATCTATACAAACAGCGGCCCCATCCGCGGCCTGGCCATTACGGCCGCCCTCTTCTTCCATCTCGACTTTTATCTCGAAGTCAAGATGTTCACCCAGAAGGGCCAATTATCTTTCTCCCGGGAGACCACGAATTTTTCCCTGATCCCCTTTTCCGTCGGATTGCGCTACCGGGCGCCGCTGGGGCTGATCGAACCGTTTATCGGCGCCGGGCTGGAATATGACATCTTTTACGAGAAAAACCTCATCGGCACCGCCGTCGACTATGCGCGCGGAACTCATTTCCTGGCCGGAGTGAGCCTTCGCCCGGGCCGGAACTTCCCCATCGCCGTGACCGGGCGGCTCAAATATACGCAGGTTAAGGCCGTCCACAACGGCCGAACCATCGATTTGGGCGGATTCGAGGCCAACGGCGGGCTCAGCTTGATTTTTTAGCGGCTCGGGCCGGAGGACGGATCTTTCATGAACGGCGAATCTTCGTGTTTTTCCCTGAAATGGCCGGCAGTCCTCCGCCCCATAACTTATTAAATCGATAAAGATTGTTGCATCGGAACCGGTTTAGCCTTATATTAAGGACTCGCCCCCTGGTCCAAGGAAGGTTCAAGGCATGAAACAGCTAATTCCCAGCCCCCTCGGGCGTTCAGTCCAAAAGGCGGTGATAGGTCTGGCCGCGGCAGCGCTCCTGGCCGCCGCCTGCGCCAAAGAGCCGCCGGCCGGGCCGGGCAAGCTCACCAATCCGAGCTACACCGCCGCCCAATTCGACGACATCGCCCAGCGCGTCTTCGGGCCTATTTATCCTTATCTGGCCAAACAGGTTGTCCAGGATTACGGCATCACGGAAGGCGTGGCCGTGGACGCGGGCTGCGGCCCCGGCTATTGGGCCGTGGAGCTGGCCCGGATCACCAGCCTGCAAATCACGGCCTTGGACCTCGACCCGGAGGCCGTGGCCATCAGCCGCCGCAACATCGCCGCGGCCGGGCTGGAGGGTCGCATCCGAGCCGTCCAAGGCGATATCGAAGCCCTGCCGTTCAAGGATGAATCGGTCGACCTCGTGGTCAGCCGCGGATCCTATCCCTTCTGGAAGAACAAAGCCGCCGCTTTCCGGGAGCTCCTGCGCGTCCTCAAACCGGGAGGGACGGCCTACGTCGGCGGCGGCTTGGGAAGCCTCCTCCCCGCCGCCGAGAGAACCCGCATCCGCGAAATCATGGACAAGGAAAAGATCGGACCGCCGCAGGAGCTCGAAGTGAGCTTCGAGGAGATGGGCCGCATTCTTCGCCAAGCGGGCATCCCTGTGTTCAAAATCAGCCGCGACGAGGGCTGTCTGTGCGGACTTTGGGTCGAGTTCTTCAAGCCCGCGGAAAAGGCCGGGGCCTCGCGCCTCTGAAAGGATTTCCCATGAAACGCACCGTGAAAACCCTCACCGTCGCGGCCGTACTCGTAGCCGCCGTTCTCATTTTAGCCCCGGACATCCACTCCTGCCATGGGATTTTGAGCTACCGGTTCATGCCGATCGAGAAAGCCCGCTTGGAATTCGTCAAAGTCCAAGCCGAGCTTCTCAAACAACGCCGATTGCTGAAAGAAGTCGCCAGCCCCGCAGTGGACCAATGGGTTCGGTATTACGGGAATCCCATTTTCCAGCCCGGTCCCAAGGGTTCCTGGGAGGAGGTCAGCGTCGACTGCTTCACGGTCGGATATTTCGAGGGGAAGTACTGGCTGTGGTACGTCGGAACCCCCCGCGGTCTCAACTGCCAGATCGGCCTGGCCACCTCGCCGGACGGGATCAACTGGACGAGGCATCCGGAAAACCCCATCCTCAAGCTGGGACCCGCGGGAAGCTGGGACAGCTCCATCCTCCTCTGTCAGCATATCCTCTATGACAAGGCGGAGCTCATTTATAAAATGTGGTACGTGGGCGGCAACCCCAAAGCCGATTTCGGAATCGGATACGCCACCTCCCTCGACGGCGCGCACTGGACCAAATACGCGGGCAACCCGGTCATGGTCCCCACCCAATCCTGGGAGATCGGCACGGTCATCGAAGGCCAGACGGTTCTCAAGATGGGCGGCGAGTACAAGATGTGGTACGGCGCCATCGCCCTCGGCTCCGACATCTCCTACATGGGCTACGCCTCGTCCCGCGACGGCATCCATTGGACCAAGCACCCCTCGAACCCGATCATCTCGCCGTCGGGCGGCACGCCCCTCGAATGGGACGGCTATAGCGTGGACACGCCCGACGTCCTTTACGACGGGAAGATTTATCATATGTACTACCGCGGCTGGCGGAAAAAGAGCGGCATCTCCTACATCGGCCGGGCCACGTCGCCGGATGGTGCCATCTGGACGCGCGATCCCGACAACCCCGTCTTCGTCACCGGCAACATCCCGGGCGCCTGGGACGTCTTCCAGATCTATCGGGCCCGCGTCTTTTGGGCCGAGGGCGGAGAAGACAGGCCGGTTGCGGCCGTGGACCGGATGTGGTTCACGGGCCGCAATTACACCTTGAAATCCCAGGTCGGGCTGGCCTTCATGCCGCGCCAGGACATCGCCGCACCGAAGCCTCCCGGCCGCCGTATCCCCATGACCGTCAACCAGGACAACCTGAACCTCGTCGTCGAGATGGATGCCGCGGGCGGCGCGACTTTACAATACTTCACGCCCTGGCTGGGGAACATATCGCTCCGCGTTTTCGACGCCTCCGGGCGGCAGGTCCGCTCCATCGTCGGGGAAGTCCAACTTCCCGGTTTTTACGAGAGACGCTGGGACGGCCGCGGCGCTCGCGGGCAAGCCCTCAAACCCGGGCTGTACTACGCCGAGCTGACGGCTCCCAATTCCGTCCTGACCAAAGAAGTCATTCTTGTCAAATGAGACGCATAGAGCATATATCCGCCAGCCGCGGCCGGAGGCGGCCGCCGTCCTCGGTGACGATATGCGACTGACAGCGGCAACTGTAGTGCCAAAGTATTTTTGCGAGCCCGCAATCCGTTTATTTACAGAAAGATCGAAAAATCAACTGTCGAAAATCAGTTTGAGAGAACCCGGGACGTCGCCCCGGCCTCCCAACTCATCCTTTTTCCGGCGATCCCTCTTCGAATCCTAAATATTTTCCGGGGTAAGTCCCGGTGCTATTATGGATTGACAAGAATGCCGTTAATAGGGCATGATGGCGCCCTTCGAGTAAGGAGAAAAATATGAAGAAAATCTTTTTTTTAATCTTGACCGTGGTGATGCTGGGTTCGTCGGCATTCCCCGAACAATTGGGCAACGCGGTCAGAATTTCCTCGCAGACCGGGACGACGCGCTGGTCGCAATGCGCCTTTACTTCGGACGGCACCCTCCATGTCGTTTTCGAACAGAGAGCGCCCGCCGGCCATCCCGTCTGGTACGTTTCTTATGACGGGACGACGATCTCGACGCCGTTCAACCTGGCGGCGGGGCTGAACGTCGAGAACTACAAACCGAATATCGCCGCCGGTCCCAAGGGCATGATCGTCGCAGTTTGGGGCAACGAGTCCATCGACGGCGTCTATATGCGGGTTTATGACCCGAAGAAGAAGTCCTGGCTTCCGGCCGAGGTTGTGAGAGCGGAACGGGGATTCGAGGAGCCCATGCCCGCGATCGACAAGGATGGGAATATCTACATCTGGTGGTTTGACGATCGGACGGGGATCGTTTGGTCCCGGTCCAAAATCGACAACGTCTGGGAAAACACCGTATTGTTGAGCATGATGCGGGGTATCGACGGCGCCATTGCGGCCGGGCCGGACGGCACGGTTTGGTCCGTCTGGCGCGAAAAGGAAAGCGGAAGGTATACCAATTATTACTCGAAACGGACAAAATCGACGGGCTGGGCCCGGCGGAAACAAGTCACCGACCTGGGCGACAGCACGTCCCATCCCTATATCGCCGTGGGTCCCAACAACGTTGCCGTCATAGCCTGGGGTAACGTCGGCGGAAACCTGGGCGCCTCGATCCGGGTGTGGAGGCTCGAAGTCGATACGGTTCGGGAGCTCGTGATCCCGACCCGCATGCAGCATTACCCCCGCTTAGCCATCGATAAGGACAATAATATCCACATGGCCGTCCAGATCGGCGGCGGCGATTTCGGCGACGGATTCGTCTATACGAACAATGTCGGCGGATCTTGGAAGGATGTCCAAACGTTTGGCGCGATGTGGCCCAAAGTGCAGGGCATCTCGACCGAACCGTCGGGAAATGTGGCCGTCTGCCAGACCCACATCAGCGTTGAGGCCTCCGAAGTGTGGGTCTATTCTTTGCGTAAAATTCAGGCCATTTCATTCATTGCGCCGCTCAATCTCGCCTCGGATATATCGATCGCGAGGCCCCATGCATCTCCCGAAATCACTTATAACCTTTCCTGGGCGGCCAATCCTCGGAACAACGAGAATTACCTGGAAAGCTATCAGATTTATATGAAGGAAGGGGACGGAGAGTATCAGCCGCTCCTGGCCGTCTCGAAATCGACGTTCTTGGCCGCCCTCAAATTCGCCGGCCAGAGCACAAAGCGCTTGTTTGCCATCGCCGCTATGGGTAACGGAATCGAGAGCGACATGGTTGTTTTTCAGTAAGATCCGCAGGCTGATTTTTTTAGAGGTTATCGATGCTGAAAAGAGACGCTTTTAGGCTTGTCATTTTATTCCTCACGGCAGGCGCACTCCTGGAGACGACGGCGTTCGCCCAGCTGTTGGGCAACGACGTGAAGGTGGCCCATGTGAGCGGGCAGGTGCGCTGGTCGAAGTGCGCGTTCACGGCCGACGGCGTCCTGCACATCGTCTTCGACGAGAAGATTTCCAGTAATCGGCGGGCGGTCCAATACGTTTCCTTCGACGGGACCAACTTCTCCGCGCCTCTCGACTTGGCGGGCGGGAATGCCGCGGAAACCGAGCGGCCGGCGATCGCGGCCGGCCCTAAGGGCATGCTCGTGGCGACGTGGGGGGACGCGGAGGGCGAGGCTACCTACATGCGGGTGTTCGATCCGCGGACGAAATCCTGGCTCCCGGTCGAGGCGGTCCAACTGGAAAAAGGCTACAGCGAGCCCGAGGCCGCCGTGGACCAGGCGGGCAACATCTACGTCTTTTTTTCCGACGAATTCAGGGGGATGGTCTTCACCCGCTGCAAGATCGGCGGGGTTTGGCAGCCGCTCCGGCTGATGAGCGAGGGGTATTCGAAGGACGGCGGGATCGCCTGCGGGCCGGACGGGACGATTTGGGCGGTCTGGCGGCAAAAAGAAAACGGGCGCTACAACAGTTATTGGTCCAAGCGGACGGCGAGCACGGCCTGGTCGACGCGCCAAATCATCACCGAAGAAAACGGGAGTTCGTCGCATCCGCATATCGCCGTCGGGCCGAATAATATCGCGGTGGCGGCCTGGGGGGACATCGACGCAGTCCTGGAGAACGGGACGGAGATGCGGGTCTGGCGGCTGGGAGTGGACGCCCACTCGGAACTGGTGGTTCCCTTCGGGATGTGGCACTTCCCGCGGATCGCCATCGATAAGGACAATAAAATCCACATGGTCTATCAGATCGGAGGCGGGGACTTTGGGGATGGACTGCGCTATACGAACAACATCAGCGGGTCGTGGCAGCCTCTGCAGACGATTCCGGCCTACATGCCCAAGATCCAGGGGATATCGACCGAGCCGACGGGAAACGTGGCGGTCTGCCAGTCGAGCTGGGTGGACCACGGCATCGGGGGATCGGATATCTGGGTTTACTCGCTGAGGAAGATCGAGCCCCATATTTACTATCCTCCTCTCAACCCGTCCTCGACGATAATATTGAAAAGCGCGAGACGGAACCGAGAGATCACCTACAACTTGTCGTGGGCGGCGAATCCGCAGAACAGCGAGGCTGCCCTGGAAGGGTATCAAATCTACGTTGACGAGGGGAGCGGAGTCTACTCGACTCTTGTGAAGGTGGCGAAGACGGCCTTGACGGCGGCGGTCAAGTTCACCGACCTGACCAAGCGGCGGTTGTTCGCGGTCACCGCGGTCGGGCTTGGCGGCATCGAAAGCGACATGGTTTATTTCGCCGTCGGAAGATAGAGCCGCGACGACTTGGTCCCGCGGTCGTGTGCCGATTCAGACTGTGACCGCTAGCGGCGCAGGCGGCGGATGCGGCCGTCGAGGATCTCCCGGATTTTGATCCTTTCCCGGGCGTCCAATTCATCGGCGGAGGCGGCCGCATCTCCGTTCTTCGGGCTTTCGTGGCCGGCGGCATCCACGGCCGTCACCGCGTAGATGTACCCGTCCGGGCCGCTCACTTTCGTGTCGCGGTATGTTAAGGTCGAACCGTCCAATTCGGCGATCCGGGTAAAGACGGCATCGTCGTCGTCCGTGGCCTTGCGGTAGACTCGGTAGGCGGCGATGGCGGCGATGGGGTCGTTGGCCGGGTTCGCCTCCCAGTCGACGTCGGTGACCGAGCGGCTCATGAACAGGCTCTCGTCCGTGAACGTCTGCCACCGTACGTTGAGGGGCGGGAAAAGTCCGAGGATCTCGATCGACTTGACTTTGGTCCCAGACAAGCCCAGATCGTCGACGACGTTCAATTGGATCGAAAAGACGCCCTTCGTCTCGAAGATATGGTTGATCTGCCGGCCCAAACCCGTCCCCCCATCGCCAAAGACCCAATCATACTGGACGATCCGGCCGTCGGGATCGTACGAGCCGCCGGCGTCGAACAAGACTTCGAGCGGGGCGATCCCCGTCAGCGGAGAAAAAATATATTCGGCCACGGGCGGTTGGTTGACCTTTTCTCCTCCTCCGCCGTCGCCGGTGTCCGACCAGAAGAAAATCTCGCCGGCGGAATCATAAACGATATTGGCCTGGCCCTCGAGATCGGCGTCGATATCGCAATACGTGCATCCATAAGAGTCGGCGACGGTTGTCGTGCCGGCCCAGGCTCCGTTGGAATAGACGTTGAAAGAGATATGAAGCCCGTTTCCGTAAGCGCCCTCCTGCCAGGCGGCGTAGATGACTCCCTGCTTAGAGGCGATGGCCGGATAATGGAGCATGGTCACATCCGACAGCTCTTGGCCTTTGCTGAAGCCGCTCCCGTTCCAAAAAAAATGCTGGACGAACCGGTTCGGATCAACGACGGGTGTACAGATGATATGGGGGATGGTCCCGCCGGCAAAGGCGACGACGGCATGCTGTTGGGGATAATTCAGGGGATAAACGGGCGCGGGAGACGACCACGCCGATCCCGCCGCGCGGCTCCGCACGACGTAAACGGCCCGATAATCGCTGGCGCCTTTCTCGACCCAACAAGCCATAACCCGGTCGTTGCCGACGGCAATATCGGGATATTTCCCCCGTTGGCCTTTTGCGCTGATCATGCGGATGGCTTCCCAAGCACCGCCGACTCGGGCGCGGGAATAATCAGACCCGTCATCCGTCCACCAAGCAACGAACACATCGCCGTCGGGAGACACCGCGACGCGAACGCTGACGACGTTGTTACTGGATGCCACGTTCTCCACAGCGCCCCAAACGCCGTTGGTGAGAATCCGGATTTTGACGCCGCCGCTTTCGCCCCAGACGGCGTAAACGCGTCCGTAGTTGTCTGAGTCGAGTCCACAGTTCTCCTTCGAGTAGCGGAAAACGCGGCCCGAATTGCTGATGTTCTCGGGCTCGCTCCATTGGGGATCGCTTTTCAAGAACTTGACGAAGTAGATATCCCCACTAGTCTCCGAGGACTCCTCGATCCAAATCACATAGATATTATCCTGGGAATCGAGGGTGATCCGCGGCGCCCAGGATTGGCGGTCGGGCGACTTGGAGATGTTGGTCGCCCCTGAAGCCAGGGAGGCTCCCCACAGAATCCCGCCGAGAAAGGCCAGGCTCCCAAGGATCCGGCTCATCATCTTCACTCGGATTGATTCTCCATTCATTTGCTCTCGCCCATGATCCCAAGCCTCGGCATTCCAAACCGAATTATAGATTATCGCCGACGCCAAGCGCAAGCTCATTCTCGAGACCGGGGCCGTCGGTATCGCCGAAAGGGTCGGCCGTTAGGCCGGAAACCGGCGGCTTTTAGATTCCAAGACTGCCGGAAGCCTTTTCGGGCTCCTCCAAGGGGGCGTCCGGCATCATCAAACGGGACTTGCCGCCTAAATAGAGGCTGATTCCGCTTAACATCCGGATTTGCTTAAGCTTACACGGAATTCCATCTGGAATCGGGAAGAGGGGGTAACTTTGAAAAAAAATGGGGGCTCGTCCCATCCCCGCTTCTATGACGCAGGCCCTAATCCCGGCCATGAATTGACAGTGGCGAACGGATATTGTTAATATGGATTACTCTTAAAAAGCTTTTTTAATCACCGTAGGAAGCGAAGCGAAACAGCCCATCCGGATTCCAGGTTAAAGGACAACCATGAAAATGAAACTGCTGGGCATCTCCTGCCTGGTGGGCATCGGATTTCTCCTGGCCGCGGAGATCGAGCCGCCGTTCGCTCCCGCCTTTCCAAACAAGACTGCGGACAACGGAGTGGCCCGGATTAGCCCTCGGCGATACGCCGACGATGAGCTGATTGTCCGGTTCCGGCCGGCCGCTCAACTCTCCCATCGGAACGCCATAATTAACGCTTTTCACCTCCAAGTTGTCGAGACGATTCCTCAAATCGGAGTCGTCCGGCTCAAACTTCCGGCTTTTCAAACCGTAGAAAATCAGATTCTGGCACTGCAAAGCTGTTCCGAAATCGAATTCGTCGAGCCGAACTACCGGATCTATTTGGCGGATGCGCCCAACGATCCTTACTTTCCATACCAATGGGCTGTTCTGAATTTCGGCCAGCCCATTGCTCCTCCGGACATACCATTTTTCGGCGGAACGCCGGGCGCGGACATGAAAGTCGCCGAAGCCTGGGAACTCGAAAAAGGCAGCAGCTCGGTGGTGGTCGCGGTCGTTGATACGGGCGTTTCGCTCGCCCATCCCGACCTTGTCCACAAGCTCGTTTCCTCCGGCTACGATTTTCATGATAACGACGCCAATGCGGACGATGAACACGGTCACGGCACATTGGTGGCCGGAGTCATCGGCGCCGAATCGGAAAATGGAATCGGCATCAGCGGAATCTGCCCGAATTGCCAAATCCTTCCGGTCAAAGTCTGGGGCAAGGACGCGACAGGCCTGACCTCGGACGTCATCAAGGGCATCATCTGGGCGGCCGACCAAGGCGCCCAAGTCATGAATATGAGTTTGGGCGGCCCGGACATAAAAACCTCGGCCGCATTCGAAGCCGCCATCGCCTATGCTTTCGGCAAAGACGTCGTCATGGCGGCGGCCGCCGGGAACGACGGTACCGAAGGGGTCTGGTATCCGGCGGCTTACGATCAATATGTGCTGGCCGCGACCGCCACTGACCACCGGGACATCGTCCAAACCCTGGCGACAAGGAACGGCGAATGGGGATCCAACTTCGGCCCCGAGGTCGATGTGGCGGCGCCGGGGCTTCATATTCTCGGCCCTTGGCCCGAAAAGCTCTCCAGGAAATTGCACGAGGGGTGGGAGGGATACGCTTACGGTGACAAGACCTCGCTGGCGACGGCCTGCACCTCGGGCGCTGTTGCCCTTATCCGATCCTATGCCCCGGCGTTGAGAAACACCGAAGTGATGGATATTCTTCGCCGAACGGCCGACGACATCAACGCCGCGACATTCCCGGGCTGGGATCCCCACGCGGGGTATGGCCGCGTCAACGTTAGGCGCGCTTTGGATTATCTGACCGAATTCGAACCGCCATTGGATTTTTCGGGAATCCAACTGCCTGCCTCATTCCGGGATTCCTCCCGAGGCCGGATCTTTCTCCACTGGAGGGCGAATCCGGACAACGAACACAGGGCCTTGGAGAAATACAGGATTTATCGTCTCGACGACGGCGAACGACGACTCGTCGCGGAAGTGGAGGAAAGCATGCCCTTCGTCATGATCTCCAATTTCGACCGAAGCACTCCGCACGATTTCACCGTCGTCGGCGTAAACCATCGGGGACGTGAGGGAAAACCGGCCGAAACGAGAGTCGATTTTAAACGCTGAACATAAATCCCGAAACTGCCCTCTCAGCTGTATAACGCCGGACCGGCGGCCTCCAGCTTCGTCCTGACCAGGGAAGTCGTTCTTGTCAAATAAGGCTCAAAGCGTATATACTTCACGGCCGCGGCCGGAGGCGGCCGCTCAATGAGACCAGACATGGGAAAAGCGCCCGTCCTTCTGCTCAACCCGCCCGGTGATAAACTCTATATCCGGGACTACTACTGCAGTTTTTCCTCGAAGGCGGATTATTACTGGCCGCCCCAGGACCTCATCGCCCTGAGCGGAATCCTGGACGCCGGATTCGACGTTCACGTCCTGGACGCCATCGTTCCCAGGCGCACGGCGGAGGAAGTCCTGGCCCGTATCGAGGCCATCGAGCCGCGGGCGGTCGTCTTCACCACCGGAACGGCGACCCTGAAATCAGACCTGGCTCTGATGGAGAGGATCCGAACCGCCCACCCGAATATCCGCATCGTCGCCAGCGCCGGCATCATGCGATTCGTCGGCCGGGAGCTCTTGGAAAAAAATCCGGTCCTGGACGCGGTTTTATTGGATTTCAGCGACCACGGAATCGCGGAGTACCTGGCCGGATTGTCGGCGAAGCCCGGGACGGGCCTCCTCGTCCGGACTCCGCAGGGGATCCTCGAGGGACCGCTGAGCAAGGCCGGCGAGTTTTCCTATCCGGTTCCCCGCCACGATCTCTTCGATTTCCGCAAATACCGCCTGCCCATCGCCCGCCGGTTCCCGTTCACCGTCGTCGTCACTTCACTCGGTTGTCCCTATCACTGCGGGTTCTGCACGGCCGGAGCTTTCGGGTACAAAGTGCGGACCATCGACAATGTCCTGGACGAGCTCCGCGCCCTAGCCGCCTTGGGTGTCCGGGAAATCCTGTTCCAGGACCCGACGTTCACGATCAATACGCGGCGGGTCGTGGAGATCTGCCGCAAAATGATCGAGGCCGGCCTGGACCTGACCTGGAGCTGCAACGCCGACCTGCACGCCCTGGACGAGGAGAAGATGACCTGGATGAAAAAGGCCGGCTGTCACACCGTCTCCGTCGGCATCGAAAGCGGCGACGATGCCATGCTCAAGAAGTATTCCAAGCCGATCACTGTCGAGGAGATAAAAGCCAAAGTGGCCAGGCTCAACGCCCATAAGATCAAGGTTCTCGGCTATTTCATCCTCGGTCTTCCCGGCGAAACGCGGGAATCGGCCGAACGGACGATCGCCCTGGCCAAGAGTCTCAGGCTCGACATCGCCTCCTTCGCCATCGCCACTCCCGACGTCGGGACGCCGCTCCGGGCGGAGGCCGTGGCCCAAGGCTGGATACCGGCCGACCTGGATGCCTGGGACAGCACGGAGTATCCCATTCTGGAAACGGGGACGCTCCGCAAGGAAGAGATCTGGGCCCTCCGCCGGAAAGCCGTGCGGGCTTTCTACCTACGGCCATCCTATCTGCTGAGAAAACTGGCCGGAGTGCGCTCGTCGCGCGACTTGAACACGCTGGTGTCCAACGCCGTCTCCCTGCTCCGGAAATAAGTCATGGATACGCCGCTGACTCGTAAAACGGTCTTTGCCCTCCTGCTCGTCCTGGCCGTGGCGACACGTTTTTGGGGGCTGGGATGGGGTTTGCCCAACACCTACCACGCTGATGAAAACTTTTTCGCTCAAAAGGCGATCCGTTTCATCGACGGGGACCTCAATCCCCATTTCTTCCACGTCGGCACTCTGCACATGTACATCCTCGCCGGAATGTGGAAAGCGTATTACTACCTCGGTAAAGGAACCGGAACGTTCCAATCCACGCCTCAATTCATGCAGGCCCTCATCGACGATCCGACCATGTTTTACAAGATCGGGCGAGCGTTCTCGGCTGTTTCGGGAGTGGGCGTCGTCCTCCTGATCTTTCTGATCGGACTGCGCATGTTCAACCTCTGGGCCGGCGCCGCCGCGGGTCTGTTCATGACGTTCTCCCCCGAACACATCAAGATCTCGCATGCCATGCTCCCCGACGGACCGACCCTGTTTTTCCTCGTTCTCACGTTCTACCTGATCTGGATGATTTACAAGACCGGGCGGACCCGATACTATGTCCTGGCCGGACTGACCGCCGGCGCGGCCATGGCTATGAAGTACGCCGGTCACATGATGGCCGTGCCCCTTTTCCTGGCCCACGTTTTTCGTGTCCTCGAAAACGGCCTCCCCAAAAAAAGGATCCTCTTGGACGGGCGGCTTTTTCTATTCGGGGGCGCCTTCCTCCTGATTTTCGCCGCCGGTTGTCCGTATGCCGTCCTTGATTTCAAACGGTTTCTCCAGGACTTCCGGTGGCAATCCGAACATCTTCTGACCCAGGGGCATTTCGGGTCGTCGATGGAACAACCGGCCTGGCTTTTTTACCTTCAATTCGGATTCCGGGACAACCTGGGCAGTTGGGTTCAATACCTGGCTTACGGCGGAGTGATCCTGGCCTTGGCCCGCCGGAAGGCGCTAGAATGGATCCTCCTGGCCTATCCGGTCGTGCTTTTTCTTTTCATCGGAGCATGGAAAACCCGTGCCACACGCTATTTCCTCCCCGTGGCCCCATTTTTCATTCTCCTGGCCGCCCTCTTCGTGAACACCGCGGCGGACTGGACGGTGAAAAAAGTGCGCGGATCGTCCCGGCTCCGGGGCCCCGATCTCCGAACCGCCGCCGGATGGACAACGGAGCTCTCCCAGCGCTTGTTCGGCCGTCCCGGATCGGCGCCCCGCGCCGTCGCCGCCCTCACGCTGCTGTTCGCTTTGGTCTCCGTCGCCCCGTCGGCCGTTCGGGCCGTCCGTTACGACGCTTCCATTTCCGGCCTGGACACGCGGACGGTGGCCCGCGATTGGGTCCATTTCAACATTCCGGCGGGCGAGAAAATCGCCATCGAGATGTACGACCCTCCCATTTCGCGCGAAAAATACGCTACCATCTATCGGCATTCCCTGAGCGACCTTGACCTGGAATGGCTGCAGGACCAAGGGGCTCGATATGTCATCATCAGCGACATCAACTATGCCCGGTTCACTCGATTTCCGGATGAGTTTCCGGGACGCGCCGCTTTCTATTTCGATCTGGAAAAAGAAGCGACTCTGATAAAGACGTTCGAACCAGCTTACAACGAAGACCTGCTCGACCTCCATAATCCGACCATCAAGATTTATCGATTGAGCCGGGCGGTCGACTATCGTTTCCCCGGCCACTTCGCGCGCTACGCCCTGGATGCGGAATTGACCCCTTCGGACCGGGGCGGCTGGCGTCTGCGGGGATCGCTGGCCGCCTCGCTCGCCTCTTATGCGGGGGAGCGCGTCTCTTCGCCTTATATCCGGGTCGAAGACGCGGCGGGTCGTTCTCTCGGCCGGCTCAATCTTCTCGAGGGAGACATTCCGGGGAACGCATTCCAGGCCGACGCGTCAACCATCCTATCGGATCTTCCCGAAGGCGCGCGGATCATCCTGGGTTACGAATACTCCATCTCGCCCAATCCATTGCGCGAACCGCCCGAACGCCCCTTTCAAAAAGAATTCATTCTCCCGGAAAAAGTCGACCACGCCGTCCTTCGCGGGGGAAACCTGAAAATCGCCTACCGTTTCGGCGCCGTTCCAGCCTCCCCGGCCGGGCCTTATTTCCAGGCCGTGTCCCTCGTTTCGCGGGGATCGGCAGCGGCGTTATGGAGCCGGGTTTTAGGACCCAGTCTCCGTTACAAGGAAGGAAACATCCTCGACCCGTTCGTCGAACTCCGCGATGCTCAGGGTGCACTGCTGAAAACACTGACGGTTTTCGAGGGCAAGCTCGGGGCACTGGGAGCCGACAGCCGGGGGCCTGTGGAGAAAAAAATCCTGCTCCGGGATATCCCGGCGGGGTTCCGGATCGTGATCGGCCATCGGGGCGGCCCGGGAAAAGAGCCGGCTCTCTCGGCCCCGCTTTCGATCGAGCTTTCCCCGCCGCTTCCGCTTCGCTAAAACCATCCCCCCCCGGCCGGAAGACGTTTCCCGGCTTGGGAAACACTCGTGTTTTTCCCCGGACCCCCGCACCTCTTTATGGTATAATTTGGAAAATTCGATGAGCCGCGCGAAAAAGAAAAACTCCGCCCACTCCAAGTCGAAGTCCGCGAACCAGGGAAAACCCAAGACTCCGCGATCGAAAGTCATTGCCGCGGAGATCGCCGGAATCGTCCTCCTTTTCGGCGCCGTTTTCCTCCTTTTAGCCCTGATCGGATACGATTCGCGGGATCCTTCCTGGGCCGGGGCCGGCGCGCCGGGGGCGAAAGTGCACAACACGGCCGGCCGGGTCGGGGCCTGGATCGCCGAGACGGCCCTGCAGGGCTTCGGCTTGACCGCTTTCTTCTTCCCCTTCATGATGGCGTTCCTGGGTATTCTGGCCGTCCTCAGGGGCGGGAAAAAACATCTTCTGGGCAAGGCGGCCAAGTTCGCCTTAGCCCTGGTCATTGCCGGGCCTTTGCTCAATCTGCTGTTTCAAGCCGTTTCCTGGCGGGGAGCCGAGATCCAGCCGGGCGGCTTTTTCGGCGGTCTTCTCCAAGACGGGCTGACCGGCCTTCTCAACAGCACGGGCGCGCTCATCGTTCTCGTCGCCGCCGCCGTCCTCTTCCTCGCCTTTTCGACGGGAATTTCCTTCCGGGGGCTTTTTCATGCCCTGGGCCGCCTCTTCACCTTCGCTTCCCGGGAAGTTAAAATCAAGATCACGGACAGCCGCAAGCCGGCCCGACTCGAGGCCTCGAAATCCGCGGCGGCGATCGAACCGCCGGCCGAAGCGGAAAAAAAGGGCCGGGGAAAGAGGGCCGCGGGCAAGGCCGAAGACGGCCTGGAGCCGGAGCCGAAACGACCCGATCCCAGGGAGATCAAGCGGGGCACGGTCAAACCGCCCCGGTTCGACCCCCCCCCATCCGAGCCCACGCTCTTTCCTCCGGAACCGGCCGAGGGGTATAACTTTCCCCCCTTGACGCTCCTCGACGCCGGATCGGCTCCGGAAAAGATCGACAAGGCCGAGCTCCTGGAAAAGAAGAGGCTTATCGAGGAAAAGCTCCGCGAGTTCAACATCACCGGCGAAGTCCGCGAATACCATCCCGGGCCGGTCATCACGACCTACGAATACACCCCCAGCCCCGGCATCAAAATCAGTCAGGTCATGAACCTGGCCGAGGACCTATCGCTGGTCCTGCGGGCCGAAGCCGTCCGCGTCCAGCGCATCCCGGGCAAAGCCTCCATCGGGGTCGAGATTCCCAACAACAAGCGCGAAATCATCCGCCTGCGCGACATCCTGGCTTCCGACGATTTTCAAAATTCGCCTTCCAAGCTGGCCTTTGCCCTGGGGAAGACCGTCCACGATGAAGTGTATGTCACCGACATCACCCAGATGCCGCACCTTCTCATCGCCGGAGCCACGGGCACGGGAAAGAGCGTCTGCCTCAACGCCCTGATCGCCAGCATTCTTTATAAAGCCTCGCCCGAAGAGGTCAAGATCATCCTCATCGATCCAAAGCGGATCGAGTTCACGCTCTACGAAGGCATTCCCCACCTCCTGAGCCCGATTATCAACGATCCCAAGAAGGCCGGGTTCGTCCTGATGGACGCCGTCAAGCGGATGGAGGAGCGGCTGTATCTGATGGGCCAGCATAAGGTCCGCAACATCCAGCAATACAATGCCCAGATCGCCCAGATCCTCAAAGAGAAGAAAGGCCGGCTGACCGAAGAAGAAACGGCCAAGCTCAAACCCATGCCGTACATCGTCATCATCATCGACGAGCTGGCCGAGCTGATGATGATCAGCGGACAGGACGTCGATTACGCCATCGTCCGGCTGGCTCAACTGGCCCGGGCCGTCGGGATCCACCTCGTCCTGGCCACCCAGCGTCCCTCGATAGACGTCATTACCGGCACCATCAAAAACAATTTCAGCTCGCGCATCGCCTTCCGGGTGCCGTCCAAAGTGGACTCGCGCATCATCCTGGATACGGTCGGGGCGGAGAAGCTCCTGGGCAACGGCGATATGCTCTTCATCCCGCCCAGCAATCCTCAAAAGCTCCGCTTGCACGGCGCCTATGTCACCAACCTCGAAGTCCAGCGGCTGGTCCGCTTCGTTCGCCAGCAGGGCGACCCCGTTTACGACCAGCGCATCGCCGATATTCTCGAATCGACGAGCGGTCCGGAATGGGGCGAGCCGGGCGAGAAGGATGAGCGCTATGAAGAGGCCTTGCGCACCGTCATGACCGGCCAGGCCTCGGCGTCCTACCTCCAGCGGCGGATGAAGCTGGGCTACGCCCGCGCCTCCCGCATCATCGATCAGATGGAGCAGGAAGGCCTCCTCGGACCGGCCGACGGAAGCAAGCCCCGGGAAATCCTCGTCGACCCCAAGCAGTTCCTGACCGATCTTAATAAGAGCAAGAAAAAAAGCGCCGACGATTTTTAGCTGCTGGAGCTCCCTGGACTGACATCCGTGGGATCCGTTCTTGCGGGCGTTGGCGCGCCGATCCCGCTTGCCGGTTCCGGGGGGGATCACTATAATGATCCGGACATCGAACATGCCCACGCCTCCCCTCCGCGAAACGATCGACCTCGACCGGATGATCGCCGAATTCCGGCCCAAGGTGGGCTTCAAGGTCAAACGATCGCTGGGCTTCTTCAACCCCGACTGGGAGGACATCACCAACGAAGTCCTGGCCCAAGCCGTGGAAAAAATTCAATCGGGCGAATTCCGGGGCGATTCCGCCGTCGGCACTTTCATCTACACCATCACGGTTCGCCGCATCGTCGATTATATCCGGCAAAAGACCAGGGTTCTCCGGCAAGCGCCGGAGCCCGAATCACCCGCCGACCCTCTCACCGCGGTCGCAACCGATGAAGAGGTCGAGCGCTTGGCCCGAGCTGTCAAAGGGCTCAAGCCCAAGTATCGGGAAGTCCTGGAACTCTATTACTATCGCCAATACTCGCGGGAAGAAACCGCCCGCCGTCTGCGGATCACTCCATCCAAAGTCAGCGAACGGGCGAATTACGCCCGGAAACTATTGAAAAGGAAGCTGGGAGGATGAAGATTCCATTCCCCCCCCTCCCTGCGACTAAAAAAATGCCATGAAAAGCCTAGATCTGAACGCGTGTCCGGCCGAAGACCGGCTCGATGACTATCTTCTGAACCGCCTGAAGGAGGCCGACCGGGCCGGTTTCGAAGAGCATTTTTTCAATTGCGACGCATGCTTTCGGGCCGCGGTCGAGCGCGACGCCCTCCTCCGCGCCCTGCGCTCCAAGGGAGGAGAGCTCTTCGGTCCGGAAGCGCCTCCGCAACGACGGTCTTTCCTCCGAATGGTCGGATTGTGGCTTCCGGCGGCCGCCGGGACGGCCCTTCTCATCGTCGCCGCGCTGACGTTTTTTCAGCGTCCCCGCTCGGAATCCTCCGCTTTCGTCCCCCCCACGGACGATACCCTGCGCGGCGGGGCCGTGGAAATCGTCGCGCCGCTGGGGATTTTAGCCGCGGCTCCGGCCGTTTTGGAATGGAAGGCCGGCCCGGTCGGTTGGGATTATACGGTCACCTTGCGCGGCCCCGGCCTGGACTGGTCCGGGCGGACCGAAGAGTCGAAACTCGCCGTCCCCGAAGACATCCGCCAATCGATCCGGACGGGGGCGGATTACACCTGGCAGGTCAAGGCCTTTGCCGCGGGGGGAGCGCTCACGGCCAACTCGGCACCCGTCGTCTTCCGGGTCCACCGCTAAGCGGCCCTCAATCCTCTTTGGCCGGTTCCTCTTCATAGTACATCCGGCCGCGCGTCTCCTCCTCGAAGGCCAGACAGCACATGAGGCGGCCGCACAGGCCGGAAATCTTGGTCGGATTGATGGCGATGTTCTGTTTGCGCGCCTTTTGGATGGTGACGGGCTCAAACGCGCGCATGAAGCTGGCGCAGCAGAGGGCCCGGCCGCATACGCCCAAGCCGCCTAAAAGCTTGGCCTCATCCCGGACGCCGACCTGGCGCATCTCGATGCGCATGCGCAATTCCTTGGCCATATCCTTGACTAACTGGCGGAAGTCGACGCGGCCGTCGGCCGTATAGAAAAAAACGCCCTTCTTTTCGTTGAAAAAGTACCGGACGGCCGTCAGCTTCATTGGTAAGTTATGGGTCTTGATGCGCTGGATGCAGAGCTCGAAGGCCCGCTGTTCGCGCTCCTCGAGCCAACTCATCTTGCGCGCGTCGTCCTCACCGGCCTTGCGCATGACGGCCGGCGATTCTTCGGCCCTCTTGGCATGCCGGCAGACGTCGGAGGTCAGGTCGGCGACAACGGCCAGCTCCCCTCCGAATTCGGAGTCGATCAGGCAAAGGTCGCCCTTCTCAAGCTCGACGCCGTTCCTGCGGGCGCGGATCATCCGGCCCGTCCGTTCGGATATCAAACAAACGAGTTCCGCCATGGGTCCTTCCTATCGTGGATCATTCATTATTAATCCAGGCTAAATCGCTTCCATGACCCGCAGCCAGCGGGCGGTCAGAGAGGCGGTGAGAGCCCCGATGTTGACGTTCCGATCCAGCGAGGCGGCCGCCCCGTGAACCAGGCCGATGATTTTCAGGGCCCGCTCCGCGGTTACGGAGGAGGCGCAGTCGCGGAGCTCGTCCTCGTAGTCGGGGTTGAGCAGCAGACCCGGGTCGCCTCCCTCGCCGAGAAGCGCCAGATCCCGGCCGAACGCGGAAAACATCTCCAGAGTCCGCTCCAACTCCTCGCGGATGTCCTTTCTCCTACCGGTCCCGAAGCGGCGGAGAAAAGCGGCCGGATCCTCGGACCGGACGATGGCCCGGAACAGAGTCCAAGCTTCACGCCGGTTGGCTTCGATGTTCTTCCAGTCGAGATGGAGAGCCCGCTCCAGGTCGCCGCGGACGATGAGAGCCATCAGGCGGGCCTTGTCGGCCTCGACCCCGGACTTCCGGAGCGCCCGCTCGATTTCCTCATCGGCGACGGGAAGAAACGGCAGAACCTGACAACGCGACTTGATCGTGGGCAGGATGAGAGCCGGGTTATCGCTGAGGAGGATGATGTGGGTGAAAAGGGGAGGCTCCTCCAACACCTTCAGGACGGAGTTGGCGGCCTCTTCCGACATCGTTTCGGCTCCGTCGATGATGAAAATCCGGCGGCGGCCGGTCAGGGGCATGAGATAAGCCAGCGATTTCATCTCCCGCATCTGCTCGATGGCGATGGCGGTCTTGTCCTTAGCCACGCCGATTTCGATCACGTCGGGATGCTGACGGCGGCCGGTTTCCTTGTCTTTCCGATCGACGGCCAGGCAGGAAGCGCAGCCGTCGCAGGCGTCGTCGGTCCGGCGCAGACAATTCAAGGCCTTGGCCAGTTCGAAGGCGGTGGCCTTCTTACCCACGCCGCGCGGCCCGAAAAAGAGCAGGGAATTCGGTACCCGAGCCCGTTGGAGAGCCAGCCGGAGGATTTTTCGGACGCGGCTGTTGCCGGCGATATCCTGGAATGCCATGAGCTTACGAGGTTCCGGTCCTTTCGCCGTCGAGGGCCCGGCGCAAATATTCGCCCGTGTACGACCCGGGTGCGGCGGCGATTTCTTCGGGGGTTCCGGCGGCCACGAGGTGTCCGCCCTCCTCCCCGCCCTCGGGTCCCAAGTCAATAATATAGTCGCAATACCGGATCACTTCAAGGTTGTGCTCGATGATAATGACGGTGTTGCCGCGGCGGACGAGCTCGGACAGCAGTTCGAGGAGCTTGCGCACATCGTCGAAATGAAGCCCCGTAGTCGGCTCATCCAGGAGATAAAGAGTTCCGCCCGTGTTTCTCCGGCCCAGTTCCTTGGTCAGCTTGATCCGCTGGGCTTCGCCGCCCGACAGATGGGGGGCCGGCTGACCGAGACCGATGTACCCCAGCCCGACCTTCTTCAGCGTGGCCAGCTTGCGCTTGAGCTGGGGCTGGGCTTTCAAGTACTCGTAGGCCTCGTCCACGGTCATGGCCAGAAAATCGGCGATCGACTTGCCTTTATACCGGACGGACAGGGTTTCCTTGTTGTAACGCAAGCCGCCGCAGCGGTCGCAGGTGACAAAGACATCAGGGAGAAAATGCATTTCCACGCGCTTGACTCCCGCGCCCCGGCATTCTTCACAACGTCCGCCGGCGACGTTGAAGCTGAAGCGGCCGGCTCCGTAGCCGCGGGCCTGGGCTTCCTGGGACCGGGCGAAGAGCAGCCGCAGGTCGGAAAAAAGCCCGGTGTAGGTGGCCGGATTGGAGCGCGGCGTGCGCCCGATGGGCTTCTGGTCCACGGAAATGACCTTGTCGATCTTGTCCGCGCCGTGGATGGCGGCATGGGCGCCGACGTGAAGCTTGGCCTTATAAAGCCGGTTTTGCAGGCTGCGGTGAAGAATGTCGTAAATCAACGTGCTTTTGCCCGAGCCCGACACCCCGGTGACGGCGGTCATGCAGCCGAGAGGGATGCGGACGTCGATGCTCTTGAGGTTGTGCTCGGCCGCCTTGATCACGGTCAGCCAGGAGGCCGGCGAGCGGCGGGCGGCGGGCGGGAGGACCTCGATCTCGCCGCGAAGATAGCGGGCCGTCAGCGAGTCCGGCGAAGCCAGGATGCCGGCCAGGTCGCCTTCGGCCACCACCCGGCCGCCCTGCTCGCCGGCGCCCGGCCCGAGATCCAGGATATGGTCGGCGGAGCGGATGGTCTGTTCGTCGTGTTCGACGACGATGACCGAATTGCCGTCATCCCGGATGCGCCGGAGAAGAGCGATGAGCCGCCCGTTGTCGCGCTGGTGGAGGCCGATGGTGGGTTCATCGAGGACATACAGGATGCCGCGCAAGCGGGCCCCGACCTGGGCGGCCAGCCGGACACGCTGGGCCTCTCCGCCCGAGAGCGTCGCCGTGGTCCGGTTCAGGTGAAGGTAAGCCAGGCCGAGCTCGGCGCAGACCGCCAGCCGGGACAGGATTTCTTTAAGGACCTTGGAAGCGACGGCTTCTTCGGCGGCGGGGAAGCGGATCGCGGCGATTTCCAGGAGGAGCCGGCTGAGGGGCATGGCCCCCCACTCGGCGATGTTGCGGCCGCCGATGCGGACGGCCAGACTTTCGGGTTTGAGCCGGGTTCCCCGGCATTCCGGACAGACTTCTTCGGTCAGCTCGACGTCGCCGTCCTCGTCGGTCGCGGTGAGGAAGCCCAGGCCGTGGCATCGGGGACAGGCGCCGTAGGGGCTGTTGAAGGAAAAATTCCGCGGCTCGAACTCGGGCAGGCTGATGTCGCAGAGCGGGCACAGAAGTTTGAGCGAGAAATACGACTCGGCGCCGTTGGCCCGCAGGACAAGGACTTCGCCCTCGGCCAGGTCGAGGGCGTTGTTCACAGCATCCCTCAGCCGGTTCTCGGTATGAGCGGCCACCCGGATTTCGTCGACCAGCGCCTCGGCGGTGTGCTTTTTAGTTTTTTCCAGGACGATCGGCCCATCGAGGTCGCGGAAACGGCCGTCGATCCGGACTTGGACGAATCCTTTTTTAAGGAGACGGTCGAGGAGTTTATGGTATTCGCCCTTGCGCCCTTTGATGACCGGGGCCAGGATCTTGACTTTTTCTCCCGCCGCCGTTTCGGCTACGCGCCGGACGATCTGATCGGGCGTCTGCTGGCTGACTTCGCGGCCGCAGGACGGGCAGTGGGGGGTCCCGACGCGGGCGAAGAGAAGCCGCAGGAGGTCGTACGTCTCGGTGACCGTGCCGACGGTCGACCGCGGATT
Organism: uncultured Eubacteriales bacterium; assembly: GCA_964557435.1. Taxonomy (GTDB): domain Bacteria; phylum Acidobacteriota; class Aminicenantia; order Aminicenantales; family UBA4085; genus UBA4085. Next base: position 36,622 of record CAZLAM010000012.1, read on the forward strand.
GGCCGAAATCGTCTTCTGATCGATGGAAATGGCCGGGGACAGTCCCTCGATGGACTCCACCTCGGGCTTTTCCATCATCTCCATGTACTGGCGGGCGTAGGCCGACATGCATTCGATATACCGGCGCTGGCCCTCGGCGAACAGGGTGTCGAAGGCCAGCGAGGACTTGCCCGACCCGCTCGGCCCGGTGACGACGATGAGCTTATTGCGGGGCAGACGGACGTCGATGCCCTTCAAATTGTGTTGGGCCGCCTTCTTGACGACTATTTCGGTCAACATAACCCTATATTTTAGCATAGATCGCTCCAACCCGGAGACAATATTTGACGGCTTCGCCCTTATCCGCTAGGATGAAAAGGCCACCATGACGCGCACCGAGAACCTCCTCAAGTCCCTGGAAACGATCCGCGAGCTGGCCTTGCGGAACGACTCGCTCCGGGCCGTCAAGCATCTGCCGGCCCAGGAAGCCCGGTCCCTCGATTACCCCCCGGAGGTCCACCCCGAGCTGGTCAAGGCCCTGCAGGCCAAGGGGTTTGCGCGACTCTACACCCACCAGCACTCCTGTTGGAAGGCCGTCCAGTCCGGCCAAAACGCCGTCGTCGTCACCCCCACGGCCTCGGGCAAGACCCTCTGCTACAACCTGCCCATCCTCGACGCCATGCTCAAGGACCCTTCGGCCCGGGCGCTTTATCTCTTCCCGACCAAGGCCCTGGCCAACGACCAGCGGGCCGAACTCGACGAAACGATCAAGACGCTCCCGGGCGAGATCCGCATCTTCACTTACGACGGCGACACCCCCCAGGACGCCCGCAAGGCCATCCGGGCCCGCGGCCACATCGTCCTGACCAACCCCGACATGCTCCACAGCGGGATCCTCCCCCACCACACCAAATGGATCAAACTGTTCGAGAACCTCCGCTACATCGTCATCGATGAGCTGCACAATTACCGGGGCATCTTCGGTTCGCACCTGGCCAACGTCCTGCGCCGCCTCAAGCGGGTGGCCAAGTTTTACGGCTCGAATCCCAAGTTCATCCTGTGCACGGCCACCATCGCCAACCCGGTCGAGATGGCCGAAAAGATGATCGAGGAACCGGTTGCCCTCATCGACGACAACGGAGCTCCGCGCGGGGAGAAATTCTTCCTCTTCTACACGCCGCCGCTCGTCAACAAGGCCCTCGGCATCCGCCGCTCGTACGTCAATGAATCGCGCCGCCTGGCCTCGATCTTCCTCAAGAACGGCCTGCAGACGATCGTCTTCGCCCAGAGCCGGCTGACGACCGAGGTTCTCCTGACCTATCTCAAGGAAGACATCGAGAAGACGATCAAGCAGGAGGGCCTCATCCGCGGCTACCGCGGCGGATATCTTCCGCTGAAGCGACGGGAGATCGAGAAGGGCCTGCGCGAGGGCAAGATCCTCGGGGTGGTCTCCACCAACGCCCTGGAGCTGGGCATCGACATCGGCACGCTCGACGCGGCCGTCCTGGCCGGGTACCCCGGATCGATCGCCTCGACCTGGCAGAGGGCGGGGAGGGCCGGACGCAAATCGGGGACCTCGGCCGCCGTGCTGGTGGCCTCCAGCGCGCCCCTGGACCAGTTCATCGTCAACAATCCCGACTACTTCTTCGGCGGATCGCCCGAACGGGCCCTCATCAACCCCGACAACCTGACCATCCTCATCAGCCATATCGAATGCGCCTCGTTCGAACTTCCCTTCCAGGACGGCGAGACGTTCGGCCGGGCCGAAATCGGCGAGATCCTCAAATTCCTCGAGGAGGAGAAGCTCGTCCACCATTCCAAGGACAAATGGTACTGGACCTCGGACGCCTATCCGGCCGACGGGGTCAGCCTGCGCTCGATAAGCTCCGACAACTTCGTCGTCGTCGACACGACCGACAAGGCCAAGGTCATCGCCGAAGTCGACTTCACCGCCGCGCTGACCACGCTCCACGAGAAGGCCATCTACATCTGCGAGGGCGAACAGTACTTCGTCGAAAAGCTCGACTACGAACAACGCAAAGCCTACGTCAAGAAGACCGACATCGACTACTACACCGACGCCATCGACTACACCAAGATCAAAATCCTGGACGAATTCGACAAGCGGCGGCTCGACCGCTTCGACGTCCGCCACGGCGAGGTCCATGTCGCCACTCAGGTCGTGGGGTTCAAGAAGATCAAATTTCACACCATGGAAAACGTCGGCGCCGGCGACCTCAGCCTGCCCCAGAACGAGATGCACACGACGGCCTACTGGGTCACCGTGCCGGCCGACCTCGTCCAGGCCCTGACCTTCACTTCGGAACAGAAGATCAACGGCCTCTACGGCCTGGCCTACATCCTCCACCACGTCTCGCCGCTGTTCCTTATGTGCGACCTCCACGACATCGGAGTTTCGCTCGGCGACAACTCGACCGGCGAATCCATCCCGCCCAAAGAGCTGCTGACCAAGATCCAGCCGTTGCGGGGTCCGGTCTACACGGACATGGATTTCGAGCCCAATATTTTCATCTACGACAACTATCCCGGCGGTATCGGGCTGAGCCCCAGCCTCTTTGAGCTGGACAAACGGCTCCTCGATTACTGCCTCAAGACCATCCGCGCCTGCCCCTGCGCAGACGGTTGTCCGTCCTGCGTCGGCCCGACCAAGGAGAGCGGCGAGCAGGCCAAGGAAGTGGCCGTCGAGATTCTGTCCCGCATGCTGGAATGATCATCTAAGGATTTCTTCCATTTTGTGTGGCTTGCGGTACGGTATTCGGCCCGGCGGCGCGGGTTTTTCACGCCTTTCATGCGCGACTCTTCTCGGCGCCTGCGTAACTCCGCAAGCAAGATCCTTTGGGCTTTCCGGTCCACCCACTCCATCACTATTCCGAGAGAGCATCGCGTGCTCAAACATACTCCGGCGCCCGTTGGGTTCCCTCGAAGATGTGCGCAGAAAGGCTAAACCCGCGCGGCTTCGCCGTTGGCCGAACACCGTACCGCCTCACCTCCCCACACAAAATGGAAAAGAACCTATTTTCTTAATTTGGATCTCTTCCGTATTGTATTGCGGAGATCGGAGCCATGGCCGAAGCGACCCATCGAGGGTTTAGCCGTTCCCGCGTCGTTTTCGAGGGGAGCCGGCCCGGAAAGAGGCCGGCCGGCGAAGATGTCTAAGCGTCCCGAACCAAGACCGTTAAATCTAATACGGGACGCGAGTTCTGAGCCGCCGAGAAAACGGCGCGGGAACGGCGTGAAAAACCCGAGCGGGTCGCCAGGCCATGGCCCCGATCTCCTTTTCTTCATTACAAAATGGAAGAGATCCTTTTATCATCCCGGCCGCTCGTTTGCATTTCCCCGGCCCCTATGCGAAAATTGTCGGGACGCCCATGAACATCATTAAACTTCTGGCCGACGCGACCCTGGTCGTAAAAATCATCCTGCTCATCCTGATGTTTTTTTCGGTCTTCTCCTGGACCATCATCATCTACAAACGCAAGGCCCTGAGGGCGGCCACGGTCCAATCGCGAAAATTCCTGGACATTTTCAAGAAAAGCCGCAACCTGACCGAAGTCCAGGAATCGGCCAAGACCTTCCCCGGCAGCCCGCTGGCCGCGATCTTTCTGGCCGGGTTCAAAGAAATGGCCTACCTGGCCAAACAGCAGAACGCCGCCGCCGCCGGAGCGTCCAACGGCTCGCGGCTGGAGAACCTGAGCCGGGCCCTGACCAAGGCTTCCAACGCCGAAGTGGCCCGGATGGAAAAGATGATGGGCTTCCTGGCCACGACCGGCAGCGTCACTCCGTTCATCGGATTGTTTGGAACGGTCTGGGGCATTATGTACACGTTTCTCAGCATCGGCGTGACCCGTTCGACCAGCCTGATCGTCGTCGCTCCCGGCATCGCCGAGGCCCTGATCGCCACGGCCGTAGGCCTTTTCGCCGCCATCCCCGCCGTCATCGCCTACAACGCTTTCCTCCACCGGATCAAGGACCAGATCACGGATATGGAGGATTTTTCGCTCGAGCTCCTGAGCATCGCGGAGCGCCTTTATGGTACTCCCTAAGCTTCCCACCGTCCGCTCCAAGCGGCAGATCGGCACGTCGCTTTCGGAGATCAACGTCACCCCTTTCATCGACGTCATGCTGGTCCTGCTCATCATCTTCATGGTCACCACCCCCATGATGCAGTCCGGAATCGGGGTCAACCTGCCCACGGCCGAAACCGACAACGCCCCGGCCGAGGAGGGCCTGCGGCTGACCATCACCCCGGACAAATACATCCATATCGGCGAGAGCATCATCAATGTCAACCTGCTCGAACGGACGATCCTGAACTACTTCAGCAACAAGCCCAAAAAGGTCGTTTTTCTCCAGGCCGACAAGGACCTGCCCTACGGATTCATCATGGAAATCATGGACCTGATCAAGAAGGCCGGAGTGGAAACCGTCGGCCTGATGACCGAGCCCAAAGAGGTCAAGGACAAAAACAAATGAACCGGGCCTTCAAACGGGCCCTCTACGTTTCGGGAGGGGCCCACGCGGCGCTTCTTCTGCTTTTGATCGTCAATCCCAGCCTGTCCAAGTCGGGGCCGAAAGGCCAGATCCATTACATCAGCCTGGGCCTGTCATCGGGCGGAGGCGGGGGAAATCCCGGCGGCGGAGGGAGACCCGGTCCCGCGGGTGAGAAAACCACCGTGACCGAAACACCGCTTCCCCGCCCATCGCTGCGCGACCTGACGACCGTCGAAAAACTCCAGACGCCGGTCGAATCGTCCCTGCGCTATCCCACCGCCAAGCCCAAGCGCGCCCCCGCTAAACCCAAGCTCGACAAAAACGCGGTCATAACGAAGCCCGACCCCAACGCCAAGACGGGGCGGACGGGCGCAGACGATGCGGCCGCCGACAAGACGGGCGGCAGCGGGACGGGCCTCACCATCGGCGGCGGAGCTCCCGGCTTCGGCGAGGGTTCCGGACTGGGCGGCTTTGGCGACCAGATCGGAATGGGGAACTTCCCCTATCAGTACTACCTCCAGAACATCCAGGACCGCATCTCAACCAGCTGGTTCCAGTCACTGGTAGACCCCGGCGCCAGCGGAACATACCGGGTGACCGTCTATTTCCGCATCTTCCGCAACGGAACGATCTCGGCCATCGAAACCAAAGAGCCGAGCGGCCTCAAGGCCCTCGACTTGTCCGCCGTCCGGGCGGTCACGACGGCCGCTCCCTTCGCGCCGCTCCCCGCCGATTACGACGAGGCGTATTTGGGTATCATCCTTATTTTCGAGCACTCCAAATGAAAAATATAAGATGGATCATCTTCGGAATCCTGGTCGGGGGGGCCTTCGTCATGACCGCGGACGCCCAGCAGGATGTCACCCTGACCATCCGTGACGGCATGCCGGCAATCTCCTTCGCCCTGCCCGCCTTTTCCGCCTCGGAGCGAGCCCGGGCCGCGGCCGACGAAATCCACGCCGTTCTCGAGGCCGACCTCAAATATACCCGAGTCTTCCAACTCCTTCCCCAGAGTTACTATGCCTACATCCGGGCCCTCGACCCCCGCAATATCCAATACAAGGATTGGGCGTCGATCAACGCGGCGGTTCTGTTTACCGGCGAGGTTTCCTTGGCCGCCAACGGCGACCTGGTCTTCGAGCGGAATTTTTACGACGTCAAATCGAAACGGCAGATCCTGCCCGGCAAGCGCTATCAGGCCAAGGCCTCCGACCTGCGCTTCTTGGCTCACAAAACGGCCGACGAGATCATGAAATCCTACGGCGAAAAACCCCTCTTCACGTCCAAGATCGCCTTCGTCTCCGACCGCGACGGCAACGATGAGCTGTACATGATGGACTACGACGGGGCCAATCAGACCCGCCTGACCTTCAACAAGGTCATGGACTATTCACCGGCTTGGGCGGCCGATGCCTCCCGCCTGGCCTATACGTCCTATCAACAACTCACGGCCGGTTTATATATCCTGGATGTTTACGAGGGAAAACGCACGCCCGTCTCGACCCGGGGAGGAAATTTCAGCCCCAATTGGTCCCCCGACGGCAAGCGGCTGGCCTTCAATTCATCCATGGACGGCAATCAGGAAATCTACGTGGCCGAAGTCGAGGCCAATCCCACCCGGGTCGGACGGATTCGCCGTCTGACGTTCAACAACGCCGCCGACGTTTCGCCGACCTGGTCTCCCAACGGCCGGAACCTCGCCTTCACCTCGGACCGGGGCGGAACGGCCCAGATTTACGTCATGGACGCCGAGGGTTCCAACACCCGCCGCATCTCCTTCGGCGCCAATCACCACGATTCGCCGGCCTGGTCCCCTTCGGGGGATCGGATCGTCTACGTGGCCCGGGTGGACAACCAGTTTGACCTCTATGTATTTAACATCGGGAAAGAGACCATTCAGAAGTTGACCGAATCCAATGCCCGGAATGAGTCGCCGTCCTGGTCTCCCGACGGGCGCCATATCGTCTTCACCTCGAACATGAAGGGCGGCGTCGTCCAGCTCTGGGCCATCGACTCGGACGGGGCCAACCTCCGCCCGTTGACGGCCAAGGGGCAGAACAAACTTCCCGATTGGTCCAATTAGCCGGTTTTTTGGATTCTCGGCCCCGGAACGCATTGACAACCCCTTTTAATTGATGTAAATAAGGGCTGTCGTGATGAGTCTAAATTCGTCTTTTTTTCCGACTGATTCCCCAATAAAAAGAGGAGGCTTCATGAAACGTGTAATGATCCTAATCCTTGTCTGTCTTGTTGCCGTGGCTTTCACCACGTCCTGCAAACCCAAAGTCAAGCCCGCGCCGCCCGTGACGCCGCAGGTCAAGGAACAACCCAAGGTGGAAAAGGTTGAGCCCCAGAAGCCCATCGTGAAGCCCGCGCTGAGCGAGGAAGAGATTTTCATGGCCAAGTCGCTCGAACAGGTCAACAAGGAACAATTGCTCCGGATGATCAATTTCGACTACGACAAGTTCGATGTGCGCGAAGACGCCAAGGGCCTCCTCGAAGGAAACGCCGCCTGGCTGAAGAAATGGAAGAGCGCCAAGATCCTCATCGAGGGCCATTGCGATGAGCGCGGCACCGAGGATTACAACCTGGCCCTGGGCGAAAAGCGGGCCAAGGGCGCTTACGACTATCTGATTTCCCTGGGTATTCCGGCCGAACGGATGAAAACCATCTCTTACGGCAAAAGCCAACCCCTCGACATGGGCAAGGATGAAAGCGCCTGGGCCAAGAATCGCCGGGCCCAGTTTCTTATCATCGAAAAATAATCCGGCAAGTCGATGAAAAAAGGCCTCGGGGCGGCGCTCGTCCTCCTGTTGGCCGCGACGGCCGCCGGACAGGACCGCGAGAAAAAAGCGTATGAGCTGCTGTACGACGACGTGCAACTTCTCAAGCAGCAGGTCCAGCGGCTGGAAAAGAAGACCGATCAAGCGGCCAATGACGTCCGGCTGATCAAGGACCAAGTCCGGGAGCTCCTGGGCCAGCTCAAGCTCTTCCAGTCGGAACAGGCCAAGTCCCAGGAAGGACTCCGGGCCGTCCCCGCCCAATACCAGGCCCTGCTCGAAAAGCTGTCCCAGATCGACGCGCTGCTCATCCGCCTGGCCGAAGACACGGCCGCCCTGAAATCAAAGTCTCCTGCCGCCGAGGCCGGGGAGAAGGTCCCGGCCAAGGACGACGGCGCCCCGAACGTCAAAAAGCCCCGAGACCCCAAGGACAAGGAACCCGTTAAAAAAGGGGAGGCGCCCAAGGACAAACCCGCCGTCCCGGCCAATCCGCCTCCGTCCAGCCTGTCGCCCATCGACGTCTACAATACGGCCCTGGCCGATTACGAGAAGGGGAACTACGACCTGGCCGTCGACGGTTTCGCCATGTACCGCGAGTCGTTTCCCGCCAGCCCCCAGGCCGATGACGCCGTCTACATGATCGGCGAGTGCGGCTTCAGCCAGAAGAAATTCGCCAAGGCGATCGACTCTTTCGATGACCTGATCATGACCTATCCCCTGAGCAACAGGATCGCCGCCGCCTATCTGAAAAAGGGTCTGTCGCTCGCCGAGTTGAAGAAAAAGGACGAGGCCATCGCCGTCCTCAAGTTCCTCGTCGCCAAATACCCCGTCGAAGATGAGGCCAAGCAGGCCCAACAAAAGCTCAAGGAGCTCCAGGAACGCCAATGAGAGACGTCAACAGCCTGAACAAAGTCATTTTGATCGGCCGGCTCGGCCAGAAACCCGAGGTTCGCGTCCTGCCCCAAATCGACCGCTCGATCGCCCGGTTTTCGCTGGCCACCAACGAAAAATCCTATAACCCGACCACCAGCGAATCGACCATGCGCACCGAATGGCACCGCATCGTCGTCTGGGGCAAGCAAGCCGAGTTTTGCGAAAAGTTTTTGGAACAGGGCAAGCAGGTCCTCATCGAGGGCAAGCTTCGCACCCGAAGCTGGCAGGACCGCGACGGCAACAAACGGACGACGACCGAGATCGAAGCCTTCAACATCATCCTGCTCGGCCGGCGCGAGGGCGGGCCCGAGGCGGATTATACCCCGTCGCATACTCCCGCGGCGGCCATGCAGTCTCCCGCCGTCTCCGAGTTCCCGGCCGAGGACGATTCGTCGGCCGAGCCCGGCCCCGATGATGATGTCCCTTTCTGACGACGAACGCGTTTACCGCGACGGGATCCGGGAAGAGAATCGGCCGTGGGGAAAGTTCCGCTCTTTCCCGCATCGGGACGCCGGCGCAATCAAGATCATCACGGTCGATCCCGGCGGGATGTTATCCCTGCAATACCACGAACGGCGGGCGGAGTTCTGGATCGCCCTGGATAAAGGACTGGAGATCACCGTCGGCGAACGGACCTGGCGGCCGGAGCCGAACGAGGAAATCTTTATTCCCCGCCGGGCTCCGCACCGCCTCCGCTGCCTCGGCCCCGCCCCCGCCCGGATCATGGAGATCTGGCTGGGGAATTCGGACGAAGCCGACATCGTCCGCCTGGACGATGCCTACGGGCGGACGAACCCGATCCCGTAATTCCGGCGGTCAGATGGCCGGATTCAGCGTTCCCGCCGACTGGATAAGAACGGGATGTCCGGCCACCAGCATATAGATCCCGAAGGCCAAGCCCAAACCCAGCACCAGCCAGCCGAGCAGGTTGTTGATCTTGGCCACGACAAGAAGGATGTTGTAGTGCGGTCCGTGGCCGCCTTCCTTCCGGGTATTCTGGGCCACCTCGCGGATGGCCAGGATGAGCTGGCCGAAGGCGATGATGGCCAAACCCAGGATGGCCGTCCACAGGATGATGACGATGCCGATGACGATGTTGCTGATGGCGAATGTTTGTCCTTCCATGACTCTCTCCTTTGTCCTTTGATTTATCCGCCGGACCCGACCCCGGGGGTCAGGACGATGGGCCCATCATAAGGAACGCCTCGGGATAACGGACGAGGAGCTTTTCGATCAGGAACTCCTCCACTTCCTGGGCCGACTTAAGCGTCAGGGCCTGGTGGACGACCCGGCGCACGGTCCGCGCCTCGACCGCGCGCAGGGACTTTTTGATGCGCGGGATGAAGATGGGATTCATGCTGAACCGCCGCAGGCCCAACCCCAGCAGGACGATCGCCGAGAGCGGATCGGCGGCCATTTCTCCGCAAATGGCCACTTCCTTGCCCTCCCGGACCGCCGTTTCAATCACAAACTGCAGAAGCCGCAGGACGGCCGGGTGGAGAGGCTTGTAAAGATAGGAGACGAACTCGTTGGAACGGTCGACGGCCAGATAATACTGGATGAGATCGTTCGTCCCGATGCTCAGGAAATCAACCTCTTTGACGAAGATGTCGGTCAGGGCGGCGGCGGCCGGCACTTCGATCATGATGCCCAGGGGAACGTGCGGATCAAAGGAAATTTTTTCCGCCCGCAGCTCTTCCTTGACCTCGGCGAAAAGGATCTTGATCTCGCCGATCTCCTCGATCTCCGTGATCATGGGAATCGTAATGCGGACATTTTTCAGGACGGAGGCCCGCAGAATGGCCCGGAGCTGGGTGCGGAACATGTCCCTGTATTTGAGGGAAAAGCGGATCGCCCGGAGGCCCAGGGCGGGGTTCGGCTCTTTTTCGATATGCAACTGCGGCAGGCTTTTATCCCCTCCGATATCGATGGTGCGGATGTAGGCGGGATGAGGATAAACATCCTTGGCCAGTTTGGAATAGACGGCGAAATGCTCCTCCTCCGTCGGCAGGGTCGAGCGCTGAAGATAGATGAACTCGGAACGGAAGAGCCCCACGCCCTCCGCGCCGTAGGACAAGGCATGTTGGATCTCCTCGGGAAGCTCGATGTTGGCCATGGGAAAGAAACGGACATCGTCCCGGGTGGCCGATTTCCACTTGGCGACCTTCCGGAGTTCGCGGCGGTAGGCCTCATACTTGTCTTTCTTGCCCAAAAATTCCTTGCGGATCATGGCCGGAGGGTTGACGATGACCTCGCCGTCGGTCCCGTCGACGATCAGAATGTCGCCGCTGCGGATGCGCTTGGTGATGTCATGCAGGCCGACGACCGTGGGAATGTTCAACGAACGGGCCAGGATGGCGGCGTGGGAGGTCTGCCCGCCCATATCCATGGCCACGGCCAGAATATTGCCCTGGCTCAGGCGGAGGGCCGCCTCCGAGGGCATCAGATCGTGGGCGACCAGGATGGTCGGACCGCCGGGTTCTTTGATTTCCTTGCTGTTGGCCTCCAGGTTCCGGTACAGCTTGGTCAGGACGTCGGTGACATCGGACTTGCGCTGACGCATATAGTCGTCGGCGATGGCGTCGAAGATCCTCTGGTAACGGTCGTGAACTTCGGACAAGGCGCTCTCGGCCGTGGCGTTCTCCTCGACGATGAGCCGCTCCACTCCGGCCGTCAAGGCCGGGTCATCGAGGATCATGAGATGGGCATCGAAGATGAAGGCATGCTCTTCGCCGACCTTGGCCCGGATGGTTTCCTGGACCTCGACCAGCGCTTCCCGGGTCCGGGCCGCGGCTTCGCGGAAGCGGCGGATTTCGTCGTCGACACGGTGCGGCGGGACATACGACTTGCGCTGGGAGAAGACGACTCGCTCGGTCAGCTCGGCTTCCCCCATGGCGATGCCGGGCGAAACGCCGACTCCGCGGAGCCGTAGGAAATCCATGGCTTATTCTTTCTCGCCGAAGCGATTGTCGATAAGCTCGGTCAGGGCTTTCAAGGCGCCGTCTTGGTCCTCGCCGTCGATGGTCAGGAGGATGTCCGAACCCTGGGTGGCGGCCAGGGTCAGGATGCCCAGGATGCTTTTCCCGTCGATGGCGCTGTCGTCCTTGGTCACCCGGACCTCGGCGATGAAGCGGTTGGCGGTGTTGACGAATTTCACGGCGGCCCGGGCGTGGAGTCCGAGTTTGTTCTTGATGCGGACGATCTTTTCGATCACACGAACCTCAGCTTTGCTTGGCGGCCAGAAGGGCGCTGGCCAGATGGATGTTCTTACGCCCCTGCTCGATGACTTTGCGGGCGACGTCCTTGAGGCTGTTCGATCGCTGGAGCGAACAGAACTTGATCAGCATGGGAAGATTGACTCCGGTGATGATTTCGACCGCGCCCTCCTTCTGAAAGGAAAAACTGAGATTGGAGGGAGTTCCGCCGAACATATCGGTGAAGATGACCACTCCGCTTTTCTGGTCGACCTTCTTGAGGCTGGCGTTGATCTTCCGTTTGGAATCCTCGACATCATCGTACCAGCCGATGGAAATCGGTTCGATGTTGGGCGCCTCGCCCAGGATGATGGTCAGAGCGTTAAGAAACTCCTCCCCCAGCTTTCCGTGGGAGACGATGATGCCGCCGATCATTTGCAGATATCCCGGTGCTCGACCCTTATATCATATTTCAGGCCGTGGAGGGTATCCTTGACGACTTCGGCGACGGCCACCGAGCGGTGCTTGCCGCCGGTACAGCCGATGGCGATGACCAACCGGCTCTTGCCTTCTTCGACGAAGCGGGGCATGAGGAAGCGGAAGAATCGAAGCAGCTCGCCGAGAAAAGCCTTCGTCTCGGGGGTGTCGAGGACGAAATCGCGGACCTTCCGGCTCTTGCCGTTTTTGCCCCGAAGGTCCTCGACGTAAAACGGATTGGGCAGGAACCTGGTATCGAAGACAAGGTCGGCGTCCAGGGGAAGACCGTACTTATAGCCGAAACTGACGACCAGAATATGCAGAGGCGGGCGGCGGCGCTTAAGGAACCGCCGGGCCAGATCGTCCTTGAGCTGGTGGATCGATGTTTGGGAGGTGTCGATGACCTCATCGGCCATCTTTTTGATCCCGGCCAGGCGCCGGCGTTCGAGACGGACGCCTTCCAAGACGGAACGGCGTTCGGCCAGGGGGTGGGGACGCCGGCTTTCGCTGAATCGATGGACCAGCGTCTCGTCGGTGGCGTCGAGAAAGATAAGCCGGGGCGCTTCCGTCCGCCGGATGCCCTCCCAGACTTTGGGGAACGTCGAGAGAAATCCATGCTCCCGGATATCCACGACCAAGGCCACCCGGTCGACGGCCAGTTCGCGCCGCTTCCACAAGCCGATGAACGCGGGGATGAGTTTGGCGGGCAGGTTATCGACGCAATAATAGCCCAGGTCTTCCAAGAACCGGCTGACCACGGTCTTGCCCGAGCCGGACAAACCGGTGATGATCAGAAACCGGTCGTTCTTCAAACGCCGTCCTTACCCGCGCCGCCGCGGGCGATGGCCCGGTCGAGTTTGCGGCTGAGGTCGAACGAGGCCGAGTATCCCCGGCACCGCAATTGATGGACCCGGCAAGCGATTTCGATAAGAGTGGCCATGTTCCGGCCCGGCGCGACGGGGATGTTCAGCTGCGGGATGCGGACGCCGAGAATAGGCGTATCTTCGGGAAAGCGCAGCCCGAGCCGATCGAATTCTTTTTTCCGCTGCCACTTTTTTAAACGGATGACCAAGTCAATGTGGGATTCGGTCGAAATCGAACGGGGACCGAAAATCTCCCGGATATTGATGATGCCCAAGCCGCGGATCTCCATGAAGAAACGGCTGACCGCCGGGGCTCGCCCGACCACCCTGCCGCCGGACGTCTTTCGCACCTGAACGACGTCGTCGGTCACGAACCGATGGCCCCGGGCGACGAGCTCCAGGGCGCTTTCGCTTTTCCCGACGCCGCTGTCGCCGACAATGAGAACCCCCCGCCCGAACATGCGGAGCAGGCCCCCGGGGACGATCACCGGAGTCGGGGGAGGCGCTTTCACGGCCGTCCCTCCCCTCCCGGAGTGATGATTTCAAGGACGTCCCGAGGCGTCCGGGCCCGCAAGAGCGCCTGGCCGAGTCTCGGGGTCGTCCGGATCAGCTGGGCGATCGAGGCCAGGACCTGGAGGTTGCGCCCGGGATTCTCGGCCGCTCCCAGGACGACGAAAAAGAACTTGGTCGGCTTGCCGTCCAGCGATTCGAAAGCGGCGCCGGCGGAAGACACGGCCACTCCGACGCGCGGCTCGGAAAGATCGGGGATTTTGCAGTGCGGCAGGGCAAACCCCTCCCCGAGGGCCGTACTCCCCAGTTTTTCCCGCTGCATCAAACTCTCGAAGAGGCCGGCGCCGGCCAAGTCCGCATCCCGGGATTCCAGAAATTCGGAAATCTCACGCAAAACTCCCTCGCGATCCCGGGCCTTCAGGCCGCACAGGATTCTGTTCTCTCCGATGAGGAGCGAAAGCGACGGGATCGGGAGAAAAGGATCCGGCGTCATTCCGGTTCAACCAATCCGATATGGCCGTCCTTGCGCCGGAACAGGACCGCCCAATGTTTTTCGTCCTCGGTCCGGAACATCAGAACTTCTTTCTTCTTGGCCTCGAAGAAAACGGCCGCTTCTTCGACCGACATCGGTTTGGCCGTATAAAAAGAGCTCCGGACGATCTTTCGCTCGAACTCGGCCGGAACGACGGGCTCGGTCGGGACGGCCAGCGCTTTGCGTTCGCGCCCGCCCCGCCGCCGCTTATCACGGAACTTCTCGCGTTCTTTCTTGAGTTTCTTCTCCAGGCCGTCGAAGGCCTGATGAAGAGCCTTGTCCAGGTCCCAGGCCTCCTCGACGATCAGAAGCCCGCCTCCCTTGCCTTGGACGTGGATCTCGGCTTTGTGAAGATTCCGCTCCTGGACCGTGATGACGTCCACATCGGTGGCAAAATCGAGGAGCTTGTGGAGCTCTTTCAAGCGCGCCTCACAAAAGGCCCTCAACTCGGGGTCGAGGGGAGCCTGGCGGGAGGTGATGTGCATGTTCATGACGTTCCCTCCATGAGGTATTTGCGTTTCCGGATATGCGACGGAAGGATCTTGAGCTGTTTGCGGTACTTGGCCACGGTCCGGCGGGCGATGTGAAAATTCTCCCGGCCCAGGATGGCCTCGATTTCCATGTCGCTGAACGGGCCGGCCTTGTCCTCGGCCTCAACCAGCCGCCGAATGCGATCCTTGACGCGCAAGGAGGAAACGTCTTCCCCGGCATCACCGGTCAAGGCTTTATGAAAAAAATATTTGAGCGAGTACACGCCTTGGGGGGTCATGATGAATTTATTGGCCACGACCCGGCCGACGGTCGATTCGTGGACACCGATGTCCTGGGCGATCTCCAGAAGCGTCAGCGGCCGGATGAACTCCATCCCTTTATCGAGGAAATCCTTCTGTTTGCCCACGACGTACCGGGCGACTTTGTAGATGGTCTGGTCGCGCTGATCCAGGCTCCTCAGAAACCACAGCGCCTTCTTCATCTTGTCCTTGAGGAACCGATAAGCGTCCGGATTCTCCTTGAACGCCTTGGCCAAGAGCCGTCGATAGTAAGCGTTGATGCGGAGGCGGGGCACGCCCTCGTCGTTAAGGGTGATCTTGAGCTCGTCGCCTTCCTTCATGACAATGATGTCCGGCACGACATAGGCCGGCCGTTCCTCGCTGTACTTGCGTCCGGGCGCGGGGTCGAGACGCTTGATGACCTCGATATGGTACTTGACCGAAGCCGCCGGACAGCCCAGGAGCCGGGACAGTTGGACGTAGTCGGATTTTTGAAGAACGGCCAGGTGATTGACGATGATCATCCGGGCCGGCTCGTCCTGGATCTGAAGGTAATCCATTTGGGCGAGGAGGCATTCCTTGAGGTCGAGGGCGGCCACGCCGACGGGATCGAACTGCATGATCGTGAGGCGGACCTTCTCGACGTCCTCGACCGGCCGGCCGGACGCCTCAGCCAGTTCCTGGGTCGTCTGCGTCAGGTAGCCGTCCTCGTTGATATTGCCGATGATGAGCTCGGAGATTTCCCGCTCGGCGGGTTCATGGAAGGTCAGGTTGGCCTGCCAGTCGAGATGGTCCCACAGGGTCGTGGTCCCGGCCAGCATGTTTTCAAGGGGCGGGAGCTCCCGCCGTTCCGAGGATTGGGAACGGAATCCATCGTCGAAATACTCTTGAAAATAGGATTCGAATTCCAAATCCTCCCCGCCCGCCGAAGTCTCGTCCGTGGCGGGCTCCGGAACCGGTTCGGGGGTCGAATCGGATGGCGTGCCGGCCTCCTGGGCTTCGGCCTTCCGGTCCGTGGACTCGTCTTCGATTTCCAGCATCGGATTTTCCGAAAGCTCCTCGTCGATGACCTCGATAAGCTCGAGGTTGGTCATGGGCAGAAGCTTGATGGCCTGCTGGAGGGCGGGCGCCAGGATAAGCTTCTGCACCTGGCGCTGGTCGAGCCGCTGTTTCATCATCGTCGGCATTTCGCTCCGGCCGCCTTACAAACGGAATTCCTGTCCCAGGTAGCTGCGGCGGACATCCTCGGAGTCGACAATCTCGGAGGGCGTCCCTTCCTTGAAGATCGCTCCTTTATCAATAATATAAGCCCGGTCGCAAATTTTCAAGGTTTCCCTGACACTGTGATCCGTGATCAGCAGGCCCAGCCCTTGAGCCTTGAGAGAGCGGATGATTCTCTGCAAATCCTGGACGGCGATGGGGTCGATTCCCGTGAAGGGCTCGTCAAGGAGAAGAAAATCAGGCTCGGTAACGAGGGCCCGGGCGATTTCCAGCCTCCGGCGCTCCCCCCCGGATAGGGTGAAGGCCCGAGCCCGGGCCAGCCGGGCCAACCCGAATTCGTCCAGAATACCGGCGGCCGAGGCCGCCGGCCGGGGATAGACATCGGGCAGGGTTTCCATGATGGACAAAAGATTGTTTTCAACGCTCAATTTGCGAAAAGAAGAGGGGTCCTGCGGCAGGAGACAAACGCCCCGGCGGGCGCGCAGATACACGGGAAACGCGGAAATATCCTCGTCGTCAAGAAAGATGCGGCCGGCATCCTGGGGAACAAGACCCAGGATCATGGAGAAAATCGTCGTCTTCCCGGCCCCGTTGGGGCCCAAAAGGCCCACGATTTCTCCCTTTTGAATTTCTACCGTGACGCCATCGACCACTGTTTTGCCGTGAAAGCTTTTCCGAAGCCCGACGGCTTTCAAATGCGATCTCATCGGTCACGACTTGATGACAATCTCCGATCTTTCCTGGTCCCTGTTCTCGACGAGGATGTTACCATCGGCCAGGCGGAAAGTCAATTTGTCACCCCGGATGGTGCCCTTGGCTTTATCAAACAGGACGGGACGCCCGGTCAAGACGATCGTTTCCTTGGCGATTTCATAATCGGCGGCTTCCCCCGTCGCTTCGCGCAAACCCTGCCGGATGAAGACCCGCCGGCGCGCCTGAATGGTCTCGGTCCGGCCGGGTTCGGCAGCCGGGAGGATGGTCAGCTCATCCGCCTTGAGGTCGATGTCGCGGAGCCGAAGAACGCCGTTCCCGGAAAAGACGATGCGGCGGATCCGCGGATCATAGGCCATGCCGTCCCCGCCGACGACGACGCGCTCCTCCGCCGCCCCTTCCTTGGGCGCCTGGACGAAGGATGAGCGGACCTCCCCGGAAGCCGCCAAATCTTCGGAGCTTTCGGTAAACGTCAATTCCCGGGCTTCGAGGACTTGTTTGTCCTGCCACATCCGGACGCCCTTGTTGAATATCAAGCGCCCGTCTTTATCCGTAAACGCCAGGAACTCCGCCTGGATAAAGAACGGTTTTCCGGCTTGGAAAAACCCGGCCGAGCCGGCTGCCTTGGGTTTCCGATCGACGACGATCCGGACGTTTCCCGAGGCGTTGCCGTTGTTGTCCCGCAGGAACAGCCCGATCCGATCGGCTCGGACCTCGCGGCCGGCGGCTTTAGAGAAGGCCTGAACGGCGGGAGAGCCGAAAGATTTAAGGCCTTGATGGAGACTTTCATAGAGGATGAGAGATCCTTCCAGCCGCCGCTCGACCGGGTCCCCGGGGTCCGATCCCAGAAGCCGGCCGCCGGCGGGGAGAGCCATGGCGTCGAGGGCGCCGTCGCGATCGAAGAAAAACCGAACGGCCTCGCCCTCGATGCGCGTCCGGCCGCCCGAAGCTTTCGTCAGGATGAACGCCGCCCGGCCGCGAGCCCGAATGGAATTGATCCGAGGGACATCGAGGCGGGCGGTAAGCATCAACTGGTCGGCGGTGATATTCTGGGTCTCGCTCTCAAGGGAGAATAAAGGCTTGAAGTCCGAGACCGGGACGGGCGGAGACTTGGGGGCCGGCTTGGGTTCACGAAGACGGACATCGACCTTTCCCATGAGCCAGAGAAATTGGAGATCGTCCCGGTCGGGAAAGAGAAGGATTTCGACGGTTTCCGCCCGGCCGCGGCTTCGGCCGTGGACGAGCCTCACCCCGCCTTCGAAGCGGGCCAGGCGTAAAGTGTAGTTGAAGACCATCCGAGCGGCGAAGATGCGGAGGGTCTCGGGATTGTCGCCTTGCGGCTTCAGCTTGAAATCGATCTCTCCCTCCAGGACGGCCGTATCGCCCTGGAGCGAGTACGTCATGGTCCGGGCGGTTCCCGAGAAACGCTCCGATTCGATCTTCACCCCCGTTGTATTGCGGAAGATATCCGCGGCCTTATCGTAATCGAAAGACGCGGCGGCGACCGTCAATCCTCGGGATTCGATGGCCACGCGTCCGGATAGAACGGCTTTAACAAAGTCCTTTTCATAGACGATCCGATCGGCCCGGAAACGCAGGTCCCGGCCTCCCTTCTTCCCGCGGTCGACGATCATGACCTGCCCCCGCCGGTTCGGGTCGCTCTCGAGATGATAGAGGCCGTCGGCACCCAAGTAGTTGCGATCGGCGTGGATCTCCATGCGGCTTAAATCACCGCTGAACTCGAGGTAGCGGGCATCCTCCTGAATCTCTATTTTCTGGGCCGTTAAAACGTCCTTGATCGGTTCGGGGCCCGCCGGGCGCCGCAGATGGACAAAAAAATAAGCCGAAATTCCCAGGACGGCGATTCCCCATAGAACGGCCACGGTCGAACGCACAAAGCGGACGGTCCGCCAAGGCCGGCCCTTCGACCTCGTCTTCATGGGCGGACTCCCTCGAGCGATAACTGGAGCCGGTCTTCGCCCTGATAATTCGAAAACAGGAAGGAATAGGCAACGTCGATCAGCCCGCTTTTGGAAATCCGCTCCGCCCAATCAGCCCGGTCCCAGGCCACGGCTTCGAACGTCCGGCCGTCGCGGCGGAGCCAAAGCTTGAGATGCTTTCGCTTCAGGATCTGGGGACCGGCCGCGACCTCGACCTTTTCGGTCATGAACACGGGCTTTGGATTGCCGACACCGAAAGGCCCCAAGTTGCCGAGAACTCCCAGAAAATCCCGGTCGATTTCCTCAAAGCCGAGGACCGCGTCGAGGCGGAGCTTGCGGCGCAAATGGTCGTCCGTGAGGCGAACGTTGGCGGCTGCGTTGGCCGCCTGTTTGAAGGCGGAAAGCGATTCGCGCGCCAGAGTGCAGCCGACCGCGTACGTATGGCCGCCATAGGCCAGAAGATGATCGCGGCATTCGTCCAGGCAAGCGATGAGGGAGAATTCCCCGATGGAGCGGCCCGAGCCGAAGGCATTCCCGTCTTCGTAGGCGAACAGAATGGCCGGCCGGTTGAAGGCGTCCTTGATCTTCGAGGCCACGATGCCGACGACGCCGCGGTGCCAGTCCTCGCTCCCCAAGATGAGGATCCGGTAGCGGGAGTCCAGGCCCTTGGCCCGGATCTTTTCGCAAGCCTGCTTGAAAATGCGTTCTTCGATCCGCTGGCGTTCGGAATTCAGCTCATCGAGACGCCGGGCGATTTCGCGGGTCTCGGCGTCCGAATCGGAGAAAAAAAGGCGGACGGCCAGGTCGGTGCGGCCCATCCGGCCGGCGGCGTTGAGGCGGGGCCCGATTCGGAACCCGACGTCGCCTTCCGACACTTTCTTCCCCGCCCGGCCGCAGACATCGAGCAGATGGCGCAGGCCGATGTTGGAAACGTTTTCCAGCTCCAGGAGGCCTTGCTTGACGAAGATGCGATTCTCGCCCCGCAAATCGGCGATGTCGCTGATCGTCCCGATGGCGACGAGCTTGAGAAAATGGCGGAGCGCGCTTTTTCGGCCTTGCTTCTCGTACAGGGCCTGAATGAGCTTGAAAACCACGCCGACGCCGGCCAGCGTCCGCTCCGGATAACCGGCGCCGTCCAGAACCGGGTCAAGGACGGCCGCGGCGGCGGGGATGACGTCGCCGGGGAGATGATGGTCGGTCACGACGACGTCCACTCCGGCGGCCCGAGCGGCCTCGACGAAATCGACCGCTCGAACGCCGCAGTCCACGCTGACGACAAGCTTGGCCCCCCGGGCCAGGACGACGGCGAGGTGCTCGTCCTTGATCCCGTAGCCTTCCGTGAGGCGTTCGGGAATGAAGTAGTCGACGTCGCCGCCCAGGGTGGTCAAGGCCTTATGGAGCATGACTGTGGACAACACGCCGTCGGCGTCATAATCGCCGAAAATGAGGATTTTCTCCCGCCGGACGATGGCCGCTTCGATGCGCTCGACGGCCGCGCGCATGGCGGTGAAAAGGAACGGATCATGAGTATCATCCATCGTCCCGTGGAGAAAACGGCGGGCCGAGGGGGAATCGAGAATACGGCGGTTAACCAGGACCTGGGCGATGGGCAGAGGAATCCCCAGGTCGGCGGCGATTGTCCGCGCTTCCTCGCGGACGGGAGGGAGAGACCAAATAGCGTCGTCCATGGATTTTCAATGTAACACAAGAGCGCCGCCCTCCGATAGAGGAGGGCTCGGGGTGCCGGGGGGAAAACATGGGCGTTTCCCCGGCGAGGAAACGCCCTCTCGCTCCAAATAAGGTTCTCTTCTATTTTGTATGGGTAATAAGATCGGGGTCATGGCCTGGCGACCCGCTCGGGTTTTTCACGCCGTTCCCGCGCCGTTTTCTCGGCGGCTCGGAACTCACGTCCCGCATTGATTTTACGGTCTTTGTACGGTCCGTTCAGACATCCTCGCCGTCCGGCCTCTTTCCGGGCCGGATGCCTTCGAAAACGACTTGGAACGGCTAAACCCTCGATGGGTCGCTTCGACCATGACCCCGATCTTGCCCCTAAAAATGGAATAGGGCTTAAAATTTTCAAGCTAACCGGAGCGCGGTTTGACTCCCCCGAAGGCGGCCCCTATAATGACCAAGCGATGTTTGGAAATCTGCGCGACAAACTGTCCAAGACGCGGCTCTCTTTCAAACAGAGGTTCGACGACCTGGTCAAAAGCGGCAAACCGCGCGAAGAAATCCTCTACGACCTGGCCGAAGCCCTCATCCTGGCCGATGTCGGAGCAACGGCCACGGAAAAAATAATCGAGGCCGTCCGCGAGCGGACGCGCAAAACCGACGGTTTGGCCGAAATCCGCGAAGCGCTCAAGGCGGACCTGATCGAGCGGTTGGCGCCCTTCTCCGCCCCCGCCAAGCTCGGCCCGCCGCCGGCCGTCTGGATGATGGTGGGCACGAACGGCGGCGGCAAGACGACCTCCATCGCCAAGCTGGCCCGCCGCTTCAAGGACGAAGGCAAGTCGGTCGGGTTGGCCGCAGCGGATACTTTTCGGGCCGCCGCCCAGGAACAGCTCGTCGTTTGGGGAGGCCGCCTCGGTCTGCCCGTCATTCAAGGCCGCTACGGAGCCGACCCGGCCTCGGTCGCCTTCGACGCGGTCAAGTTCGCCCAAGCCCGCTCCCTGGACCTCCTGCTCGTCGATACCGCCGGGCGCCTGCACACCAACACCAACCTGATGCAGGAGCTGGACAAGGTCAAACGGATCATCGGCCGCGAACTTCCGGGCGCTCCGCAGGAAATTCTGCTGGTGCTGGACGCCACGACCGGGCAGAACGCGCTCGCCCAAGCCCGGGAATTTCTCAGGGTTTCCGGCATCACCGGAATCGTCCTGACCAAACTCGACGGCACGGCCAAAGGCGGAATCGTCATGGCCATCGCCGAGGAGCTTTCCATCCCCATCAAGTTCATTGGAATCGGCGAGGGAGAAGAGGATTTAATCGATTTTTCGCCGGCGTCGTTCGTGGACGCCCTATTCGAATGAACACACTCCGCGACCGCTCCTTTCTCGAAATGGCCTACGCCCTGGCCGCCAAAGCCGTCGGCCGGACGAGCCCCAATCCCTGTGTCGGGGCCGTTCTGGTCAAGAACGGGGCCATCGTCGGCCACGGCCATCATGAGGCCGCCGGCCGCCCCCACGCGGAGGCCGTCGCTCTCCGCCGGGCCGGAAGCAAAGCCCGGGGCGCGACTCTCTACGTGACCCTCGAACCGTGCGTCCACCAGGGAAGAACTCCGCCCTGCGCCGACGCCGTCATCAAGTCCGGTGTTGTCCGGGTCGTCGTTTCCGACCGGGACGCCAACCCGATCGTCCGGGGCCGAGGCTTGGCCCGGCTCCGTCGGGCCGGAATCGACGTCTCCTGGGGGCTCCTGGCCGAACGCAACCGCCGCTTGAACGCGGCTTACATCAAATTCATCGCTTCCGGAATTCCTTACGTCACGCTCAAGGCCGCCGTCGGTTTGGACGGCAAGTTGGCCACACGGACGGGGGAATCCCGCTGGATCACCTCGCCGGCCGCTCGCGAATACGGCCGCCTCGTCCGGGGCGAAGGGGACGCCGTCATGGTCGGCATCGGGACAGCGCTCGGCGACGACCCTCTGCTCGACGTCCGCCATCCAAATTGGCCGGACAAAAAAGTCACCCGGATCGTCCTCGACGCCCGTCTGCGGCTTTCGCCCCTCGCCCGTCTGGCCTCCGAGCCGTCGGGAGGTCCGATTCTTATTTTCGCCGGGACCGGGGCCGAACCCCGGCGGAAACGCGCCCTGGAGAAAAAAGGCGTCGAAGTCGTTTCTCTTCCCGCGCCCCAAGGCCGATTCGACCTGCGGGAAGTCCTGCGCGTGCTGGGCGGCCGAGGAATAACCAGCGTACTCGTCGAAGGCGGCGGCACTCTGGCCACGTCGTTCCTGGAAGCCCGGCTGGCGGACCGGGGTTTATTTATAATCGCGCCGCTTCTCATCGGCGGCCGCGCGGCCGTCTCCCTGTTCGCCGGGGAAGGGCCGGCCTCTCTGGCCGACGCGCTCCGACTGGGCGAAACAACATCCTTCCGCCTGGGCGGGGATACGATCATCGAGGGGGTGTTCTGATGTTCACCGGAATCATTCAGCAAACCGGCCTGTTTCGCGGCTTCCGCGGCGGAAAAACGGAGATGGAAATCGAAGCTCCCGGCCTGGCCGGACGTGTCGACATCGGCGGCAGTGTGGCTGTCGACGGCGTCTGCCTCAGCGTCGTCCGCCGGGACGGCCCGCGCCTGGTTTTCAATTTGTCCAAGGAAACCCTGGCTCGAACGACTTTGGGTTCACTGCGGGTCGAGGCCCGGCTTAACCTCGAGCTCCCGCTGACCCTGGCCGACCCGGTAGGCGGGCATTTGATGTCGGGTCATATCGATTTCGTGACCAAGGTCACCCGCGTCGTACCCAAGCGTCCGGGCCTGAGGCTGATCTTCGCCCTGCCCGCCGCCCAACGCCCCTTTTTCATCCCCCAGGGTTCGGTGGGCATCAACGGAGTCAGCTTGACGGTGGCGGCCATCAGCCCGGCGTCCTTCGAAACCGAGCTCATTCCCGTCACTCTCGACAAGTCCAGCCTGTCCCACCCGCGGGCCGGCGACGCCGTCAATGTCGAATGTGACATGATCGGAAAGTATGTGTATAATTGGATGACCCCAAAAGCCCTCCGCTAAGGAACAGGACGAATCCGATGGTCCCTCACCTTCGCACCGCCTCGGTCGAGGATTCCATATCCGCGCTGCGGGACGGCCGGATGATCATCATCGTTGACGACGAGGACAGGGAAAATGAAGGCGACCTGATGGTCGCCGCCGAAAAGATCACCCCGGAAATCATCAACTTCATGGCCCGCCTCGGGCGCGGGTTGATTTGCCTGCCGCTCCCCCGTCAACGGCTCGAAGAGCTTCGTCTTCCGCTCATGGTTCAGGACAACACGGCTCGTTTCCAGACGGCGTTCACCGTATCGATCGATGCCAAGGAAGGGATCTCGACCGGAATTTCGGCTTACGACAGGGCCCAAACCATCAAGGTCGCGCTCGACCCCGCGTCCAAGCCATCCGACCTGGCCCGGCCCGGTCATATCTTCCCCCTCCAAGCCCAAGACGGAGGCGTCTTGACCCGGGCCGGCCAAACCGAGGCCTCGGTCGATTTGGCCCGGATGGCCGGTCTCACTCCGGCCGGAGTCATCTGCGAAATAATGAACGAGGACGGGACGATGGCCCGGATGCCCGAGCTCGAGCTCTTGAGTGCGGAGTACGATCTGCCCATCCTGACGATCGCCGACCTGATCAAATACCGGATGCACCACGAGTGCCTGGTGACGAAGATCGAGGAAGCGGATCTTCCGACCCGGTACGGCGATTTTCGGATCGCTGTTTTCGAAGATGCCATCCACCGCGAGCATTATATCGCCCTTCTCAAAGGCGCGATTTCGCCCGAAGAGCCGATTCTTGTCCGAGCCCATTCGCAGTGCCTGACCGGCGACACCCTGGGATCCAGCCGCTGCGATTGCGGCGAACAGCTCGAACGCTCCCTGACTCTTATCGCCGAAGCCGGCCGCGGCGTCCTTCTTTATTTCCTCAACCATGAAGGACGGGGCATCGGGCTGACCAATAAAATCCGGGCCTATGCCGTCCAGGACCACGGTGCGGATACGGTCGAGGCCAACACCCGGCTGGGATTCAAGCCCGATCAGCGCGACTACGGCATCGGAGCCCAGATCCTGGTTTCCCTGGGCGTCAAAAAAATCCGGCTCATCACCAATAATCCCCGAAAATTCGTCGGCCTGGCGGGTTACGGCCTGGAGATCGTCGAACGCGTGCCGGTCGAGATCCAGCCCAACGCCTCCAACCGCGAGTATCTCCGGACCAAGAAAGAGAAGATGGGCCATATCCTCGACCTGGTTTAAAGCCCGTGAACAATTTTCTCCGACGTTCCCCATCCGGCGAAGCGGACAGAGGGGACACCGTTCTTGACGAACTCTTGATGGCCCGGCCTCTTGAACCCGACGACGACCCGCGTGCGATTGCGGCGGTCGTCTTGGGCAAATTCTCCATCATCCAGAATCGGGCCAAAAAAATCCGGCTGCTCCATGCCGCCGCCCGCGCCGGCGCGGCCTGGTCGGCCCCTTTTCTCGTCGGACTTCTCAGCGACCCGACCGAGGAAATCCGGGACGCCGCCGTCCGCGAGCTGATCGCCGGTCCGGACTGCCCGTTCGAAAGTCTGTGCGAAAGGCTGACCCGGCCTCCCTGGTATTCCAAGAGCGCCGCCCTGCGCGTCCTGGCCGCCAGACGTCCGGCCGGCACGGCCAGGGCGGTCCGGGTGGTCATCGAGGACTCCAACGCCGACGTTCGCCGCTACGCCGCGGTGGCTCTGGGGGAGATCGGCGGCGCCGAAGCCCGGGCCTTGCTCGTCCGCCTATCGAAGGACGAGAGCCCTTATGTCCGATCGGCCGCTGTAACGGCGCTGGATAAAATCTGCGATTTCAAGTTCACTTGACCGTTCGACAGGCTCACGGCGAACGGTTTTTATAACATTTCCCCGTTCGTGGTGAGCTCGTCGAACCATGAACTACTGCCCTCATGGAAAACCCATGAGGACTAGCAAGGCTTGCCCTTCGACCCTTCGACAGGCTCAGGGCGAACGGTTTTTATAACAGTGGTTCTCCTCCATTTTGTGTGGGTAAGTGACGCGGAACAGTGTTCGGCCAACGGCGAAGCCGCGCGGGTTTAGCTTTCCTGCGCACTCTTCGAGGGGACCCAACGGCACCGTTTTTAATAAGCATTAAAAACGGTGCGAGAAGAGTCGCGAAAGGAAAG
The DNA here is from genome assembly GCA_964557435.1 of uncultured Eubacteriales bacterium. Classification (GTDB taxonomy): domain Bacteria; phylum Acidobacteriota; class Aminicenantia; order Aminicenantales; family UBA4085; genus UBA4085. The sequence goes on from CAZLAM010000012.1 coordinate 61,911, forward strand.
CGTGAAAAACCCGCGCCGCCGGGCCGAATACCGTGCCGCAAACCACACTAAATGGAAGAGAACCATAACAGTTATTTTCTTATAAGCCCTCAGCGCGAATCCAGGATGAAGGTGACCGGACCGTCATTGGTGATCCGGACTTCCATCATGGCTTGGAAAACGCCGCAGGCGACGATCAAGCCGCGCTCTCGCACCTTGGCCGCAAACAGATCGAAGAGCTCGGCCGCCCGGGCCGGGGCTTCGGCCTTGTCGAAGCTCGGACGCCGCCCCTTGTCCGTCGAGCCGGCCAGGGTAAACTGAGACACGGCCAAGACTTCGCCGCCGACATCGATGACGGACAGATTCATTTTGCCGGCGGCGTCAGGGAAGATTCTCAATTCGGCGGTTTTCCGGGCCAGCGTCCCGGCCTCTTCTTCGGTGTCACCCTTCTCTACGCCGACAAGGACGCACAAGCCCCGGCCGATGGCGGCCTTGACCTCCCCGTCGATGGATACGGAGGCCTCGGCGACGCGCTGAAGGACGATCTTCATGTTGTTGAAACTCCATAAAATACGTTTCTGACCGTATAGCATTTTTCTCGTCAAGCGAGACGCCGCATATGGTGCGGCTATGTCCCCCGTAGCGACGGGGATATGGCCGTGCCATGCGGCACTTGCATTCTTCATGAATTATGCAGGTTATGCCTGAAAAACGGTACGATGGTCTTCGGGGTACTCACCCGTTTCTTAGATGAACAGGTGAGTACGGCGGAAGTGGATCCCCAGGCAAAGCCCGGGGCCCCTACCGCCGTTGACTTTCCGGCGGGGTTATTCTATCATAGCGCGGCTTCTAAGGAGTAAATCATGGCTCATCATCCTTCCGCGGAACGGCAAAAGCGACGCAGCGATCGGCACCAGCAAATCAATAAAAAGAATAAATCTTCCCTTCGCACTGAAGTCAGAAAAGTCCGCGAACTGGTTGACAATCAGGATAAAGAAGGCGCTCTGAAATCCCTGCCCCACGCCTATGCCGTCATCGACAAATCGGTCAAGAAGGGGACCATCCACGCCAATACGGGCGCCCGATACAAATCCCGCCTGACGCGCCAGACTTCCGCCGTTATCCCCGCCCCCGAGAAGTGACGCCGGTCCGGCCGATGGTCCGGCCGAAATCGTGACAGAATACCTCCAGCAGAATCTTTCCGTCCGCTTCCGAAGTTTTGATCCGCAGGTCGATCTCTTCCAACGCGGCCAAAAGACGGACCAGGTCCTCGGAACCCAACTTCTCCACCATGTGGAAGTAGTTCCGGAATTTCGTATCGTAGGTAGGCTGCCAGGACGGGTTGATCTTGGGATGCACCTCGGCAAAGATTTCCCGCTTGTCTTTTCCCCCCGCGAGTCCGATCCGGCCGATCAAAATATCGCGCAGGAATGAGGCCAGGGTTCCGATCAGCACCTGGACCGGAGTTCCGTCGGCCACGGTTTTGTCCAAAACGAGAATAGCCCGTCCCGTATCGCCCGTTTCCAGGGCCCTGGTCAGATCCCAAGGATCAAAGCTCTTGCCCCAGTCCGTCACGGCCAGCACGTCGGCCAGCTCGATCGTTTTCTTTTCGCCGACGTAGGCAGCCAGCTTGAGGAGCTCGGCGTCGACGAGCCGGAGATCGTCGCCGACGACCTCGATCAAACGCTCGACCGCCGCGGAGTTCGCCCGTTTGCCCAGCGCTTCGGCCTTTTTTTCCACCCACTGGACCAGAGTGGCGCCTTTGAGGGGTTTCATCTCCTCGATTTCGACGACGGATTCGGGCAGAGAATCGAATAGCTTGAACAGCGCTTTGGTGCGGGCCAGCTTTCCCTGAAAAAAAACGACGATGACGGTCTGCGGCGTGGGGGAGGCGAAAAACTCCTTTAGGACGGACGCTTCATCGTCTTCCAGGTCGGCCAACCCGGCTTTATCGGCCTCGACGACCAGAAAACGCCAGGGAGAAAAAAAGAAGGGCATGTTGCGGGCGTGGTCGAGAATGTCACGCCAGGACGTCTCCTCGAGGTCGAACCGCTCCTCTTCCGGAGGAGGCTCGCCCTCGCTCCCGGCTTGTCCGCGCTTGAGCTCTTCCAAACGAACTCGGGCCAGGAACAGCTCCTCTCCGTGGAAGAGATAGCCGGTCTTGACCTTCTTCACCCTAGAATCCCGACAGGATGGCCACGATGAGGCCGCGGGCGAAAAGCAGGGCCAGGCTTTCCATCGCCTCGCTTTCCTTGGATTCGAAGTCCTGCCCCTCCGGGACCTGGTAATCCGTCTTGAACATGTAGGCGGGGTTGGTGAAGATGACCCGGTCGGTCTTGGCCTCCTTGAGAATTATCTCGGCCACGACCAGAATTTCGTAGCGGTCGGCCGTCCGCTGGTTGGAGAAGCCGATCGGGTTGACCGCGAAAGTCAAAATCCGGCCCAGGAGGATGGCGTCCGCCCGCTCGGCATCGGTGGTTATTTCGACCTTGCCCCGGGAGGCGAACTCGGTGGTGACCGCCTGGGTCAGCTTGAGATCGAGCTGGAAGCGGGTGGTCAAATTCGTGAACAGCGGAACCTGAAGCCGCTTGATGCCGGCCGGAAGCGCTCCGGTCCCCACGGGCACGTAACCGCAGGCCGCCAGGAAGGCGGCGATTAGGACCAGCGCGGCAAGGCGGAAAACAAGGAGGCGCGGTTCCGGATAAGCGCGTGTTTCAGCTTTTGGGGTCATGGTTAATCCTGCATTATTCACATCAGAAAATGGGGAGACACGGACCCGATCTCGGTAAATCGGGTTACATCCCTCCATTTCCATTTTGTCCTGCGGAACAGAGTTATGCATGAATAATCCAGCCTACACGACGATATTGATGATCTTTCCCTTAATGCAGACGACTTTGCGAACCGTCAGCCCGGCCAGAAGCTGGACGATGCGCGGCAGGGCCAGGGCCTGGGCTTTCATTTCGTCCTCGCCGATATCGGGGGCGGCCTCGAACTTGTCCCGGATCTTGCCGTTGATCTCGACGACGATGACGGCCCTCTCTTCCTGAGCCATGGCCTCGTCGAAAACCGGCCAGGGCGCGCGCAAGATCAATCCCTCATGACCCAGCCGGCTCCACATCTCCTCGGACAAGTGGGGTGTGAACGGGGCCAGGATCAAAGCTAGCGTTTCGATCGAGCTCCGCAGCAGCGTCCGGCCCTCGGCCGAACCCGCCGCCGCATCCTTGTCTTTTTTCAAGACATTGACGAATTCCATGACCGCTGAGATGGCCGTATTGAGCCGGAATCGCTTCTCGATGTCCTCACCGACTTTCCGGATGGTCTGGTGCAACTTTTTCTGCAGGCGGGCGAAGGCGGCCGCGTCATGCGTGCCCCCAGACGCGTCATGCGTCCCCGCAGGCGCAGCGCCGTCCAAAACGGCGCGGATCTCATGGAAAGCGCCCCAGACCCGGCCGATGAACCGATGACAGCCCTCGATGCCGTCCTCGTTCCAGGCGAATTCCTTCTCCGGCGGAGCGGCAAACAGGATAAACAACCGCAGGGCGTCGGCCCCGTAGTGGCGGATCATCTCGTCCGGATCGACGGTGTTGCCCTTGGACTTGGACATGGCCGAGCCGTCCTTGGTGACCATGCCCTGGGCCAGGTAATGGGGGAAGGGCTCGTCGATGGCGGTCAAGCCCAGGTCGCGCAGCAGCTTGGTGAAAAACCTGGCGTAAATCAAATGCAGGATGGCGTGCTCGACGCCGCCGATGTATAGATCGACCGGCATCCAGTAGTCGGCCGCCTCCCGTGAGAACGGCAGGACGTCGTTGTTGGGCGAGGTATAGCGCAGGAAATACCAGGACGAATCGACGAACGTGTCCATGGTGTCGGTCTCGCGCCTAGCGGCCCCGCCGCAACAAGGGCAGACCGTGTTGACGAAGGCGGGGATCTTCTCCAGCGGCGAGCCCGCCTCGCCCGTGAATTCGGCCTCGTAGGGGATGCGCACGGGCAAATCCTCGTACCGGACGGGGACGATGCCGCAGGTCGGGCAATGGATCATCGGGATGGGCGTCCCCCAATAGCGCTGGCGGGAGATGCCCCAATCGCGCAAACGGTAGGTGACGGCTTTTTCGCCGAAGCCCTTATCCTTGGCCCAGGCGGCCATTTTTTCCATGGCTTCTTCCGAATCCAGCCCGGTGAATTCCCCGGAACCGACCAGCACGCCTAAATCTTCAAACATCTCGCCGGGTTTGCGTCCGGCGCCGCCCTCTCGCGGGATGATGACTTCGGGAAT
>CAZLAM010000013.1:0-7465 GCA_964557435.1 uncultured Eubacteriales bacterium
CTTGATGGCCGAGGTAGTAACGGCCGCGAACTTGACGGTGTTGTAGGAGTCCTTGGCTGTTCCGAACGGCCCTTCGGCCTTGATGGGAACCCATATTTCGCCTTCCTTGACGAACGCCGTCCACGAAGCCGGGACGCGGCATTCGCCCTGGCCAGTGTCGTCAAACCAATAGACCGACGTTTCGGAGATGGCCGTCGGCGCCGCGAAATCGTACTGGATCCACTCGGTCGTGCCTTTTTTCGGCCACCAGTGAAGATATCCGCGGTCGTGGTCGTTGCTGTCGCGCGGCTCGTAAAGATCATGGACCGTTTCAACCCCCTTGCCGCCCGGCGAGCACGTCACCTTGGCCCGGGAGGCGGGCGTCGGCTCAGGCACGGGATACGCCGCCCCGGGCTCGCGGGCGATCCAGACTTCCATCTCGCCCTTGCCGCGATGGGCCCAGGCATAGTAAGGAACGAGGACCAGCGCTTTCTTCTCGACGACTTCCCGCCCGTCTTTCATCCGGTAAGAGATACCCCCGCCTTTGACGACGGTGATGCCGTTCAAGAGATCGGGCCGTGACTCAGCCGTCAGCGGGACCGCGGTGTCAAGCACCAGATTGGATACGGAGCCGCCGTTGTCCACTCCTTCGGCGGCGTAAACGAGCGGGCCGCGCTCGACAGCCGTCCGGCCGATATCGTCCTTGACCTTGGGATTGGCCCGAACCAGGCGCACGGGCATGGGCAAAAAGATTTCGACCGTGTCACCCTTCCGCCAGGTCCGGGCGATCGGCGCGTAGCCTTTATCCAGAGTGAAAGCCGTGATCGCGCCGTTGACTTTGATAACCGGCCGTTCTCCGGCTTCCCCTTCATAGGTATAGAGATCGCTCGGAAGAGGCCGCCCCTGGGCCCAGCCGGGGATTCTGACCATCAGGGTCATGGCGGTTGGTTTTTCCGGCGCAACTTCAATCTTGACATCGCCGTTCCAGGGGTAATCCGTGATTTGGGAAAGAGCGACCCGGCCGCCGGAGGCTTCAATGTCGGCCCTTCCCTGGGCATAGAGATTGATATAAACCTTGTCCCCGGCGACGCCGTAAGCGAAACCGCTCATTGCGGCGATAAATCGGGCCACGTTCGGCGGACAACAGGCGCAGTTGAACCAGGGGGTCCGCTCGCTCGAGCCGCGGGAAGCCAGCGGGTTGGGATAGAAGAAGAGGTCGCCGCTCATCCCGGAACCCGACAGGAATGCATTGAGGGAGGCCCGTTCAAACATATCCATATACTTGGCCTCGCCGTAATAGCGGAACATCCGGTAGTTCCATAAAGCGTAGGCGATCGTGGCGCAAGTCTCGGCATACCCCGTGGCGTTGCCCAGTTCATAGGCCGGGCCGAAACCTTCGATGCCGCCCGCCGAACCGATCCCGCCCGTAAGGTAAAGCTTCTTCGAAACGATGTCCTCCCAGATCTTATTCATGGCGGTCATATATCCGGGATCGCCGGTGAGCGCGGCCACATCCGTGACTCCCGAGTAGAGATAGGCGGCGCGGACGGCGTGGCCGACGGCTTCGTCCTGCTCGAGAATCGGCTTGTGATCCTGATTGTAGGTGCCGTAAAGCTTATGGCCGGCGGCGTTGCCCCGCTCGTCGACGAAGAATTTGGCCAGGTCGAGGTACCGGACATTTCCCGTCGTCCGGTAGAGCTTGACCAGACCGATCTCGATTTCCTCGTGGCCGGGGACGAGCTTGAGCTGTTTGTCGCCCGGACCGAAGGTGCGGCCGATGAAGTCCGCGCTCTTTTCGGCGACGGCCAGGAAATTGCGCTTGCCGGTAGCCTGGAAATGGGCCGCGGCGGCCTCGTACATGTGGCCGAGGTTGTAGAGCTCGTGACTGTCCTGAAGATTGACCCAGCGTTCTTTGCCGGACATGCGGGGCGGTTTCTCCGGATTGATCGTCCGGGCCGTATACAGATACCCGTCCGGTTCCTGGGCGGCGGCGATTTTGGCGATCCACACATCCAGCGCCCGGACTAACCCGGGATTGGGTTGGAGCATCAGGACGTAGGCCGCCGCTTCGATGACCTTATAGACGTCGGAATCGTCAAAGGCATACGATGTGGAAAACTTACCGTCCCTGGCTCCCCGCAGAGCGGCCGCGGCCGATTCGAAGTTTTTGATCCGGTTCGTCCGTTCGCTCTCCTTCATTTCGTGAGCGATCGTCACGGCCACGTCGGTCTTCTGGCGTTCCGCCCAGAATCCTTTCGTGAACTTTACGGCCGTAAGAGGAACATCCTTGATCGGATAATCCGAAGCCGGGCGCGAAGCGCGGCCGGCGCCGGGAATGAGGGCGGCCGCCAGCGCGGCAAAGGCCAGGGCGCGCATCGTCGTTGTCATGGGAGGTCCTCCTGGGAATACGTTTGTACTCGGGTTTTCCGTTTCCGGACTGAGCTTGTAATATATTACAGCCGACGGCTGAATTCAAAGAGGCGGTCCGGGGCCAGCTCCAACCTTCCCCATAGGAAAAACGATAATCTTGGATGTCTGGCCAAGCCGGAACCGGCCGACCTGACCGTTGAACAGTTTTGTTCGGGGGTGACAAAAGCAGTTGACAAGCGATCTGGATGGCCTGTCATAGCATTATTTATATGTCATTCAAGAAGCCTGATGTCCCCTTTATCCCAGCTCCGTCAGGCCCGAGCCGAGTTCCTCCGACAGCAAGCGGCTTGGCTTGGCATCATAAGAGACCCCATTTTACGTTGAAGTTTCCATATTTCGGCGATTCCAGAAAAAATTAAACCCATTCGAAGTCAAAGAAGATCTGGAATGAATCCCGGCCTGGTTATCGGGGGGAGGTCAAGGACACTTCCAGCTTGACCTGGCCTTTGAGCGAAGACCCGAGGACCACGACGTCCTGGGCGGAGTCGAAATCCTTCCAGGGTTGACCGTTCACCAACACGCTTTTAATCTTCTTGTTTTCAGGCACGCGGACACGGACCTTGATGATCGGTTGAATTGCACCGGCCGGCAGGGTGACCGTACCGAAGATCTTGCCCTTGGCGATCTCGGAGCGGAGCTCGTACCCCACCGTACCGAACCGGGTCGGCGCCCCGGTGACCGAGATCTTCCGGCCGTTCTCCAGCCAGCCCTGGGGTGTCGCCTTAGCCAGCCACAATACGGGCTCGTTGGGGTCCTCGAACACCAGCATCCATTTCGTCAGGACGGGGATGGTCAGCTCGGAGCACGTGCAATACGGCGCGAAGCGGGACATGTCGAGGGCGGCGCTCTCGACCGACATCCACGTCCCCGGCGAGTACCCGTGGGCCAGGATGGAGTAGTACGAGAGGATGAACTCCTTGATCCAATCGTGCTGCAAGACGCCGTAGCCGAAGCCGTAATACAGGAATCCGCCCCGACCGACCAGCTTGCGGCCGCCCTCGCTGTGGAACCGGGCGATGGCCGCGGCCATGTCGCGGGTCATAAGCCCGGACTGCATCATCTCGGCGTGCACCCTGCCTTGAAAGACGTTGGTCTTGTCCCCGGCCGTGCCTGGCAGGAAGGGCGGGACGGTGTTCGTCCTCATCGTCTTCTGAATCCCGGCGTAGAGGTCTTTCTTCATCTCCTCCGCCTCGCGGACCATCGTCGTCCCTTCCTCCGCGAGAGCTTTGTTCGCCGACTTCCGACCGACCTCGACGAAGACCCGGCCCATGTCGGTGAAGCCCCGGCTCGCGTCGGCGCTGTTCGAGAAGAAGGGCTGAATCAGATCGTAAGGCTTCTCCTTCAGGCAGCTGTCGTGCTCGGACCAGCCGCGGATGATGCCATAGGACGGATCGTCCGTCGGCACCTTCTTGCTTTCGGCCCGGAGAGCATAGAACATGTTGACGATTCCCTGGATCTTGATCAGATGCCTTAAGATCAGCTGGTCGTCTTTGGCATAGTTGTAGTATTTGGCCACCGCCGCAAGCATCAGGCCGTATTGGCCGGTCTCGGGCCCGCGGGTGTCGATCGAGCCGTCATCCCGGACCGACTCGCTGAAATAGTCGTCGATATATCCCTTGGCGATATTGAACAGTCCCCATTCCGAGAAGGTGATGACGCTGCTGTTGAAGACATCCTGGAAGGTATCGACGTTGCTGTAGCCGTAGCCGCCGAAAACATTGATCCCGCCCAGAGGCGGATAGCCGTATTTTGGATGGTTCCCAACCCTGGTGATCATCTCCATGGCCAGGGCATGCCGGCAGAAATCGTTGATCGTCTGCTCCGGCACCTCGATCTTCATCGGCGGATCGAGGGCCTTCTGCCACTCCGTGTTGACCTTCAGCAGGGCCCTATAAAAGTCCTGGGCTTGCGGCTCGCCGCGCGGAGGATACGGCAAATGGTGATAGAAGTGGTGGGCTTCCTTTACCTGCCCGTCCTCGATGAGCAGGATCCGGAACCAAAGGGGTTGCGTCCAGAACTTGGCCGGATTCTCTTCGGCGAAGATCACAACGTCCCAGGCCCGCTTCTCCCCGGCCGGGAAAAGAAAGCGCGGGACGGGGAGCCAGCCGCCGACGATCCCCTCGTAAACTTCCAGCTTTTTGCGAGCCGCCGCGATCTCGGGGAAGACCTTGCCGACGTCCACGTAGATCTCGTCGCTGAACGCGCCGTAATCGAACGTCGGTTTGTCGATCGAATACCGGGTCCCGACGAACGTCGGCACGCGGAGCGGCGGAAGGAGCGGCGCCACTCGCTCGAATGTCGGGTCGCCGGACAAGGCCAGGACTTCTTCCCCCAGGATGTCTTTGCGGTTTTTAATTATTTCATCCGGCTTATGCCCTCCGTAAAGCGTTTCGGCCGGAAAACTCGTCCGCTCCAGGCTTTTGGGCAGAGATGCAACGATTCCCTCTCCGGCTAAATAGACGAGGCTCCCCTTCCGGTCCTCGATATCCTCGAAGACGGCGATCCGCCGGTTCCCCTCCTCGATGACAGCCATCAAAGCCCAAGGGCCGATTTTTTGATGCTTGAGCAGGCTCAATTCTTTTCCGGCGGCATCGAGGACGACCGCTTTCTGTTGGACCGCGTCGAGGTCAATGACCTTAAAACCAGGGGTCCTGGCTTTAATCGGCAGGAGAGTGCGAATCTCGCTCGCCCCCTTGGCCATACCAGGCCATAAGCCGATGAGAATAGCCGCGACAAAGAACGACACAAAAATCTTCTTCATGACGGAGAACCTCCCGATGGGATTTCCGAAATCTGGGTTAACGTTGTGGTTTCTCAATTTCTAATTTCCAGTATATTGATCGAAAGTCGGAATCGATGTCAAGCATTTTTACCGCTCGCATCTGCCTTTCTTTACAAACATGACTTTCGATGATAGCATCATCCGACGATGCTCGGCGAACATTCACGTGAACGCGCCTTCTCGCGCCGCGGTTTTCTGGGGGCCGTGGCCGCCGGTTCGGCGAGGCTGATCGGATCGGCCTTGATTCACGACCTGGCCTTCTCCGCGGGCCGCTCCCCCGCACCCGCCAAGCGTCCCAACATCGTCATCATTCTCGCTGACGATATGGGTTATTCCGATATCGGTTGTTTTGGCGGCGAGATCCGCACGCCGGGTATCGATCGCCTCGCCGCCGGCGGCCTTCGTTTCAGCCATTTTCATAATTCGGCCCGCTGCTGCCCGTCCCGGGCCAGCCTCCTCACCGGGCTCTATCCCCATCAGGCCGGCGTCGGCGACATGATGAACGATCAGGGTGTCGACGGCTACCGCGGCGACCTCAACCGCCGCAGCGTCACCATCGCCGAAGTTCTGCGCGGCGCGGGCTACGGGACCTACGCCGTGGGGAAATGGCATGTCACCCGCTTCCTGCCGCCGGACGGACCCCGCCACAACTGGCCGCTTCAGCGGGGGTTCGACCGTTACTTCGGGACGATCACCGGCGCGGGCAGCTTCTTCGAGCCTGACACGCTCCTTCGCGACAATACCCCCATCGAGCCCGGCGCCGGTTTTTACTACACCGACGCCATCGCCGACCAGGCCATCGAATTTATCCTCAGCCACCGGGAGGACACCCAGCCCGACAAGCCCTTTTTCCTCTACTGCGCCTTCACCGCGCCTCACTGGCCCCTTCACGCGCGCGAGACCGACATCGCCCGCTATCAGGGCCGGTTCGACAAGGGCTGGGACATCCTCCGCGGCGAACGCCATGCGCGGATGTCCGAGATGGGCGTCGTTGACAAGCGCTGGCAACTGAGCTCGCGCCATCCGGATGTCCCGGCCTGGGCCGAAGCCCGGAACAAGACCTGGCAGTTGCGGCGCATGGAAGTCTATGCCGCCCAAATCGAGAGAATGGACCGCGGCATCGGCCGCATCACGGCGGCCCTCGAAACGGCCGGCGTCCTCTCCGATACCCTCATTCTATTCCTCTCGGACAACGGCGGATGCCACGAGGAGCTGACCGAGAGCTGGTCCGACTACTTTTTCTCAAACAAGGAAAAAGTCGTCAGACGCACGACTCGGGACGGCCGGACCGTCAAGTTTTTTAATAATCCCGAGGTCATGCCCGGCCCCGACGACACCTACCAGAGCTACGGCCGACCGTGGGCGAATCTCTCCAACACGCCGTTCCGCCTCTTCAAGCAAAGCGCCCATGAAGGCGGCATCGCAACACCGCTCGTCGTCCATTGGCCCGGAGGCTTCAAGGCGCGGGGTAAGTTCGACCGGACGCTTGGCCACATCACCGACATCATGGCCACCTGCGTCGAGGTGAGCGGAGCGAAATACCCTCCCGAAGCGCGCGGCGAGGCCATCCTGCCGATGGAAGGCCGGAGCCTCGTTCCGGCATTTTCCAGCGGCGCGGTCGATCGCGAGGCGATCTACTGCGAGCACGAGGGGAACCGGGCCGTACTCACCCCGAAGTGGAAATTGGTTGCCCGCGGACAGTCGGCCGCTTGGGAACTCTACGACATGGAAGCGGACCGGACCGAGACGAACGACCTGGCGACGGCGAACGCAAACACCGCCGCCCGGCTCGCGGAGATGTGGGAGGTCTGGGCCAAGCGGGTCGGCGTCGTCCCCCGCCCAAAGACCGGATAACTTCAGATCGGCCTATTCGAGTCCCGTTGGAGGGCGTTGGGCCGATCGGCAATCCAGCACGCCGCTGTTTTGATTCCGCCGAATCGAGAGACGCAATCTCCGGACCGCTTTTTCTTAAAGCTCCACGGACTTGCGTCCATGGAATCGCGCGGGGATTGAACTCCTGGAAGGTCATCGCGTCGATAAGAAACATATCCCCGCCTCGCACCGAAACCCAATGTTATATGTTAAGACCTGACCCCGTTCGGGAAGCCCGAACGGGGCTAGGCAACCTGGCTCCTGATATGATATATATCCGCCGATAAAATCCCCAGGGACGGGAGGCTGCGCATGGTCAATTTCACCGCCATCGATTGGGTTGTCGTTGCCGCGTATTTCGCCGTTGTTCTCGGCATTTCCTTCTGGAGCTTCAAACAGAAA
>CAZLAM010000014.1:0-31712 GCA_964557435.1 uncultured Eubacteriales bacterium
CGTCGGGCCGAAAAAGAACTGACCGGCGCCCTCTTACCGGCGGATGCCCAGGGCGGTTTTCAGGAAATTCGGCAGGGCGAAGGCGGCCCGGTGAATCTCGGGGTTGTAATACTTCAAACCGCCGACCGGCTTTCTCAGGCCGGGCGCCAGAGGGTCGAGGTCCTCGGAAAGAAAAACGAAACACCACATTCCTCCCGGATACGTCGGGACCGGACAGAGATAGAATCGGGTCTGGCGAAACATCGTCTTTAGGAACCGGTACTTTTCCCGGTGCTGGTCCTGGTGGTAAAGCAGCGCACCGGCTTGGGCGGCGATGATCCCGCCCGGCCGTAAAATCGCCTTCAACGAGGCGTAAAAGGCTTTTTGATGGAGGATGGTGGACGGTCCGACGGGATCGGACGAGTCGACGAGGATGACGTCGAATCGGTCTTTCGTCGAACGGATGAACTCATTTCCGTCGGCGACCACGAGTTCGGCCCGGGGATCCTCGAAATCCTTCCGCAGCCATGGATAATGACGCTTGCAGACGTCTATCACCCGACCGTCGATCTCGCACAGCCAGCCCTTGCGGACTTTGTGGCGCAGGACTTCACGTAAAGCTCCCCCGTCCCCTCCGCCGATGATCAGGACATCTTTGGGGCGCGGATGGAGAGTCAGGGCCGGATGGACGAGCATTTCGTGGTAGAAGAATTCGTCTCGATCGGTCGTTTGGACCAGACCATCCAGGAGGAGAATCCGGCCGAAGGCTTCGTTGTCCACGAGTTCGATCTTCTGGAATTTCGACCGTCCCCGATAAAGGGTTTTGCGGACCTTGAAGAAAATCCCGTGGGACGGGGTCTGCCATTCTCGCGCTTCGGTCATCTCGCTTCTCCTCTGAGGATTGTTGGAGGAGCATTATAACCTAATTCCGCCCTCAGTCGCCGCCCCCCAGTTGCTTTCCGTCCCGGGAACTTCATATAATTCCCTCCCGGAATCCGGGCTCTTCGCCAATCGTCCCGAGAAAGTGAGTACCATGGCCGACACTATCATGAAAAAGCCCCTGGAGCTCAGCCGCGAACTCGGCCTTATCGCCGCTATTGCCTGCGGCGTCGGCTCGATCATCGGCTCCGGGATTTTCAAGAAACCGGGCCTCATGGCCGCCCAGCTCGGCTCGCCCACCCTCCTCATCCTCGTCTGGGTGGTGGCGGGAGTCATGACCCTGTTTGGGGCTTTGTCCATCGCCGAAATCTCGGGCATGTTCCAGGACCCGGGCGGACAGTACGTCTATTTTAATAAAGGCATCAACCGGTTCGTCGGCTATCTTTATGGCTGGGCCGTCTTCATCGTCATCCAGACCGGCTCCATCGCTTCCATCGCCTATGTATTTTCCGATTCCCTGGGCTATTTCGTCAAATTTCCCAGGCTCCCGGCATCTTGGGAGGCCTTTAGCGTCCCCATTCCCGGGATCGGAGCTATGACGCCGTTCAAGTTCATCGGGCTTAAGCTGTGCACGATCGCCCTGATTCTGTTTCTGACGTCGATCAATTATTTGGGAGTCAAGTTCGGCAGCGCCATCCAGGTCATCTTTTCCTCCCTCAAGGTGGCGGTCATGGCCGCCATCGTCGTCCTCGCCTTCGCCCTCGGCCGCGGCAGTTTGGCCAATTTCGGACAGGCTGTCTCCGGCTTCGGCGGCGGGGCGGCCGGCTCGTCCGTTTTCCTCATGGTCATCATGGCCATGGCCGGCGCTTTCTGGGCTTACGACGCCTGGATCAACGTCACCTACATGTCAGGCGAGATCAAGAACGTCCAGAAAAACCTGCCTCGGGCCATCGCCATTTCCGTCCTCATCGTCATTGTCGTCTATATCCTGATCAACCTGGCTTATATTTATATCATCCCCGTCCCCGAAATGGCCCAGAAATACCGGGCCGCCGAGGCCAGCGGGGGGTCCTATCTCGTGGCCATCGACGCGGCCGGAAATTTTTTGGGAAAATGGGGAGGCGCGGCGATCGCCGTGGCCATCATGATCTCGACGTTCGGTGCGGTCAACGGGACGACAATGATGTCGGCCCGGGTTTATTTCGCCATGGCCCGGGAAAAGCTTTTTTTCCGCCGGCTGGGAGACGTTCACCCCCGTTACCGGACACCGGGTAATTCTCTCATTGTCCAGGGAATTTGGGCTTCCGTCCTCGTCCTCAGCGGAACGTTCGACCAGCTGACCGATATGCTCATTTTCGTCAGTTGGATTTTTTATGCCATGGCCGCCTACACCGTATTCACCTTGCGAAAACGGATGCCCGATACCCCGCGACCCTATAAAGTCTGGGGCTACCCGGCGACACCCCTCATCTTCATCCTGTTCGCTTCCGTCTATATCGTGTTCACGCTCTATACGGATATCCTGAATTTCAAAAGCGGCCAGGCCCCGATCATCAATTCGCTCATGGGATTGATCTGGGTGGCTCTAGGCGTCCCCGGGTATCTCTATTGGAACCGCAAGCGGAAAGACCCGGAGGCCGGGTGACGAGGCTCAGTACATTTTTTTCAAGGCGATACCGCGGTAGTACTTCTTGAGGATGTCCTCATAGTTGGTCCCCTTTTGGGCCATGCGAAAGGCCCCGATTTGGCACATACCGACGCCATGGCCCCAACCTTTCCCCGAGAAGATGAAGTGGGATATCCGGCCCTCGGCGTCGTGTTCCCGATCGACGACAAAGAGGTTGTCGCGCAGATTGAGGACCTGACGGATGCGTAAGCCCCGGATTTGAGTTTGGCCCTCCCGGCCCACGAGCGCCAGATCCAGGACTCGCTTGGATTGGCCCCGCTTGAGGGGCAGGATATCGACCAGGGACCCGATGGGATAATAAAGGTTGACCCTGTCCTGCAATTCCGAGCGCGAGATACGCACTTGCCAGCGGTGGAATTGGGAGGTGAAATCGAGAACGCTCGATGGAGATGCGGACACAAGATTCAGGAGCTTGATCTTCCCGTCGGTCTCGATCCATTTGACGACATCGCCGGCCAAGAGGTCGAGACTCGCCGCCGCGCCCGCTTCTCCGCCGAATTCTCTAAAGAGAGACACGGCCGGAACGATATCCAGGACCCTGTCCTTCCCGTCCTCGTGCAGAGTGATGGAATTGCGGTGGAGGGAATGGATCGACCCCTGGTGATAAAAATCATTGTAGGTCGTCAATAATTTATGAATAGTGGAGGCGACTTCGGCTCGGCTGACCGGCCGGTTCCGGTCGAACCAGCGGTCGGATGCCGGGGTGATTCCGGAAACGACGAAATAAGCCAAAGCCCCTCGTTCTTCGGCACTCAAGCCCGTCTGCCCGTCCAGGGTATGCTCGGTTTCGCTCTTGAGCATGAGGTTTTCAACTCGTTCTTTCCAGCCGAACGCATCAATGAGCAGTCGGGCCAGCTCGGGAAAGTCGAGCGCAGGTCTTTCGGAACCGAGTTTTTTCGGTTTTTTGCCCAATAATGAGGCGGCTTTGCTCATCCAGAACACGGCCTCGGATGCGCCGGCGGGCAAATTCCATCCGGCCGCCCCGGTATCGGCCGGCAACACGCCCAAAGCCGTGAGAGTGGCCAGGGAAACGGCCACGTTCTTCCCGTCCACGGTCACATCGGGAAAAACGGCCGGACTTTTGACCGTCCAGTCCGACTCCGATTCCAGCGTGCATTCGGTGCTTCGAAGGTAGGGCATCGGCCCGCCTTCGAACATATCCTCGACATTTTCCGTGGCTCCGCCGCAGGTGCTCATATACAGCGCGTTGATGAGTTTGCCTTCAAAAACGACCGTTTCGCCGCGGGTTTCTTCGACCGCCCTGTTGCTCAGCGGATGTTCGGAGCTAAGGCCCAGGTACACCTGGGACGCGGGCGTGGCGTAAAGGTCGAATCCCAGATCATTGAATTGGCCGGTGTTCTTGAGGGCATAAGTCCGGGCGGCGATGGCTTGGGCTTTTTGAGCTTCGAGTTCGCTGAAATACGAAGGCGGAAGCTCGCCCGGGACAACCCCCTTCAAATATTCCTCGATGTTGAGAACATTGATCAATATCAAGCCTTTGCGGCTGCCGCGCAAAACCAGGATGCCGCGGTAATCCCGGCCCCGGAAAGTCAGATAGCTTTCAGAGGAAGTAGGAATGAAATAGAGCGAGGCGTCGGCGTTCAGATTGATGAGTTGACCATTGAGCTGCACCCAATGGGGATGGTTCTCGGTCACGGCCGTTTCCTCGCGGATGATCCAAGCTTCGGACATCCCCAGGGAACCGGTCCGTCTGATGAAGCCCAGAGCGTCGCCCCGCGTCAGAAAATCCCCCACCCGAAGCTCGAAAACGGCTTCTCCGGCGGACTCTGGATTCTGGGCCACGTAGACCCGCTGCGCTAATTTCGTCCGAAGAGATTTGGCCGCCGCATCGGCGTCGTCTTTCCGGCGGAACCGGCCCGCCTGGACGACGAATTTCTCGCTCAGCTTGTCCTGTTGCCCCTGGACATGAACCTCGGCCGCATCTTCGGCCAGCAGGGAATAAGCTCCGCTCACCTGATAGATTTTCATCCCCGAGGATGAACGGATGCGGATGTCGTCGATATTAACGCCCAGGGCGATTCGAATGACGGGTTTGGCGATGGGATAGCCCTGAAAAAAGAGATTTTCCTGGCCGAATTCCTGGGGTTGTCCGATGAGGAAAAAGAGGGCGAAAAAAGAGAGAAAAACGGATTTATGATTGCGTGAAAGAATTTTTCTCATTTTCCTTCGATCCGGATCCGCCTAAAGAAACGGGCTTGAACTCCTTTGAACGATCATCCAAATGGCCTACAAGAACCAACACAATATATGGGGGTTGCTGATGCTGAAGCGACTATATACTACCCAAAACCTCTTGGGATGTCAATTCCGCTCCCCCTCAGACCCGGTTTTGACTTTTCGCGCGAATCGGATATAATCTCGTCTTTCCAAATCCAAGTTGAGGATCGATCATGTCCAATATCGGATCTTACGAAGAACGACTGAAGGATTTCTCCTGGGAAATCGCGGAAAAAGAGCTGGAGTACAAACCCGGCGGGGTCATCAACATCGGCTGGTATTGTACCGACCGCATCTGCTTGAAAGGCTGGGGCGATAAACCAGCCCTCCTCTGGGAAGGCTTGGGAGGTGTCGAAAAACGCTTTACCTACAATGATATCCGGCGGGCCAGCAATACCATCGGCGCCTTTCTGCGGGGCTTGGGAATCCGGGACGGCGACCGGGTCTGCCTGCTCCTGGACAAGGTTCCCGAGCTTTATTTCGGGGTCCTGGGCATCCTCAAGATCGGAGCTATCGGCCAGCCGCTGTTTTCGGCGTTTGGCGACGAATCATTGTTTGTCCGACTGGAGAACGCCCAGACCAAAGCTATCATCACCCAGAAAAAACACGTCTCCAAAGTCCGTAAGATACTGGACAAAATCCCCCACCTCGAGCACATCATCATCGTCGATTATGACGGCAGAACCCCCTTGCAAAAAAACGAAGTGGCTTTCTCCCTGGCTAAGTCCGAACCCGTCGAACACCTGGAGATTCACCCGACGACCGCGGAATCCCCTTCGCTTGTCCACTACACCTCGGGCACCACCGGCCTCCCCAAAGGCGTCAAACACGTCCATTATTCTCTTATTTCCCAGTATCTCACGTCCAAGTGGGTTCTGGACATCGGTGACGACGATATTTACTGGTGTACGGCCGATCCCGGCTGGGTCACCGGGACATCGTACGGAATCATCGGACCCTGGAGCCTGGGCGTCACCCAATGCGTCCTGGACAGCGGGTTCTCGGCCGAGGCCTGGTACAAATTCATCGAAAAGCACAAGATCACGAACTGGTACTCCGCCCCCACCGCCATCCGATCGCTCATGAAAGCGGGCGAGGATGTCATCAAAAAATACGATCTTTCGAGCCTCCGTCTCCTGGCCAGCGTGGGCGAACCCCTCAACTCCGAGGCCGTCATCTGGTCCGAGCGCGTCTTCGGCAAGGCCTTCCTGGACACGTATTTCCAAACCGAGACTGGATCGATCATGATCACCAACTTCCCCGGCCTGAAAATCAAGCCGGGTTCGATGGGTAAATCATTTCCCGGGATCACCGGCGTCATCCTCGATCCCAAGGCCTTCCAGCCCTTTACCGAAACGGGTAAAATCGGCCTGATCGCCATCAAGCCGGGCTGGCCGGCCATGATGAGGACCTACTGGCGGAACGAGGAAACCTTTCAGAAGAAATTCAAGAACGGCTGGTACCTGACCGGCGACCGGGCCAGCCTGGATAAAGAGGGCTACTTCTGGTTCGTCGGCCGGGACGACGATATCATCAATACGGGAGGCCACCTGGTCAGCCCGTTCGAGGTGGAGTCGGCGCTCATCGAACACCCGGCCGTGGCCGAATCCGCCGTCGTCAGCAAACCCGACCCGATCAACATGGAGGTCGTCAAGGCTTTCGTCAGCCTTAAGGCCGGCTTCACGGCCAGCGCCGATCTCGACCTGGAAATCATGAACTTCATCCGCAAGAAGCTGTCGCCCCTGGCCATGCCCCAGGAAATTGAATTCGTCGTCGGCCTGCCCAAGACCCGGAGCGGCAAGATTATGCGCCGCATCCTTAAGGCCAAGGAATGGGGCGAAGAGATCGGCGACACGTCCACCCTGGAAGACGATTGATTTTTCATATCTAATGAACAAGGAGCTCTCATTATGTCCGATGAACTGAAAGACATCGTTCTCAAGTACGTCACGGCGGAGTATCTGGAAGAAGGCGGTGATCCCCTGGCCTTCGACTCGCCCCTGATTTCGGGGGGAATCGTCGATTCGTTTTCCATGGTCTCGCTCAAGCGGTTCCTGGAGAACAAATACAAGATCAGCATCCCCGACGACCAGGCCACACCGGAAGCGTTCGACTCCGTGAACAAGATCGCCGATCTCGTCCGCCGTTTCACCAAGGCCTAAGCTTCCGGCGGCGGAGACCGGCCTCCGTTCATTCGGCGGGCGGTCTTGACCGAAGAATCCCGTTCGCCCACCACCCTCTAAAGGAGAATCATTATGGCTTTTAACGAAAAAACCCGCGCGATGTATCAGCAGACGCTCCAGGGCCTCAAGGACGCCGGCCTGTTCAAGCAGGAGCGCTTCATCCACTCTCCCCAAGCCGCCGACATCGAGGTCGAGTTCCCCTCGGGTTCGCCCCTGAAGAAGGTCATCAACATGTGCGCCAACAACTACCTAGGGCTGTCCAGCCACCCCGAGGTCGTCAAGGCCGCCCACGCCGGGCTGGATTCCCGAGGCTACGGAATGTCGTCGGTCCGTTTTATCTGCGGAACCCAGGACATCCACCGCGAGCTGGAGCGGATTGTGACCAAGTTCCTGGGGACCGAGGCCACCATCCTCTTCCCTTCCTGCATGGACGCCAACGCCGGCGTCTTCGAGGCCGTCCTGACCAAGGACGACGTCATGATCTCGGACCGGCTGGTTCACGCTTCGCTCATCGACGGCATCCGCCTCTGCAGCGCCATGCAGGACACCTTCAAGCACTCCGACATGGCCCACCTCGAGCAGAAGCTGGAGATGCATCAGGACCGGCGGCTCCGTCTCGTCATCACTGACGGCGTCTTCTCCATGGACGGTGACACGGCCAAACTCGATGAGATGGTCGCCCTGTGCAGGAAGTACGACGCCATGCTGCTGGTGGACGAATCCCACGCTTCGGGCTTCATCGGCAAGACCGGGCGCGGGACCCATGAGAAGTGCGGGGTCTTGGGCGAGATCGACCTCATCACCACGACCTTCGGCAAAGCCCTTGGCGGGGCCACCGGCGGTTGCGTATCAGGCCGCCGGGAGTTGGTCGAGATGTGCCGTCAGAAAGCCCGACCGTACCTCTTCTCCAACACCATTGCTCCCGTCGTCGTCGAGGGCATCCTGAAGGTCTTCGAGATCCTGAACGCCTCGACCGAACGCCGCGACAAGCTCGAGCGCAATGCGGCCTACTGGCGAAAAGGCCTGCAGGAGGCCGGATTCGTCCTCAAGGAAGGTGACACCCCGATCGTCCCGGTCATGCTGTTCAACGCCAAGCTGGCCCAGGACGTCTCCTGGGCTCTTTACGAGGAGGGCGTCTACGCCGTGGGCTTCTTCTTCCCCGTCGTCCCCCAGAGCCAGGCCCGCATCCGGACCCAGCTTTCGGCCGGGCACGAGATTCATCACCTGGACAAGGCCCTGGCGGCATTCATCAAGGTCGGCCGGAAATTTGACATCCTGGGTAAAACGCGCCAGGAAATCATCGACCGCTTCGGGATGTAATACGTTCGCCGGCGGCAAACCCCGATTTTTAAATCGGGGCCAAGGGACGGGCCTGGGCGGCGGAAGTTTACCCCCGGGACGCCGTCGAGCCCCCCGCCCCCACGCAAGGTCAGACGGATTTCGGCGCGACGTTCTTCCGGGTCAACAGAGAAACGACGATCAAGGCCAGGAAACTCAGGGGGATCGAAATGATGCCCGGATTCTTGAGGGGTATTGGAGCGGAAAGAGGATCCTTGCCGTAGAGTTCATACATCGTCGGTGAGAACAGGATCAAGCCGATCGAGGACAGGATCCCGACAAAAATCGACGCCGTAATCCCCCGAGCGGTCGTCCTCTTCCAGAACAGCATCATCACGATCGAAGGCAGATTGGCCGAAGCGGCCACGGCAAAGGCCAAACCGACCAGGAAGGTGACGTTGACTCCTTTGAATAAGATCCCCAATCCGATGGCCAGGATACCCACGGCAAAAGCGACGATCTTTCCGACGAATACTTTTTGCTGATCGCTCTTGATGATCTTGGCGTACCGGTCCAAAAGGTCGTGAGCGACGGCCCCGGAAGCGGCGATGATCAGCCCGCTGACGGTGCCCAGGACGGTGGCGAAGGCGATCGCCGAAATAACGGCGAAGAGAAACGTCCCGAACGATTTGGCTAAAAGAGGGGCGGACATGTTGTCGTCGGCCAGATTGATGACCCCGCTGGTCATGGCCCCCATGCCCATGAATAGCGTCAGGACATAGAAGAAACCGATTCCGGCGATGGCTACGATCGTCGATTTACGGGCGGCCGCGGCGTTGGGGACGGTGTAATAGCGGATCAGGATGTGCGGAAGCGCGGCCGTTCCCAGGAAGAGAGCCAGCATCAACGAAGCGAAATCGATCCGTTCGAGGAGGGTTCCCTCGAGTTTGAACCGGAGGCCGGGCCGGAGGACCTTGTTGCCGGGCGTCAGGACAGGGTAATAAACGGTCACTTTATCGACGCCGTCGGCAAAAGCCGCGCTCTTCCACTGCTTGATCTTGCTTCGGGGATCACCGATCAGAGAGAGGAACTTGATCGGTCCCAGAGGGCCCGTAGTGGCCTCCTTGCCCGTCTTTCCGGCGATGACATCCATATTTCCGACGGGAGCCAGTTGGTTGTCCCGGGACGCCGGAGCGCCGTTGATGATCTTGGAGCCGTCCGTTTTCGAGACGACGAACTGCGCTTCCTGAAGGGTCACGGCCCCATCAGCGCCCGCTTCGACTTTCCACCAGGATTCGCGGCCGTTCTCGAGGATTTTGGCGAACTTCATCGTTTTGACGGCCTGGAGGCCGAGAACCTGGAACGAAGAATCTTCGATACGTAGGGATCCCTCCATCTCGGTCGCGTAGAGAGTTCTGTATTCCTTGAACGGCACCCTCCCGCCCTGATCAGGCGTCGTCGATAACCCCCGAATGAGGACGACGGCGACAACGACCACCGAGAAAATGATCAACAGTCCGCCTTTGATGAACTGGACGTACGTTGTAGAGGTCATCCCGGCCGTGGCCACAATGGTGATGACGATAAGACCGACCATGACCACGCCGACGGAATGCGGGAGGCCGAGGAGCGGAGTCACCAGGACCCCGGCTCCGACCATCTGGGGGATCAAATAACATACCGAGACGACCAGTGTGCTGATCGCCGCTAGAAGCTTGATCCCCCGATGATTGTAATTTGCGTCGAGCGCATCCGTGAAAGTATATTTGCCCAAGCGCTTGAGCGGCTCGGCGACGACGAATAAGGCGATGATCCAACCGGCCAGATAGCCGATGGAATAAAGAAAACCGTCATAACCGGCCGTGGCGATCATGCCGCAGATGCCTAAAAAAGAAGCCGCCGACAGATAATCTCCGGCAAAAGCTATCCCGTTGATCCCCCAATGGATATTGCCGCCGGCGGCGTAGTAACCGCTGGCCGAACGCGCCTTCCGGGCGAAAAAGAAGGAGAGAATCAGGACGGAGGAGACAAACGTAACGAACAAAACGACGGAGAGGACGTTCATATCCGCCCCCCCGGCCCGGCCGCGGACTTCATCGATTTTTCTTTCCGGCCGCAAGCCCGATTATAGATGAGGGCGAGGAACAGGGCAAAAACGATGAGCCCCATACCGTAAACTACCGCCAGGTTCAACCCGGCGAAGAGAATCTTTTCCATGGCCGCCGGTTTGACCAAATTAACGATGACGAATCCGGTATAGATCGCGCCGTAAATCAGAAACATCCAGACGCCGAGCTTTCTCTTGAAAAGAAAGGCCGGGTCGGGCCCGGAAGAAGCCGCGGGTTTATGCAACATGACACCGACTCCTTTGACGAAACAAATTTTCTGGACATTTTTCTTTTCCGCGGCCGCGCGGATCGGCTCATCCGAGGTCCATTGTCCCCTTTTATCTCATACCCTCGGCCTTAAAATCAAGGTTATTCTTGGGCCCCGGCGGCCCTGTTGGCGAACCGGCGGTGCGGGGACCCTGTTCCACCGTTGACAGGCGTTCGGGGAGGATGGTATGTTCAAGCCCGGGCCGAAGGCCGGATCCCTATGATTGAAACCACTCGTCTGAACCTTCACTGCCATTCCCATTTAAGCGACGGCGAATTGCCTCCGGACGTCGTCGCCGAACGCCTGGCCGCGGCCGGAGTTCGCGCCGCCGCGCTGACCGATCACGATACCATCGATGGACTTCGAGCCTTCCGCGACGTTTTGTCCCGGAAAGGCGTCGGTTTCATCCCCGGCGTAGAGATGACCGTCGCCTCCCCCATCGGCGGCGAAATCCATCTCCTGGGCTACGGCTTCGACCAGGATCACCCCGGACTTCGCGCTATTCTCCAACGCATCAACGAAGCCAGGCGGATCGGGCGGCGGCATTCCCCGGCCGGAACAGCTGACAGCCTCTGGCCTCCCGCGGAACGGCCGGAAAAGACGACGCCTCCCCCGCCCAGCGCGCTTCCCACGGCCGATTCCGCTATCCGCGCGATTCATGAGGCCGGCGGTCTGGCTTTTTGGGCTCATCCGGTCCACCCCGATCAGCTTTATGCCCCCGAGGTTGTCGGCGAAATGGTCAAAAGGCTGAAGAACGACGGCTTGGATGGAATCGAGTCCTATACCTCCGGCTATTCGTCCGACATCAGCCGCGAGCTCGTTTCTTTGGCCGATTTTCACGGCCTGCTGGTCAGTGCCGGCAGCGATTTTCACGGGCCTGCACTCCCCGGTTCGGCCGAGCTCTTCGTCGATTTTCCGACGCCGCGGTGGCAGGCCCTGAGGGACGCGCTTCTGCGCAACGGATTGGGCGCCTCCCACGCCGCTTCATCCCGGGAAACGAAGCCCCGGCGGAGGCTCCCGGGCCTACGTCGTCGGGCTTATCTTCTACGCATACTTTTGCCGACGCTGTTGGCCATCGGCCTATTCATCTTCGTCCTTTTCGGAATCATGATCCCCGATTACGAAAGCCGCCTTCTGGAGAGGAAGCGGGACATGATCCGCGAATTGACGAATGTCGCCTTCAGCATCCTGTCCGAATACGATGCCGACGCGAGAGCCGGCCGAATGACCATCGCGGACGCCCAACGGACGGCCGCGGAACGCATCCAAAACCTGCGCTACGGGAACGAAGGCAAGGACTATTATTGGATCACCGACCTCCATCCCCGGATGGTTATGCACCCCTACCGGACAGATCTCAACGGCGGGGATGTGAGCGATTTTCGCGATCCCCGCGGGGTCCGCATTTTTGTCGAGTTCGTCAACGCCCTGAAAGTCAGGGATGATGCCTACGTCGAGTACGTTTGGCAATGGAAGGACGATCCCGATCGCCTGGTGCCCAAACAATCCTTCATAAAAAAATTCGCCCCCTGGGGTTGGATCGTCGGTACAGGCCTCTACCTGGAGGACGTCAGGGCCGAAACCGCCGCCGTGGCTTCCCGTCTGATAAAAATATCCATCGCCGTCATCGTCCTTTGCGGTCTGCTTCTTCTTTTTGTCGTCGTCCAGAGCGTGCGGAGCGAGCGGAAGAAGCGGAAGGCCGAGGCCGAGCTCCGGGAATCCCACGAAAAATACCGCACCCTCGTCGAATCCGTCACCGAAGGAACATTGATGGTGCTGGAAGGACGTCCGACGTTCGCCAATCCGACCTTGCTGGACATGCTGGAATTTTCCCAGGACGAGCTGGCCCTGCTTGACCTCGAAGATCTCTTCGTCGGGGATTCCGCCCTGCAGGCCATGGAACAAGGAGTCGGATCGTCCGGATTCCTGGAAACCGAGATGCGCAACCGAAGCGGCGGCCGGATCAAGGTCGCTCTGGCGATTTCTCGTATTTCCTTTGCCGGAAAGGACGGCTTTGTCCTGGCGGCACGCGACCTCTCGCGCGGCGGCGGCGACGGGGGACGATCGGCCCGCCGGGAGTTTGAGCGCGAAAATCTGATCGGAGAGCTCCAAGCCTCCCTGATGTTCCTCCATGAGCCGATCGCGCCCAATGTGAGGGAGGCCGTTTTCTGCGATTGGCGGGAAACCGTGTCCAAGGCGGCGGCGGCCATGACGGCCCGGGGATCGAGCGCGGCCGTCGTTCTAACCGACACGCAGCCGGTCGGCATCGTGACCGACCAGGACATCCGTGCCCGGATCGTGGCCGGCGGCCTGTCCACCGACCGCCCGGTCTTTGAAATCATGAGTTCTCCTCTGGTGGCGATCGGAGAACGGGCGTTGGTTTTCGAAGCCATCCTAGCCATGCGGGAAAAGAACGTCGATCATCTCCTGGTGCGCGATGAAGCGGGCCTCGTGGCGGGTATTCTTCAGCACCGGGACCTGCTCCTCTTCCAGCGTTATTCCCTGGCCGTTCTCACCCAGAGCATTCGCCAGGCGCGGACCGTCGAGCAAATCGTCGCCGCCAGGCAGGACCTGCCCAAACTGGTGAAAGCCCTTATCGACGGGGGGGCCAAGGCTCGGAACGTCACCCGGGCGGTGACGGCCGTTTCCGACGCCGTCGTCGAAAAACTGATTGATTTCGGCCAAGCTGCGCTCGGTCCGCCGCCGGCCCGCTTCGCCTTTCTGGCTCTGGGAAGCCAGGGTCGCGAGGAGCAGACGCTGGCTACGGATCAGGACCATGCCGTCGTCTTCGAAAACGTCTCCGAGGAAGCCCGGCCCGGTGTCCAGGATTATTTTCAGAAACTTGGAGAAATCGTGTCCGGAGGCATGGAAAAGGCCGGGTTTCCACTCTGCCTCGGAAAGATCATGGCCGATAATCCGCGCTGGTGTCAGCCGCTGCGGGCCTGGATGGGGTATTTCGAGGATTGGCTGCGGACGGCCGAACCCCAGGATATCCTCGACATCCAGATTTTTTTCGACTTTCGGACCGTCGTCGGCGAGAAGGATTTTGCTCTCGAGCTGCGGCGTCATATCGACCGCATCTTAAATCAGGAACCTCCTTTTCTTTTGCATTACGCCAGGGCCTCTCTGCAATATAAATCCCCCCTGGGTTTTCTGGGACATGTTGTTCTCGGTTCAACCAAGGATGGCGCCCGAACCTTCAATATCAAGGATGCGCTTCTGCCGGTCGTCAATTTTGCTCGATTATACGCTCTTCGTCACGGCGTCCAGGAGATGAACACGCTGGACCGTCTTCACGCTCTTTTTGAGATCGGCACACTCAAACGGGCGCTCCACGACGAAGCGGTTCAAGTATACGATTATCTCATGCAGTTGAGGATTTCCGCCCAAGCCCGTGCCGCCGACCGAGGCCTCGCGCCAGGCAACGAAATCGACCCCAAGGAACTGACCCATCTGGAGGAAACTCTCCTGAAACAAGCCCTCACTCAGATCGCCAATATTCAAAAGAAAATCAGCTTCGATTTCCTGGGTTCGGCCTGACCGCGGCCCAGACGATCAAGAATTCTGTTTAACAAAATGAAAGAGATCCATTTAAAAATAATAGTAGACCGCACCGAGCAGGCGAAGGTTGGGGATCCATTTGAGGTTCCCGACTTTCCCCAGGGCGTCCGGCGTCCCGTATGCGGCATTGGTGAATTCAACTTCCCCGGCGAAACGGACCTTGCCTGAGTTGACGAGAATCCGGGGGGCGACCCGGTACACCGCATCGATGTCGAACCCCCGGCCATATTTGGCCCCCCCGATCGTCTCAGGAGTCCCCAGGTTTCGTGAATAACCAAAGAACATTCCTGCCTGGAACTTGGCCCCATTGGACATGATCTCGCTCCACAAAGAAAAGACCCGCAGCGACGTAAAATTCATCAGATCCCGCCCGATATCAGTCGTCTCATGGACGGCATATCCGCCGAGCATGGTCAAATGATAGGGATTTTGGCCGTAAAACGCCTCGGCCTTGAACGTCGCCGGTTTAGCCTTGTATTTGAAATAGGCCAGGCCGGCCCAATCGGATACTGTTTCGTCCGTGGCATAGCCCGTCGCCGTGGACAACCGGGGCCGGAGCTTCTTATAATCGCCCGCGACTCCGAACAGGATCTCGCAGCCGGCCGGACACTGATAGGCGTACTGCGCCCGGAGGTTGAACTCCGGCAGGACGGCGTTGCGGGCGTAAACTGAGCTGGCGCCTTCCGGACCGAAAGAAACGAAGTCCCGCTGGGCCAGGGCCGTAGCCATCAGGCTTAGACGGCCGAACTGCCTGGTCAAGCGGACCTGGGGGGAGCGGTTGAACGGCTGAAAAGGAACCCCTGTATTGAAGGAAACGACTTCAGGAAAACTCTCGGTGACGAACATCGGGTGCCAAAACTGACCGACCATGAGTTCGGTCTTGGCCCAGTTCAGCTTGACATAAGCATGCCGAAGACGAAATCCGTTGATGTCGGCGTCGGAAGTTCCGAAAAATTCGGTTTCGATGAGCCCGGAGGTCTTGGCGCCGAAGGCATCGGGCCCCGTGATCTTACCCAAGAGGCGGGTTTGGACCGACACCAGATGGAAGCTCCCGGCGGCGTTGATATCGCGGCCGTCCTTATCAAGGGCTTCGCCCTTCGGATAAAGGAGGAAATGCCCTTCCCGAATGCTGACCGTCTGCCGCGAATCATAGAGGATATCGGTCTTGACGAAACCGGAGAAGGCAATCCCGAAAACGGGCTTGGACTCGGTCTGAGCCATCAAGGCGCCGCTTCCGAAAACAAGGATACAAACGAGAGCATACCATCGCGACTTCTTCATGATCTGTCCTTTCCTGCTTAGGAATGTGAAGTCCGAACAAACACTCTTTATATCAAAATCGGGAAAAAATAGAAAATGGCCCTGCCGGTTAAAAGAGATCCCTGGCCGCTTCCACTGCCGAACCCGAGGGGGCAGGCTGGAGAGAAAAGCCGCGTTTCTCGAAAACGGAGATACTGAGCGGAGTTTGGCGCCGGCGAACGTATCAGGATCCGGGGTCAAACCGGGAATTCATCCCCGGTTTGAATAATCCCGATTCAATCCGCTCCGCCAGCTCTTCGGCCGAGGTCGCCGGACCGACCTCGATGGCCAGGACCGGAACCCCCCGACCGGCATAATGACCCAGGAGCGGTCGGGTCTGTTGCTCGAAATCCCGCAGCTTGCGCTCAATCTCCTCGAGGCCGTCATCGACGCGGCCGGCCCGGTCTCCCCCGGTATCGGAGAAGATCCGTTCCCGGATGACCGCAGGGGCGGCCTGCAGAAGTATAACGATCCGGACCTCCACGACGGCCTCGAGCGCCTCGGCCTGCCCGATATGCCTCGGCAGTCCGTTAAGAATGATCATGTCCTCCGCCCTCATCCGCTCGCGTTCGGTGAAAGCTCGCAATATTTTCGCGGCCAGGGGAAATTCCCGGTCTTCGAATAGGGAGCCGGTTTGGAGCCTCCGGCGGACTATCACGGTCTCCTCCGGCGTCAGAATTCCAGCGCCGTATTCCTCGGCGACACGGCGCAATTGGGCTCCGAAATCGAAATGCCGGCATTTCCAGCCCAGCAGGCCGCGGCATTCCAGGATTTCGCCGAGCGGAGTTTTGCCCGACCCGGTCGAACCGACAAGCAAAATCGCCGTTAATCGCATGGCCGCTGATGATAACATAAAAACAACGCCCGAGGGGCCCGGACGTATCACTCAAAGATCCAGCCGAATTCAGCTATAATACGATTTCTTCCAATGCCCAAACACGAATGGCGACAAAAAATCGGGATTCTCCTCGTCACGGCCGCGGTCGGCTTTCCGGCCTTCGGCGCTCCCCCCGGCGGCCCGACGCGGACCATCGTCGACAGCCTGGGACGAAGGATTGTTCTTCCCGAGGCGCGCCTCGAGCGCATACTCTCTCTTCAACCCGAAATCACCCGTCTTATCGTCGCCCTGGGGGCCGGGGACAAGCTGGTCGGAATCGATCATTTTCTCCGCCGCATCGACCCTCTCTTTAAGATCATCTATCCGGCCGAGGGACGTCTGCCGCTGGTGTCCATGGCCGATTACAGCGTCAATCTGGAACTCGTCATCCGAATCGCACCCGACGTGATTTTCGGCCCTCCCGAAGACAAACAAATCGTCGAAGCTCTCCAGAAAAAGACCTCGATCCCGACCGTCGCCCTGTCCTCCGAGGGACGCTTTTCGAAGCTTCTCGACGAACTCAAGCTCGTCGGCGAAATTCTCGGCCGGGCGGAACGGGCCAAGGAACTGGCGGACTACTTCGAGTCGGTTCTCCAACCGATCAAGGAACGGACCCGGGCTCTCCCTTCGTCCGCCAAACCGCGCGTTTACCTGTCGTTTTGGGGAGTCCCCACCCGAACACCCGTTTACTATGAACCCGTCAACGCGGCCGGCGGGATCAACGTCGCCGAGAATCTTCTGCCTTCCTTTCTGGGGACTTTGATCGCCGGGGTCGGTATCGAACGGATACTGGTCTGGAATCCCGACATCATCCTGGTGCATGGGAATTACCCGCCCGCCCAACGCAAAGTGACGACCTCGCTTTTCCGCCAAGATACCCGCCTGGCCCCGGTCAAGGCCGTCCGAACGGGACGAGTCCGCTACACGTTTGGATTCTGGAACTGGTGGGACCCGGCTGAGGTGCTGGTCGAAACCTCCTACCTGGCCCATCTTTTTCATCCCGGCCTTTTCCCCGAATTCGACCTCGAACGCGAGGGGGAGGCGATTTTTAAAGCCGTTTACGGTGTCGAAGGCGCTTTTCGGCGGCTGTCCGGTACTCTCGGATGCGGGACCTGGCTCAATGAACGATAAATCCAGGCCGCTGCGCATTTTCCTTTATACCCTGCCGTTCATTATCTTCGTCGCCTCGCTGGCGATCGGCGCTTATCACATCTCCCTGCCCCTTCTTCTCAAAACCCTGTTGTCCCCGCTCGTTCCGGCCTGGAAAGCCTCCCTTCCGGAAAATCTCGCCGGAATCATCTTCGGCATCCGCCTTCCCCGACTTCTTTTGGCCCTTTCCGTAGGCGCCGGCCTGTCGGTTTCCGGCGCCTCGCTCCAGGCTTTGTTCAAGAATCCGCTGGTCAACGAATACATTCTGGGGATATCCTCGGGCGCCGGTTTCGGGGCCGCCTTGTCTCTGGTTTTTCTCGGCCCCCGCTTCCCCCCCCAGCTTTCGGCTTTCGTGTTTGCCGTCATCGCCGTACTTCTGGTCCTGACCATCTCCTCGAAATCGGAATCACCCGTCGTCTCGCTGTTGCTGACGGGAGTCATCGTTTCGGCGTTTTTTTCCGCTTTGCTCTCGCTCGTCGAATTTTTCGCCAGCCCGTACTCTCTCCAGGCCTTGTTCTACTGGCTCATGGGCAATTTATCCCTGGCCGGATGGAACGATCTGGCTCTGACCCTGCCGCTCGTCCTGGGAGGCATCGCCGTCATCATCCTCCTCCGCTGGCGGTTGAATGTTCTGTCCATGAGCGATGAGGAAGCACTCTCCCTCGGCCTGAACATCCGCCGGGAAAAGCTGCTTGTCATTTTTCTGGCCACCTTGATTACTTCAGCGGCGACAGCCGTAGCCGGGATCATCGGCTGGATCGGGCTCATCGTCCCCCACCTCGTCCGAATGATGGTCGGGGCGGATAACCGGCGGGTTGTCCCGCTCTCGGCCGCCCTCGGAGCGAGCTTTCTCCTGGTCGCCGACGACGTGACCCGGAGTCTGGCCTCCTTCGAAGTGCCGGTGGGGATTTTCACCAGTATCATCGGCATCCCCTTGTTTGTCCTCCTACTGAAAAAATCTTCCAAGGTATGGTTGTGAGCATCAGGGTCCGCAACCTCGTCTTCCGTCGGAAGGACTTCCTTCTCCGCATTCCGAAACTGGACTTTGAGGAGGCGCGGCTGACGGCCATCGTCGGGCCCAACGGAGCCGGAAAGACGACCCTTCTCAAATGCCTGGCCGGCCTGCTGCCGTTCGGCCAAGGGACGCTGTTCCTGAATGACGAGAACCTGGCCTTCTTATCGGCCGCCGAACGCGCGCGACGGATGGCCTTCGTGCCCCAGGAGCATTCGTCCGCTTTCAATTATTCCGTCCTCGATTTCATCCTCATGGGCCGGGCCCCGTACCTGGGGATTTTTTCCGTTCCATCCGAAAAGGACGCCGCCCGAGCGGTCGAAGCGCTGGCCTTTGTGGGATTGCCGGCCGCCTTGGAACGTCCCTATTTTCAATTGAGCAGCGGCGAGCGCCGCCTCATTCTCATCGCCCGGGCCCTGGCTCAGAACACCGATATTCTGATCCTGGACGAACCGACGACTTTTCTCGATCCCCGGCACGAGACCGAGGTCATGAACCTGGCCCGTCAGATGGTCGTCGAACACGGCAAAACCGTCCTCGTCACCCTGCACAATCTGGATATGGCGGCGCGCTATGCTGACACCCTGGTTTTTTTGAAAAACGGGACCGTGGCCGCCCAGGGCCGGCCGGCCGACATTCTGACGGAAGACCTTCTCCTGGACCTTTATGAAATTCCCATGCATATCATCGAACACCAGGGCCGCGTTTTCATCGTCAAATGAGGGAATTAAACCCATTCGTCTCCCCGCTTTGCAGTCCTCATTCGTGAAACGAATGAGGGCGGGCTGAAGCCCGGGGTATAATATGGGTTAATACTGAGCGGCGCTTTTGTCCTAATTTATAAATTAGGATTGGCGCCGCGAACGTATCAACCTTCCTTCCCTTGAATTTTTTGGAGGGCCGGGCGATGCGGACAGGGGACTTCAGCGGCCGGTCCGTCTCCGATTTGGTCTTTTCCGTCCGATTTAATATAATATCGCCGTTCTCCGGATATGCGGGCATGAACCGCCCTTTCCACCTGACGGCAGGGGTTGAGGGATTCGGAAGAAGGTCGCCCAATGAAAATGAAGATTCGCTACCTCAACGGCAATCGCCTGTACTATGCTTTTTTGGCGGGGGGAAACGCCGTCATCCAGGACCAGGATTTCCTCAACCGGATTAACGTCTTCCCCGTGCCGGACGGCGATACCGGCACCAACCTGGCCTCGACGTTCCGGGCCATCGCCGAAGGCGCCGAAGCCAAGCGCTCGATCAAAGAAACGCTCCGGTCCATAGCTAACGCCGCGCTGAACGGGGCTCAGGGCAATTCCGGGCTCATCCTGGCCCAGTTCCTCTACGGCTTGAGCAAGGAAGTCGGCCACGATTGGATGATCACGACCAAGGCCTTCGGGGAATCGGTTAAACAAGCCGTCCAGCACGCCGCCAAGGCCATCCTTCATCCCGTTGAAGGCACGATGATCACGGTCATGCGGGACTGGGCCGAGGCTGTCTATCAGAAGCGCCTTCATATCGCCGATTTCGAGGAACTGTTCTCGGCGACACTTCCGGCGGCCCATCAGTCGCTGCGGGACACGCCCCTCAAGCTGGCCGTTCTGGCCAAAGCCGGAGTCGTCGACGCCGGGGCTAAAGGTTTCGTGGATTTCCTCGAAGGCATCCTGGAGTTCATTAAACAAGGCCGGATATTACGGGTGAAAAAGACCGAACTCGAATGGGCCCCGGAGGAAATCAAGACGCCGTCGCGGGACAAAACGCTCCATAATCGGTACTGTTCCGAGGCGCTTCTGACCGGCGGCGCGCTGGAAGCCGATTCGATCCGGGAGATCGTCCAGCGTTACGGCGATTCGGCCGTCGTAGCCGGGTCGGAGGAACGCATCCGCATCCATGTCCATACCAACGCACCGGCCGACCTTTTCTTCGAGCTTAAGGATCGGGGCACGATCGCCCAGATCAAGGTCGACGACATGAAAAAACAGTATGAAGCCGCCTGGGCTCCGAAATCGAAGGTGGCCGTCGTCACGGATTCCGCTTGCGACCTTCCCCCCTCGATCATGGACGATCGGCAGATCCACTTCGTTCCCCTCAACATCAAATTCGGTCCGCAGCTGTTCCTGGATAAAATCACCATCCGGCCCGATCGGTTTTACGACTTGCTCGAAACGAGCAAAGATCATCCCCAATCGGCCGTTCCGGCGCTCAAGTTGTTCCAGAACACTCTCTCTTATCTGGCCGGTCACTTTGATTCGGTCATCGTTGTTACCCTGTCGAGCGGATTGTCCGGCGTCCACGGAGCCTTCGTCAAGGCGGCCGAAGCCGTCACCGGAAAGAAAATCAGCGTCATCGATTCGCGATCGATTTCGGCCGGCCAAGGCCTTCTCGTCGAGCGCGTCTCCGAACTGGCGCTGGCCGGTTACCCTCACGACGAGATCGTCCGGCAAGCCGAATCCTGGGTCCCGAAAACTCATATCTTCGTCGATGTCCTGACCCTCAAATACTTCATTCGGGGCGGGCGGGTCAGCGCCGTCAAAGGCCTCCTGGCCAGGGCGCTCAACGTCAAACCCATCCTGACTATCGAATCCGATGGGAAGGCCGGTCATGCCGGGAAGTCTTTCAACCAGAAAGGCAATCTAATCAAGATCCTCCAGCGGGTCCGGTCACTTCAAGACCGGGACCGCGTCTGGGGTTATGCCATCGTCCATGCCCAGAATCCCGAACGGGTCCGTACCTATGAGGACAGGCTGACCGCCCTGCTGGGACGGAAGCCGAATTTCATCATGGATGTTTCTCCAGTAATCGGCGTCCACAGCGGCATCGGCGCGGTCGCCGTGGCGATCTTGATGGAGTGAAGGGAGCCGCCCACCGTGTCCCCCTCCCTCGGACTTTCGATCGCCGCCGTCGGGGCTTATATGACGGTGCTTTTCATCGCCGCCCTGATCCGAAAGGACAATTCCCTGGCCGATGTCGGCTGGGGTTTGGGCTTCGTCCTCCTGGCCGGGCTTAACTTGGCACTTTCTTCCGCCCCTACGCCTCGGCACATCGCCGTCACCGGGCTGGTGTTCGTCTGGGGCGTCCGTTTGGCCGGGCATATCTTCATCCGGAATCGGGGCCGAGGCGAGGATTTTCGGTACGCGGCTTGGCGCCGAAGCTGGGGCCGGGCATTTGTGCTCCGCAGCTATCTTCAGGTCTTCTTGCTGCAGGGCGTTTTCCTTCTTCTCATCGCCTCCCCGCTGTTCGTCGTCGGCCGCGCTCCCCAATCGCCCGGGGCTGTTTTCGACATCATCGGAGGGCTCGTCTGGCTGGCCGGATTTCTTTTTGAAGTCGTCGGTGACGCCCAATTGACCCGCTTCAAGCGGAATCCCGATACCATGGGCCGGCGCCTGACGACGGGTCTGTGGCGATATACCCGACATCCCAATTATTTCGGAGAGGCCCTGCTGTGGTGGGGAATTTTCCTGATCGTAGTCCCTCTTCGCGGTGGAGGAGTTGCTGCGCTGAGCCCGCTTACGATCACCCTCCTCCTCCGTTTCGTTTCAGGGGTTCCGCTGCAGGAGAAGAAATCCAGGAAAAATCCGGACTTTGCCGCCTATGCCCGCCTCACCAATGCCTTTTTCCCCTGGTTCCCCAAGCGCTGACCAGGGCTGCTCCCGCCCCCTCTCCGCGTTTTTTTACGGCGAAGCGGCTACTTGACCACGGACGTGCAATGCGGACAACGCGACGCCTTGAGCGGAATCGAGAATAAACAGAACGGACACTCCTTGGTCGTCGGAGCCGCGGGAACGGCGGCCGGTTTGCGGCGGAAAGAGTTGGCCCATTTCACCATGACAAAGACGGCCAGGGCCACGATCGTGAACTCGATGACGGTGTTGATAAAAGCGCCGTAGTTGAGGGTCGGCGCTCCGGCCGCTTTGGCGGCGGTCAGGTTCTCGAACGGTTTCCCCGAAAGATTGATATAGAGGCTCGAAAAATCGACTTTCCCCAGGAGCAGACCGACCGGAGGCATGAGGATGTCGTTGATCAGCGAGGAGACGATTTTCCCGAAAGCGGCGCCCATGATGAACCCGACGGCCAGGTCAATGACGCTCCCCTTTTGGATAAATTCCTTGAATTCTTTGAGCATGGAGGTTCTCCTGTTAAGTTGAATCGATTATCGATCAAAGGATGGGAATAGTCAACCGTTACTGGAAAACGACATTGCAGAGGGACTATAATTGCGGAGACCGAATTCAAAGGAACTGCCATGACGAAACGATTCATCCTCTTCATCCTCCTGCTGGCGGTCGGCGCCGGAATCACGCTGGGAGAGGTCGGTAGTCTGTCGCACATGTTTCTTCTCGGCAAGACTCTCAAGGACACCGATGGGGACTTACTGGCGGACAAAGTCGTCCTCTGCGTCGTCATTCCCGACCATCCCAACGGCTCCGAATTGGCGGCCGCCGCCGACATCGCCTCGCGGGCCAATTTCGACTCTTTAGCCCAGGATCTCGGACTGGTCAAACGCGAGTCCGACGCCGGACGGATCGACCGTCTGGAGAATGTCGTTCTTCTCGGGACGAACGTGCGCTGGCTACGAGACGCCCTCAAATCGGGCGATGTAGAGGCTCCGGCCCTGGGCCCTAATCAAGGATTCGTCTCCGTCTTCACCTCCAAAACACAAACCGGGGTTTTCGTCATCGCCGCCTCGGAAGAAGCCCTGCTGCAGACCGCCCGGGCTTTCTTTCTGCGTTGGCCGTATTTCTGGGAGATTTGGGGCCGGGCGGAAGGCCACACCTATGAAAAGCTCGAAAGCGACCTTCAGAAATTCCTGAACGCCGAAGGAGTCGGGCTTCAGCGCACGATCCTCAAGTCCGTCCTCTATGAATTTACCCCCGCCCCCAAGGGACCCAGTGCGCTAAAGAAGCTGTCTTTCAGCACGGGCGAGATCAAGAGTTTAGCGGCCGAAATTTATTTTACCGACGAGGACGACCAAGCCACGGCGTTCAAGGCGTTTGAAAACCTCCGCGCCAAGCACTTGCAAGGCCAGGACAGCGAAGTTTTGTCTTATCCGGGTTGCGCCCGTCTGTCGCTGTCCCTCCGGTTCGGCAAGAAAACAGTAGAGGCCGTGCTGCCCCGGCTGGGTTTCCCGAAACGGATGCTGACGGCGTCCTATAAAGATACCCCGCGAGCCGACGGTGCGGGCCGGGAGTTCGATTTGACCGGGTTGTTTTCCACCCGAGGGTTTTACACGGACGCTGATCGCGACGGCCTTCCAGATGGTTTCGATTCGCGTATCGTCATTCCGACGGCCGCTCCGCCCGAGGGGGTCACGGCCTTGGCCTCGCGGTTGGTCCTGGGAACGGCCGGCGCGACATTCCCCATCCTGGCCCTGGATAGCGAAATCGAGAATAAAAAAACCCTGATCGCTCCCCTTCTGGTCGGCCCCACCACGTTAACCCAGGAACTCATCCGGATCGGCAAATTGGCGGCGCCGGCGCTGGAAAATGCCATGGGCATGGCCACCGTCGTGCCTCAAGCCTTTAACAAGTCCGGAGCCCTGGCCGTGCTGGGCGGCGACAGCCTCGGCCTGGAGAAAACGCTCGATTACCTGAGCCGGACCTTCCCCTATTTCGACAGCTATGCGCCCGGACGGCCGCAGGTCGGGGACCTGCCCGCCGACTTGGAAAAATTCCTAAAAGGCGAGAAGGGAGCCGCGGAGTCGTTTCTCTGGCCCGCCCTGCGTCAAGCCCTGGATGAACTCAAGGACCGCAACCTCGAATCCCTTAAGGCTGAAATCACCCTGCCGAAGCTCAATCCCAAATTTGAGGACGAAGTCAAAAAGATGTGTCTCTCGGTCAAATCCGGAGGGATTGAAACCGTTTCGACGGGGCTTCTTCAGGGCCGTATGGTTTTCGAGAAAGAAAAGACTTTCGCTTGGGAGGGGACGCGGGCGCTTGATCTCATTCGGGAGAAGCTCCTGGGTGTTCCGGCCAAGGAAGTTCCGCTGAAAATCAGCCTAGGCGTCAGCGAATCCCCCGAAATCCGACTTCGCCTCAAAAAACAGATCGAAGTTCTGCTGGCCGAAGCCGCTTTTCCCGGCTCGGAGATCGACGTTTATTCCTCTTATAAACAAGGGTTTTTCTGGTTGATGGAGAAAGTGATCCCCGCTCTCAAAGGCAAAGGGGTCTCTCATGTCGTCGTCCGTTTCGCCGAGGAAAAAGAGGATTTCCGTAAACCCAAACGGTTTTACGCCGAGCCCTCCCGCTGGCTCCAGGAGCTCTACCCCATCGACGAATTTATGGCCCGAGACTTCGGCCTTCCCCTGGACAAGATCCATTTCGAGATGCAGACGAATCCCCAAAACGTATACGAGATACTAGCCTTTGATCAGAAGAATTCGGTCATTTTCCAACAAATCTTCTCGCCCCGCATCCGGGAAATTCCGTACTTATCCCCGCTTCCCGAATGGGGATCGGTAAAGCTGACGACGGGATGGTTGCGCCTGGAACGCGGCGGCGAAGTGCTCGTCGACGCCGATGTTCCCTCCGACCTGGAAACCGTATGGTCTTTTTACCAGGATGAAGTCCTAGCCCCGGTGTACGCCCATATCCTCAAAAAAACGGAGAATGCGCCGACTTTTTCCAAGCAGCCGTTCTTCAAACAGTTGCGGGTCGAGCTGTGGGCCAGCGAACCCGATTTCAAGCTTGGGCTGGACGAGGAGATCATCAGCTCGCTCGAGGCTCTTCACGATGAGATTTACTTCGACACCCTCGATTTCCTGCGCGGGATCATCGATCTGGATGTCGAGGAGGGTGAACAACCGGAGGACACCCAGCGCTACTCGGCGCCGGGCAATGTCTTGCCGGTCATTCATGCCACAACCGAAGGCGAGGCGCCCCGGATCAAGGTCGTCTTCGAGGAATGGGCCGGCCAGAACCCCCAAATCCTTCTCCGCTGGAAGGAATCCGGCCGGGAAGAAACCTCCCGCCGCATCGTCTTTCCGGCTTTGAAAAGCCGGCCTATTCAGATTCCGACTCTCGTCTATAACGGGCTGGAGGAGCGTATCGAGTATTTGACCGCTGATCTGGAATTCGATAAGGAGTCCGATTACCTGGCTCTCCTCGACTTGCTGCCCGCCTATCGCGAACTGCTGGACAAGGACGCGCTGCCCACGGCACTTGCCTACCCCGGCTTGAACGCGGTCCGTTTGCGGCTCAAATATAAGGACATGAGCAAAGTCGAGAATGTGCCCATCGCCGCGTCCGCGATCCCGGCGGAAGTCCCGCCGAAGTCCCTGAAACCCGGAGTTCCGATCGTCGACACGACCCGCATCCTGTCGCCGGAGATGGTCCAAGAGGCGACCGCCAGGCTGAGCCGATTTCCTTTTCTCCGAACCTGGATCGGCGGACACTCCTACGAGGGACGCGATGTCCCGGTCATCGAAGCCTACAAACCCGCGGGAATCTATGTCTCCATTCCCCGCTTGATCGCCCTCAAACCGACGATTTACCTGAGCGGCCGGCAACACGCTAATGAAGTTTCCTCGACCACTGCGATACTCAAATTGGCCGAGCTTTTGGCCCAGGACAAGGCTTATCAGGATTATGTCGGCCGGATCAACTTCGTCCTCCAGCCGCTCGAAAATCCCGATGGAGCGGCCTTGGCCTATGAACTCCAGAGCTTGACTCCCTTCCACAGCCTTCACGCCGGACGCTACGGTTCGTTGGGCATCGACGTCGGATCTCTGGGAGGCGCCGCCCGCCCGATCCTGCCCGAAGCGCTCGTTCGCCGCGACCTGGCCGCCAAATGGGCGCCGGATATCTATCTCAACCTGCACGGTTACCCGTCGCACGAATGGGTTCAGCAATTCTCCAATTACTCCCCGTACCTCTTTCGCGATTATTGGATTCCCAAAGGCTGGTTCACTTACTTTCGCACGGTGACCCTTCCGTTGTACCACCGGTACAAGGAAGCCGGAGAGGAACTGCGAAATTTCATCAGGGCCGAGATGAACGCCGATCCCCGGATCAAAGACTCCAACCGGAAATTCTACGACCGGTATAACCGCTGGGCGTCCCGCTGGCAGCCCCATCTCAACCCTCTCGAGCTTACCGAGGGCGTCAACATCTATTCCAAGCGGCGTTCGGGTTCGGAAACCAAACTGACCCCGCGAAACCAAGTCACCTACGCCGAAGCGACTCCCGAGCTGATGGACGAGACCGCCACTGGTGCCTGGCTCGATTTTCTGTCGACCCAAGGCTTGGCCTATCTCCGGGCCCATCTCAAGTATTTGTCCCAAGCCAAATTTGAGACGGTTCGGATGGAGGAGGAAGCGAGCGATCGGGTTCGCTTCCAGCTTGTCAGGGGACGACCGGGACTGGTTCGCTGACGAAAATGGACTCATCCGGCATTTGATACGTTCGCGGCGTCCCGGGCCCCGGGACGCCGTCGAATGGGTTGATATTACTCGGAAATACTGTTAAGATAGTGAACACATGTAGAGGGATCCGAAAGCCATGGAATCGCGCGAAAGCCTGCTCATCGTCGGGCCGGATGTATCCCTTTACGACCTCCTCAAGAATTCGCCGGTCGCCGGTGATTTTCAGCTTTTATTCTGCGGTCCCGAGACCGACCTTCTCTCCTTTGTCCGGGACCATTCCGTCCATTTCGCACTTATCGATTTACAGGATGATGCCGGCGGCGCCGCCGAAATCCTGCAAACACTCAAGCGATCCGACTCTCTCTTCATCGTTCTCGTGATCGGGCCGCCTCTCCATCCGGAGGAGGTTTTAGACTGGATCCGGCGCGGAGCCTCCGATTATCTCGAGAAGCCCATCGGCGTCGATACGGTCCGCGAGGCGCTGAGCACGGCCCTGGAGAAGCGGGAGCTGCGCCGCGAGACTTTCCTTCTCGAACGCCGGCTGGAGAAAAAATACGTCTTCCAGGGGCTCGTCAGCAAGAGCCCTTATATGCTCGAAGTATTCGGGCTGATCGAATCGATCGCCCGCCACTTCACCACCGTCCTGGTCACCGGTGAAACAGGTACCGGCAAGGAACTGGCGGCCAGGGCCATCCACTCCCTGGCCGAATCGAAGAACCGGCGGCTCGTTGTGTGCGACTGCACCTCCATTCCCGAAACCCTGTTTGAATCCGAGCTGTTCGGCTACGTCAAAGGGGCTTTCACGGGCGCCGACCGGACGAAACGGGGTTTATTCGAAGACGCGCACGATGGGATTATTTTTCTGGATGAGATCGGCGAAATTCCCTTGGCCGTCCAGGCCAAGTTATTGAGGGTTCTGGAAAATCGCCAATTCCGCCCTTTAGGGTCCAACGACGTCCGTTACATCAACGTCCGGGTTATCGCCGCCACCAATCGCGATTTAACGGAATTAATCCGCCGAGGCGCCTTCCGCGAAGATCTTTACCACCGCCTGAATCGCGTCGAAATCCACATTCCTCCCTTGCGTGAAAGGGTCGAGGACATCCCCCTTCTCGTCCGGCATTTTCTGGATGCCACCAACAAAGCTTACGAGAAATCGATCAAGGGACTGACCAGGGAAGTGCAGAAGGCCTTTCTCAAATACGATTGGCCGGGCAACGTCCGCGAGCTGGAAAATGTCATCCAGAGCGCGGCCATGTTGACCAAACGGGATTTTATCGACGTCGGCGATCTGCCCAAAACCCTCCGTGATCAGGCTCCTCTGCGCCCGCGGCCACCCTTTCCGGACCGGGACAACTTATCCACCCTGGATGATCTGGAAAAAGAATATATCGGCTATCTGCTCAAACGGACGGATTTCAACCTCCAGCGGGCGGCCAAAATCCTTAATATTTCCCGGACCACACTTTACAACAAGATGGGCAAGTACGGGCTCGTCCGCGGACCGCGCACTAAAAAGGGCGGGATTCCGCCGGGCAAAGCTCCGGACAACTCAGGTTTTCATATCTGACCGCGGATTCTCCGAGGGTCAGTCGGACGCCGCTTCGGCCTAAGGGAGATGCCGGCGCCGGTCAAGGGACAGGTGTGGGCGGCGGAAGTTTGTCCCCGGGCCGCCGTTGTGTTCTTGGCCCACTCCCTAAACGCCAACCGGTCAAACTTCAGGACGGGCTCCTCGCCGCCGGGAAACCGCGTAGAGGGGAAGCCCGGCCAATATGATGGCCGTCCCGACGAAGGATTTCGCCGGTGACGTGAGGAAGACATTGATCACGACGGCCGCCGAGACCAGAAAAAAGAGAGCGGGGGCAATGGGATACCCCCAGGCTTTATAGGGCCGCGGGGCGTTCGGCATCTTCCGACGCAGGACGATGAGCGCCAAGGCCGTCAACCCGAAGAAAATCCAGTCGCCGAACGTTACCGTCTGCAACAGCCGCCCGTAGCTGTTCGTCAGAAGAAGCCCCGACGCCCAGGCCGACTGCAGAACAATGGCCAGGACGGGAGTCCCGGTCCGGGGATGGACCCGGGCCGCCGCGGGAATGAACATCCCCGACCTGGCCATGGACTGATAGACACGGGCGCCCGTCAGGATGAAAACATTGGTGATTCCGAAGGTGGAGACGATAATGGCAGCGGACACGAACCGGGCCCCCCAAGGACCGACCATGGCTTGGAGGGCATCCGAGGCCAGCTTGGAAGAGGAAGCGATGGCCGAAATCGGAAGGGCTTTGACATAAACAATATTGGCCAGCACATAAACAGCCACGACGCCTCCGACGGCGGCGAGTATGGCATAGGGGATGGTCCGGGAGGGGTTGCGAACCTCCCCGCCGACGAAATTCAGGTTTTGCCAGCCCCCATAGGAGAACAGGGCGGGCATCAGGGCCAAGCCCAAAGCGCTCAAGGTCCCGCCCGTCAATCCGGATGGGAAAAGCGGCCCCAGGTCGAGCGCGGGGGGATGGAAAGCAAATAAGCCGATGACGATCAGGACGATCAGTGCGGCAAACTTGAGAATCGTAAAAATGTTTTGGACGATGCTTCCCGGCCGCAGGCCCAGGATGTTGATGATCGACAGCAACCACAGCAACCCGGCGGCCAGCCAGCGTTCGCCGGCAACGCTCAGTGGAATAAAAACACCGATGAAGCGGGCGCAGGTGGTGGCGACCGCCGCAATGGCCCCCGTTTGAATGGTGCTGAAAAGCGTCCATCCGAAGAGGAACCCCAGCCAGGGAGCAAAGGCTTTTTTCAGGTAAATGACCTGGCCTCCCGATTCGGGGAACAGCGCGCCCAGCTCGGCAAAGCAAATCCCGCCCAGAACAGCGATCAAGCCGCCGATGATCCAGACCAGCAGGAGCTGCGAGGATGTCTGGAGAAACCGGGCGCTCTCAGCCGAGTTCATGAAAATGCCCGAGCCGATCATCGCCCCGCTTGAGATCATCGCCGCATCAAAGAGTCCGAGCTGCCGGGCTTTCATTATAACTATGAATACACCTTTCGCCGAAGCAAAATCAACCCCGGAAAAAACCTTTTTTCCGGACGCCGTAATAAGATAAAATAGCTTATGTCTTTTTCAGAAAGGAGACATCCATGAAGAGATTCCCGACTTTAGCGTTGCTCCTGTCCCTGGGGACCGTTCTGACCGTTCCGTCCTTCGCTCAAGATGCCAAGGACATCCTGGCCAAAATGATCGACGCCCAGGGCGGCCGCAAAACCCTGGAAACCCTCCAGGACTTGACGATCTCCGGGTCGATGGAAATGGTCCAGATGGGGCTCAGCGGAAGCCTGACCATGTACCAGAAGGAACCGGATAAGATGCGGATCGACATTGAAATCATGGGCCTGATCATTACCCAGGCCTTCGACGGCGAAAAAGCCTGGATGACCGATCCGCAGTCCGGCGCGACGCAGGAAATGCCCGAGGCGCAGGGACGGGATATGAAGCGCCAGGCGCTGGGCAACGATGCCATGCTCAACCCTGAAAAGTACGGCATCTCCTATGTCTTCAAAGACCGGGAAAAGATCGGTGAGAAGGACTGCTTCATCCTCGAGCAGACGTTTAAAGACGGCAAGACGGCCACCCTCTTCATCGATGCGGCCACCTATCTTCTTCACAAGACCAAAACCCGCACGCAGGATCCCCTGGGCGGCGGTGAAGTCGACACCGAGACGTTTTTTGATGATTACCGGAAGATCGGCGACACAAACGCCGCGCATCGAATGGTCAGCTTTCAGAACGGCGCCGAGCAGATTCGGATGACCTTCTCCAAGATCGTTTACAACACCAAACTTGAAGACGCGTTTTTCAAGATGGCTAAGTAAGAATTAAAGCCGGGGAGACCGCTCGGACGTCTCCCCGGGTCTGGGAACGGGCTCAGACAGCCTGGGCCGTCTCGATTTCCTTAAGCACGGCATGGGCCAAGCGAAGCGCCCGCAAGCCTTCCTCGCCGCTGACTTTGCCGCCGCGCCCCTCGTTGATGCAGACGATGAAATTCTCGATTTCCTTTTTGAGCGGCTCTTCTTTCTTGATCTTGAAGGTCTTGATGTCCGTCTGGCGGCCGCTGAGGGGAAAAACCTTGACTTCCTGGTCGATATAGTCGATGGAGTAGTAAGCTGTCGTCTCGAAGATCCGAAGCTTGCGGACCTTGCCCTGATGCACGCGGCTGGCGGTCAGGGTGGCCACGCACCCCGACTTGAACTCCAGGCGGGCATTGGCAATGTCGATTTTTTCCGATAGAACATGGATGCCGGAAGAGCGGATGACGCTGACCTCGTCCTTGATCAGGGCCAGAATGATGTCCAAGTCGTGGATCATCAGGTCCAGGACGACGTCGACGTCCAGGGAGCGGGCCGAGAACGAGCCCAGCCTCTGGACCTCGATGAACTTGGGGTCTGAGATCATGTTCTCGACCGCCTCGACGGCCGGGTTGAAGCGCTCCAGGTGGCCGACCTGGAAGACCAGGCCCTGGCGCTTTGCCTCGGCCACCAGCTCCTCGGCCTGGGCCACGGTCTCCGTGATGGGCTTCTCGACCAGGACATGCTTGCCCCGCTTGAGAAGGTCGAGCGAGATGGCATGGTGCTCCGACGTCGGGGTGGCCACAATACCGGCGTCGATCTCGTCGATCATCTCCCGGTAGTCCTGGAAATACTTGACGCCGTGCCGGTTCCCGATCTCAAAGGCCTTCTTGAAGTCGATGTCGGCCACGGCCCGCAGCTCGCATTCCTCGAGGTACGAGGCGATCCGGGCGTGCTGCATGCCCAGGTACCCGACTCCGATGATTCCGACCTTCACT
>CAZLAM010000015.1:0-27323 GCA_964557435.1 uncultured Eubacteriales bacterium
TTTATCGTTTTTAGTGACGATATTCTAAGACCATGCAGGAGCAAGCGGCATGACCATCCTCGGCGTTCCGATCCTCACTTTTCTCACCTTCTTTCCCTTGGCCGGGCTTCTTCTCCTGTTGGTCCTGCCCGGCCGAAAACCAGGATTGCTTAAAATTGCGGCCAACGTCACGGCCGGGCTGGAGTTTTTGGCCGCCCTGCGCCTGCTTCAAGGCTTCGACGCCTTGGCGGATGAGATGCAGTTCGTCGAACGGGCGCCCTGGATCAAGTCTCTTCATGTCCAGTACCTGATGGGGATCGACGGCATTTCGCTTCTTCTGGTCCTTCTGACCGCCCTTCTCACGCTCATCGCCGTGGGAAGCTCGTGGGGCTCGATCAAGACCCGGGTCAAGGAATACTACGTCTTTCTTCTTCTGCTTGAAGTCGGAATGATCGGGGTCTTCGTCTCGCTGGACCTGATTCTTTTTTACGTTTTCTGGGAGATCGTCCTGGTCCCGATGTATTTCCTGATCGGCGTCTGGGGCGGGGAACGCCGTCTCTATGCCGCGATCAAGTTTTTTCTCTACACCCTGTTCGGTTCGGTTCTGATGCTGGTCGGCATCCTGGCCGTGTATTCCCGGTATCATACGTTCGACTGGACGGCCATCCTGGCCGCCGGGTCGATCCTGCCGGCCGCCCCGCAGATCTGGGCTTTTCTGGCCTTCTTCGCCGGTTTCGCCATCAAGGTCCCGATGTTTCCGTTCCACACCTGGCTGCCCGACGCCCATGTCGAAGCGCCCACGGCCGCGTCCGTTCTCCTGGCCGGCATTCTCTTGAAAATGGGGGCTTACGGTTTCCTCCGTTTCTCCCTCCCGCTTTTCCCCGAGGCGGCGCGCCGGGCCGTTCCGTATGTCGTCGCGCTGGCCCTCGTCTCCATCGTCTACGGAGCGCTGCTTTCGCTTCTGCAGAAAGACATGAAGAAGCTCATCGCCTATTCCTCGGTGTCGCACATGGGCTTCGTCGTCCTCGGCATATTCGCCCTGACGCCCATGGCCGTGAAGGGCGCCGTCCTCCAGATGATCAACCACGGGATCTCGACGGGGGCGCTGTTCCTCATCGTCGGTGTGGTCTATGAACGCCGCCACACACGGCTCATCGCCGAGTTCGGAGGGCTGTCTTCGCGCATGCCCGTCTATGCCGCCGTTTTTCTCATCATGACCCTATCTTCGATC
The DNA here is from genome assembly GCA_964557435.1 of uncultured Eubacteriales bacterium. Taxonomy (GTDB): domain Bacteria; phylum Acidobacteriota; class Aminicenantia; order Aminicenantales; family UBA4085; genus UBA4085. Next base: position 1,211 of record CAZLAM010000015.1, read on the forward strand.
GGGCTTCCGGGACTCAACGGCTTCATCGGCGAATTCATGATCCTGATGGGAGTTTTTCCCGTCAACGGCGTCTGGACGGCGGTGGCCGCGATCGGAATCATCCTGGGTGCCGCTTACATGCTGTGGCTCTACCAGCGGGTCATGTTCGGAAAACTCGATAATCCCGCCAATGAGTCGCTGAAAGATCTGACCCTGCGGGAAACGGCTGCTTTTGTCCCCCTCGTTATTCTGGCCTTCGGCATCGGCATCTTCCCCAAGCCGTTTCTCGACGTCATCGATAAGCCGGTAGAGAAGGTCATCCGCATCGTCAACCCCGGTTTTTACGAGCGTGAGATAGCCGAGACGGCGGCTTCTCCTGTTCCTGAAAAGATTCCGGGCGCGGGCGGAGAGAAAGACTGATGGACGCGTCGGCTGTATTCGCCGGGGTGAAATATCTCCTTCCCGAAGCCTTCCTCCTGGCGGCGGCGGCCGTGGCCTTGTTCGTTCATCTTTTCGCCGGCCGGAAGGGGGCCCGGGCTGCGGGCTGGATCGTCCTTGGCGGGATTCTGGCGGCTGGGGCGGCCCTCTTTCTGACGCCTCAAAACGCCGGCCCAATTTACGGCGGGAGTCTCAGCGTCGACTTGTTTGCCGCCTATTTCAAGGCCGTCATCCTCCTGGCCGGAGCGTTGTCGGTCCTCCTGGCCTTCCGGTTTTTCGGGGTCGAGCGGTACGAGCCCGGCGAAGCTTATATTCTGATCGCGCTGTCCATGATCGGAATGACCGTCGCGGCTGCGGCCACCGACCTTATTTCGTCGTATGTCGCGTTCGAGCTGTTCGCCATTCCCTCGTATCTTCTGGCCGGCATCTTCAAGAAGGATAAGCGTTCTTCGGAAGCCGGGGTGAAGTTTTTCTTTCTCGGCACGCTGAGCTCGGGCGTCATGCTGTTGGGCATGGCCCTGGTCTTCGGGCTGACGGGCGAAACGAATTACGCCGCCGTATCGGCCGGGCTTCCCGGGACTGGAGAGCCGATTGTCCTGGCCGGGATGATCCTCTTTTTTTCCGGGTTGTTCTTTAAAGCGGCCCTGGTCCCGTTCCATATGTGGGCTCCCGATGTCTATGAGGGCGCCCCCACGCCGGTGACCGTTTTCCTGGCCACGGCGTCCAAGGCGGCCGTCCTGGCCGTCCTCATCCGGGCCTTGACCGGAATTTTCGGCGCGCAGGAGATTCAATGGACGTCGATCTTTCGCGTCCTGGCCTTCGTCACCATGTTTTGGGGCAACCTGGCCGCCTTGACCCAAAAGAGCCTGAAACGGATGATGGCTTACTCGTCCGTGGCCCATGCCGGTTACCTCGCCATCGGCCTGGCGGCCTGGGGGGAGGAGGCGCGCTCGGCGGTCCTGTTCTATATTCTGATTTACGCGGTCATGAATGCGGCCGGCTTTGCCCTCGTTCTCCTCGTCCGGCGCGAAGCCGGCTTCGGGGAAGATATCGACGGGTTGCGCGGACTGGCCGGACGTTCGCCGCTCCTGGCGGGAGCAGTCATCGTCACCCTCCTGGCGCTGGCCGGGATTCCGCCGACGGCGGGATTCATGGGCAAATATTTCCTCTTCGCCGCGGCTATGAACAAAGGCCTCGTCCTGCTGACCGTAGCCGGCGCCTTGAATTCCGTGATCTCTCTCTTTTATTATTTCCGGATCGGCCGGGCCGTGTTTCTGGAGGAAGAGGCGGGCCGAGCGGAATTCTCCCCGTCCTGGCCCGTCTCGTTTGTCATCGTCCTCTCGGCCGCCGTTTCCTTGTTGCTGGGAATCCTGCCCTCCCTCCTGACCGGCTTCGCCGACCTGGCCGTGCTGCCGAAGTAAAAGCGGTCAGAGAATCGAAAAGGGAAGAACGATGAAAGCCGGACGTCCAAATAGCGTATACTATTCGAGCCCAAGTCCATGGAGGGTGCCATGAAAAACCCGAGGACCTTGAAATTCGCTTTGATGGCCATCCTGATTGCCGGAACGGCCGTCGCCATGGCTGCGGCCATGACGGTTAAAGATGATCCGGTCAAAAGTGTCTGGACGGATGTGATCCCGACGATCGACGGGCAGGATAGCGACTGGACGAACCCCTTTTTTGTCGAGATCGATGAGGGAAGCGTCGGGTATACTTTTGCCAACGACGGCCGGAACCTTTATGTGTTGATGATGATCCGGAATCCGGAATACAAATCAACGATCGATCAGACGGGGGTGACACTATACTTCAACGCCAAGGGCAAGAAGAAAAAAGATTACGGGGTTTTATTCAAGAAAATCGTGATCAAGCCCGATGAATATATCGCCCGGCTGGAGAAGCAAGGCCCCGTTTCCGACGAGCAGAAAGCCGGGCTCCGGAGCAAGCTGGGATTTTACCTTTACCATCATGAGGTCTTGGGAAAAAAAGGCGTCGAAGCCGCTTCGGAGGACGGAGCTCAACCCGCCGCATTCAAGTATGCCCCCAAGGGCGGAATGCTCGTGTTTGAATTCCTGATTCCTCTCCAGCGGTCCGCCGAGGACCGGGCGGGAGTCGGCGTTGTTCCCGGCCGGAACGTCGTCGTCGGGATCGAATACGGCGGACTGACTGATGAAATGCTCAAGGCTAAAGCCCGGCAGACAGGCTCAGCCAACATCGCCAGCGAGACGATCGGCGCGAATACCAGCCGCATCGTCGGATCGACGGGCGGGCGTGCTTCGAAAAGGTACACCTTCTGGTCCGAGATCAAGTTGGCCGAGACGGCCAAATAAGGATCGAAGAACGGCACTTTTTCAAGGCTCTTTCAACTTTCTCGAGCTTTTCTTATCCTTCCCGAGGATCCGCTTGACGGTGTCTGGAAATCGTACCGATTCTGTTATAGATTGAAGGGGCGTGGCCGGAGAAAGCGCCGGCCGAAAGGGAAGGAGTGAGTCATGAAAAACAACCGAAAAATGACATCGTCTCGTCTGTGGCTTGCCGCTTCGATATTCGTCCTGGTTTTATCGGCCGTCCCGCTCCTGGCGGCCCAATTGCCCCAGGCCAAACCGGCCGAGGTGGGGATGTCGGCCGAGCGCCTGGACCGGATGAGCCGGAGCCTGCAGGAATATGTCGATGGAAAAAAGCTTGTCGGGCTGGTGACGCTCGTCGCCCGGGACGGGAAAGTCGTCTACCACAAGGCTTTCGGCCGGCTCGACCCGGACAAGGGGACGGCCATGCCCCTGAACGCCATATTCCGCGTCGCCTCGCAGACCAAGGCCCTGACCTCGACGGCTGTGATGATGCTTCAGGAGGAAGGCCGTCTTCTCATCGACGATCCCATCGCCAAATATATCCCCGAATTCGCCGCTTCGCGCGTCGCCGTCCAAGCGGGCGACAAGGACGCCATGGGATATTCGACCGTTCCTCTCCGGCGACCGATCACCATCCGCGACCTCTTGACCCATACGGCGGGCATCTCCTACGGCACCGGACCCGCCCGCGAGGCGTATACGGCGGCCGGGATCAGCGGCTGGTTCCTGGCCGACAAACCCGAGCCCGTCGGGGCCGTGATCAAGAGACTGGCGGCACTTCCGTTCGACGCCCAGCCCGGGGAAAAGTTTATTTATGGCTATAATACCGATATTCTCGGCTATCTCGTCGAAGTCGTATCGGGCTTGAGCCTGGCCGAGTTTTTCGCCCAAAAGATCACCGGCCCGCTGGGCATGGCCGACGCGCATTTCTTTCTTCCTGGGGACAAAGTCGGCCGTCTGACTCCCGTTTACGGCCTGGACGAGAAGGGCGGTCTCAAGCTCATCGAGAAAGCCGATGATAATTTCTATGTCCAAGGGCCGCGCCGGTGTTACGCCGGAGGGGCGGGACTTCTGGCCACGGCCGAGGATTACGCCCGTTTTCTGCTGATGCTCCAGAACGGCGGCGAGCTCCAGGGCGCCCGAATTCTGGGCCCCAAGACCGTCGAGCTCATGACCGCGGATCATGCCGGGACTCTCTATGGTTCGCAGGGATTCGGCCTCGGTTTCTGGGTGACTGACCGTCTGGGCCGCAACGGCCAGCCGGGCACGGTCGGTTCCTACGGCTGGGGCGGGGCCTACCACACAACCTACTGGGTCGATCCGGCGGAGAAACTCGTCTGCGTCCTCATGACCCAGCTTCTGCCGGCCGGAAATTCCGACCTGCATGCCAAATTTCGGACTCTGGTCTACCAAGCCATCACCCGCTCCTTCGAAGCGCGGTAACCTCCTTCGGATTCCCGTTCGTGGTGAGCCTGTCGAACCATGAACGGCTGTTCTCATGGAGGCCATGAGGACTAGCACCCTTCGACAGGCTCAGGGCGAACGGTTCAGGGCGAACGGTTCAGGCTTCAGAGCTCGCGGCTCAGGGCGAACGGTTCAGGGTTCTGGGCTCGCGGCTCAGGGCTTAGAGCTTAGCACCCGCGCAAGAATAAGTGGATCTCCCGGGCCGTGAACCTCCAGGTGTGTTTATCGGTCGTCATCTTCCTCGTCGCCCGGCTGTTTTCTTGCGGCCCAGGCCGGATAGGGAACGGCGCTTCCCTTGACTGAGTGCCACAGGATGCGGTTGAGAAGGTCTTCGGGGCAGGCGTCGATGCGGCGGAAATTCAGGCCGGCCGATTGCAGGGCCTGCCGGCGCAGAGTCTTGTCCTTGATCTTGGCCGGGGGCGGATTCATCTCGTCGAGCGGAATCAGGTTTTTGACCGCCGAAAAAGGCGTGAAATCGGGTTTATCGGTGAAAACGTCCGTCATCGGAATCGCCGCGGCGTCGAACTGGTTCATCGGCGGCAGTCCGAGAATCTGCTCGATCGTGCGCAGAAGGCTGACCGTATTGTAAAATGTAGGGACGACTACTCCGCGCCGGGTATAGGGGCTGGCGACATAGGCTGTCGTGCGGTACCCGCTGACGTGGTCCCAGCCGTCCTGGGGGTCATCCTCGATGCCGAAGATGACCGTGTCCTTCCAGAAGCGGCTCTTGCTGATGGCCTCGACGATGCGGCCGAAAGCCAGGTCGTTGTCGGCGGCCGTGGCCCGCGGCGTCGGCGCCCCTTCCTTGGTCCCGCTGGTGTGGTCGTTGGGGAGGCAGATGAGGACGAGGGCGGGAAATTCGCCTTTTTTCTCGTAGTCCTTTAGTTCGCTTAAAAAATACCGGGCCCGGAATTGGTCCGGCACTTCCATGTTCCAGCCCACCGTTTTTTCGGCCAGGTAAGGCCGCAGGGATTCGATGGCCGGGACGCTCCCATACAGGATGTCGCCCTTCGGGTTGTTATATTCTTTCCAGTTGGCCGTCCAGTCGGGTTCGCCCTTGCGTTGGGGGTCGGCCCAGCGTACGGTGTGTATGGCGAACTCTCCGTAATCCCGAATCGAAAGGCCGCGGCGGATGGCGTTGTCCCAGAGGAATCCCGTCGGGGCGTAGGCCAAGGCGTCGATTTCGTCTTCGCCCATCCCGTCGGGATAGCTGCGAGGCCAGCCGCTGAAGGATTTTTCCGTATAATCCGTGGAAAAGGCCGAGGTCGACCACTGGTGGCCGTCGGCGCTCAAGATGCCGTTGCAGTAGGTATTATCGAGGAGAGCGAATTCGCGAACCAATTTGTGCTGGTTGGGAGTTACGCTTTCGCCGAAGATCGTCAGCGAGGAATCTCCGTTCCCTTCCTTGATGTCCCCCAGGACTTGGTCGTAGGCCCGGTTCTCCTTGATGATGTAAACAACATGTTTAAAAACGCTGGGTTCGCCGATCCGCTCGGGAACGGGGCGCGGCGGCTGGTTTGGCCGGGGCGGGAGGAATGCTTCGGCGATCCGCTGGCGATGGAAATTCTTCCACACGGTCCGCGTCAGGGCGGGCAGTTCCTCGGGCGAGGGGACCGGAATGAGCGACAAGGAGCCGCGATACTGATGGGTATTGAAGCCCTGGCCGCCGGATTTCTTGTCCAGCCCCTTGGTTTCGACCAGGCCCTTGATGTTGGCGGCGCAGATTTGGTTGTTTCTCCGGTCGTAGGCGACGGCGCCCGGCCACCAGCCGACCGGGATGAGGCCGAGAAATTCCGATTTGGCGCGCCGAGGAAGGAACTTGATGACGGCCACGGCGTTCTGGGTGCCGTTGGCGACATAAAGGAATTTCCCTTTGCGGTCGAAGGCCAGAGCGTTGGGCGAGGCTCCGAAGAGATCGGCCGAGCTGGGCTTGGCCCCGATAGTTTCGACGACGGAATCGGTGCGGGTATCGATGACGCTGAGAGTGTCGCTGGCCGCGTTGGCGCAGACGAGGTAGCGTTTGTCGGGTGATAAGGCCAGGGCTGAAGCGTGGAGCTGGACCAGGATTTCCGTCAGGACCCGGCCCGACTTGAGATCAACGACACTCACCGAGCCTTCGTTGGCGATGAAAGTCTTGGGATCGACCTTGACGACCGTACCGCGGCCGGCCGGGCCGACGACATCGCCGGGTTGGGGACGCCGGCCGCCCCAATTGCTGACATAGGCCTTGCCGCGGACGAGAGCCACGTCGTAAGGGGCGACGCCGACATCGATCAGGCGGATGAGCCCGCCGTCGGCGGCGCGAAACTCGCCCAGACGGTTGGACAGGTTGAGGGCGATAAAAAGCGTCTTTCCGTCGGGGGAGACGGCGATCCCGGAAGGGATCTCTTCCTTGCGTCGCGGCGCGTCGGCGGGAGGTAAAACGAACGAGAAAAGCCCGCTGATCGTTCCGTCTTTGGCCACGCCGAAAACTTTGATGCTGCCGTTGACGTTGCTGAGATACAGGCGTTTTCCGTCGGGCGAAAAAGCCAACCCGGTATAGCTCACTTGACCCTTTTCGTCGGGTTTGAGTATGTTTTCGGACGGAGCCTGGGGCTGGAGCGCTTGGGCAGGCTCGGCCGGGAGAGCGACGCGCTGACGGATCGTCCCCGTGGTTGGATCGATGACCACGATTTCTTGCGTCCGTCCCGAGACGACCAGCGTTTTCCCGTCGGGGCTGAAAGCCAGGACATGGGGGCGCATGTCGGGGAGGTCTACCTGGCGGCCGGCCGGGGTGACAATCTGATTGACGGGGAGTTGACCGGATTGGGGCGAGACAAGTTGGCCGTCGCCGGGGCTGGTCAGGACGGCGAGAATCAGAAATCCGAGGACGATCGGAAAAGAGAATTTTTTCATCGGGTTGGTCCCTTCATTCGGCTGTAGATGGCGCCCGGGACGGCAGTCAGGGATGATCCGACGGCGGCGGGCCGCATTTTCCCCCGGAAAAATATCCCCCCCGGAGGAAAAAGTCAATTCCGGCCTTCGCCCAGACCCCGGTGTCCCCGGCGGCTTCCCCTTGGACGGGAGTTGTGCCATAATGAATACTTCATTTTCACTTCCGGTTGGAGGAATGATGAAAAGAAATATAATCGGTGCGGCCGGGCTGGCCGCCGTCCTCATCCTGATTTCCTGTATGCCCAGCGTCGTTCCCAGCGGCTGGAATTTGTTGGGCAAGCGCGAAGTGAATTTCGGCATCGACCGCGACGCCATCCCCGTCGACCGGAATTCGGGTCCTTTGCGCCAGCTCCTGGTGACGGCCAAATTCAACCCGATTGAAGTCTACGGCATCCGCGTTTTCTTTGAAAACGGCGGGACGTTCGACTCCGATGTGCGGGAGCGTTTGTTCGTCGGCCGCGATCGGCTGATCATCGACCTTCCCGGCGAAGCCCGCCGGGTCAAGGAAGTCGTGTTCCGCTATCGCAAGCTCAACAACGCCGTCCGTCGCTCCGTCGTCGAGCTGTGGGGGAAATAGACAACCCCTATTTTGCGGCGCTTACCTCGAAGGCCAGATCCCGGCCGGGGGAGACCACCTGCAGTTGGGGGAAAGTCCGGATGCCGGCGCCCGCCGCCTTGAATGTCCGGAACGACAGCTCGCCGCGGAGAGCGTTTAGTCGCACCGTCCAGGCCTTGTCCGTCCGCTTGATCACCGCCGTCCCATAGGCATATCCGTTCGACCAGAAAAACGTCCCCTCCCGGGCCGCCATCTCGAGTGTTTTCTCGACCCCGGAATAGTGGAATCCGGTCAGGGCCAGAGCCCCGGCCCAGGCGATCATGGCCCGGCCGTAATGATGGCCGCACTCCGCCTCGTCGTAGGGGTTGCGTTTGAGCCCGTCATAGCGGTTCCGGACATCGGCGATCGATCGCAAGCCGTCGGCGGTCATGCCTTCGTAGAGCATGCCGATGGCCGCCGTATATTCGAACCCGGTCATGACTTCGGTGAAATAGGGGAAGGGATTGGCCGGGCGGCCGTCGGGGTAGCCGGCCATGAGCAGCGCCGCTTCGTCGCCCAGGGCGAAAGTCCGGAGGCAGTTGAAATGATCGTCGAGGGTGTCGCGCCGGTTGTAGCGGAGGATGCTCCGGAGGGTCGTTTGGACGTTCTCCGGTTTGACCAGATAGCCGAGCCCGCAGACGTGGGCCATGAACTGGCCGACGAGCTGATCGACCAGGCATCCTTGGCCGAGCTGATAATCGGGCTTGGTCACGTCGGCGGCCCCCATTCCGACGAGCAGGGCCGGGGCGATGTCCGAGACTGATTTCGGCGGCACGACCTTGTGGATGTAGTAGCGGCCGTTGAAGAGTTCGGCGTCGATTCGGCGGCTCCCGTTTTCGAACAGCTCGCGGCATGTCGCCGCGAAGGCCGCATCACCCGCCCCCCGGGCCATCTCCTCTGCCGCCCGCAGGGCGCCGAGATACCACAACCCCATTTGCGGGTTGGGACCGTAATATTCGACATCCATGGTGTTGTGCTGGCAGCCTTCCATGAGGCCGTCCTTGTCGGCGTCCCAGCCGCCGGGGATCCAGCAGAATTCCACCGCCTTCCGCACTTTGGGCCACAGCGAGCGGAGGAAGGCCGTGTCGCCGGAAAGCTGCCAGTCCCGGTACATCTTCATGATACAGCCCATCTGGCCGTCGGCGGCCGCCTTGCCCCAGGGCGCATCCTCGAGGGGAAGCTTCCAGCGAAAGCTCAACAGGCCGGTCGCGGCATCGGTCTGGGGGCCGAATTCGACCTCGCGGAGAGAACGGGCCAGGCCGCCGAAAAGGAAAGCCACCGCTTGTTCGTAGTTCCAGACATGGGTGCACGAGCCCCAGCAGCAGCCGTCCTTGTCGTTGCAGCCCTCCCAGGCGTAGAACCGCCCGTCTTCGGTCCGGAAGCAGGTCTGGGTGCGGAGCGTGCTGAGGTTGAAGAGGGCGGATTCCTTGACTTCAGAGGGAAGGTCGCTCCCCAGAAACGCGGCCGTGAAGGCCGAAGTTTCCGCTTCCAGAGCCGGCAGACGCGGAAATGTTTTTTCGGCCACGTCCCAGGCGTCGGCGTAGAGAGTCGCATAGTGATTGCCCAGCCGTTTGGCCGACCAGGCATAGCGGTTGGGGAAATGCCAGGCCACGGCGAACGGGAAGGCCCGGGTGGCGCCGGCCGGGACGCGGGCTTGCACGGCCAACGATCCGCGCGGCTGGCCGTTGTCGGGATCGGCGGCGCGTTCGACGAGGCGGCCGTCGTCCGTGAAGTCGTCCCAGAAATCGAGAAGCGGCGTTCCCCAGCCGGCTTTCAGCCAGGCCGTGCGATAGCTGGCGTCCTCGGCAACCGGTACCACGAGCGCCATCGTGCCCCATTGTTCGGCCTCGGATTTTTCGATGTCCGAGCTCATGAAGATCCCCTGGGCCGCGGCGCCTTTGCGGAAGACGTTCCGGTTTTTGGTGGGGAACGATTTGAGGCCGTCGTTGCCGACGAAATTCTGGACCGTCCCGCACACGGTGACGGTCAGGTCTTCGGCGGTCGTGTTCGTCACTTCATAAACAAGGACGGCGATGGGGATGCCGCTCGCCTCGGTGTCCGTGGGGATGAGCGGATTCCAGCCCTTGATCCGCACCTTGACCGGCAGGCTCGGGTCGGACAAGTTGACGATGCCGAACGGGTAGCCCGCGTCGAAGGAGCACTGGCGAAAAGTCGGGAGGCCGGGATTGGTGGCGTCCTTGACTCCGCTTCCCCCCTCGTACTGGAAGAGCTCGACGGGCCCGGTCAAGGCCCGCGTCCGGACGATCCCGGCGGGCGATTGGGTCCGGATGGCGAAGAAAGGCGCTCCGGGGTTGTAGCCCTTGGCCGGGCGGTTCATGATCTCCCAATCGCGCAAATCGCCCCGCCCGCCCAGCGATACCGTTCCGGTGCCGATGCCGCCGAGCGGCAGGGCGATGCGGGCCAGGTGGCCCTGATCGTAGTGTTTGAGAATGGGCCATTCGGCGGCCCGGGCGGGGGCGGCGGTGAGCGCGAAAACAAAGGCGATCAAAGCCGCCGCGACAGCCGTATTCGGAGACGGGCAAAACCTGTGTTGGATGAACATGCGACCCTCCAGGATGGGATGAGCTATTTATAGGCCTCCTCGGCGGAGGGTGTCAATCGGATGTTCAACGTGCCGACTGCCGCTTTTCGGGTCATGACACGCTCCCGGGCTTTTTTGCCGGGTTCATACGGCCCCGTCCGCGATATGGTGTCAATGCGGCGGCGGCTTGTTTTTATACATTTGCGGCGCAAAACCCCGTTTTTTAAATCGGGGTACAAAGCGCCGCTCAGTATTAACCCATATTATACCCCGGGCTTCAGCCCGCCCTAATTCGCTTTGCGAATGAGGACTGCAAAGCCTGGGGAGTCAAATGGGTTTAATTTTGATCCCCGGAGATGAAAACACGGGTAAAGAAAGACCATTCTTGACGTTTGCCGTATAATAGAGCGCCATCATTCATCATAAGGAGTGATTCGTCATGACGACCCTGATTGTTTATGCCTCAACCCATGGCTGTGCCCGCCAATGCGTCGAACGCCTGGCCGCCCGGTTGGACGGCCGGGTCATGTCCGTCGACCTGAAAAAGGACTCCAATCCCGATCCGGGCAATTACGACGCCGTCATCGTAGGCGGTTCGATCCACGCCGGCCGGGTTCAGGGGAAGGTTCGCCGCTATCTGGCCGCCAGGGCGGACCTGCTCAAGGCCAAGAAGCTGGGGCTTTTCCTCTGCTGCATGGAAGAGGGCGAGAAGGCCGACCAGCAGTTCCGCGCTGCCTTTCCGGCCGACCTGATCGCTCACGCCGCGGCCACGGGGCTATTCGGCGGCGCATTCGATTTTACCAAGATGAACTTTCTGCAAAAGGTCGTGATCAAGAAGGTTTCCGGCGTCACCCAGAGCGTGTCCAAGATCCGCCTGGATGCCGTCGACGCTTTCGCCGATAAATTCCGGGGGAATTGAGCGATTGGCGGGAGGCCGAATGGTTTTCCGAGGCTGCCTTTGAAAATTGCGAAAGGGACGGCGAACTATCCGTTAAGGCGCGATTACAACCCGGGGGTTGTCCTTAGCATCTTCCTGATTTTGTTTATCATTCTTTGCCCGGCCTGCCGGCCTCGGGTCAAGCCTGTCCCGGCGCCGAAACAGGGACCCGTCGCCCCCGTCGGTCGTGAATATACAGGGTTTACGATCCAGGTCGGAGTTTTTTCCTCCGAGGAGAACGCCGCGCGGCTGACCCGGTCCTTGCGCGGGCTGGGGATCGAGGCCTCTTATTTCGTCCATCCGTCCGGGATGTTCAAAGTTCAGGTCGGGGATTACAGGCTGCGCCCCGAGGCCGAACGTGAAGCCCGATCGCTGTTGAAAAACGATTATATCACGGAATATTTCATCGTCGCCCGCCGAGCCGCGGCAAGCAAACTTTCCGGCCGGGAGCGGGATGATGGACTCCGCGACGACCTCGCGGGAACCGCCCAAAGCTTCATCGACTACCCCTACGCCTGGGGAGGAACCTCCGCGGACGAAGGGTTCGACTGCAGCGGCCTGACCATGACCGTCTACCGGTTGAACGGGCTGAACCTGCCTCGCTCGTTGTGGGCCCAATTTGAAACAGGCCGAACGATCCCCAGGAGCGAGCTGAGCAAGGGCGACCTGGTGTTCTTTGATACAGCCGGTAACGGGCGGCCGTCCCACGTGGGGATCTATATCGGGAACGGACTCTTCATCCATGCCCCGGGCGCGAACAAGACGATCCGCGCGGATTCGCTCTCCAATCCGTACTTCGCCCAGCGATTCGTCGGCGGGCGGGCCTATTTTCGGCCTTGATCCGTCCCGACGGCTGCTGCCGCGGCCTTCATAAAACCCGGAACGTCCCCGTCACCGCCAAGTTGCCTTCCAGGTAAATTTCCACCCGGTACTCGCCGGTGGAGAGGATTTCGCCGGCCTCGGGCATGGGGTATTCGATCGAACCGAGCAGGCGGCCTTCAGTTTTTTCTTCCGGCGCGTCCCAATGCTGGGAGCGGCCCAGCCGGAGCTGTTCGGTCCAGAAAACCTGCCCGGGCAGCCGCCTTAAAACTTTGAGGACGATCGACTGTCCTTTGCTCATCCCGGCATATTTGACGAAGAAATGGGCTCGGGCGGTTAAGCGCGGGTATTCCGCGCAGGGGGGGACAGCGGTGATTTCGCCCATCTTGTCATACACGGGGTTGACGAATTGGAGCGACTTTACGCTGGACGTGATGACCGGCGGCCGTGGTCCTTTTCCCAGGCCGATCGAGACGGATGTTTCCTTGAGCCGGCGAACAATCGCTTCCAGCCCGTCGAACGGAGAGATTTCCCCGATGCGCTCGAAATTCCGGATGAAAGTCCGGAAGTAAGCCGGGTCGGAGGCCAGCGGCTTGACCGCGGCATGGGCCAGCGCGGCCTCCAGGGCTTGGTCGGCTTGCGCCTTTTCACCGCCCAGCCTGAGCGCCGCCGCCCGCAGAATGCCCAGGGCCAGCATCTGTTCGGGAAGCTTGGCCAGTGCTTCATCGATCGACGCCCGCGCCTTGACGGTCCGGCCCAGCAGAAGCTCGGCGGACCCGAGCGACCAGCGGATGTATCCGTCGTCTTTTCCGGAGCGCAGGACGCTTTCCAGGTCGGCCGCTCCGGCGGCGATTTCGTCCCGGCCCGCGGCCGTTTTCCCGCCGAAAAAGAGGGCTTCGCCGCGCGTCGAGCGGAGTCGGGCCCGGAGTTCGACGGCCGCCGTGTAATTCGGGTCCCGCTTGAGGATAAGCTCGATTTTTTTCGCCGCTTCCCCGGCGAAATATTCGACGGCGTTCAAATCTCCGCCATAATCCAATATCAGCCGTGCCTGCAGCGTACTTCCCGCCGCCCGGGCCAGCTCCCGGACCGATTCCTCGGACATCCCGCGCCATGGCCGCGCCGCGGTGACAGCGCTCATCGAGGCCACGGCCGTTACGAGCGCCAGCCCGACGCCGGCCATCAGAAATCGGATTTTTCCGCTCAAGACGAGCGACAAGGTCAGCAGAAAAACGGCCACGGCCAAGACGGCCAGTCCCGTCGAGTAGGCGTCGCTCTTCACTCCCCAGAACGCGCCTTCGCGTTTCTTCTGCTCCTGGCGTTCGAGGAGTTCGGCCGCCGGGATGAAAACGCGGTCCAAGTAATACCTGGCCAGGTCGAATGTCCCCAGCCGGGAGTCGTAATAAGGCGGCTTGGAGATGCGTCCTTCCGCGACGATGATTTCCTTGATTTGGGCCAGCCGGTCCCGCGTGATCCGGTAAAGAGTCGCGTCGATCCCTTGGGACATCTTTTCGTAAGCCTCGGCCTGCATGATGAGCCCGGCTGTTTCCTGGGCCGCCACCATGAGGTTTTTCTCGGCTGCCGTGTCCCAGAGCGAACGCCCGAGGTGGGTCAGGTAGCGGATGGCCAGGATGCGGCTGTCGCGGGAGGCGGCCGAACCGCGGGCTAAGGCCCTGACATTGGCCAGGACAATCGAGGCGGCGACGATGGTCATTCCAGCTAAAAAAACGGTCACCGCATCCCTGAAGGTTTTTTCCCCGGACAGCTTTTTCCAGAAAGAAATCCGTATCATTGGCTTTTCTCTCAGAAAAAAATCTTCCAGGCGGCCAACCCTATGCCGATGGCGTAGACTCCTGCGCCGAGGCCCGCCCAGGCGATTTTGCGGCCGATGTCGGTTTTAAGGCCCAGGGTGTAAAAGAAGATGGCCGTGGTGAAAAAAAGATTCAAGGCCACCAGAAATATCCAATCGGCTCGCCGTTCTTCCGAACGGACCGTGAACGGAGCGGGGTCGAGGGGTTTTTCTCCGGCCGCCTGCGCCCGAGTGGCGGCTTTGTAGCGTTCGCTCTCGAAAACCTGGCGGCCGTCCGTATTTTTCAGGAAGTCGGTGTTGAGCTGGGTTTGGCGGGCCCGGGCGCGGATCATTTCAGACTGCCATTCGTCCACCCAGCGTCCGGGAATAGCGGGGTTGCGCCTGGCCTCGTCGCGGATAGCCTTGCCGTTTTCCCGGTGGACGAGAAGCTCCCGGGCCAAGGTTTCGTTGGCGAAGACGTTGGAGGCGATGGAGATCTCGGTGGCGGCCTCGTCGAGGGCTGCGGCGATCGCCATGCCGTCGGCCGAGGAGGCTTGGCCGCCGATACGGATGGCTTGCAAGGATGCCAGTGCTCCGGTCACCGCCGCGATGGCGATGAGGATGGAAAGGAGGTTTTTAAGCCGGTCGGGCGATTCGGGTGGGTTCATGGTTTCCCCTGCTCGGTTTCAGAACGATCCATGGAGAGAATCATCGGGATTCTTTTTACTCCACGAGGGGGACGAAATGCAAGGCGGTCGTGATATCATTCCGGCGATGAGTCCCTCCGTGCCCGAAGTCGTCATCCTCAAGGCGTCGGCCGGGTCCGGAAAAACGTATCGGCTGTCCCTGCGGTATCTGGCTGCCGTCTTCGCTTCGGGTTTGGCTCCCGGCGGGAGAGCAGGGGAGAGCCGTTCGGATTTTTCCAGCCTTCAAAGCCTTCTGGCAGTCACCTTCACCAAGAACGCGGCCCGGGAGATGAAAGAACGCATCCTGGGCTGGCTCAAAGAGGCCGGCTTGGGCGATGCCAAAAGGATCGCCGAGCTGGCGGGACCGCTGGGCATCTCTCCCAAAGATCTGCCCCGGCGAGCCCGTAACGCGGTCGAGCGCATCCTGGCCGACTACTCCGATTTCCGGGTCGAAACGATCGACAGCTTCATGACCGCGGTCTTCAAGACCTCGGCCGTCGACCTGGGGTTTCCGCCCGACTTCGAGATCGTCCTCGAACCGGACGAGCTCATCGACTATGTCTTCTCCCTCTACTTGCGGGATGTCCGAGCGGAGACCGGAGAGGGAGAACTCTTCCGGACCATTCTCGATTATCTCAACCAATACCCCAAGGGCGACGCCTCCTTCGCCTGGGACCCGACGGCCAAGATTCTGGGCCGGTTGGTCGATTTTCATCGCCGTTTGACGGCTCGAACCGGCCGGGTCGTTATCGCGAAACTTGATAAGCAACGCGGCCTGCTCATCTCCCGGATCATCAAGGCCGCCCGGAAACTCGAGGCGGCGATCGGCGCTTCCGGGCTGGCCGCCAACACGAAAAGTGCATGGTACTCCAAAATCCGCCGGGCGGTGGCCGAAGATCGATTAAGCGACCTCGTGGACGTCAGCTTCAAGACCGTCCCGGTCAAGAAATCGCCCTGGCCCGCGTACACGGCCGTGGAACACGATTGGCATACCCTGGAGGGATTGGTCCGCAAGTACGGTTCGCTCTACGCCCGCGATTTTTTCACCCCTTACCTCCAGGCCTATTTATCCCTGGCCAGTACCCTGGATCGGGTCAAGCACCGCCAGGGCATCGTCTTCATTGAGGACATGAACCGGCAGTTGGCCCGCTATATCGAGAGCGAACTCGTCCCCGACATTTATTTCCGGCTGGGGGAGCGCATTCGCCATTTCCTCATCGACGAGTTTCAGGACACTTCGCCCATCCAATGGCGGAACCTGCGGCCGCTCATCGACGAATCGCTGAGCCAGGGCGGGAGCCTGTTCGCCGTCGGCGACACCAAACAGGCCATCTTCGGGTTCCGGGACGCCGACTATCGGATCATGAAATCCCTCGAGGACGGCAGGGACGGCTTCCCCTCGGCCGAGTTGAAAGTGGAAGAGCTTAAGGAAAACTGGCGGAGCGGTCAGGCGATTCTCGATTTCGTCAAAGCGGTCTTCCTGCGGCAGGAGGAGCCGGCGGAGGGAGATGAAGAAGACGAGCAGGACGAATACGCCCGAGTTGCCGTCCTGAGCGGATTATCCAAGTTCGAACAGAACGTCATCCCGTCCCATCGGGGCAAAGGTTATGTCGAGGTCGCCCTCCTGAATAAAAATTGGGGCGACGCGTCGATCGACGCGGAGGGCTCAACCGAGGCGGAACAAGGGCCGGACGAGGGAGCGGACGCCGATTTTTCCGACGTTCCCGAGAGGCTCAAGATCCAGTCGCTCGTTGAAGACCTCCATACCCGGGGATATGCCTACTCCGACATCGCCGTCCTGACCTATAAAAATCAATCCGTGGTCCGGGTCTCCTCCTGGCTCAACGAAAAGAACATCCCCTTCATCCCTTACAGCAGTCTGGACATCCGCGGCCGCAAAGTCATCGGCGAAATTCTGGCCCTGCTGCGCTTTCTCGACTCGCCGCCCGACGACCTGGCTTTCGCCTCTTTCCTCCTGGGCGATGTTTTCGGCCAAGCCCTGGCCCACGCTTTCGGCCGGAGCGAGGACTGGGGGCCGTTTCTTTTTAATTGCCGGGTCGGCCGCGCCTCGCCTCTTTACGTCGCTTTCCGCGAGCACCGGCCCGACTTGTGGGACCGCTTCTTCGAGCCGCTATTTAGGACGACCGGTTATTATCCGCTTTATGACTTAGTCACCGCCGTTTATCGCGCCTTCGGCGTTTTTGCCCGCTTCCCCGGGGAGGAGGCGGCTTTGGCCCGCCTGCTCGAAGCGATCAAGTCCTTCGAGGGCGAGGGCCGGAACGACCTCCGCGAATTCCTGGCCTTGTCCGCCGACGGCGAATCGGGCGAAGCCTGGAAAATCGACGTTCCGGCCGAGATCGATGCCGTCCGGGTCATGACTATCCACAAGGCCAAGGGGCTCGGTTTCCGCGTCGTCATCCTGCTTCTCTACGGCGACAGGTTCCGGCCGCCCGATTTCTATATAAGCTCGGGCAATGGTGAGGAAGGTGAAAGCGAAGTCCATGTCTATAAAATCACTAAGGGACTGGCCGCCAACGATGAGGAATTGAAGCGCGTTTACGAGGAAACCGGAACGCGGGAGGCGGTCAATCGGCTGAATACGCTCTATGTCGCCCTGACCCGAGCCGAGGCCGAAATGTACGTCGTCGGGGTAAAGGGCAAAGGGGATAAATTCCCGTTCAATTTGACCGATGTGCCGAATCCGGCCGGTGGGGAACCGCTCCAGGAGAGCCGGGCGGTTGGAGGAGGCCGGGTCGTTTACCGATCGGCCGAAACGAAACCGGAAGCCTGGCTGAAAAAGACCGCGGCGGCTGGTTTGCGGGCCGAGGTCCGCCGCCCGGAGGGGCCGTTCGAACTGCTCCCCAATACGCGTGAGGCGATTCATTATGAGAGCATCCGCCGCGGCGAGTTGGCCCATGGCCTTCTGGCCGAGATCGAATTCGTCGAGGCCGGCTGGGAGCTCGCCATGGGCGCGGCCGTGGATAAGCTGACAGCCCTGACCGGCGAAGCCGTCGAAATTGCCGAGGTCGGCCGGGCTCTGGCCAGGCGGCTCCCCGGGTCTCCCGTGGACGTTTTTTTCCAGCCGCGTCCCGGCCGCCGGGTTTGGCGCGAGTTCGTCGTCTGCGACGCGGCCGGCCGGGCCTTCCGCATGGACCGCGTCGTCGTCGATGAGGACGGCGTCTATGTCATCGACTTTAAAACCGGGGCCGAGCCGGGCCGGGCCGGCGGGGGGGGCGCCCGGTGCGACGAGGATCGCGATCAAGTCCGCGCCTATGTCGCGCTATTGCGCGATATCTACCCGGGGCGGCCCATCCGCGGTCTTTTGGCTTATATCGATCAAAGTGTCTGGGAATTCGTCGAGGACGGGGGGCGATCGTGAGCGCAGGCAAGGTCAGCCTGGTCTTTCCCCGCCGCGGGCTCATCGAGGCCGTTGTTTCGCGTCTGCGGCCGGAGGGGAAGGACTATTCCGCCGACTGGATCGTCTTCCCGGAACGGCGCCCGGCTTATTATCTGCGCCAAGCCCTGGCTGCGCGCGAGGGGACGGGTTTCATCCCGCCCCGCATCGACTCCATGGACGCCTTCGTCGATCACGTCTACGAGGAAAAACTGGGTTGCTTCGACCGGGCCATCGACGCCCTGGATGCCGTGGCCGTGCTGTTCGAGATCCACAAGGAAGCGCCCGACCTATTGGGCGGCAAACACTTCCTGACCGCCGACCAATTCTTTCCGTTGGGGACCCGGCTTTATCGCGACCTCGAGGAGCTGGCGTCGGGTGGAGTCATGGCCGAGGCTTTGCGCCGCCGGGACGGCTGGTCCGACGACGCCATTCCGGCGGCCACGCAGGCGAGGCTCCAATCTCTGTCCTTTTTCTTCGAACGGTTCTATGAGGAAATAACGGCTCGGGGACTGTCTACCCCGGCGGGCCGATTGAGGGCGGTGTCTGAAGGGATCAGGCCGGATCTTTTCCGGGATTCCGGACGGATCATCATTGCCGGTTTCTATCCCCTGGCCGCGGCCGAGGCTGGGCTCATCAAGACCATGCTCGGCTGGGCTAGCTTTGAACTGCTCCTTCTGGAAGGGAAGGGGATCGAGGAAATCTTGGACCGTCTCGGCGTGGCGGACCCGGACCTTCGGGCGGCCGCGTTGAAGGCGAGCCTGGATATGCTGGAAAAGGAGGATGGTCGTCGGGCCGACCCGGTGAATCGGCCCGTCATCGAATTCATCAAGAGCCCGGACACGCACGGACAGGTCTTCGCCCTTAATGCCTTTCTCGGCTCCGGTCCGGCCGACCCGGTCAAGATTGACGAAAAGACCGTCATCGTGCTGCCGGCGTCCGAAACGCTCTTTCCCCTCTACCAGCAGACATTGTCCGGCCTGGCCCCCGAGGCCTTCAACATTTCCATGGGCTACCCGCTGGCCCGCACGCCCATTTACAGCTTCTTCGATAAATTGCTGGAACTGCTTCAATCGGAGGACGCGGAAGGCCGGGTTTACGCGCCCCACTATCTCCGCTTCGTCCTCCATCCTTACACCAAAAACATCTATTTTGCTCCCCTGAGCCCGGGTGTGGCGACGGAGGCTTCGGCGGCGTCTGGAAAGAAGGGATTATTCCCGGCTGCGAGCGATGACGTGTCCCCCTATTTGAAACGGGCCGATTTGACCCGCATCCTTTTCCACGCCATCGAGGAGGAATTGACGGAGCGCCGAACCCGGGCTTTTTGGGCTTTGGAGGAGATCGAAGAGGACGCGGGCGTGGCCGCGGCCGTCCAGGAATTGAGCCGAAACGTCGAGGGAGCGCCTTCGCCCGAAGCCTTTTGCGAGCATCTGCACGCCATCCACGCCACCCTCATCGCTCCCTTCCGCGATATCTTGAACGTGGGCGATTTCGCGGCCAAGCTGGCCGCCGTCCTGGAAGGCATTTATGCCGGAAGCACAGCCCGCCTCCATTATTTCTTCCACCCCTACGCCGAAGCCTTCCGGCGGCGATTGGACGCCTTGGGACGCTCGCTCCTTCGGGACACGGTCTTCGAGGACCGGGCCAGCTACTTCAACCTTTTCCGCAAGGTGGCCCAGGCCGGCACGGTACCCTTCGAGGGAACGCCGCTCCGGGGTCTGCAGGTGCTGGGCTTTTGGGAAACCCGCTGTATTCCCTTCGAGGATGTCCTCATCCTGGACGCCAACGAGGACGTCCTGCCGTCTTCCCGGCGGACCGATTCGCTCCTCCCGCCGTCCGTCCGTCTCGGCCTGGGCCTCCCCACCTATCGCCAGGAGGAGCGGAGGGTCGAGTATTATCTCGACACCATACTTCGCGGCGCCCGTCGGGTCCGCCTGTTCTTCGTCGAGAACGACGACCGGG
This sequence comes from uncultured Eubacteriales bacterium, assembly GCA_964557435.1. Taxonomy (GTDB): domain Bacteria; phylum Acidobacteriota; class Aminicenantia; order Aminicenantales; family UBA4085; genus UBA4085. Next base: position 21,095 of record CAZLAM010000015.1, read on the forward strand.
AACGCAGCCGCTATGTGGAAAAGCTCCTCTGGGAAGGCCAGAAACGGGAGGGGAAGAAAAACTCCGAGCCCCGCTTCCGGACCGTCCGCTACGAGGTTGCGCTTCAGACGGGCACGCCGGAGCCAATCGATAAGACTCCGGCCGTGGCCGCTTTTCTGCGCGGTTTCGCCTATTCGGCGACGGCGCTGGACGCCTATCTCGCCTGCCCGCTCCGTTTCTATTTTGCCTATGTTCTCCATCTGCGCGAAAGGGAGGAGATCGGAGAGCAGGTGGAGAAGAAGGACATCGGGGCCTTCGTCCATTCCATCCTGGAGGAGTATTTCACTCCTTGGATCGGGAAGATCATCCCGGCCGGAGGATTGAACACCTCCGTTATGGACGCCTTGGTCGAGCGGCGATTCCAGGAGACATTCGGGCGCGACCTAAGCGGCGGCGCTTATCTAATGAAGCTTCAGGCGCAACGGCAGTTGAAGGCCTTTCTGACGGATTATCAGGAACCGATAGTGGCGGGTTTGGCTTCCGCGGGCCGGCATTTACGATTGATCGGGCTGGAAAAGACCGTCAACGTCGAGTGGCATGGATTCAAGCTGACGGCCAAGATCGACCGAGCCGAGCGGCGCGGCGGCGATCTTTTCATTCTTGACTACAAGACTTCGGCCGATACGAAGGTCCTGGGCGTCCGCTTCGACAAACTCGATCTCGAGGACCGCGCCTCCTGGAGCGACTGTGTTGCCAGCGTCCAGCTTCCGCTCTACAACCTGGTTTTATCCAAGGTCCCGATCGGCCGGGACGACGGCGCCTGGGAAAACCCGGCCGGCGAACTCCTTCCGGCGGACCGGATCCAATGCCGTTTGGTCATGTTGGGCCGCCACCGGCTGGGTCCGGGGATCGAGTTTTCCGCTTATTCCGGCGGAAAAGAAATGAAGGCCCTCGAACAGGTACGGGCCGATGGGGCGCGTTCCGCGGTTGAAAAGGCCGCGGCCTTGTCCGCGCTCAACGCCAAAATCAGCGGCCGAATCGTCCTGATGCAGGACCTCATCGGACGGCTTCTGGATGAAATCGCCGATCCCGCCGTCCCCTTCGATCCGGCCCTTCAGCGCGAAGGCGCTTGCGGCCGTTGCCCTTACGCGGTTCTATGCGGCCGTTGACAGGCTTGCCCTTTCGGGCGTACATTCGTGCCTATCGTCTCACCCAAGGAGAATGCTATGACCAAGAAACGCGCCGGACGTCCGCTGGCCCTTATCATCCTCGTTCTCATATTCGCCTTCCACATCGCGGCCCAGGAAAAGGTCGATATCTCGGTCATCCAGCGGATCCGGACCGCGGGGCTCGGCTCGTCCTCCAAGGTCATGGACTACCTGAGCTGGCTCAGCGACGTTTACGCCCCGCGTCTTTCGGATTCTCCTCAATACCGCCAGGCCGGCCAATGGGCCATTAAAACCCTGACCGAGCTCGGCCTGACCGGCGCCAAGCTGGAGCCGTGGGGGAAGTTCGGCCGGGGTTGGCAGCTCAAGAAATTCTACGGGGCCATGACCGCGCCCCAATACATGCCCCTCATCGCCTATCCCAAAGCTTGGACGCCGGGCACGAACGGCATCGTCAAAGGTGAGGCCGTTCTCCTCAACATCAAAACGGTCCAGGACCTGGAGAAATACAAGGGCAAGCTCAAGGGCGCCATCGTCCTGACGCAGGGCGAACAACCGGCCCGGCTCAAGTTCGGCCCGGATGCTTCGCGGCTGACCGAGGCTGAACTCAAGGACTTGATTATGGCTCCCGAGCCCGGCGCCCGATCTTCCATGGCCGACCGGATGCCGGAGATGATGGCCCGCCAAGTGCTCCAGAATGCCGTCAACAAGTTCGTCAGGGAGGAGGGCGCGGCCGTCGTCCTCGAAGGGAGCAAGGGAACCGAGGGGACGGTCTTCGTGGCCTCCGGGGGTTCGCAGATGGTCGGGGCGGCCGCCATCCCGCCGGCCGTGGTCGTATCGGTCGAGCAATACAACCGGATGGTTCGGATTCTCGATAAGAACATCCCCGTCACTCTCGAGATCGAAATCCAGGCCGAGTTCACCGACGACGACCTCCAGGGCTACAATGTCGTGGCCGAATTTCCGGGCACCGACAAGAAACTCAAAGGCGAGATCGTCATGCTTGGCGGACATTTCGACACCTGGCATTCCGGGACGGGAGCCACGGACGACGGCGCCGGCTGCGCCGTGGCCTTGGAAGCCCTGCGCATCCTCAAGGCGATCGGCGTCCAGCCCCGACGGACGATCCGGGTGGCCCTGTGGGATGCCGAGGAGCAGGGGCTGATCGGCTCGCGCATGTACGTCACGAATCATTTCTATGATCGGACCAAGAAGGAAAAGAAACCCGAGTACGATCGTTTGGCCGCCTACTTCAACTTCGACAACGGCAGCGGCAAGATCCGCGGCGTTTATGCCCAGGACAACCTGGCCATGATTCCCATTTTTGAGGAATGGCTGAAGCCCTTTCACGACCTGGGAGCGGCCACGGTCACGGCCCGGACGACGGGCGGCACCGACCACTTATCATTCGACGGCGTGGGCTTGCCCGGATTTCAGTTCATCCAGGACGAGCTTGAATACGACACCCTGACCCACCACTCGAACATGGACGTCTACGACCACGCTTCGCGGGGCGACTTGATGCAGGCGGCCACGATCATGGCGGCGTTCGTCTACAACGCGGCCATGCGCGACGAGAAACTGCCCCGGAAATTCTTCGATCCAAGCGCGCCGGCCCGGATGTTCTGAGCCTTCTGAGGATCCCTTACGGCGAGGTGCCAGGGTTAAAAGCACCGCTCAGTATTAAGGGGCTTAAAAAGAATTATCGTTTCGGGTACAATCCCCCCATGCCTTCCGATACCCAAGTCATCTATTCCATGTCGCGCGTCGGCCGCATTCACCCGCCGAACCGTCAGGTTTTGCGCGACATATCCCTGGGATTCTATTACGGCGCCAAGATCGGCGTGCTTGGCCTGAACGGCTCGGGCAAGTCGACCCTCCTCCGTATCATCGCCGGCCTGGATCAGGATTATATCGGCGAGATCGCCATCAGCAAGGGTTACACTGTCGGATTTCTGGAACAGGACCCCCAGCTCGACCCCGACAAGACCGTCCTCCAGGTCGTGCGCGAGGGCGTTCAACCCGTCGTTGATTTGCTGGCCCGGTATGACGCCGTCAATGATAAGTTTGCCGATCCCGACGCCGATATGGACGCGCTGGTGTCCGAACAGGCCAAGCTGCTCGAGGAAATCGAGCGGCATGACGCTTGGAATCTGGACAACCATCTCGAGATCGCCATGGACGCCCTCCGCTGCCCTCCGCCGGAAACACCCATCGACATCCTGTCGGGCGGGGAGCGCCGCCGCGTTGCCCTGACCCGGCTTCTGCTCATGGAACCCGACATCCTCCTGCTCGATGAGCCGACCAACCATCTGGATGCCGAATCCGTCGCCTGGCTCGAACGCCATCTTCAGGAATACAAAGGCACGGTTATTGCCGTCTCCCACGACCGCTATTTCCTGGACAATGTGGCCGGCTGGATCCTCGAGCTTGACCGCGGCATGGGCATTCCCTGGAAAGGCAACTACTCGTCCTGGCTGGAGCAGAAAAGGGACCGGCTGGCCGTGGAGGAAAAGACCGAATCCCGGCGCCAGCGGTCTCTGGCTCGCGAGCTGGAGTGGATCCGCCTCTCGCCCAAGGCCCGCCAGGCCAAGGGAAAGGCCCGCGTCACCGCCTACGAAAATCTGCTCAGCCGGGAGTTTGAAAGCTATCGCGACGAACAGGAAATGCCCATTCCGCCCGGCCCCCGCCTGGGGGACGTGGTCATGGAATTCGAAGGAGTTTCCAAGGCCTACGGCGACCGCCTGCTCATCAACGACCTGACCGTCATCATTCCGCCCGGTTCGATTGTCGGTGTCATCGGCCCCAATGGGGCGGGCAAGACGACCCTGCTCAAGATGATCATCGGCCGGGAACAGCCCGACCGCGGACTCATCCGCATCGGAGACACCGTCAAAACGGCCTATGCCGACCAATCCCGGACGCTCGACCCGGTCAAGACGGTGTTCGAGGAAATCTCGGGAGGCGCGGATCTCCTGACGGTCGGCGGGCGGACGATAAACACCCGGGCCTACTGCGCCTCATTCGGGTTCAACGGGACGGATCAGCAGAAAAAAACCGCCGCGCTTTCGGGCGGAGAAAGGAACCGCGTCCATTTGTCCAAGGCGCTGTCCGAGGGGGCCAACGTCCTCCTTCTTGATGAGCCGACCAACGACCTGGACGTCAACACCCTGCGGGCGCTGGAGGAGGCCTTGTTGAGCTTCGCCGGATGCGTTGTCGTCGTCAGCCACGACCGCTGGTTTCTTGACCGCGTCTGCACCCATATCCTGGCCTTCGAGGAGGACGGCGGTCTCCGCTGGGTCTACGGAAATTACACCGAATATAGGGACGATCTCCGCAAACGGTTGGGCACTGCCGCCGACCAGCCCCACCGCCTCAAATACCAGACCCTGAAGCGGTGACGGGGGGCGGCCGCTGACGGCCGCCTCGTGAAGGACTGCGAAGCGCTGCGCTCATGGCGGCCGCTTCGGCCGTCCCCTTTTCGTATATTTCGCTGGAATTGAGATCGCCGAGCGGCCGGAAGTATATTACCGGCGTGGTCAAATGGGGAGATTCATCGGTCGGTGCGGGAATTCGCCATGCCGTGGAAAAAGCAAATTCCTATACTTGAGATTTCGGACCTCCTAACCGCCGCCGCGAGAGATCTGAAAACAAGTCGGCAGGTGGATGAAGAATTCATATTTTCTTGACCCCGGCTCCAGCCGGGGCTATCATCCCTTTTCCAATCGGTAACATAAAATGGAGATGAATCATGTCCAAGAAATTTTTGGCCGTCATCGCCGCAGCGATCCTCCTGGTCGGAAGCGGAAGAGCGGAGAGCCAGATGAAAAACACGAAATTGGAATCCGGGATGGCCGCGGTCAACGGCACGAGGCTCTATCATGAAGTCCAAGGCGAGGGGCGCCCCATCGTCCTCATTCACGGCGGGCTCGTCGACCGGCGGATGTGGGACGATCAATTCGCGGTCTTCGCCAAGACGAATCGCGTGGTCCGCTACGACCTCCGCGGCTACGAAAAATCGGATAGGCCGACCGCCGCTTTTTCCCATATCCAGGACCTCTACCAACTTTTAAAGTTCCTGAAAATCCAAAAAGCGGCCGTGATCGGCTTGTCGCTCGGAGGGCAAATCGCCATCGATTTTACCCTGGTCTATCCAGAGATGGTCGAGGTTCTGATCCCGGTTTCTTCCTCCATGACCGGATTCCCTTTCAAATCCTCGGATGAATTCATCGCCCAGCATGAAAACGTTGCTAAGCTCACTCAGGCAAACAAACAGGACGAAGCCGTGGAGGCGCTCCTCAAAATGTCCTATTTCATCCCCTACGTTCAAGGAAGCGATATCCAAAAGCGGATGCGCCCCATGCTCAAGGACAATTTAGCTACCTGGATGGCCCCAACCGCCACTCAATGGCCGGCTCCCACGGCCTACGAAAAATTGGAGAAGATCGGCGTCCCGACCCTGATCATCGTCGGCGATAAAGACACATCGGCGATTTTGGATTGCGCCGAATACATGATCCAGAAGATTCCGGGAGCGCGGAAGACGGTCATTCCGGATACCGCTCACCACCTCAATATGGAAAAGCCGGCCGAATTCAACCGGATTGTGCTGGATTTCCTGAGCCGCCGTTAAGAGGCGTCACTCCACCCGTAACGCCTCGATCGGGTTCTCGGCCGCGGCGCGGATGACCCTGGCGCCGACGGTCAGGAACGCAATAGCCAGGGCGAGCGCTCCGCCGGCCATGAACACCCAGAACGGAACCGTATTGTCCGGTTTCATTCCCAAGTCGGCGTTTTTGATGAACTGGAATTGGCGGGAGACGACGAGAGCCAGGACGAGCAGGATGCCGGAAGCGGCGAATTGGGCAAAGACCAGGATCTTCCGCAGCAGCGACCGGGAATTCAGGACCGAGCGGTTTCCCTGGAACAGACTCACGGGCTTGACCCCGGCGAGGGCGAAAGCCGGATAAAGCCCCGAAACAAGGGTGACGAGGAGTGCGATGACGGCCAAGCCGGCGGCCAGAGGCCATCTGTTCATTTCGGACAAGACGATGTCCCGTCCCGTCAGGGATTTAAAAAGGGGG
>CAZLAM010000016.1:0-1949 GCA_964557435.1 uncultured Eubacteriales bacterium
CTCGATCGACCAGCCGACCCAAGCGCGTTCGTCCCGGCCCTCGGTGTAGGCGTCGCCCAGGCCGAGCCGTCCGGCGATGTCGGAGCAAATGCGGTAGTCGCTTTTCGCTTCACCCGGCGGTTCGACGATCTTGGGCATGAGCAGGACTTCATCGCCGTATTTCCAGCCGTCGGCGACTCCCCAAGTCTCGAATTGGGTGCAGGCGGGGAGCAGCAGGTCGGCGAACCTCCCCGTGGAGGTCAGGAAATTATCCTGGACGGCGATGAACTCGACAAGTTTTTCGTCTCTTAGAATGCCGGCCGTCCGGTTGATGTCGGCATGCTGGTTGAGCAGGGCATTGGAGGCCACGGCGTAGAGGAGCTTGATATTCGCCCCCAGCGCCTCGGTCCCCAGCAGGCCGTCGGCAGTGGTCATGGTCCTGCCTCGCAGGACGGCCTCGGTCCACAGGAAGGCCGGGATCCGGGCCTTGACCGGGTTTGCCCCGGTCGGAAACACCGTCCATGCCGGACCGCCGTCGGGCGCTTGGAGGGCCAGTCCGCCGGCCCACCCGCCGGGAATCCCGACGTTTCCGGTGATGGCGGCCAGGACGCACCCGGCCCGCACGACTTGTTCGCCGTAGGCGCGCCTCTGCATGCCGTAGCCTTGGTAGAGGACGGCCGGCTTGGCCGTGGCATACTCCCGTGCCAGGCGGGCGATCGTCTCGCGGGGGACGCCGCAGATGCCCTCCGCCCAGGCGGGAGTCTTGGACGTGCCGTCGCGTTTACCCAGAATGTAGTCCTGATAGCTTTCCGCGTTTTCGGCGCCGGAAGGCATTTGCGAGGCGTCGAACCCGAGACAATGGGTCCGGACGAAGTCGGCGTCGTGGAGATTCCCGGCGATGATCTCGTGGGCCATGGCCGTCATCATGGCCGCGTCCGTTCCGGGCCGGATGGGGATCCATTCGTCGGCCAAGGCGACGGAGGACATTGTTTGGCGCGGATCGAGGCAGACGATGCGGGCCCCTTTCTCCTTGGCCAGGCGCAGAAAATACTCGGAGTTCGTCCCGTCGCGCATCTCGCAGGGGTTCCATCCCCACATCAAAATGGTCCGGGCGTTGACCCAGTCCTGGCGCTGGTTGCCGGTGACGTTCGTGCCGTACACCGTCGGCGTGGCCGCGGCCATGGCCGCCCAGGAGTAGTTATTGTAGAGGCCGAGCGAACCGCCGAAGAGATTTAACAGCCTTTGGGCCGTCTGCCGGCCGTTGATTTGATTGAAGCTGCCGGTACCGTAGGGGATGAAAATGGATGAATTTCCGTAGGCGGTTTTAACCCGCCGGAGCTCGGAGGCCATCAGGTCGAGGGCTTCGTCCCAGGCGATCCGGGCGAATTTTCCTTCGCCCCGTTTGCCCGTCCGCTTCATGGGGTAAAGCAGGCGGTCGGGATGGTATTGCCGGCGGCGATACAACCGACCCCGGATGCAGGGCCGAAGCTGGGGGTTTTCGATACCGTCGCCGGCCCGGTCGTCGCCCTCGATGCCGATGATTTTGCCGTTCCGGACGGTGACGAGCAGCAGGCAGCGCCCGCCGCAATTGTGCGAGGGACAGCCGGTTCGGACGACACGGATGTCTTCTTCCGCGTCCTGGAGTCCGCGGTTGGAGGCCATACGCGCCGCGGACGATCCGTCCAGGCCGCGGGCTTTCCTGAATTTTGCGGTCAAGGCCCCGCTTCCGAGGGCCGCGCTCCAGCCCAGGAAACTCCGGCGTTTCATGGGGGCGAGGTCGATTTTTTTGGGCAGAGAACCCGATCGGCTCTCGGGCCAAGGCCAACGGACGCTCATGCCGCCATTCTATCAGGAAACATGAAGCCGCGAGAAGGGGAGAAGGGGAGAAGCGATCTTGACTCCGGCCCGGGGGCGGGATATTGTCCCGGGGAACGCTAGAATAGGTTTCGGTCGAGCGAGGAGGTAACATG
>CAZLAM010000017.1:0-2735 GCA_964557435.1 uncultured Eubacteriales bacterium
GCTCGATGATCGGATCGATGCCGATGAATACCGCAGCGGCCAGGACAGCCACGATGACGATCCGCACCATCTTGAGCGAACGCCTCTTTTTCTTCCCGAATACCGCGAGGGCCAGGGCCAGGAGAAAGAACGTAGCGAAGAAAATAAAGATCCCCGTCCGTGACCGCGAAAAGAAGATGCCCAACCCGATCAGGACGCTGATCAGGCTGAGCAAAAATGCTTTCTGGAGACGGTCCTGGCTGAACCAGAGAAGCTTCTCCTTAAGCCGGCCGCCCGGTTTCATGGAAAAGAAGTCGGCCTTGGCCAGAATATAGCCCAGGCTGATGGGAAAGATCATTTCCAGGTATCCGGAAAAATGGTTCCGATTGATGAACGTCCCGGTCGCCGAATCCAGATAATGGACTTTTATGAAACCCCAGATTTTCCCCGATCCGCTGAAGAATCCGGCCATCCCGTAGAACGCTTGAAAAGAAGCCCCGGCAAGAAGCGTCCAGACGAAGACTTCCAAGTCTTTTTTCGTCCGTATTGAAGACCAAATCAGATAGCCGAATAGGAAACAGCAGAAAAAAAGGAGAAGCTGTCCCAGGGACAGGGAAGGCGCCAGGGAAAGCGTCCCCCAACCTCGCATAACCGGTCCTCCGGCCACGACGGCCGCGGCTTCCGCCTGGAGGCGGAAGGCCTGGGGGGAGAGGATTTGAAGAAGGGGAAAAGGGAGGGGAAGGATTTGAAGGGCCGCGATGCCGAAGAAAACAGCCGGAAGAATTTTCAGGATGCGGGGAAGCGGAGCGCGTTGGCCCGAATCGTCATCCCGAGTCCGCCCGCCGACGAAAAGCACGTGGAGAGCAAAGAGAAGAAGAGTCGCTGTTTCGAAGACGAAAACCGCGCCCTCTTCCACGGCCCCAAAGGGAAGCGGAACAAGGAAAAGGATGGCGGCGAGGGCACCTCTTATCCAGAGGGACATTTATTTTTTGGAAGCAGAAGCGGGCCGGGGAGTTGTATCGTTGATCATGCTCACGCCGGTCACGACGGCCGCCGTCGACGCGCCGGCCAGCAAAGCGATGCCTAACGGCGTGGCGAAGAACGCCGCCTTCGGCACATTCTTGGCCAAGACCGCGTTAACCTGCCCTTCCTTGAGGACAAGCGACAGCTTGCCGGTTTCGCCGCCCTTGATTTGAATTAAGACCTCGAGGTTATAATTGCCATGTTTGACCGAGACGCCCAGAATATATTGGCCCTCTTCAATGCCTAAAAGCTTATAGCCTCCGTTCTTGTCGGTCGGTTCGCTTTTGGTTTCCGTGCCATCTTTGACGCTCCGGATCTTGACCACGGCGTCGGCAACTGGGGAATTCAGGTCCCCCAAATAAATGAATCCTACCAGATTGCCCTTTGCCGCCCCCGGCGCCGCTAGGATCTCCGTAGGGAGAAACATCGCTCCTAGCGCGGCCAGGAGCAGAACACTGCATGCCCACCGCACAAAGCTAACTTTTTCAAACATTTTCCCCTCCATCATTACATGTTAATAATAAAGCAGATGCGCTCGGCAAGTCAAATTAGCAAGCCGTTTCTCTTGAAAGAACCACCGAAGGCTTGACTCCAACCGGTTTTGGCCACCCGACATACTTGAGATGGGGAAATTCATAGCCAAGAGCGATATTTCGTCACAAGGCAATATACGTAAGGACGCTTTCTAGAAACACTCAGAACCGGACAGGAGAAACTTATCTTTGAGCCGGCCGCTCCGTCAAGGCTCGCGGCGAGGGCCCCAACTATTCAGAGGGTTCGTTATTTTTTAGAAGCAGAGGCGGTGGATGGAGTCGGGCCATTGATCATGCTTACGCCGGTTACGACAGCCGCCGCCGATCCGCCGGCCAGCAAAGCGATACCCAATGGTAAGGCGAAGAACGACGCCTTCTTGGCCAGAACCGCATTGGCCTGGCCCTCCTTGAGGAGGAGAGACAGCTTGCCGGTCTCGCCGCCTTTGACTTGAATCAGGACATTGAAGTTATAATCGCCATTCTTGGCCGATACACCCAGAATGTATTGGCCCTCATTGATTCCCAGAAGCTGATAGCCTCCGTTCTTGTCGGACGGCTGGCTTGGGATTTCGGTGCCTTCTTTGACGCTCCGGATCTTAACCACGGCATCGGCAAGAGGGGCCTCCAGGTCAACCAAATAAACGAATCCAATCAGATTGCCTTTCGTCACCGCCGGCGCGGCCAAGATCTCCAGAGGAAGGAACATCGCGCTGAACGCTGCCAGGAGCAGAAAAGTCAACCTACATTTACAAAAATCGCTTATTTTAAACATAATACTCCTCCTTAGCATAGCTAATTTAGTCCCAACAGGGGTCTTTTGTCAAGCCCGATCATCAAGATTCCTTTGATTTCCCATAATGCTTGTAATAGTGGCTGGCGAAATAGTGCTCACTATCGTGGATCCGAACATTATTGATGACGACCCCTAAACACTTGATATGGTGTATATCGAGCTTTTCCCGGGCTCGCCGCAGGGCTTCTCTCGGAGTCTTCCCTCCCTCGATGACCAGGATGGCCCGGTCAACGAAGGGGCCCAAGACCATGGCGTCGCTGACGGCCAGCACGGGAGGCGTATCGATCAAAATATAATCGACGTTCTTTTTCAATTTTTCTATAAATTCGGACATTTGAACCGACCCTAAGAGCTCCATCGGGTTCGGCGGCACCGGGCCGGCGTTGATCAGGATCAGATGGGGGATT
>CAZLAM010000018.1:0-92509 GCA_964557435.1 uncultured Eubacteriales bacterium
GGCTGAACCCTATAAAAACCATAGGACTTGCCAGGCAAGGCCCGGGGTATATCCTACAAAAACCGTAGGACTTGCCCGCCAAGCCCGGGGCATGTCCAGGGTTAATACTGAGCGGCGCTATGTACCCCGATTTAAAAATCGAGGTTTTGCGCCGCGAACGTATAGAAAACACACTCCGTCCGGCTATCCCTGAAGAGCGCGCGTTCGGTCTAGGCGCGCAGACGCCGGGCTTTCCGGGCGGCCAAGATCGTATTCCAATGGACATCGACCGTATCGGCGACATCCAAAGCATATCCTCCGGCCAGGAGGACGGCCACGGGGATTCCCAGTTGGCACGCTCCCTCAAGAACGATGCGGTCGCGCTCGGCCAGCCCCTCCTTGGTTGACAGCAACCCGCCGAGCTTGTCGCCCTTCAGCGGATCGGCGCCGGCCAGATAGATGACCAGATCGGGACGGAATTCCCGGAAAAGACGGGGGAAATGGGCTCGCATAGCGGCCAGATATTCCGCATCTCCGTCACCGTTCCAGAGGCCGACATCGACCGAACTGGGAGGTTTTTCGGCTGGATAGATGTCCATTTGGTGAATGGAAAAAGTTAAGACGTCCGTCCGCCCGGCAAAAAAAGCGGCCGTCCCGTTGCCCTGGTGGACATCGCAATCGACGATCATAGCTTTAGCGATCAGGCCTCCGGCCCGTAATTTTTCCACGGCCACGGCCGCGTCGTTAAGGGGGCAAAACCCCTCGCCGTGGTCGGCGAAAGCATGGTGAAAACCGCCGCCCAGATGGACGGCCAACCCGTCGATCAGGGCTCGTTCGGCGGCCAACACCGTCCCCCCGACATGGAGCCAGGCGTAGCGGGCCAATTCCGGAGAATAGGGCAGCTCCAGGGTTTGGATCTCGGACTTGGTCAGGTCCCCGGTTTGAAGCTTCCGGACGTATTTCGCCGTATGAACGCGCAGGACATCTTCGTCGCTGATGAGCGGTGAGGGGAAAAAATTCTCCTTGCGGACTCCCCCAACCAGCAAACGCTCGTAAATAATCCGGTATTTGCGCACGGGAACGACGTGCCGGCCCAAGTCGATCATCCAGTATTCGTCGCTGTAGACAAATTTGAAGGGGAATCGTTTGCTTAGGAGAGCGTCAAGGAGTCGCATGGCGGAACTGGAAGCATATCATACCCCTTCCCTGGACGTAAAATGTGATATAATTTCGCGCTCATATCATGCCTTTCTCAGGCGGCAAGGCAACGGAAGGAGGCCTGCGTGAGCGGCTATCGCATCGAACGCCACCCCATTCTGACGCCCGAGCCGGCCGAGTCCATCCCCTTCACCTGGAAAGGCCGTCCGCTGAGCGCAAAACAGGGCGAAACCATCGCTTCAGCCCTGTTTGCCCACGGGGAACGAATTTTCAGCTATCATCATAAAGATCATGCTCCGCAAGGAATTTTTTGCGCCAACGGCCAGTGCGCCCAGTGCCTGGTCCTGGCCGACGGCCTGCCGGTGAAGTCGTGCATGGAACTCGTCCGCCCGGGCCTCAAGGTCGCTCCCGTCGACGGACTGCCGGAACTCCCGGTGGTGACGGACACCCCGGCAGCCCGGCCCATCGCCGAGGTCAAAATCCCCGTCCTGATCATCGGCGGCGGCCCCGCCGGCTTGTCCGCAGCCATCGAGCTGGGCCGGCGAGGCATCCGGGCCCTTCTCATCGACGACAAACACCGGCTGGGCGGGAAGCTCGTCCTCCAGACCCATCGCTTTTTCGGCTCCTATGAGGCCGTCTATGCGGGGACGAGGGGGATCGACATCGCCATCAAGCTGGAGACGGAGCTCCGCACCCTCCCCTCGATCGACATCTGGACCCAATCCACGGCGCTGGCGGTCTTCAGCGACGGCATCGTGGGCGTTCTTCGAGGCAGCGGCCGCTACGTCCAGGTCCGGCCCGAGGTTGTTCTGGTCACTTCCGGAGCCCGCGAAAAATCGCTGGCTTTTCCCGGCAGCACTTTGCCCGGTGTCTACGGCGCCGGGGCCTTCCAGACGCTGGTTAACCGCGACCTGGTCCGCTCCTCCGAGAGGCTTTTCATCGTCGGCGGCGGCAATGTCGGCCTGATCGCCGGATACCATGCCCTGCAGGCCGGCATCCCCGTCGTTGGGCTGGTCGAGGCGCTCCCCGAATGCAGCGGATATAAGGTCCATAAAGACAAACTCCTGCGTTTCGGCGTCCCTATTTATACCTCGCACACAATCCTGAGCGCCGACGGCAAAAACCAGGTCGAATCGGCGACCATCGCCCGACTCGACGCCAACTGGAAACCCGTTCCGGGGACGGCGCGCTCCTTCGCCTGCGATACCATCCTCATCGCCATCGGGCTCGACCCGGTCGATGAGTTTTTCATCAAGTCCCGTGAATTCGGGCTCCGCGTCTACACCGCCGGGGACGCCGAGGAGATCGCCGAGGCTTCGTCCGCCATTTTCTCGGGCAAGATCCGCGGACTGGAAATCGCCCGCGACCTGGGGCACGAAGTCGGCGATATATCCAAGGACTGGTACACCACGGCCGAGATCCTCAAGTCGCGGCCGGGGACAACCATCCCCGAGGACATACCCGCCTCCGAAACGGGCGTTTTCCCCCTGCTTCACTGCGTCCAGGAAATTCCCTGCGACCCCTGCACGACGGTTTGTCCGCGCGACCTTATTCACATCCACGCCGACGACATCCGCGGCCTGCCCGTGTATGAAACCCCCGATCCAGCCCAGGCCTGCACCGGCTGCGAGAAATGCGTCACCATCTGCCCGGGTTTGGCCGTCACCCTGGTCGATTACCGCAAGGATGACGAATTCCCTACCGTGACCCTGCCCTACGAATTTCTCCGGGAAAGAATCGAGGTCGGGGACAGAATCTTTGTCCTCGATACGGCCGGCGGCGAACTCGGCGAAGTCGAAGTCACGGGGGTTCGGGCCATTAAGGCTAATGACCGGACGATCCTGGTCAAAATCCGCGCCCCCAAAGCGATCGCCAAGAAGATCGCCGGCCTGCGGGTCCAGAAAGACGATGTGACCAAGCCCCTGGATCGATACATAGAGAGGACTGCCGACGACACCATCGTCTGCCGGTGCGAGCGTGTTCCAGCCGGCGAGATCCGGGTCCTCATCCGGAAGGGAATTCGGGATATCAATCAGATCAAGGCCGTCACCAGAGCCGGCATGGGCTCGTGCGGAGCCAAGACCTGCACATCCCTCATCCACCGGCTGTTCCGGGAGGAAGACGTCCCCGCCGCGGAAGTTATCGACCAGCCCCAACGCCCGCTGTTCATGGAGGTGTCGCTGGGCACCTTCGCCGGAATCGAAACCGGGGAGGAGGGGACCGATGTCCGCCGCTAAAACCTCCTACGACGTCGTTGTCATCGGGGCGGGGAGCGTCGGGACTCCGGCCGCCCTGGCCATGGCCGAATCCGGCCTCCGGGTCCTGGTGATAGACAAGAATTCAAGCGTCGGCCAGGGCTCGAACAAACACGCCATCGGCGGACTGCGGGCCACCCATTCCGACCCGGCCAAGATCCGCATCTGCCTGCGCAGTCTGGAAATTTTCTCGACTTGGGAGGAACACCGGGGGGTAAGCCTGGAGTGGCACCGGGGAGGATATTGCTTCGTCGCCTACACCGGCGGGGACGAGAATACTCTGAGAGAGCTCCTCGTCACCCAGAAAGCCTTCGGCTTGAACATCGACTGGCTCGAGCGCGAATCCTTGCTTGATCTTATCCCCGACCTCAACCCGCTTGGGCTGATCGGAGGGACCTACTCGCCCGAAGACGGGAGCGCCTCCCCGCTCCTGGCCGCCCATGCTTTCGCCGTACACGCCGAGGCGGCCGGGGCCGAATTCCGGTTCGCCGAGACCGTCCGGGAACTGATCATCGAAGGCGGAGCCGTGCGCGGCGTCCGGACGGACAAGGGCGAGTACGGGGCCGAGATTGTGGTCAACGCCGCGGGTCCCTATGCCGCGGAGATCGGCCGCCTGGCCAGACTCGACCTGCCGGTCAGGCCCGACTCGCACGAAGGGGCGGTCACCGAACCCGTGGCCGCGTTTCTCAAACCCATGGTCGTCGACATCCGGCCCCTGCCCGGATCGGCGAATTACTATTTTTATCAGCACTCGACCGGCCAGATCCTCTTCTGCATCACGCCCAGCCCCAGCATCTGGGGGACGGATACGCGGGAGACGAGTTCTTTCTTGCCTCTGGTCGCCACCCGCATGGTCGACCTCATGCCGCGCCTGCGAAACCTCCGGGTCAGGCGGACCTGGCGGGGGCTCTACCCCATGACCCCCGACGGCCTGCCGCTCGTCGGCTGGGCCCGGGAGGTCCGGGGTTTTCTTCAGGCCGTCGGCATGTGCGGTCAGGGCTTCATGCTCGGACCGGGCCTGGGCGAGATGCTGGCCGGAATGATCCTGAACACACTTCCGGCCCAAGACCGCGAAGTCCTCGACCTGCTCTCACCCTACCGCGAGTTCAAGGGGATGGAGAAGCTGAAGTGAAATTCACATTCGCCCACAATAATATCAACATCCTGGACCTGGAGGGCAGTCTGGCGTTCTACAAGACGGCGCTTGGCCTCGAAGAAGTCCGCCGGATCGCCCCGGCCGACGGAAGCTTCATCCTGGTTTTTCTGGGTGACGGCGTCACCGGGCACAAGCTCGAATTGACATGGTTGAGGGACCGCAAGGATCCTTACAACCTGGGCGACAACGAGATCCATCTGGCCTTCACCGTGGACGATTACGACGCCGCCTTCAAGCGCCACAAGGAGATGGGTGTCGTTTGTTACGAAAACCCGGCTATGGGGATCTACTTTATCGAGGACCCCGACGGGTACTGGCTCGAAATCATCCCTGTTCGAAAGGGATAGCCCATTTCATATAAACTCATTCGATGAACTCTCAATAAGTCCTTTGCCGCGCTTCTCATTTTTTTCCGCACGTCGGCGCGATCTCCGGAGCGGCAGCCCTGATAGCGGCCGGAGCCTCGGCCATCCCGTTCATTTAAAGGTTCACAGCCCTTGGTCCGATTCAGAGGCCCGCTCTCATTCCTATCGCCCGGCGGGCTACAAAACGGGGCAAGGGTTCGTTTCGGTTTAAGTCCCCTTATTTCTTGGAAGCTTTCTGGGGCCGGGCCGGTTTCCGCGTCGCGGGTTTTTGGGCCGGAGTGTTCAGCAAGGCCGCGCGGGCGGCCGCCAGGCGCGCGATGGGAACACGGAAAGGCGAACAACTGACGTAATTCAAGCCGATCATGTGGCAGAACTCCACGCTCGACGGATCGCCGCCGTGCTCGCCGCAGATGCCCAGCTTGATCCCCGGGCGCGTTCGGCGGCCCTTCTCCACGGCCATGCGCATGAGCCGGCCCACACCGTCCCGGTCCAGCACTTCGAACGGGTCTTTGGGGTAAATCTCCTTCTCCACGTAAGGGACGAGGAAACGGGCGGCATCGTCCCGGCTCACGCCGAGAGTCGTCTGAGTCAAGTCGTTGGTGCCGAAGCTGAAGAACTCGGCCACGGCCGCAATCTCGTCGGCCGTGAGGGCGCCGCGCGGAATCTCGATCATCGTGCCGACCAGGTATTTAAACTTGACGCCCTTTTCCTTCATCACGGACTCGGCCGCGGCCCGGACGATCTTCTCCTGGTGGGCCAATTCCTTGACGTGGCCGACCAGGGGGATCATGACCTCGGGCTCAACCGCGATCCCCTTCTTCTTGGTGTCGGCCGCGGCCTCGAAGATGGCCCGGGCCTGCATGTCGGTGATCTCGGGATAGATGATACCCAGCCGGCAGCCGCGGAAGCCGAGCATCGGGTTGAACTCATGCAGGGATTCAACGCGTTCCTTGACCTTCTCGAAGGAAATCCCCATCTGTTGGGCCAGGGCGCGCTGTTCCTTCTCCTCGTGGGGGAGGAACTCGTGGAGCGGCGGGTCGATCGTACGGATGGTCACGGGACGGCCGTTCATGACCTCGAAGATGCCGGCGAAGTCCTTCCGCTGGAGGGGCAGAAGCTTGGCCAGGGCGGCTTTCCTCTGGTCGAGCGAATCAGCCAGGATCATCTCCCGCATCGGGCCGATCTTGCCCTCGCCGAAGAACATATGCTCGGTCCGGCACAGCCCGATGCCCTCGGCGCCGAAGGCGGCCGCGTTGGCCGCCTGATCGGGCTGATCGGCATTGGTCCTGATCTTGAGCGTGCGGACCTTGTCGGCCCATTTCATGATCTTGGCGAAAGTTTGATAAACGGGAGCTTGGGCCGGATCAAGGGTCTTGTCGATCAGGACCTGCAGGACTTCCGAGGGCTTGGTGTTGAGTTTGCCTTCGATGACCTGCCCGGTCGTGCCGTCGATGGAGATCCAGTCGCCTTCCTTCAGGGTCCGGTCTTTCACCGTCATCGTCCGGCGGCCGTAATCGATGACCAATTCCCCGCAGCCGGCAACGCACACCTTGCCCATCTGGCGGGCGACGAGGGCGGCGTGGGAGGTCATGCCGCCGCGGGCGGTCAGGATGCCCTCGGCCGCGTTCATGCCCTTGATGTCCTCGGGCGAAGTCTCGATTCGGGTCAGAATGACCTTTTCGCCCTTCCGGGCCCACGCTTCCGCGTCCACGCTGTTGAACACGATGCGGCCGGTGGCGGCGCCGGGACCGGCGTTCAGGCCCTTCACCAGAAGGCGTCCGCCCTTGATGGCGACTTCCTTTTGGGCCAGGTCAAAGATGGGCCGGAGGAGCTGATTCAGCTGATCCGGCTCGATGCGGGATAACGCTTCCTTCTCGCTGATGAGCTTTTCCTCGACCATGTCGACGGCGATCTTGATGGCGGCGAAAGCCGTCCGTTTGCCGACGCGGCACTGAAGCATGTAGAGCTTGCCCTGCTGGATGGTGAACTCGACATCCATCATGTCGGCATAATGCTTTTCCAGGATATGACGGATCTTTTCAAGCTGGGCATACCCTTTGGCGTCGTCTTTTTTCAATTCGGCGATCGGGAGCGGCGTGCGGGTGCCGGCCACCACGTCCTCGCCTTGGGCGTTCATCAGGTATTCGCCGTAAAAAATGTTTTCGCCCGTCGCCGCGTCGCGCGTGAAGGCGACCCCGGTGCCGGAATCATTGCCCATGTTGCCGAATACCATCAGCTGGACGTTGACCGCGGTACCCCAGGATTCGGGAATGTCGTACAGCTTGCGATAGGCGATGGCCCGATCATTCATCCAGGAGCTGAAGACGGAACCGACGGCCCCCCAGAGTTGTTTCATGGGGTCCTCGGGAAAATCGCGTCCGGTTTTGGCTTTGATGGCCGCCTTGAATCGAGCGACCAGATCCCTCAGGTCGTCGGCGGTCAGGTCGGTGTCGTTACCGACGCCGCGCTCGTGCTTTTTTTGCTCGATGATGGCCTCGAACGGGTCGATGTCGTCCTTGCTGACCGGTTTCAGGTCGAGGACGACGTCGCCGTACATCTGGACGAACCGGCGGTAGGAGTCGTAAACGAACCGCGGATTATTCGTCTTGGCGATGAGGGCGGCGACCGTCTTCTCGTTCAAGCCGAGGTTCAGGATCGTGTCCATCATGCCGGGCATGGACGCCCGCGCACCGGAACGGATGGATACGAGCAGCGGATTCTTCGGATCGCCGAGCGCCTGGCCGACGGCCTTTTCGAGCTTTTTGAGGTTTTTTTCGATCTCCAGCTTGACGGCCTCGGGAATCTTCTTCTTGTTTTTATAAAAGAGCTGGCAGACCTCGGTCGACACCGTGAAACCCGGCGGGACGGGCAAGCCGATCCCGGCCATCTCGGCCAGGTTGGCGCCTTTGCCGCCGAGCAGGTTTTTCATCTTCATGTTGCCTTCGGCCGCCCCGGCGCCGAAGAAGTAGACGTACTTTTTCGCCATACCGATCTCCTTCATTTCGATGGATTGTGAAAACACCAGACTATACACCGGAAAGGGCCGGGGGTTCAAGGACCACGAGGCACTATAATAATCAGGGCCCTCCGGATATCCTCAAGGAAGAGGATATCGGGAATCTTACTTCTCGACCGTGGCCTTGTATTTTTCCAGGCCCGCCCGAAAGACAATCAGGGCCCTCCGGATATCCGCTTCCTTGAGGACGTAGGCCATGCGGATTTCGTCCAAACCTTTGCCCGGCGTGCCGTAGAATCCCGACTCGGGCGCGACCATGACCGTATCGTTGTCCAGCCGGAACTCGGTCAGCATCCAAGCGACGAATTTCTCGGCGTCCCGGATGGGCAGACGGACGCTCATGTAGAACGCGCCCTGCGGTTTGCGGACGACGACGCCGGGGATGGCGCTCAGCCCGGCGAAAAGGACGTCGCGACGGCGCTCGTACTCCTGACGAACGGGCTCGAAGTAGCCCATGCCCATCTTGTAGGCGGCGATGGCGGCCTTCTGTTCTATCGAAGGCGGGCACAGGCGGGCCTGGGCGAAACGAAGCATGGCCGCGTAGACCGTGTCTTTTTTGGTGATGGCCGCGCCGATGCGGGCGCCGCAGCAGGAAAAGCGCTTGGAAATCGAGTCGACGACGATGACGTGGTCCCGGGCCTCCGGGAATTCCAGGAGGCTCTTATGCTTGAGGCCGTCGTAGACGAATTCCTTGTAAACCTCGTCGCCGATGAGAAAGAGGTCGTGCTTGACGGCGACATCGACGACGCGCTGGAGCTCTTCGGGCGAATAGACCGAGCCGGTCGGGTTGTTGGGCGAGCAGAGGACGATGGCTTTCGTCCGGGGAGTGATTTTAGCCTCGAATTCCGCGGCCGGCGGAAGGCGGTAGCCGTCCTCGATCTTGAGCGTCAGGGGAACGACTTTGAGGTCGGCCAGCGAGGCGTAGCCGTTGTAATTGGTATAAAACGGCTCGGGAATGATGATCTCGTCGCCGGGATCGGCGACGGTGGCGAAAGCCAGGAGAATCGCTTCCGAGCCGCCGTTGGTGATGATGACGTTGTCGGCAATGAGCGAAATCCCGTATCCGCCGAAGTAGGCGGCGATCGCTTCCCGGAGTTCCAGGAAGCCCTGGGCCGGACCGTAGCTGAGGATGGGATCGTTGAAGTTTCGGACGGCATCCAGGATGGGCTGGGGGGTCGGGATATCGGGATCGCCGATGTTGAGGAAATAGACCTTGACCCCGGCCTTGATGGCCGCATCGGCGTAGGGCTTGAATTTGCGGATGGGGGAAGCCTGAACTGTCCGGCCGCGTCGGGAAATATCCATGGATGGCTCCTTGTCGATCGGCGTATGAATGCCGCTGAATTATGACCCAAAGCCGGCAACGAGGTCAAATCAGCGATTGACCCCGCCCGGTCGATTTGATATTTTGTTCCCAGCATGAAGCAGGACCCGAACGCCCGCATCATCGGCCGGCAAACCTGGGGCGATTTTCATCTTTTCCGGATCGAATCCAAGGCCCTGGCCGCCAAGGCGGCGCCCGGCCAGTTCCTCATGGTCCGGACGGCCGAAGGAAATGACCCGCTTCTACGGCGCCCCATCAGCCTGCACAATGCCGGGAACAACTGGCTGGAAATCTTTTTCCGGGTCGCTGGACATGGTACGGCCATTCTGGCCGGCAAAAAAGAGGGCGAAACGATTGATATCCTCGGCCCGCTCGGCAAGGGCTACCGGCTGGAAGGGGACTGGAAAGGCAAGGAAGTCTGGCTCATCGGCGGCGGGCGAGGGATCGCCCCGCTCTTCTTTCTCGGCCATGTCCTCAGCGGCAAGGGCGCCCGCGTCAAAGTCTTCTACGGCGGCAAGACACTGGCCGAAATCCCCATTGGCAAGAAATTCGAATCCGCCGGGTTCCAGCTCGTCTGCTCGACGGACGATGGAAGTTTCGGCTTCAAGGGGTTCGTCACCTCGCTCCTGGAAAAAGAGCTGGGGGCCGCGACGCCCGCGGGCCTATTCATCTGCGGACCCGATCCGATGATGGAAAAAGCCGCCCGGCTCGCCCTTGACCGCGGCCTCCCGGCCCAGCTTTCACTCGAAGCAATCATGGGCTGCGGATTCGGAGCCTGTTGGGGCTGCGTCAAGAGGATCAAAAAAGGCGACGACGGAAAATGGCGCAAGATCTGCGAGGACGGCCCGGTGTTCGCGGCCGAAGACATCGTCTGGGACGGGGCATGACATGGCCGACCTCAGCATCGACCTCGGTTTCCTCAAGCTCCGGAATCCCGTCCTTACGGCCAGCGGGACGTTCGGCTATGGCCTGGAATTCACCCCTTTTCTCGACCTGAGCAAATTGGGCGGAATCGTGGTCAAAGGGCTTTACTACGGTCCGCGTGAAGGCAATCCGCCGCCCCGCTTGGTCGAGACAGCCTCCGGCCTGATCAACGCCATCGGCCTGCAGGGTGTAGGCGTCGAGCATTTCGCCGCCGACATCCTGCCCCAGCTGCGCCGGCACGACACGGCCGTCATCGTCAACGTCTGCGGGGCCAGCGACGACGAGTATATCAAGGTCATCGAGTTTCTGAACGGGCGGGACGGCATCGCCGCCTACGAGCTCAACATCTCCTGCCCCAACGTCAAGCAGAACGGCGCCTGTCCGGCCATGAACGCCAAGACGACGCAAGCGATCGTCTGCGAGGCCAGGAAACGGAGTCGCCGCCCCCTCATCGCCAAGCTCTCTCCCAACGTGACGAACATCGCTGAAATCGCCCGGGCGGCCGAGGACGGAGGAGCCGACGCTGTTTCGCTCATCAATACGATCCTGGCTTTGGCCGTGGATCTCGAAACACGCCGGCCCAAGTTGGGCAATGTCCTCGGCGGATTGAGCGGCCCGGCCATCAAGCCGATCGCTCTGCGCATGACCTATCAGGCCGCCCAAGCCGTCAAGATCCCGGTTATCGGCATGGGCGGAATCATGACCGGCGAGGACGCCCTCGAATACATGATGGTTGGGGCCCGGGCCGTCCAGGTCGGGACGGCCAATTTCATCAACCCGGACGCGGCGGGCCGGATCGCCGGCGAGATGGACACCTGGTGCGACCGTCACGGCATCGCCCGCGTCTCCGACATCGTCGGGACGCTCAAGACCGGGCGCTGATCTATTATAATAACAACGGTGCTATTTTGCCGCTCAGGAGATCATCCATGACCCCATCGATCCAACCCGCTCACCGCATCATCACCGCCCTGGACGTGGAGAACAAAGCCCAGGCCTTGGCCTTGGTTCGTGAGCTCGACAAAGCCGTCCTGTTCAAGGTCGGATTGGAATTATTCACGGCCGAAGGGCCAGCCCTCCTGCAGGAGATCCGGGCCCTGGGCAAGGGCGTTTTTCTCGACCTCAAACTCCATGATATCCCCAACACCGTCGGCGAAGCGGCCCGCATCGGCGTCCGCCACGGCGCCCGCATGATGACCATTCACATTTCGGGCGGGGGGGAAATGATGGCCCGCGCGGCGGCCACGACCGCCGAAGAAGCAGCCAAACTGGGTCTGGACATGCCCATTCTCCTCGGCGTGACCATCCTGACGAGCCTGAAGAACGACGATCTGGCTTCCATCGGCATGGCCCCGGATACCTCAGGGCAGGTCCTGCGGCTGGCTGCCCTGGCCAAGGCCTCGGGCATGGCCGGGGTGGTGTGTTCGGCCCAGGAAATCGAGCTTGTGCGGAAAGAAGTGGGGCCCGGATTCCTGATCGTTACGCCTGGCATCCGGCCGGCTTGGTCGGCAGCCCAGGATCAGAAACGCATCATGACACCGGCGCTGGCGGTGGAAAAGGGATCGGATTACCTCGTCGTGGGGAGACCGATAATCCAAGCGGCCTCCCCACGCGAAGCGTTCGATAAGATCGTGGCGGAATTAAATTCTTGAGATCGATCCGACGGCGAAGAATGCGCCCAGGACCAGACCGACGACCAGCATAAGGACGATCACCACGGCGCAACAGGCGATCAGGTAGCCCAGGACCTTGTCTTTGGGCGTGTCCATCATCGGCTCGTTGAATCCGAGATAGAGGACATAGAGCCCATAGAGCCCGGCGATGCTGGCCAGCACGCCCAGGGACGGAATGATGTAGAAGACGCCCGCCACATAGGGCACGGTCATGCTGTAAACCGCCAACTGCATGGCCTTCTGGGCGTTTTGCTTGGAACCGAAAGTGGGGGCCAGGGCATCGATGATCAGACCAAAGGCAAACACCGCGGCCAAGGTGAACACATAATAGAGAATGGCACGCAGTAGGGAACTCCCCAGGGGGAAGCGGTAGGATCCAAAGTACGGAATACGGATACCAATCAGGCCGTAGCCGATGAATTGGGCGATGGCCGGGATGGCGGCCAAAATAGCCGCGTATCCGGTGATGAGCTGAATCGAGGGGGTATTCTCGCCCTTGATTTTGACCCATTCGTCCTTGGGTTTGAGGATAAGATTTTGCACGCGGGAAATAATGTCCATAAGGGACCTCCTTTCAGTCGATGAACGTACTTTATCGCATCAGCGCCAGGCTGTCAAACGGCCAGCCCGCCGATTCGATTCCCTGGTAAAATCCGGCCGGCAAAGCCGGAAAGCGGAACCCTCCTATCCCGATCCCGCGGGAGAAGAGTAAATGGAGGCGCGGGCCGGACTCGAACCGGCGAATCGAGGTTTTGCAGACCTCTCCCTTAGCCACTTGGGTACCGCGCCTTGGTCTTCATGAAATGCGCCGGCCGCGAGAGGAAAAATGGAGCGGGCGATGGGACTTGAACCCACGACCTTCTGCATGGCAAGCAGACGTTCTACCACTGAACTACGCCCGCAAACAGCCGTCTTCCCGGGGCGACCGTCCCGGAAAGCACTGCGCTAAACTAGCAAAAACCCCCCTCACTGTCAATCCCCGGCCCGGCGAACGGTCCCTACTTGACCTGAACTAGGTCCCCGAAATGGATCGCATCCCGGGTCGACAGGACTTTGACCGTAGCCGTGACCCGCCCGACATCGATGACGACGACATTGGCAATCGCACGGGCCGGTTTGCCGGCCTCGGGAGGGGTGAACACCGTCAGCTGACGACCGGCCTGGAGCCCCTGCTCCCGACCGATGTCGATGAGGGCCCAATCGCCCGATCCGATTTGATTCAAACCATCCCGAAAATAAACCAACCGGCCGGTGAGGACTTCGCCGCCCTGGAGGGAGCCGCCGAAGCCTTGGTCCTTGCCCAGGATAGGAGGGTGCTCGGCATAGGGAAAGAGGACAAACCCGATTCGAATCTGGCCGCATGCTTTTTCGATCCGGGCGATGAAACGGCCGCCCTCGATACGGACGACCCGGGCCCGGCCCCGCCGGAATCCGATCGAACCCCAAGAGGAGGTTTTTTTTGAGTCGACGGCCGGAGTCAGAATTTCAACAATCGAAAAAACCTGCCCCTCGCGGACGGTCGTCCCGGCTCCCGTTTGGGACCAGAATTGGTCTCCGTCGGACATCAGCAGCTTGACATCGAGCTGGTCGGCCGATTCTATTCGAAGCGACGGGATTTCTTCGAGGACGAAAAAAGAGCAGGAAATATCCGTTTCCGAAACGAGCGGATAGGAATCCCGGAATATTTTCGGCTTCTCGATCTGGTCTTGTCCCGTTTCCCGGGCGAGAAAAAGAGCGGGAAGAAACAGAACGACCGCAACGACGGCTACCATTCGCATTTTCTTCGGCATGACCTCACCTCACTCGCAAATGTCTTTCTCTAATTCTATCACAACACCAGGCCGCCTTCCATTTTGGGAACGGAAATTTTCCCCGATCGGCACCCGACCTTGACTTTTTCCTTTTCCCACCATAGTATTTATGTTATCAACCTTCCAGCAAGAAGGATAGGAGGATGTGCATGGGAAAGAAGGACTTCACGGCGCGCATGGCCCACGAGGCCGGCATCACTCACCAACAAGCCCAGAAAGCTTACGCGACTCTGCTCGGATCCCTTCGGGAATCACTCCAAGCGGGTCGAAAAGCCAATCTCTCCGGATTCGGGAGTTTTGAGATCAAGACTCGCGACGCCCGCCAGGGACGAAACCCCAAGACCGGGGCGACGATCTCCATTCCCCGAAAAAAGCGGATCAAGTTCACCCCTAGTCGTATCTTTAAAAACCACCTTTAAGCCGGCTTTTTCCCGAATCCAACCGCACCGGGAAGGGGCAGGCAAAGAGGCGTTCTCCTTTCCGCTCGTGGACAAACGCTCGTCCCTTCATTACAATATTCCCCGATCATGCCAAAAAAAATCACCGTCGCCCTGATTTTCGGCGGCCGGTCGGCCGAACACGAAGTATCCGTGAAGTCGGCCGCCGCCGTCTATGCCAATCTGGACAAGACACGCTATGCCATCGTCTCCCTGTTCATCGACAAGAACGGAAATTGGAGAAGAGTCGACTCGCCGCTTGTATCGGCGAAAGCCCGGAGACACGCGCCGGACTTCCCCTTCCTTCCCTGGCAGATGAAGGGGGGAAGCCGTCCGCTCCGGGCCGATATCTATTTCCCCGTCCTGCACGGCCCTTACGGGGAGGACGGGACGATTCAGGGTCTCCTTGAAATGGCCGATGTCCCCTTTATCGGCCCCGGAGTCCTGGGTTCGGCGGCGGGAATGGACAAAACCGTCATGAAGATTCTGTTCCAGGACAAAGGGCTTCCCGTCGCCCCTTGGGTCGTCGTACGCGATTTCGAATGGGACGATGCACGGGCGGCAATTCTCCGCCGCCTTCGGGGCGAGTTCGCCCTGCCTTATTTCGTCAAGCCGGCCAACATGGGTTCGAGCGTGGGTATCTCCAAAGTAAAAAATCACACCCGCGCTGCTGCGGCCCTCGACCTGGCCTTTCAGTACGACCGCAAGATCCTCGTCGAAAAAGGCATCCACGGCCGGGAAATCGAATGCTCCGTCCTGGGGAATGACCGCCCCGAGGCTTCGCTCCCCGGCGAGGTCATGCCCGCCAACGAATTCTATGACTACAAGGATAAATACCTTGACGGGAAAACCGAGTTCGGCATTCCCGCCGAGCTTCCGGCCGCGGTCGTCCGGACCGTCCAAGATCGAGCCGTCGCGGCCTTCCAGGCCTGCCAGTGCGAGGGCCTGGCCCGCGTGGATTTCTTCCTCGAGCACGGGACGAGCGAGGTCTACGTCAATGAGGTCAACACGATTCCGGGATTCACCGAAATCAGCATGTACCCCAAGCTGTGGGGAGTGAGCGGGCTGCCCTACAACCGGCTCCTCGACCGGATGATCGAACTCGGATTTGAACGGCACCGGAAGAAGAAGCGCTGCACGGCGAGTTCGCCGGCATGAGGATCCTGGGGATCGATTACGGGGATCGGCACGTGGGGTTGGCCCTGAGCGACTCCCTCCAACTGACCGCCCAACCGCTCCAGACGATCGAGCTCCGGGCCCGCAAGGAAGACAACCGCCGCGTCCTGGCGGATATCGTCAGCAAGCACGATGTGGGCCGGATCGTCATCGGTATGCCGCTCCGCATGGATGGAAGCTCGGGCACACGGGCCGAAAAAACAAAGGTCTTCGGC
The DNA here is from genome assembly GCA_964557435.1 of uncultured Eubacteriales bacterium. GTDB lineage: Bacteria > Acidobacteriota > Aminicenantia > Aminicenantales > UBA4085 > UBA4085. The sequence goes on from CAZLAM010000018.1 coordinate 15,490, forward strand.
GCCTGGCTCCAGCAAGCCCTCTCTCTTCCAGTGGAGTTTTATGACGAGCGTCTGACGACGCATCAAGCCATGCGTTTCGTGGTGGAACAGAAGGTCAAGATCAAGTCCAAGAGGTCCGTGGTCAATCAAATCGCCGCCGTCATTATTCTGCAAGGGTACTTGGAAAGCCGCCGCGTCGATGAACCTCCCGCTTCTTCCGATTAAATTCGCGGTTGCGGTAGCCGAGACCGCCCTCTTGGGAGTGTGCGTCTGGATCGGTCTGGAAAACGACCGGACGGCGCATTTGAAGCCTCGCCCGGTCCTGGTCGAGGTCGAAAAGGGACAAAGCGTCAAGGCCATCGCCGAAACCCTGAAGCGCGAGGGCGTCCTGACTAAAATGACGCCCTTTCTGTGGCGGTATCGGGCCTTCTATGGGGGACATAATCTCAAAGCCGGCCAATATCAACTCCAAGCCCCCTCCGTTCCCCGGGCCGTCATCGAGACTCTAATCCAGGGCCGCGTATATCTTCGACCGGTGACCGTGATCGAGGGGCTGACCGGGAGGGAGATATTCCCAGTCTTCATCGGCGAGGGATTCGGAACCCTGAACGGGTTCGAGGAGGCGTTCAAAGCAGCCGACCTCATCGGATTATGGGACCCCAAAGCCCCTGATCTCGAAGGATATCTTTTCCCCGAGACCTACCGTCTACCCAAGGGGATCAAGGCCGCCGAGATCACCGGAAAAATGGTCGATCAATTCAAATTCGTGTTCACGGAACGCCTGCGGCGGCGAACGGCGGAACTCGGCTGGACCATTCGCGACGCGGTGACGCTCGCTTCACTCATAGAAAAGGAAACCGGGCGGCCCGAGGAGAAGGCTCTCGTCTCATCGGTTTTCCATAATCGTCTCCGCCTCGGGATGAAGCTCGACTGCGATCCGACCATCATCTACCCCCTCAAACTCGCCGGCACCTATGAAGGCCGGCTGCGGTCCAAGGACCTGAAGCTTGACTCGCCCTACAATACCTACCGCTATCCGGGTCTGCCGCCCGGTCCGATCTGCAACCCCGGCCGCGATTCCATCGAGGCGGCGCTTTTCCCGGCCGCGACGGATTTCCTCTTTTTCGTCTCGCGAAACGACGGCAGTCATCAATTCAGCCGAACGCTCCGCGAACACAGTCAAGCCGTCGATCGCTTCCAGCGCTGACCGCGGGCCGGCCATTTGCCATCCGGTCCCGTTTTTGCTATAGTCTTTTTTTTCGGCGGCTGGAAATACCGCCATTCAAACGGACTGTAAATATATCTTACAACAAGACCCTCGTTAAAGTGTTTAAAATAAAACAAATCCATCAATCTGGGAATGGCATGTTACTTGCTTATTTCACGGTTGAGAGGTCTGTCATAAGCTTCAATAAAAGAGGAGAAAATCGAATATGAAAAAGCTTATCTCGGTGATGTTATTAGCGGTCCTGCCGGCCATCGTGTCGGCCATCCCCGCGTCCGCCGCTCCCGCAGCCCAGGGAAACAAGGTTTATATCCCGAAAGAAGTCAAAGAACCCATGATGGCCGGTCTCGCCGCCAAGCAGGCCAGAATGGACGTTCCCTTCCAGATTTTCCGGACCCAGTACCTGCCCGCCCAACAGGCGTTCTTCCAGGTCTTTTTCCTGAAGATCAAAAACGCCGACCTCGGCTTCGCCCCCTCTGTGGCCGCCGCCGTGGTCGACCCGGCTGCCGCCGTGGTCGATCCCGCCGCTCCGACCCAGCCCAAGATGAAGGCCGTCGTCAACGTCTTCATCCAGTTCCACCAAGTGGAAAACGGAGTGACGACCAAATTGATCAAGGAAGTCTTCGTTCCCGCCACCCTTGAGATCGATCAGGCCGCATTCGACCCCGAGAAGGAAGAATGGTATACGGTCGGCTATCCCTTGATGCCGGGCGAGTACCTGGCTTCGATCGCCGTCGCCTCTCAGGATCTGAAGAAGATCGGCATCCAGTACCAGGATTTTAAACTCCCCGACCCCAAATCCTTCACCACGACGCTCGAGACGACCCCCGTCTTCTTCATGAAGGAATACAAGCAGGTCCAGGCTCCTGAACAGAAGACCGAGTTCCATAAGGGATTTTTCGCCTACTCCGTGATCCAGGTGACCCCTAATCTGGATAACGTTTTCGCTTTGGCTGAAAACCTGGACATGTTCTTTTTCATTTTCGGCTGCCAGCCCAAGGAAATGTCCAAGTACGACATCGAGATCAACTTCGAGGTCTATGAGGGCGAAAAAATCGCCATTAAATTCGCCGTCGGCAATTTCGAGTCTCCCCTGGTCAGCCTTCCCCTCCAGCTCAAGCAGACGCTCCAGATCAAGAAGGGCGAAGAGGTCAAGACCGAGACCCGCGATCTTCCCCCGGGCAACTACACGCTCGTGCTCAAGATCAAGGACAAGGTTTCCGGAAACGTGGGCGAAAAACGGGTCGACTTCACCGTCAAGTAAGCCCCCTCGCTCAATTCAGCCAGCCCGGCCCTCTCCCTTTCGGGGGGAGGGCTTTTTCCCTTTGACCCTGAAAATCTTGGGCGCCCTGCCCGTTTCCCCGGTCATATCTTAAGCGGGATCTTGCCCTCCCGGACGGCGTCCTCATAGGACCTGTCCCCGGAGCGGGGAATTCGCTATTCATCCACGGACCACCGTCCGTGGAATTTCGCGGGGGGATTAAAACGTGAAACGGAGGCTCAACCGGAACAGCGCCGGATCGAGGATCGTCTTATCCTGGAGGAAGTCGGACGCGCCGATCAGCCCGGCTCGTTTGAGCGAGGTAGCGGAATTAAGAACATTGAAGCCGTCCACGGCTACGGTCGCTGTGGCCCGATCACCGATGGAAATCGATTTTTCCAAGCGGGCGTTCAAGAGGAACAGGGACGGCAGCCGAGTATCGCCGAATTTTCCGCCTCCTCCCGCCCGGCCGTAGAGAAAAGTCGGTCCGATCCCGGGACGATTGACGATCGTATAAGTGGGTACGATGAAGCCTTCCCGGGCCTGGACAGCCGCGGAAAAGTTCACCCCCAGGGGAAGCCGAGCCAGGCCGGACAGCTTCGCCGTCCAGCGCGAGTTGACGAAAACTCCGCGGAGCCCGGACCCCGAGGATTCCGGCGCGACCGGCCCGCCGTCGAAATAGTCGATGTTCGTGGGATCGAGATAATCGCCGCCGTAATAGGATTTCCAATCGGACACCGTAACCGAACCGTTGAGCATCCAGCCGTGCGCAAGCCGCTTGCTGAGGACCAGGGAAGCCGAGACGTATTGTTCGAATCGTTTGTCCGAGGATTCCCGATAAACGCCGACGGGAGTCTCTTTCCTGGCCCAGAAATCCCGGTCCAGCAGGGAGTCGCGCCCGTAAAGAACCCAGTTGTCGGACGTTTCGAGCGCCCCATCGGCGAAGATCCCGCGGTCCACGGCCAGCCGGTGGCGCTTGCGGTAGAGGATCTCGATCCGGGCGGCGAAATCAGCCGACATTTCCTTCTCGTAGGACAGTAAAACCTCATCGAGAAGCGCCGGAGCGGAGGTGGGGGCATACTGATTCACAGGGGAAAAACGGGTCGGGTCGGTCGGATCAAAGCCCCAATAATAGAGCCAGAAGGCCGAATTGCCCGGGCTTTTGAGCTCGCCGGAACGCCAATCGAATCCCCATAATTCGCCCGCCGCCACGCGACCGTTGCGGTCTGCGTCTTTCCACAACAATCCGATGCCGGCGGCAGGGGAATTGACGAAGGCCGCCGGTTCGAGGCCCGAGGGCGATCCGTAAACGGCCAGAGACAGCTTGATCACATCCCGCCCATCGCCGCGAATATCGTAGCTCAAGCCGATCCGCGGCGAGAGAACACTCCAGGCCGCACCGGGATCGTACTCGGCCACCGCGAGCGAGGGCAGGAATTCGGACAGCCAGGGAGAAGCGGGGACGATCTGATCCCGGACGAGGGACCGCTCGCGGTCGAAACGCAATCCCAGCGACAGAGAAAAACGGCCCCATTCAATCGTGTCCTGGAAGTGGGCCGAAAAACGATTGTACCCGTAAGAAGCTAGGGAATCGCGAAGCAGATTCGCCTCGATCCACCCAGGCCCGTAATCATACAGGATGAGGTTGGATTCATAAGTATCGGCCAGGGAGGCCGAGGCCGTGCGGGACTCAGCGCCGAAGGTGATCTCATGACCTCCGCCCAGAATGTTATCGAGGAAGATCCGGCCGGTTAAGGCCAGGTCGAACTGGTTCCGTTTCCGCCGGTAATCATCCGTGTTGCCGGTGACGCGGAATGACGGGTTGTAGGATTGGACCATGTACGGTCCGGACCCGTCCTCGGTCCGCGGACCGTTGACGGGTTCGAGATGAAAATCCAGCTTGGAAAACATGGCCTTGACGGCCAGCGAGAGGTTGCCGAATTTCTTTTCCACGACAGCCTTCCCCATCAGGCTGGGGCCGGTTTGATTCCACAAGGTTTCCGGAGCCTGCTCGGTATCACTCCAGGCCGACCGGTTCAAAGACCGTTTCTCATCGATCTCGAAAAAGCCGTTAAAACAAGCCGACGACGACAGCTTGATGTCGAGGTTGAAATACCCCGAAACGATCTTGGCCGCGTCGGAAAGCCCGGTCAGGGTCCGCCTGTCGATATCCTGGACGCCCCAGGCACCGGCCGCCCAAATCCGGTCCCGAAGGACCGGTCCGCCGAGATTAGCGCCATACAGCCGGACGCTGTTGACGCCGGGAGAACCGTAACCCGATGATTGGAGGGCCAGGGGGATATTGTTCAATTCGAAGGCCTTCCCGGACGCATCAAAATAGGCCGTTCCGGAAAAGCCATTGCCGCCCCGCTTGGTCACAAGGTTGAGATGGATGCCGCCGGTTCTGGCGCGGACGTCGCCGCCGGCATAATCGACCCGCATCTCCTCATAAATCGCCGGATTGAGGTATGCGGGAGCGTCCCCCAAGACGGACGGATCGGTGATATCCGCCCCGTCGATGGTCCAGACGATGTCGGTTAGCGTCGAGCCTTGACCATATACGTAGGATTGCAGGCCGGATTCGCTACCGCCGACATCCTCGCGGTCAACCACAAGACCGGGGGCCAGAGCCAGCAAGACCCAGGGGTCGCGGGCGGTCGGGAGCGACATAATCGCGTTTCCGGTCAGGGTTAAACCCGTCCGGCGGCTGTTCTTGTCGATGGAGGGAGTACTCCCGGAGACGCTGATCAGCTCGTCCGGAGGAAGAGGATGAAGCTCAAACTCCAAGCGGACATTTTCTCCATAGGCGACGGTTAGACGCTCCCACAGCAGTGTTTTGAACCCGGGCGAGTCGCATTGCAGGGAATAATCGGCCGCCGGAGGGAGGCCTGTAAAACGGAAGCGGCCCTCGCTCGAGGTGACGGTGTATTGGGGGGCGATCTTGGCGCTGGTCAGGGTGACGGCCACACCGGGAAGAGGATTTTTTTCGGCGTCGGTTACGCGGCCGAAAAAGCCTCCGAAATCCTGGGCCACGGCCCAGACGGACGACAGAAAAAATAAAATCAGGATGGGAATACGCTTCTTCAAAAAATCCTCCGCATGCCAATCCCGGGTTATTCGGGAATTCATGAATAATGGTTTTCAGCTGTCCGTTTATCCCTCTGGAACATGGCAATTCCAGAATAACCCTTGTTAAGGATAACCGATTTGCGCCCCTCACGCAAGACGAAGGCGCCCTCCTCCCGGGCCCCCCGTCCGTCGATGGGGCACGAATATTGCAACAAATCAGGGCGAATCGACGTTTTATGGAACGTCCAGGAGAAAAGGCCGCTTCCAGGCTTGACCGATGGAAAGAAACTTGACATCAAGTTCTCCGGTTTGACCCCCAAAAACGCAAGGCATATAATAATCGCATGAAAAAACGAAGTATAGTCCTCATAATTCTGCTGGCCGTGTGGGGCGGGCTTGTCGCGACCGCCGACGCCGGACAAGCCAAAAAAAAAGCCCCCAAAGACCTCCCCCCCCAATACCGCAAGTGGATCGAGGAGGACGTCCCCTATATCATCACTCCCAAGGAACGTGACGTTTTCCTCCAGCACGAATCGGACCGGGAACGGGAAATATTCATGACCGCTTTCTGGAATCACCGCGACCCCACGCCGGGAACGGACAAGAACGAGTTCCGCGAGGAGCATTACCGGCGCATCACCTACGCCAACCAATGGTACGGCCGGGACACGCCCGGGCCGGGCTGGAGATCGGCCATGGGCCGGATCTACGTCATCCTGGGCGCGCCCAAGTCCACCGATGTATTCGAAAATCTGTACGATATCTTCCCCACTACGATCTGGTTTTTTGATGGCATGGCCGAATTCAACCTTCCCAACGCCTTCAATGTCGTCTTCTTTAAACCCGACGGTTCGCATGAGTACAAACTCTATTCTCCCCTGCAGGACGGCCCCCAGAAGCTGCTGATCCACTACGACGGAGACATGACCGACTACGAGAACGCCTACTACAAACTACTCGGAATCGAGCCCTCCATCGCCGAGGTCAGCCTGTCGCTGGTCCCCGGCGAACGGCGGATGACCGAACGGCCCTCGGTGTCCTCGGAAATCCTCCTCAGCCAGCGCATCCCCTCCGCACCGCTCGAGAAAGTCAAGGATGACTACGCCGAGAAGCTCCTCCGCTATAAGGATGTCATCGATGTCGATTATTCGGCCAATTATATCGGCAACGACTCGATGATGGGCGTTTACCGGGATCCGACCGGCCAGGCCTTCGTCCATTTCTCCATCGAACCGGAACGGCTTAACTTCGAGACCTCGCCCAACGGCTACCATACCGAGGTCGAGATCGAGGGCCGCGTCACCGGAACCGGAGACCGTACGGTTTATCAATTCAACAGAAGCGTCCCGATCGACGTCAACGAGGGGCAAATGGCGTCCATCAAATCGAAGCTGTTCAGCTACCAGGACCTTTTCCCCCTGATCCCCGGCCGGTACAAGGTCAACCTGCTGTGGAAAAACAAGGTTTCGCGGGAATTCACCTCGATTGAAGCCGAGATTCTCGTCCCCGACCCCGGAACCTTCGCCATGAGCGCGCCCCTGCTGGCCAACAAGGCGGACAAGGACACGCGATATAAAGGAACGAACAAGCCGTTCCTCCTGAACGATATCCAGCTCGTCCCCTCTCCCCGCAACGATTTCCAGTCCAGCGATACGCTGTCGCTTTTCTTCGAGCTCCTCAACGTTCCGTCCGATCTCCGGACGAGCGGAACAATCGACTATACGATTCTCAAAGCGGACCAGCCGTTCCGGTTATTCTCCAAGCTGGTCTCCGAATATCCCGGCGGGACGGCCTTTTATGAGGAGATCCCCCTGGCCGATTTCCCCCCCGCTCAATACACGCTCCGCATTTCCCTCCGCACGGCGGCGGCGGGCCAGCGGCTTTCCGCCGAAACCCACTTTTACATCACGCCGATGATCAGCCTGCCGCGCCCGTTCGTCGTTTCGCTGTCTCACCCGCCCGCCACCGACGCCGCGACCATCCACATCCTGGGCAACCAATACTTCAACCAGGGGAAACTGGACAAAGCCCGGCAGCTTCTCGAAGCGGCTTACCGGACCGACCCCAATTCCCAGCCGTTCGCCCTGGACTTCGCCCGCCTCCTCATACAAGCCAAGGATTTCCCCGCCGTAAAGACGGTAGCCGCTCCGTTCCTCAAGGACGAGCGGAAATGGGATTTTCTGCAGATCGCGGGCCAGGCCAGTCAGGCCTTGGGCGAACTCCTTCCCGCCATCAACCATTACAAGGACTATCTGGCCCACTTCGGGACGAACATCCTCGTCCTGAACGCCATCGGCGAATGCTGGTTGGGCCTGGGCAACCCGGCCGAAACGCGGATCGCCTGGGAAAAATCCCTCGAACTCAACGCCAAACAGCCCGAGCTGCGGGAGCGGTTGAACGCCATCAAGGATAAGAAATGAAAAAAACTCCGCGGGTGCTTTTCGCCCTGGCCCTGCTTTTCATCGCGGCCTGCGCCACGGCCCGGCTGGAAAAGTCGCTTGATCCCGACAGCCGCGATTTCTTGTCTAAAGTCCGTTACCTGATCACCAAGGGCGAGCGCCGGGCGTTCATCAACCTGCCCGCGGAGGAGCGCAAGGCGTTCACGGTGGAGTTCTGGAAAAAACGCGATCCCGACCCGTTGACGGAAGAAAACGAATTCAAGGACGAGTATTTCCAGCGGATCGAGGACGCCAATCATCTGTTCAACGAAGGCCGGGGAAGCGAACCCGGCTGGCTCCAGGACCGCGGACGGATCTATATCCTCCTCGGCTCGCCCGACAACCGCGATCAGTATCCGCGCGGGATGTCGTTCTACGACATCCCTACGGAAATCTGGTACTATGGGTTTTTTCCCATCGTTTTCCGCGATCCCACCTGGACGGGCAACTACCGGCTCGAACCGGACAGCGCGATCCAGCTGGTGGAAATCATGAAAACCCAGCTTTTCCTGAAACCCCAGGTCGCCGCGGAAAAAGGCTTTCTGGAATGCCGCACGGAAGTCGTCTCGCCGGAAAAAGGGAAAGCCGTCCTCCGGGTCAAAGTGCCCTACCGGCGGATCTGGTTCAAGGAGGAAAACTCGACTCTCAAGGCCACCTTGACCCTGACCTTGACGGCCCTGGACGCCAAGGAAAAACCGGTCTGGGAGTTCTCGGCCGGCTATCCCCTGAGTTTCACCGTCGAGAATCTGGTCAAAACCGGCCGGAGCGATTACATCATCGAAGCACCTCTTCCCCTGCCGGCCGGAAAATACCTGATCAACTTGACGCTGGTCAACTCCGGCGACGGAGCGAAAATTTTCAAACGGGTGCCGTTGAATCTTTGAACCTGGTTTTTCATTCCCTGTTTGACCTAAAAATGCTACAATGTCCTTTTTCCGGGGATCTTGCCGGGTGAGTCCTCCTGAGAGAAAGAATCTATACGGGAATGGTCTCGGGTAGACCATCGATCGAAGCGGCAATAGACCCGGAGGCAATAGTACATTTGTTTTTTTTCCAATAACTTACAATGGCGGTGATGCATCCGGCCCGGGTTGGCATATTCTTTGCATAAGTACTGATTGGAGGCTGAACATGAAAAGCAATATGATCAAGCGCAGCGTAATCCTGGCGGCGGCCGTGCTTTTCGCTGCGGGATTCGTCGCGGCCCAGGCGGGCCGAGGCGTCGGGCGTTTGAACGGCAGCGTGACCGACCTCGACGGCAATCCGATCGAAGGGGCCAAGGTTCGTATCGTCTTCTCCCAGAATGAAGGCTTGAAGTTCGACACTGTGACCAACAAGAAAGGCGAATGGTCGTTTCTCGGTTTGGGCACGGGCATGTGGAACATGACCGCCTATGCCAAGAACTACGACCCCGTCACCCAGGGCCTCAACGTCAGCCAGTTGTCCCTGAATCCGAAAGTCCAGATCAAGCTGAAAAAAACGGAAAAACCGGGCGGCGGACTTATCGAAGATGAGGCGTCTTTCGCCTACCTGGATAAGGGCAATCAGCTGTACCGTGAACAGAAATTCGACGAAGCCATCGCCCAGTTCGAATTGTTCATCGAGAAAAATCCCCAGGCCTATCAGGTCCGGATTTCGATCGGCGATTGCCATCGCGAAAAAGGCGATTTCGAGAAAGCCACCGCGATCTATAACGAACTCATCGAGCGCTCCAAGACCGACGCCGCTCTGGGCAAGGATATGATGGCCAAAGCGCTGGCCGGCCTGGGCAACATTATGATCAAACAGAACAAAATCGCCGAAGCCCAGGATTACTTCAAGCAATCCATCGAGAATTCGCCCAAGGACGAGATTCTGGCCTACAACGTCGGCGAAATCTACTTCTCCAACCAGGGTCTGGACGAGGCGCTGAAGTACTTTGAACTGGCGTCTAAAATCAAGCCCGAATGGGCCGATCCCTGCTTCAAGCTGGGCATGGTTTATCTCAACAAGGCCGATAATGCCAACGCCATCACCAAGTTCGAAAAATTCCTGGCTCTGGAACCGGACGGGGAACGGGCCGCTCTCGCCCGCAACATCCTCAACACCATCAAAAAGTAACGTCCCCCTCATTCCCCCCGTTCCGCCCGGCCCGCCGGACGGAGCGGGGGGATTACCATTTTTAGAAAGGTATCCGATGTCTTCAAAAAAACGTTCCCGCCATCGCCGGCATCCATCTCCTCCGCGCGGCCAACAGGCCGAGCCATTGTCCGCCAAGTCCGTCCCGGTTTCCCCGGCGGCGACATCGGCCGGGAAAAAAAAGGCCCGCGGTCGCTGGATGCCCTTCGCGGCCGGCGGCATGGTCCTCTGCGCAGCCGGAGCTCTGTACTTCGTCTTTCGACCCAAGCCGGTTCCCATCCTGCGCGACAGCCGGATGAACGTCGTCCTCGTCACCCTGGATACGACACGGGCCGATCGGCTCGGTTGTTACGGCTATGGGGCCGGTAAGACCCCCAACTTGGACACCCTGGCCCAAGGCGGGGTCCGTTTCGCCAACGCCTACTGCCAGGTTCCCCTGACCCTGCCCTCTCATGCTTCGATCATGACCGGTCTCAATCCATACACGCACGGCGTTCACAACAACGGCGCCTACGCCCTGAGCGCGAACTCGACGACCTTGGCCGAGGTGCTCAAGGGGAAGGGCTATCAGACCGCCGCTTTCACCGCGTCCTTCTCGGTCGATTCGCGGTTTGGACTCGGCCGGGGATTCGACGTCTATGACGATAACTTTCAGTCGGATTCGCCGTTCAAGTCAGTCAATGCCGAGCGCAAGGCCGAGGAAGTCTTCAAGGTTTTCGAATCCTGGTTCGACAAGAACGCGGCCTCGGACACGCCGTTCTTTGTCTGGCTCCACTTCTTCGACCCCCATCTCCCGTACAACCCGCCTTCGCCCCTCCGCGAGCAATTCGGCGACCGCCTCTATGACGGCGAAGTGGCTTACATGGATGCCATCTTCGGCCTGGTCATGCGCAAGCTCATGGCCAAGAACCTGATGGGACGGACTCTCGTCGTCGCCGCCGGCGACCACGGCGAATCGTTCGGGGAGAAAGGCGAATCCGGCCACGGCGTGTTCCTTTATGAACAGGCCGTCCATGTCCCGCTGATTTTTCAGAGCGAAGGCCGCCTCCCCGCCGGCCTCGTCGTCCCGTCCCGGGTGCGGCTCATCGACGTGATGCCGACCATTCTCGACCTCCTCGACACGCCGCCGCCCGACCAAATTCAGGGCGAAAGTCTCGTCCCTTACATCCAGAAGAAAAAGAAAGCCGACCTGGATAACTACCTGGAGACTTTCTATCCGCGGGAAAACTTCGGCTGGGCCGCCCTGACCGGGCTGCAGAGCGACCAATGGAAATACATCCATGCGCCCAAGCCCGAGCTCTACGATATTCCGGCCGATCCCGGGGAAAACCGCAATGTCGCTTCCGGGAACCGGGCCGCCGCCGCCCTGAAATCGCGCCTGGACGCGCTGGTCCGCAGCGCCGGCGGAGCGCCCTCGGCCGGACGAACCATGACCGAGGCCGAAAAAACCCGCCTGCGCTCGTTGGGCTATGTCGATTATGCCGATCCGAAGACGCGGGCCGAGGCCGCTGATCCCAAAGACAAGATCGGCGAACTGAAGATGATCCAGGATGCCGAGAAATTCGAATACGAAGGGAACTTCGCGGCGGCCGCCGAACTCCACGCCAAGATGCTGGACCTGCGGCCGGACACCGCCGGGAGCTATGTCAACCTGGCCCTGGCCCTGGCCCGCCAGAAGAAATTCGACGCGGCCATCGCCACCCTGCGCCAAGGCCTGGAACGCCTTCCCGGCTCCGAGCTGCTCCTGACGCGGCTGGGCTATACCTATCTCGTCACGGGCAAGCCCGACCTCGCCCTCGCCGTCATGCAGGATGTTCTTAAGAGCAATCCGCTATCCATGGACGCCTTGACCTCGGTTTCCATGATCCTGGAGAACTTCGGCCGGAGAGACGAGGCCCGCGGCATCTTCGAGCGCGCCCTGGCCGTCGAGCCCGAAAACAAGTTCATGCGGGCCGGATACGCGGGCAACCTGGTCGCGTCGGGACGGCCGGCCGAGGCCATAACGGTCTATACGAAACTCGTCCGGGATTTTCCCCGGGACACCGCCTTATACCGGATGCTCGGCATCGCTTACGGATCGAGCGGCGACTTCGACAAAGCCATCGAGAATTTCAAGCAGATCACTTATATCGCCCCGAATCCCGATGCCTATTTCAACCTGGCCCTGGCCTATGTGCAGAAGGGCGAGTTCGCCGAAGCCGCGGCGTATTTCGAGCGGTATCTGGACGACGTCAAGGGCGAACCCGAGCCCAAGGTGCGGCGGGCGCGGATGGAGCTTGAGCGGGTCAAAGCCCGGATGCGTTGAAAAAGACGGGGCCGCGTTTAACGGGTTGTTTTTTATTTCGTTGGAGCCGGAAATTAAATCCATTCGACTCCCCGGGCTTCAGCCCGGGGAGTCGAATGGATTTATTCTCAATATATCGCTTATTACTTTTTCCATATCGGCCTTAAATATTTCATCCGACGGCCTTTTAACCCATTTTACTTTGTCAAAAGTTTTAAGATTAAATTCTTCGATTTTTTCGGCAATAAGAGGCGCGCTTAAACCGGCGGCTTTGCTGTCTGCCGCTGTAAACATTTCTTTCCAGTCCACAGGCAGCATTTTTGAAATAATCCATATATCAGCAATATCTTTAGGCTCTTCCCTGTCGTTAAAAGCAGTTATCTTATTGGCCAGTATGTTCATGGGATTGTCTATTCTGGAAAACGGGCCGGAAGGCCTTATTTCTACCGCTCCGTAATAAAAAAAAATATCATTTACAAAATCCAGTTTTAATATCCCTTCCACCGTGAGCCGGCAAAAAGACTCATCTCTTTTTTCTATGATTTGTTTTAACCCGTTGCCGGAAATAGCGTTAATTATCCGTTTAACCCCATCCTGGAATTTCGGGTCATCATTTAAAAAAAAATCAAGGTCATCAGAATATCTGTGATTGAAATGAAACCGGCTCAGTGCCGTACCGCCGGTGAGGTAAAAAGAAGTGCCAAGGCTGTCAACTATGTCGAGGACTTTATCTTGCAGAGGATACAGTGTATTTTCGTAGTACATAATCCATGCCTTTTTTTACATTTTTTAAGCGAAAAGTCTGCCTTATCTCGGGCCATACTTCAGCTATAGTCTTGAGCCCGACGACCTCAAGAAGATCATAATAATTCAGCCCCTCTATCGCCCGTCTTACCGCCCATTTTCTGTTAAAACTGCCCAATTCCGTCTTACCGCCAAGAATATCCATAAACTCTTCTTCGGTAAAATTGTAATCCCAGAGCAGTTTTTTTATTGTTTTTTTCTGTGCCTGCGTCATTGTGCGACCCTTTCATTTCTTAGACAAATTATAGCATCCGGATAATTAAAATCAACAGTAATAGTAAAACAGATCTAAACCTTAAGGAAAAACCCGCATTCTCACTCTGCGCGCCATCCACCAACGATTGTTTCTCCCCCCTCCCGCACTTCAGCCTCTTGGGCCGGGCGAGCCGCCGGCTGTCTGGCGCTATTCCGGCGAAAAGGCCGCGGGCAACTCCGCGCCCGGCGAGCAATTCTATAATAATTCCCGAATGTATCAACGCCCCCCGGGCGGCAAATGGGCGTTGAGATACGACGTCAACAGCGTGTAGAGATGCATCGTCGTCCCCCTGCCCTCCGAGATGCCGTGGGAGCGGTTCGGATACGACATCATCGTGAACGTCTTTCCATTGGCGATGAGTTCGTTGACCAGCATCTCGAAGCCCTGGTAGTGGACGTTATCGTCGCCTGTTCCATGGACAATGAGGAGATTACCCGTCAAATTTTTGGCGAAAGTTATGGGCGAACCATTTTTGTAGCCCTCCGCGTTGTTCTGGGGCAGGCCCATGAAGCGTTCCTGATAAATGGTATCGTAGAGCCGCTGGTCGGAGACAAAAGCGACCGCCAGGCCCGTCTTATAAAGTTCCGGATAGCGGAGGATCGCATTGAGCGTCATCTGCCCCCCGCCGCTCCAGCCCCAACTCCCGACACGGTCGGCATCGACGAAGGGCCAGGCGGCAATGGCCGCCCGGACCGCCGCAGCCTGGTCGGCCGAAGCCAGGATGCCGATTTGGCGGTAGACGCTCTTGCGCCAGGCCCGGCCGAGCGGTGCGGGCGTGCCGTGGTTGTCAAAGCTGGCCACGATGTAGCCCTGCTGGGCCAGCATCAGGTGCCACAGATACCCGCTTCCGCCCCAGCCGTCCTGAACGGTCTGGCCGGCGGGCTCGCCGTAGACATAGACGAAGAGCGGATATTTTTTCTTCGGATCAAATCCGGGCGGAAGGATGCGCCAGGAATCGACCGTGACGCCGCCGCCGATGTCCAGTTTTGTATATTCGACTCGGTTCCGGCGGAGGGCTTCGACTTTCGCCCGGAGTTCCTTGTTGGCGGCCAGCGGCCGGACGGTCTCTCCGCCCGGCAGACGGACGAGTTCGGTCAGGGGCGGCGTATCAAGGCTCGAGTAGCTATGGAACGCCCAGCGGGCCGTGGGTGAGATGTCGTATCGATGGACCCCCGTCTGGGAGGCGGGGCCGACGCGCTCGGGCTTTCCCCGGCCGTCCATGCGAACGCGATACTCGAAGCGCTTGGTCGCGTCCGCGGGCGAGGCCGTCACGTAGAGCAGTCCGTTCTTTTCATCGATGGCGTTGACGCTCATGACGTCGTATTCGCCGGGCGTCATCAGCCGGACTTCCCGGCCGTCCCGTGAGATATAATACGCGTGACGCCAGCCGTCGCGCTCGCTCAGCCAGAACAGCCCTTTCCCCCCGGCCAGCCAGACGAAGTTTTCCATGTGATCGAGCCAAGCCTCGTCTTTGTCGACAAAAAGCGTCCGGACATCCCCCGTAGCGGCGTCGCCGATTTGGACCTGGTTTGTGTTCTGCAGTCGGTTGAGCTGCTGGAAGATGACTTCCCTGGAGTTGTCGGCCCAGTCCATGAGGGCGATATAGAAATCCCGCGGATCGCCGGGAGCCTTCATCCAGACGGGGTACCCGCCCGCCACCGGGACCACGCCCAGCCGGACGGCCGAATTCCGCTGACCGGCCTTGGGGTGCTTGAAGGAGATCGTTCGGGGATATACGCCGTCGGTATTGTTGATCATGGTGAAAACGGGGACGCCGTGGGTGTCGAACTGCCAGAAAGCGAGGCGCAGGCTGTCGGGGCTCCAGCGGAATCCATCGCGGATGCCGAATTCCTCTTCGTTGACCCAGTCCGAGGTGCCGTTGATGATGTCCTCTTCGCCGTCGTAGGTCAGCTGCCCGACCGTCCCGGCGGCCAGATCCTCGACGTAGATATTGTTCTTCACCACATAGGCGGCCTTGCGGCCGTCGGGCGAGAGTTTGGCGAACATCAGCGTCGACGGTTCGAAACCCGGGCCGAGCTTGCAGAGCTTGCCCGAAGCCAAATCGTACGTCCAGAAATCGCCCCTCGTGTTCTGCCGCCAGACGCGGCGGGAATTGGTCATGACGATCAAGACCTTGCCGTCCGGCGACCAGGCGTAGTCCTCGATGGCGATCGGGGCGGACGCGCCCGGAGGTATGAGTTTGTCGGCCGGCACAAGAATTTCACGTTGGCCGGTCTCGGCGCGATAGAGGACGAGATCGCGGCCGCCCGCCGTCCCGGCGCTCGGCTCCACGGTCGTATAGGAATCGCCGTCCCGCATCCAGCGGGCCGGGCCGAATCGCTCGGCGGCGAACTCGCGGCCGGCGAAGATCCGGCCGAGCGTCAGGAGACCCGGATCGGAAGGCTTGTCCTGGGCGCCCAGGAGCCCCGGCCCTCCGAGCCCAACGAAAAACAGAAGCGCTATTCCGATGATCCTGTTTTTTTTCATGTTATCGTTCTCCTTATCAGACTAAAGATATCAAAATTCCGGTCGTTTTTCGAGAATATCCGCAGACGGTTTCCCGGCCTGTTCATCAGTCCCGGAAAACGGCGAACTCGGCCAATCCGGCATTCCGGGTTTCCCGGGACACGGAATCAACGGCGAACACGATCCAGGAGACCTGTTTGGCCGAAAACACGATCTCGCAAGCCGACCCGGCATCGTTGGGCAATTCCCCGACCTTAAGCGCGCTGCCGTCGCTGAAAAGCAGGACTCCCGACGTGATATGGTCTTTCATGTTCGGCAGGTCGAACAGCCAGACCCGGCTCACTTTTTGGGGCGCGTCCCAGCCGAGCCGGATCATGGCCGTTCCCAGCTCGCCGCGGCTCACCCAGGCCCGGGAGTTGATCTCGTCCTTGAGATCGACGAGACCGTCCACGGCCCCCTCTCCGAAGTATTCGAGCAGCTCCGTGAAGGGCTTGTTCTTCCCGTGGACCGAGGAGACATTAACCCGGGCGCGAAGGGCGATGTTGTTCCCGCTCTTGAGCGGGTCGGCCGGCGCCTTGCCCGCGTCTTCGGTCAGGGCGGCCGCCGTGGCCGCGTCCAGCAGCTTGATTTCCTGGAGCGTCCAGGCATAGCGGCTCCCGATGGGGGCGGCCACGGTGCGGTTGCCGAAGTAGTTTTTATGGAAGTTGGCTGAATAGCTGAGCCAGGCGGTCCGGCCGTCGGCACTCACGAATTTGGAGGGGAAAGTCAGGAAATATCCCTGACGCCCGAACCCGGACATGAAAGTAATCAAGCGGTAGGGTCCGGTGAGCTCATCGGCCTCGAGGAGGTAGGAGTTCATGTCCTCGACTCCGGGCCAGCCATCGGTGACGCACATCAGATATTTCCGGAGCGGCGCGCTATATGTGATCGTCGTGCAGCCCATCCGGTGGGGCCAGGCCGCCAGCGGTTTGATGGCGCCGAAATCGCGGGACCAAGAGGGATTTCCGTCCCCGCCGGGGCCGGCATAGAATTCCCATTTGGCGACATCGTTGATGTTTTCCGGGCTGGGCGTGACGCGGGCCAAATAGGCGGCGTCACCGGCGATCCAGCTGTTGCCGGCGAGGCGCGGTTTCGGGTCGTTTTCCAAAAAGCCGTGGCCGACGAGGTAAGCCTTCCCGTCCGGGGAGTGCTCCATGTTCTTTCCGAAATCGACGAAGTGGGGCGTGCCCATTTTCACCTGCCGGCCGTTCTTCCCGGATTCCGGGAAGAGCGGCTTTTCGGGGGTGAGCGGGCTGGGGATCCAGGTCTTGCCGTAGTCCCTGGATATGCGGAATCCCGGCACGGGCCCGCAGATCGCCCAGCTGTAAAGATCCCGGTATTCGGGCTTGGAAAGGTCGAAATCGACGGCGTAGGTCCCGTAATACCAGATGCCGTCATGGACGAGGTTGGCGCTCGGGTAACGTCCGCCGTAGGGAAGGGCCGAAGCCGCTTCCGAGCCCAGGGACGTAACCGTCAGGCGGAGAGGGTCGTCCCCGACGATCCTGGCATTGCCCGTGCGGGCCTTCGCGCCTCCGCTCGAGTGGCAGACTTCCTCCCCGATCTCGCCGTCCGTCCAGCCGCTGTACATGACGTCGTCCGACGCCCAGGACGGGTACCAGGTATCGGCGTCGGTGTAGGCAACATAATTGCGGGTAAAAACCACGGCTGTAATGTCCTTCGAGGGCTCGAAAGGACAGCCTTCGGGGACTTCGGACTTCCATACCTGCGGCGCCCAGGGTCGAGACGTGTAAGGCACGCTCCGTTCCCGGACCGGAGCCGCACTCAGAAGAAAAACCAGAACGAGCGGGACGGGCATCCAAAAAATCTTTCCGGATGTCATCATCTCTCCTTCCTGATTTTCTCAGCGTCGGAGGTAGCGCCGTCCATTCGAAACCTTGTCCCGAGACGAGCTCTCGATCCTTTTATTTCACCGCCGTCAATGCATAGGGGGCGCCGGGGACCGTTTTAAATTCCACCACGCCGTTTTCAGGCTTCGTGACGCCGACGGATTTCCCTTTCGAGGTGATTTTCAAGGGTACGGCCGACCGCACCCGGCAGGTGTTGCCGAGCTTGGAGATCAGAGTGGCTTGGCCGAGCTTCCCGTCCTTCCATTTCAACCCGACCTCGAACCCCCCCCGGGCCAAGAGGCCGGACACGTCGCCCGACGTCCAGGACTCCGGCAGCGCCGGCAGGAGATTCAGCTCGTTCTCATGCGATTGGAGGAGCATCTCGGCGATCGCCGCGGTGAAGCCGAACGCGCCGTCCACCTGCATGGCCCGCGAGCAAATCGAGAACAGGCTGGTGGTGGTGTAGTTATGCATCGCGTAAGTGAAATTGTCCATGGCCTTGGCGGCATCGCCCAGCCGGGCCCAGCAGGCCGCTTTCCAGGCCGAGGCCCAGCCGTTCCCGGACAGTCCGCGCTGCTCCAGAACGACCTTGCTGGGTTCAACAAATTGAGGCGTCCGCCGGGCCGAAATCTGTTTGCCGGGAAAGAGGCCCCAGAGTCCGGAGACGTGGCGATGGCTCTTCTCGGTCTCATCCCAGTCCTCGATCCACTCCTGGAGATTTCCCTTCCGGCCGATTTGCAGGGGGGCGAGCTTGGACTTGGCCTCGAGGACCTTCTTTTTCAGGTCGGGATCGACGCCTAAAATGTCCGCGGCCCGGGCCACGGAATCGAAAAGGTCGTTCAGGATCTGCATATCGATGGTCGAGCCGGCGCAAATCGAGGCCCCGGTCATGAACATCGTGACCTCGTCGAAGAAGCGGACGGCTGCCGGACCGGCCGGGAAATTTTCGGGCGAAGTCGATGGATTCGTCACCAGCCAGCCGTATTTCGGGTGGGGGATGAGAAAATCGAGAAAAAACTCCGCGCAGCCCTTAAGGACCGGGTAATACTCCTTCAGAAACGCCTTGTCCCCGGTGTAGAGATAATGCTCCCAGAGGTGGGTGGACAGCCAGGCGCCGCCCGTAGTGAACGTGCCCCAGCTGGCCCCGTCCATCGGCGCAGCCACGCGCCAGAGGTCGGTGTTCTGGTGAAAGACCCAGCCCCGGGCGGCGTAGTTCTCGCGGGCCACCCGGCTCCCCTGGTCGGTCAGTTCCCGGATCATGTCAAAGAGGGGTTCGGCGCATTCGCTCAGGTTCCCGACCTCGGCCGGCCAGTAGTTCATTTCGGTATTGATGTTGGTCGTGTACTTGGCGTCCCACATCGGGTTCTGGTCCTTGTTCCAGATGCCCTGCAGGTTCGCCGGCTGCGTGCCCGGACGGGACGAAGAGATCAGCAGGTAGCGGCCGAACTGAAAGACCAGCGCTCCGAGCGCGGGGTCGTTTTTCCCGTCGAAGGCCTTCAGCCGTTCGTCGGTCGGGAGCCCCGAGTTCATCGTCGCGGGCAGGGTTACGGACACCCGCCGGAACAGCCGCTGGTGCTCCTTGATGTGGGCCGTTTTCAGCGCCTCGTAGGCTTTCCCCTCGGCGCCTTTCATGGCCGCCTCGACGCGGGCCGCGGGATCGGCGCTCACGTCCTTGTAATTGACGAAGTTCGTGGCCGCGGCGATGAGGAGGGTCACAGCGTCGGCGCCGTCGACAAAAAGTTCATCGTCGACAACCTTGACCGTGCCGCCCTCGGCCCTGGCCCGCAGGCGGGCTTGATAGCGGAGCTTGCCTTCGACGCCCATGTAGTCGGCCGACTTGCCGCGCAAGACAAGGCCGTCGGGCCCGAAACCGTCCATCTGGAAATAGTCCGTGGCATAGTTCGAATGGGCCTGGTTCCGGCTGCCCCGAATCTGCGAGACGAAGGAGATATTCCCCGGCTTGTCGGCCGTCAGCCGGACGACAATGACCTGGTCGACGGGGCTGGAGAACACTTCGCGGGTATAGCGGACGCCGCCTTGGTCGTAGCTTGTCGTCGCCACGGCCGTATCGATGTCGAGTTGGTGGCGATAATTCACGGCCGGGTCCGCGGCCGGGAACTTGAGAGCCAGGGTGCCGAGCGCCTGATATTTCATCTGCTCGACCGGATAGCCGAGGAGATGCCGGCTGAAGAGAACATAGGCCTTCTTATACTGGCCGTCAAAAACGGCCTTCCTGAGTTCGGGCAGATAGGCGGAGCCGCCTTTGACCACCGTCGAATAAGGGCCGCCCGACCATAAGGTGTCCTCGTTGAGCATGATCTGTTCCTCGTCGGTCTTGCCCCAGACCAGCCCGCCCAGCCTGCCGTTGCCGACGGGAAACGCGTTTTCCCACTTGTCGGCGGGATGGGAATACCAGATAACGCCGGAGGGATTCAGCCCGGCGGGCTTTTCACCCTGAGCCGGAACCGCGGCCGATGCTCCGGCCGCGACCGCCGCGGCGAGGGCCAAGCTTATCAAGGTCCTTCTCTTCATGATTCCTCCTGTCCAGTTCGATTAATATAATAATGTTCTCAGCGCAACCCGGCCGTCCCGGCCGGCCGCTTCAGGTCGAAGGACAAGAGACGGCCCGCGCCGCCTCCGTCAATGTCCCGTCGCAGACCGGAAACTCTCCTGTATCGTGTCCTGATCTCAACGCCCTCGGATATCTGGGGCGAAAACGCTCAATATCCCCATCCGACCCCCAAGAATACGGCCATCTTGATTTGATTGGCCTTCGTTTCGTAGGCGACATTCTCTCCGTTCACCAGGAGCCCGTGAAAGCCGATGTCTCGGTATTCCACGTGAACGCCGGCTTCGAATCCTTTCAACAATCCCATCAATTCCAAACCGTAGACTTTCATATCCCCATCGCGCCAGCCATTCCCGGTATTATCCAGGTATTCGACACCGGAAGTCTGTCCGTAATAGAGGAAGGTCGTCAAGGGGCCTTTCTGCAGGAAAAAAAGCGGGTTGATTTTCGCCAGCCATAGTTTTTTAGGCTTGATTTCCATTTCGATTTCCTCGCCGGGCCCCAGATCCGCGCCGAAATTATGATTGCTTTTGCCTTCCCACCTGTATTCGAACTGGAGGATGTTGCGGATGCCGAAACGGGCTCCACCCCAGAACGCCCCGCCTCCCATGATTCCATAGGGAGAGATGAGTTTTTCTATTTCGTTCGAAGCCAGGCTTTCGCCGAAGGAGAGGCCGCCGACGGCATGGATATAAAAAAACTTTGTTGGAGCCGTCCAGAAATCCGCTACTTGGGCGGATAAAGCGAACGGAACCAAAAAGGCGAGGCTGAATATCGCCCCGCGAAACCTGGATCTGGGTCCGAAGAAATTCATATCTTTCTCCCAAGGAATACGGGTAAAAATCTTCCGAAACAGGATTGGAATCTACCCCAGAAGCCGTTCACTGTCAACATAAAGGACGCCCCAAGCCAGCGCCCATGGCCTTTCCGGGGGCCGCCATCCGTGGTTAGGATCTATTTGATCTCCTTGAGGGCCCATTCGGCCGCCGATTTAATGATCCCGGGCGCCTTCATTTTTGCCGCGTCCTGAAGAAAGGGGATAATCGACCGGTCTTCCGTTTTCCCGAGAGCGACGAGGACCGCCGCCTGCGCTCCGTAGCTGTCGTCCTTGGCGAATTGCCGGGTCAGGAACGGGATGAGCGTCTTGTCCTTGAGGTTCCCGAGCGCCCAAAACGCCGCGGCCCGGACTTTGGGATTGGGGTCTTCGGTCTTTTCCTTAAGGAGGCCGACCAGCCCGGCCGTCAGGAATCTTCCCGGCTTAAAACCCTCGTTCAACCGGGTCCAGGGGATGTTGGTCCGTTCGTCCATATCGACCGCCCCTTCATATCCGCCTAAAGCATAGAGGGCGTCCCGCCGGACCGCCCAGAAGGGGTCGCTTTTGGCGCTTTGGGCCAAGGCCGGCCCGACATGGGGGTCGTCGGCATGCCGCCCAAGCCGGCCGGCCGCCCACATCCGGCCCAACGCGTCGTCGTGGACGAGCTGATAGAGAAGCTCCTCGACCGGCCGTTCAAAGGTCCATTCTTTGAGGAGAAAATCGCCTTCATCAAACCGGACCATGAGCGGCTTTTGGGGACAGTCAAAGGTGAAGACGCTTTCCCGGTCCGAGATCCAGACCTTCTCCGATTGTCGGCCCGCCGCCGTGACGGCGCCCAGGACGACGGGCGTCTTGAAAATAGGAACGCCGGCCGACGTGTCCTGGGTCTGAACGATCCGCCAGGTCAGCTTTTTCGTCTCCTCATTCCAATCCGACCGGACATCGAAGATCGGGTGCCCCGGGCTGAGGAGCCATTGGTCGAAGAACCAATCGAGGTTCTGCCCGGTCGCCTCCTTGATCGCGGTCAGGAAATCGTTCGTGTCCGCCGGCTGGAAGGCGTGCTTATGGAGGAAGTGCGAAAGCACTTTGAGAAAAGGCTTGTCGCCCAGGATCCAACGCATCATGTGGACGACGGCCGATCCCTTTTGATAAGTATGACGGTCGAAATTCTGCCCCGGCTCCTCCCAACGGTGAAAAACGATGGGGCGCATGTAGCGGGTGGCGGCCTCGAGAAAATAGCGGTTCTTTTTCCCCAGGAGGTCGACGGCGGCCTCGTCCGGACCGCCTTCATGCTCGGCGAACTGGACTTCGGAATATGTCCCGAAGCTTTCGTTGATCCAGGTGTGCCCCCAGTCCCGGCAGGTGACCAGGTCGCCCCACCACTGGTGGGCCGCTTCGTGGGTGATCAGCCAGCGGTGGACGGAAAAGTCCTTCTCGGCCTTGAGATCATGGATTATGCTTTGAGTCAGCATCGTGGCCGAGGTCGTTTCCGTCCCGCCTCCGCCGGGCACGATAACCTGGTCATATTTGTCCCAGGGAAAATCGTAGCCGTAGGTTTTATTCAAGAATTTGATGATCTCCGGCGTCCGGTTGAAGGAGTTCATGGCCTCGTTCTTATCTTTCTCGTAATACCAGTAGTTGATCGGAAGCGTCCCCAGCGAATCCTCGGTCACGAGATAGGGGCCGGCGATCAGGGCCGAGAGATAGGTGGCGTGGGGCTTTTCCTGGGACCAATGGAATGTTTTCGTTTTCTTGACCGGATCTTCGGTCACGCCGATCAGCTTGCCGTTCGAAAGAACGCGGTATCCGCCGGGAACGGTGGCCAGGATCTCCTGCGTCACCTTTCCGTTGGGGTGATCATAACAGGGGAACCAATGCCGGGCGCCGTCCGGGAAGGACCGGGCCACAATGAGAGCGGGGTTCGTGGGAGTGGCGTCCACAAAATTGATCCCCTTTTTCCGCCCCTGCGGGTCGGCCAGGCCTTCGGCGTGATAGAAGACTGTGAACGTGATCCTGTCGCCGAGGCCGTAAGGCCGCGGAAAATCGACGGTCAACCGGCCGTCGGCCTGCTGGAACGGCAAGGCCGCCCCGTCGCTCAGCGTGACCGCGGAAACGGTGAACGTCCGGGCATCGAGGATGCACGTCCGGAACCCGTCGCGGAAGGGGCTCACCGTGATCGTGTTCCCGCCCGAGAAGGCCTTGTTCGCGGCGTCGAGATCGAGGGCGATCCGGTAATGCAGGGCCTGGTAATCACGGCTCGGCTCAGTCCGCAGCGGACGGCTGTAGACATCGACCTTCTGGGCGAAGGAAACCGCCCCGGTTAAAAAAACGCCGGCGATGAGAAAGCCGAGGAAAATTTTACGTTTCATGCGACGCCTCTCCTTATCCTGATTTAAACGATCCGGCGATTCGGCCGTCCTCCGCCCGATTCGGGCCGGGCGGTCCCGGAACGGTTTCGTTTCGAGAAAATGAATAGCGCGGCCTCCATATATATTTCCGCCCGGGGATGGTGTCAAGCTGAAAGAATTAAAGTAAAATAAGTACATGAAAAAATTCTGTTTATCCCTGGCCATCCTCGGTGCCGCAACAATTATGTCCTTATCCGGGCAAACCGTGATTGATCCGGAGAAAGGCTTCACGCTGCAAAATGATTTTGCGCAATACAAATTTGAACCTCATGGTCTCGGCCTGTCCGGAATGATAGATCGGAGAACCGGATTCAACCATATACGGGCGGTGGAGGGAAAACACTTGTTGTGGGAAGTGGTATTCGGCAAAGGAACCATGCGCCCCAGGATCGATAATAATTATAAACCTTGTAGTTATATCAAGCTGTTCAAGCAACCCAACGGCGATCAGATCGCCGTTCTGGAATGGAATGCCATGAGATTTTGGGAGGAAGACGGCATCGTGACGGTTCAGGTTACCGTTGAACTCCCCAAAACGGATGGCATTGCGAAATGGAGAATATTCGTCAAGAATCTTTCCGATTACTGGGGACTGTGGGAGGCGGCCTGCCCCTCCGTCAATGGATTCCCTTCTGAAGGAGCTTACGATGTGGCCATGCCTGTTACGGGAGCAGGCGGGCATCTGCTGAAAAACTGGAAAGGATCCTTTAAAACCCGTTCCCCTTCCGGATTTTTCCCGATGCAATTCATGGCCCTTAACGCCGGAAGCAATGGCATCTATTTTTCCAGCATGGACGGAGAATCCCGGGCCAAAGATTTCTCCGTGGATTCCCGAAAGAAAACCTTATCGCTGATCCGCTACCCTGAAAACATGGGAGTCACCGGCTCGGGTCTTCCGGATCATTACGCCGCGGCCTTGGGACCTTACCAGGGTGGCTGGCTGGAGGCCGCTCACCGCTACAGGCCCTGGGCTCTGCAGCAGATCTGGACCCGGAAAGGGCCTATTTCGCAACGACCTGATTTTCCCAAGTCGGCCGTCAATGTCGGTTTCTGGATCCGCGATACCTGGGTCTGGGATCTTCCTCCCGATGTCGACAAAGACACCGGCGATCCCATGACCTGGACGCGTGATGATCGTGATCATCAGGAGATGAATCTCCCCTTCCTGAAGGTCATGAAGAAAATGGGCGTGCCCATCGCCTTCCAGTGGTACGGATGGCACGAAACCCTGTTCGACAACAATTACCCCCATTTTCTTCCTCCCCTGCCGCGGTTTAAAGAACGGGTCAAGGAGCTCGTCGATGCGGGCGCACTGATCGTTCCCTACATCAACGGGTTGAGCGCGGACAGCAAAATCGCCGACTGGGACCGTTTCGATCCCTATGCCATCAAAGACGAGCAAGGCGGGCTGCGGCAAAAATTTTACAGGGATGGCGCCGGCCGGCTCACGCCCATGTGTCCGAGCCAGGTTCCCTGGCATCACACGATAGCCAATCTGGTCGACACCATCGTCGGGCAGTATGGAGCCAACGGCATCTATATCGATGAAGTTTCCTGCAATTCCCATGAACTTTGCTTTAATAAAGACCATCTCCATCCTCTGGGCGGCGGCCGCTATTGGGCTGATGGCTGGCGTGATTTCTATCAGAATATTCTTAATGTCGCTCATCAGAATGGCCGGGACGTCGTGGTCACATCCGAAGCGGCCAACGAGATATTCTTTGACCTGGTCAGCGCGAATTTGTACACCGGAAGACCCTCCGATTATGAAATTCCATTGCAAGAGGTCGTTTACGCGGGCTACACCCTTTTTTATGGCAGTGTCTGCGATTTCAGAAAGAGCGACCGGCTTTTCAATTTCTCGGTCGGGCAAGGTTTCATCGACGGGAAACAGATTGGCTGGATGGACTTTGATCTGTTCCGCCGGCCCCAGTTTTCGGCCAAGGTGGATTTCCTCCGCCGGTGTGCGCAATTAAGAATGGTAACTCAAAAATTTCATACTTTCGGCCGGTTGTGGGAACCTGTCATCCCGATCAATTCCGTCCCGACGTTCGAAGAGGAATTCGGAGAGGGGGGTCTTCACCAGGGGACCGTCCCGGCCGTGGAAGCCCGGCTATGGCAGGCTGAGGATGGTCACCTGGCCCTGTTCATAGCCAACTATACGGGCCAAGAAATTCCATTTTCCTACACAATAATTCCCGCTAAATATGGTCTTAAGGCCGACCGCTATGAGGTGACTGAAATCACTCCGGAAAAAGTTTTGTCGTTAGCCAAAGAAGGCGGGCCGATCAAACGCACGGAGATCATGCCACCCAATCAAGTGAGAGTCCTGGAAATTGCTCCGCTTTCATCCCGCCAGGGACCTACCTGAAGCGCACGGGAAAATCGGCGGTCAGGCCGATGCCGGCCATGTCGATGGGCTTGAAGCCGAGCTTCCAAACGGGAGAATCGGGCCTAAGCCGGAAATCTTTCTGGGCCGGGTCCACGAACAGGGGGTCGGCCGAGACGGTCCGTTGGTGGCGGAGAGTTTTGCCCGGCGGCAGCTCCTGAGCGCCCGCCGGCTTCATGAGTTCCTCGACAAAGGCCGCGCTCCCCGCGGGATTGCCGGCGCTGTAGAAGATGTTGAAGTCGGCCTCGAATTGGCCCAGACTCGCGCCGCGCATATTGAGCAGAAACTTCACGCTGTCGGATGAGTTGTAGACGATATTCCGCTGGAACCGTCCCTTCGCTTCCGGCCCGAACATGAAGTGGCCGGTCTGCGAGGGCCACCGCCGGGTGGAAACATCGATCATGATATTGTTTTCGATGTAGTTGTCACGGGCGCCCGGATTAATGGCGGGGATGGCGCAGTCATAAATCAGATTCTCGGATATGAGGGTTCCCTGCGCCGCGGCGTCCTCCAGTCTGCGCCAGCCGGTAATCCTTACGCCGCCGCTGAAAACGGGCGTTTCGCCGGGATAGGCCGCATAGGTGATTGTATATTCCCGGGTTCCCGAGTCGGCCGGCCCGAACACCACGGTCCGGGTGAGGCGATAGGTGCCGCCGCGGACGAAGACCGTCACATTCTCTTTAAGGCCGGCGGCGATAAGCTTTCTCACTTCGTCACGCGCCCGCTCGAGGGTGGCAAAGGGCCTCTTCAAGCTGCCCCCATCGGCATCGCGGCCAGGGACGGCCACATAGAATTCCGCGGCATACGAGGGACAGACAACCAACAGGGTCAGGCCGACGCACAGGCCGCCGAGATACTCATTCTTTCGAATTTTCATTACTCCTCCTGCTGAAAGTCCGTTCCACGCGCCTCCCCGATCATCACAATCGCTTTTCGCCGGCGCCGATCATAAGTTTTTTAAAGGGAAACGGCAAGTCATAAACCCATTTGATTTGCCCGCCAAGCCCGGGGCATGTTCAGGGTTAATACTGAACGGCGCTTTGGCCGCGAACGTATCAAACGAGATAGGGAGATTCCGTTTTAAGGGGGGCAGGTCCGCTCAAAGCTCCATCCCTCCGCCACCCACCGAACTCGGAGATGGGGATGGTTTCGGTACAGGACTGGTGAAGGGGATAGTATCGAACGGGATAAAAGTCCTAGAATAGTCAAGAGAAACGGCGGGCGCCGGCCATCCGGCGCGTCCACGCCGCCCAGGAGGAAACGATATGAAAAAAGCGTTGATTTTGGCCCTCGCCTTTTTAACCGGCGGGCTCCTCGCCTTCAGCCAGAAGATCTATTGGGGCGATGCCGTCCCTCCGCACTGGAACGGAAGCTGGCCGTCCGAACTGCGGATTGTCCCCGAGAAGACCGATTACGTCCGGACGACGTCGTCCCTCGAGCTCCTCGAGTTCATCGACCGGCTCAGGTGGAAAAGCGACAAGATCCACGTCTTCAATATGTATACGAGCCCGCTCGGCCGCGTCTGCCCGGTCCTCGTCCTGGCCAATCCGCGGATCACCTCGCCCAACGAAGCCGCGAAATCCGGAAAGACGGTTGTCTACCTCGAGGGGAATATCCATCCTTACGAAGCGGAAGCGAAGGAGGCGCTCCTGATGCTGACGCGCGAAATCCTGCTCGGCCGAATGACGCACCTCCTCGAGAACCTGATCATCGTCGTCTGCCCGAGTTTCAACGTGGACGGGAACGACGCCTGGAGCCTTAACGATGGGACGCCTCATATCCTGAGCGGCGGGACGAACGCCCTGGGATTCAATCTCAACCGCGATGCGATCAAACTGGAGACGCTCGAAGTCAATGCTCTCTACCGGACCGTCTTCAACCGCTGGGACCCGATCCTGATCTACGACGGCCACGCCATGGAGCGCGTCCAGCACGGCTACGCCATCGCCTATGCCACGTCCTCCGTTCCGGCAGCCCATCCGGGTCCCCGGACATATGTCTGGGACAAGCTGTTCCCGGAGCTCCGCGAGGAGACGCGAAAGAATTTCGGGCTCGAAACGTTCACCCATTGCGGGCTCGACGAACGCTGGCCGCCGACAGTCTGGAGCCATGACGGGGCCATCTGGACGACCGAGGCGAAGTTCGTCGCCGGCGCCTACGGCCTCCGGAACCGCATGTCCATCCTGGCCGAGACGCCGATCCACCTGTCGTTCCAGCGCAAGATCTATGCCCAGTACGCGCTCATCGCCGGGATCCTCGAATACGCCCGGCGGCACGGCCGGGAGATGCAGGAGGTCTGCCGGACCGCGGACCGCGAGGTCGTGGAGGCCGTTCGGACCAGGGCCGGGACGGGCGAGCTCAAGAATTTCACAGCCGGCCGCTACGAATCCCGGGGCCGCGTCGACGTCCTGGCGTACCAGGAAAAAAACGAGCCCGACTATATCCCGGGGACGAGCATCCGCGCCCGCATCCCGGCCTCCCTGCTCGGGCCGCCCGTCCTCGTCCGGGGCCTCGAGGACCTGACGAAGCCGGTCGGTACGGCCGAAGCCGGGGTGCCGCGCGGCTATCTGATTCCGGCCGATCTGGATGTCCTGGCCGACAAGCTCCGAACCCAAAACATCAAAGTCGAAGTGCTGGCCAAGCCGGTCAAAGCCGCGGGCGAGGAGTTCGTCGTCGACAGCCTGGTCAAGGCGAGGCGCGGGGGATTCGCAATGACCTCGCTCGAAGGCGGCTTCGCCCGCTCCCAGGTCAAGGAATTCCCGGCCGGAACGTTCCACGTAGATTTGGCCCAGCCGCTGGCGAACCTGGCGTTCTATTGCCTGGAGCCGCAGGCAGCCGACGGTTTTGCCGCCTGGAGCCTTCTCGACGGATACTTGAAATCGGCGGGCGTCGACAAACGGAGCGTGGTTTATCCCATCTTCAAGTATTCCAAGATCATCGAATAAGGGACGGTGCGCCCGGTGCCGCCACCTCACGCAGATAGTTGCCGCCCTTGCTGACGACATCCACCGGCCGGAAGACGATCTCGTGCGGATCTATCCAATTGGTATCGTTGCGGCCGAACCCGGAGCCGGTCCACGGAATAATAGCATCCGAATTTGAGTCCGGCCTCACGGCGGGCTTCCGCCAATTCCCCGCTGACATCCCGTTTAGAGGACGCAGCGTCGACGATTCGGAACATAGCCCTCAATAATTCGAGGGGCCGTTGGGGGGAGCTTGGATGGGCCGGACCTGCAGCCGCCGCTCGCCGGACCGCGCTTGAGGAGTGACAAGGTGGAGCTCGGCCCGGGCCTCGTCGAAACCTCGACCGAATAGCATCACGATGAATTCCACGGCTTTCCCGGCCCATTCTTTTTGCACGGGAAGCCGGAAGGTCATCCCGCCGAGTCCCTCGCTCTTGATCCAGGAGCAGTTCCACTCGTAATTATGATAGGGATAGCTCGGCACCCGGTGCCTGGGGACGATAATCTTACCGTCCACGGAGGCCACGACATAAACGCCGTCGACGGGGTCGAATTTCACAGCCCCGGAGTGGACGGCAATGGCAAATTCCTGGCCCGGCCGGTAGTCCTTGATAACCGCTTCGGATTTCAGGATGCGCCCCGGCCGAGGCGTTTCGCCGAAGAAGTTCGTCGCTTGCCACCGGCTGCGGTCCAGCTTCCGGCCAAGCCCGTCATATCCCACAATCTCCGAAACGCTGAAATTTCGCCCCCTTATCCGTATATAGCGGCTCCGGTTCGGCGGCAGGAGGACCACGATGAGGACGGGTTTGTTGTCGCCGGCCTCAATGTCAAAAATCTTGATTTGTTTCCCCCTTTGCCGGATCTCGGTAAAGAGCGGGATCCCCCCGGCCTTCTTGAGGGACAGACCGTCCACACGGGTCCACGTCTTCAGATCGGGGGAAGTCTCGACGACTTCGAGAAATCCGTCTTCGGTCTTCCGGACGATGTGGAGCTCGAGTTTTCTCAGATCCGCGAGCCCTCCCAGATCGATCCTCCACATCGATGTATCGCTCCTATAGGGCGCGGGGCTGCCCGTAAAAGGACTGCGCTTGCTGTAGCCGTCGCTCCAACGGGTGATGGGGTCATCATCGAAAGCGTTGCGGGCGCTCCCCTCGGCGGCGATGACCTTCCGTTCCATATATTCCCGGCAGGCTTCGATCTCCGGCAGAGACGAGGGGGCGAGTTTCAGGGAATCCATCTCCCGAACCTCCAGGGCATCGTCGTCCACCGTGAATTTTGCCAGCTCCGCCAGATAAGAGCCGTCGATCCGGCCGGGTGGAACCTCCGTAAAATCCTTCAAGCGGGAGAACGGCTTCCCGCCGAGAGGTTGTCCGGGAAAACGAACCCGCCAGGTCTTTTCTCCGGCCGCGTTCACGGCCCGGCCCATGGACAGGACCGACCGTCCTCCGAAATTGTGGAACGAGACTTCGTAGTCCCGTCCCGGGTCGCCCAGGAGTCTCAAATCGAAGGCGTCCGCGTCGGGTCCGGGGACGACTTCAAAGGGAACGCCCCCGAGATAAGGCTCATCCGGAAGCCCGGTGTCGACCTGGATCATCCGGACATCGAAGGGCTCCAGTTCGATCCGGAGGGACTCTCCGGCCTTGATCCCCTGTTTCGAAATGAGGAATTCGCGGGGGTGGCGCTGCCGCACGGTCAGCGGCGTCCCCGGGGCCGCGGCCAGGCCGATGGTCCCGTCCAGGCGGACGGACTTGGTTTGGTACACCCACGTCGGATTGCGCAGAACGATCAGAGACGACCGGCCGTCGCCGTGGGCGATGTCGCCGTCGTTCAGCGGGAAGGCCTTTTTCAACAGAGACTCGGACCGCTTGTGGAGCTGGATGAGCCGGGCCAGCTTGGGATAATCCTCGTCGCGCAGGAAGAAAAAAGTCCCATACAGCTCGGGAGAGAGGACGGAAGCCCTTCCGAAGGCCTGGGCGACCAGGTCGTCCTCCCATTTCTCGACACAGCTGTTGAAGCAGATCCCGTGGTCCTCGAACTGCCGGAACGGCGTCTTAAAAAACTCCGAGGTCAGCTCACGATCGATGGAGCTGGATCTATTATACAGGGCAGCCGTCGTGTTGGTGATGTGGACGTCGATATAGGTCTCTTCCCCCTTCCACAAAAGACAGTCCGTGATGGCCAGCATATAGGGCGAGTTGTTGATCCGGTGATTGATGGCGATGAACGAGGGATCGATCCGGCGGGCCTCGGCCAGAGCATCGGCCAAACTCTGGTATTTCTTCTCGAGAATATATTTATTCTTGTGGGCGAGGGCCGAAACCACCGTGTCCATTTTGAAGAGGCCGACGTTGAAATCCCTGACCCAGGAGAGGAGCTGGTTCCGGCGGGCCGCCATCTCCGCCGGCGTCTCGCCAAAGCCGTCCGGCCCGATCCAAAGCCCCAGCTTCATCCCCAGGCTGGCCGAGGCGTCGGCGATAGGCCGCAGGCCACGGGGGAACCTTTTATCGAAGTCGGCCTTGAACTGCGGGAAATATGTCCCCTGGGATTCAACCAGTCCGGCGTCGGAGTTGTAGATATCGATCTGCAGGCCAAAAAGGGTTCGGAGCTTTTTGAGGGCCGCGAAGTTGGCCAGGATCTCGGACTCCAGCGGTCCGGAATTGTCGTGGCAGAGCCAGTCGAAATAGAAGGTCGCGAAATCGACGCGATTGGCCCGGATGACCTGGATATACCGGCCGAAGGCTTCTTCGATCCGGCCGGACTCCGACACCCCGAAGCCTGTGGTCTTGCTCGTCCATGATCCGCCCGGAGGGAGAGAAGCGGCCGGAAAATGAGTCAGGCGAAGGCGGCCGTCGCGGACATCCGCCTCGGCGATCGGCCATTCCATCCCCCAGAAGATCTGGCCGTCCAAAAAGACGGGGTTTTCGGCCTTGGCCGGGAATGGGCTCTCCTTGAGCCGGACGTCGTCGACGGCGGCGTCGTGGATGACGACGGCTTCGCTCAGGCCGTTGCGGACGGTCAGACGCTTGCGCACATACCAGGCATATTCCCCCAGCTCCAAGTCGACCTGAACCGCCAGCCCTTTTCGTTCCCCTGTCCCGTCATAATGGAACCGGAGCAAAGCCGGAGAGGGATTCTCGGTGTTGATCAGGAGGAAATCCCCGGCCGTCGCCTGAAACCGGCTCCCCCCGATCTCGATCAGGAGAGCAAAAGGCTCAGCGCTGAGCGTATATGCACTCCCGGTCAGCTTATTGGTCAGGACGGCCGTGCCGGGCTCGGAAAAGCGAAGGGACAGAGTCCCGTTCTCAAGCCCGCCCGTCAGCGCCGGAGGCCCGGATTTTCGGGACCCTAAAAGGAACGGAACGAAGAAGGACGAAAAGACCAGGGACCAGGCCAAGGTCCTCATCAGCCACGAACAAGGGAGGATGGCTTTTTTCATCGGATCTCGACCTTATAGACGAGGGCGTATCGGCAGGGCTGATTTTTAGGCACGGTCAGCGACAGCCCTTCACCGGTCTGACGCCAGCGGATCTTTTCTTTCGAACCGAGCATGCTCACGGCCGCGATTTCCCCGTCGAGCATTCCCTTTTGACCCAAGGCCCTCACCAGGATGTCTTTTTCGGGCCAGGCCAGGCAGATGGCGTACACTGTTTTATTTTTGGCCGTAAATCGCATCTCCAGAGGGGTTTGCCCCGTGCCCGCAGGGGGGACCCCTGCGGCGGCCGGCCCTCCTTTTCCCTTGGCTTTGGCCGCCTCTTTTTCATAAAGCGGTCCTTGGCCATAGACCCGCCAAGCCGAAGTGCCATAAATGGCTTCCTGGTTCGTCTCCATCCAGGTCCCGACTTCCATCAACCGGTCGATGCTCGGCTGGGGGATGAGGCCTTCGGCGGTGGGGCCGACATTCAGCAGATAGTTGCCGCCCTTGCTGACGATGTCGACGAGCCGGAAGACGATCTCCCGCGGATCGATCCAGTTGTTGTCGTTCCGGCTGTACCCATAGGTCGAGTTCAGCGTCCCCGGATTCTCCCAATCGTACCCCGGCGTCCTGTCGGCGATCTCGTTGTCTCCCAGGGAGATGTAATCGCAAAAACGGTAGGGATCCGGCATGGGGTTGATGAACGTCTTGATCCGGCTGTTGATGATGCAGTCCGGCCCAAGCGTCCGGATCGTCCGGACAAGTTCTTCGAGCTGGCTGTCGCTCTTCATGCCTATACCGTCGAACCAGAGGACGTCGGGCCGGTACTTCTTGAGCAATTCTTCGACCTGGGGCTTGGCGAAGTCCCGGAAATAGCGGTCAAAATCCTCCCGCGTCGAGTTCGGGAAGTCCCACATGTTGGTCTGTTTGAACCTGTTGCCGGGACCCGTGGGCCGGCGCCAATCCCGGTCCACGGAATAATAACACCCGAATTTGAGTCCGGCTTCCCGGCAGGCCTCCCCCAGCTCCCCGATAAAATCCCGTTTGAAGGGCGTGGCATCGACGACATCGAAGTCCGTCAAGGCCGACTTGTACATGCTGAAGCCGTCATGGTGTTTGGCCAGGGGGATAACGTATCGCATGCCGGCTTTTTTGGCCAGGGCGGCCCAGGCCTTGGCGTCGAACTTGACGGGGTTGAATTCCCCGGCCAGACGCGCGTATTCCTTTACAGGAATCTTTTCGTCGAACATGATCCATTCGGCATAGTTGTCCGGATGGGTCTTGTTCTTCCAGACGCCCGCGGGGACGGCATAGAGTCCCCAGGAGACCATCATTCCGAATCGGGCTTCGCGCCACCAGGCCAGGCGCTGCTCCCGGGTCGGTTCCGGCTTCTTCCCCTTTTCCTCGGGAGCGGGCGGAGCATCCGCGGTTTTCGCCGGGTTTGCCGCCACCGCTTCCATTCCTCCATAGGCGGCCTTGATCTGCCTGACGAGAGGAGGGGCGGAATAATAATAGCTCATCAAGGTGCCCTCGCCGCCGCGGCCGACCGTATAATCCCCGGCCAGCGCCGAGACGATCTCTTCCCCGGCGAAATCAAGAACCGGGTCTCCCTCCGCGCCGATGATGGACACCATGGGAGGCTTGTCCGAACGGCAGCCGAACCCGGCCAGGAGGAGAACCCCGGCCAGGACCGCCGCGATGGCCACGGCGGAAAATCCGGCAGGATGGAACGGCCTGACCGGGAATTCCGGCCGATCGGTTCGGGAGTTTTCGTTCCAGGCTTTCATTGTGGATTCTTTCCTCTTTTTTGGGATTCGGCGATCCAAACGGTCATGTCTCCGGCCCCCCGGTTAGCCCAGGCGTAGTAAGGAACAGCTTGAAAAGCGATAACGTCCCCCCCGCCGGAGAGACCTTGTCCCCGAATAACGGTCACGCCGCCGAGAAGATCAACCCGGCGTTCCGCCGTGATGGCCGCGTCTTCCGGCAGGGACAGTTTCAGAATGTCGCCGGGATTGTCGGTGCTTTCCAGACAGTAGAGGAGCGGTCCGCGCATCAGCGCCACTCGCCCCCGATCGGCCTCCACGGCGGGGTTCGCCCGCACGCGGCGGACCGGCATGGGCAGGTCCAGTTCCAGGATGTCGCCTTTTTCCCAGGCCCGCCGGATCCGGGCATAACCATTCCTGATATCGAGGGTCCCGACGGACTTGCCGTTGACGGCCATCGTGGCGCCCGTCCGAACCCCGGTGCCGACGGCCGCGAATCGGTACAGATCGGTTTTGACCGGTCCGGCGCCCGTCCAGGCGGGGATCCGAACGTTCAGGGTGAACACATCCGATCCCTCCGGTTCGATGCCGATCTTTACCTTCCCCTCCCAGGGATATCGGGTCGTCTGGGTGAGCTTGATGAAGCCTCCCTTCCACGGAACGGCGGCCGCGCTATCCATGAAAAGGTTCACGAAGATCCCCTCGGCGTCCAGGGCAAACACAAAATTTCCCACTTGGGGGATAAGGCGTACGACGTTGCTCGGACAGCAGGCCGGGTCGGACCAGCGGTCACGGCGCAGGCCGCTCCGGCCGGCCAGCGGGTTCTCATAGAAGAACTCGTCGCCGGACAGGGAAACGCCCGACAGAAATCCGTTGTAGAGGCCGAGTTCCAGGACATCGATGTATTTTGCATCACCCTCGAGCAAGCTCAGCCGATGGTTCCAGAGGATATTGGCGACGGCCGCGCAGGTTTCGCCGTAGGCTTTTTCATTGGGGAGGTTGTAGGGAGTCCCGAAGCCTTCGTCCCCGTATTGAGCCGTCCCGACGCCGCCCGTTATGTAAAGCTTCTTCCCGGCAACGTTGTCCCAGATCCGGCCGACGGCCTGCCGATAGCCCGGATTTCCGGTTACAGCGGCAACATCGGCCATGGCCGCATACATGTATCCCGCCCGGACGGCATGCCCGACGGCCTCGTCCTGCTCGATGACGGGTAAATGGTCCTGGCGGTAACGGCGAGTCGACCAGATGGATCTCCGGTTATTCGGGTCGATGGTGTCCTGGCGCACGGATTCCTCCGGCGTCGGACGGCGGTGTTCGGTGCCGTGGGCGAACCCCCGCTCGTCGAGGAAAAATTTGGCCAGATCGAAATAGCGCCGCGTCCCCGTCGCCTTGAAAAGCTTGACCAGGGCCAGTTCGACTTCCTGATGGCCGGAAACCTCATAGCGCTTGCCGGGTCCAAAGACGGAATCGATATGGTCGGCCAGGCGGAGGGCGACGTCGAGAATTTTCCGTTTTCCGGTGGCCTGAGCATAGGCCGCGGCGGCCTCGAAGAGATGGCCCGCGCAGTAGAGCTCGTGCTCCGTCGGCGCCATCGCCCACTTCACCACGGGTGTGCGGGTCGCGAAATGCGTGTTGAGGTAACCGTCCTTCTGCTGGGCCGCCGCGATAGCCTCGATCAGGCGGTCAACGTACGCTTCCAACTCCGGGTCCGGATGGATCGTCAGGCTGTAGGCGGCGCCTTCGATGATCTTGTAAACGTCCGAATCATAAGCGTGGGAACCCTTGGAAACACCGGGTTCCCAGCCCGCGGCGATGCGGAAATTGCCGATGTTTCCGGAAGCTTCGCACTCCCGGAAAGCCGCAGGCAAACTGACTGTTCGATTCCGCTCGATTCGGGGCGCCCAAAAATCATCGGTAATCCGGACCTGGGCGTAGGAGACGGCTTCGAACGGCTTAGTCCCGGCCCGGTCCGCTCCCGCCGAACCTAGAACAACCCCAAACAGGGCCATGATTTGCAGAATGCGCATCATTCACCGTCAAACGGCTGAATTGACGATCGGCTATTTCTTCTCCAGCATCTTGATCGCGGCGTCGGCCGCTCTTTTGACCATGTTCTGGTGGGACGGAAGGGACGCCGACTGCCGTAGAAAGGGGATCACGGCCGGGTCGCCGGTCTTGCCCAGGGCGCGCAGAGCTTCGGCCTGAACCCGACCGCTGGCATCCTTCTTGAAAAGATCCTGATAGAATCCGGCCAGGCCGCGGTCTTGGCGTTCACCGAGGGCCAGGACGGCCGCCGTCCGGACCGAAGAATTCGAGTCCTGGCAGGCTTTTTTGATGACGGCGGGGATTTGGGGCGAGGGGATCTTGGCCAAGGCCTCGACGGCGCTTCGGCGGACCGCCCAGAACGGATCGCTTTGGGCGCTCAGACCCAGTCCCGCGGCCGTGCGGGGGTCGTCCTTGAAACGCAGGAGCTCCCCGGCGGCTCCCATCCGTCCGATCACGTCATCGTTCTTGAGCTGAAAGAGCAGCTCGTCCTGGTCCCGGGGAAACGAAACTTCCTTGATGAGCGTATTGCCTTCATCGAACCGGACCAGAAGGGGCTTTGTTTCGGCCGGGAATTCAAACGTCTCTTCGCGCTCTCGGATCCAGACCTTTTTCGTGTCCTTCCCCTTGGCCGTGACGATTTTGACGGCGACGGGAACCCTGAACACGGGAATCCCCCGGCTGAAATCCTGGACCTGAACGACCTTGAGCCGGACGACCTTACGCGCTTCGTCCCATTCGCTTTTAATGTCGAAGACCGGGTGGCCTGGTTTGAACAGCCACTGGTCGAAGAACCAATCGAAGTTCTGTCCTGTAACCGTCTTCACGGAGCGGATGAAGTCGTGCGTATCCACGGCGTCGAAGGCGTAGCGGTTCAAAAAATGGCTGATGGTCTTGAAGAAGGGCTCCTCTCCGACCATGGTCCGCAGCATGTGGAGGACCAGTGCCCCTTTGGGATACGAGTGGGAGTCGAACATATCCCCGGGTTTATCATAGCGGTCGGAGACGATCGGCCGGATATAACGGGTCTTGGCTTCCCGGAGATAGCCGTTCAATTTGCCCAGCAGGTTGACGGCGCCCTCGTCATCGCCCTTTTCGAACCGGAAATAAAGGTAATCCGAATACGTTCCGAAGCTCTCGTTCATCCAGGTATGGGCCCAGCTCCGTAGGGTGATGAGATCGCCCCACCACTGGTGGGCCAGCTCGTGGGAGACGATGCCGATGGCGGAGAAATCCGGCTCGTCCTTCTCGCCGACCATGATCCGATGGGTCATGGCCGTGGCCGAAGTGCTCTCGGCGCCTCCGCCGGAGGGAACCGAGATCTGATCGTACTTCTGCCAGGGATAGTCAAAGCCGAAAGTTTTGTTGAAGAACTCGATCATTTTCGGCGTCTTGCCGTAGGTGGGGAAGGCCTTCTTCTCGTCCTGAGGATAGACCCAGTAGTTCACGGGCAGGGTCTTGTACGAATCCCGGACCACCACATAGGGGGCGGCGGCGAAAAAGATGAGATACGTCGAATGGGGGAGTTCCTGGGACCAATGGTACGTCACCAACCCGGTAGCCTTGTCCTCGACGACGCTGTCCAGCCGGCCGTTCGCGGCGACCTTGAGGCCGGATTTGACCGAGACGATGAGCTCGTTGGTGACTTTGTCGTTGGGGTAGTCAAAGCAGGGAAACCAGTGGTGGACGTTATCGGGGAACGAATCGGAAAACGCCATCTTGGGATTATCCGGCGTCTCCTCGGCGAACCGCATCCCGATCTTGGGGTCCCGGCCATTGTAAAAGCAAGTGAACGAAGCGATTTCGCCGAACTTGAAGGGCCGGGGAAGGAACACCTTGAGCTCCTTGTCCGACTGCTCGAATTTCAGGGGCGCGCCATAGTCGCTGAGGACGGACGTCACGGCGAACTCTTCGGCGTCGAGGATGCAGACATCAAGCCCGTCTCTGAGCGAGGAGACTATCACCGTTGTTTCCCCGGCGAAGGACTTGCCGTCGATATCGAGCTTGAGCTTGATCCGGTAATGGATCGCGTCATAGCTCCGGCTGCGCTCGGACTGGAGGGTCATCTTGGAAAAATCGATCGTTTGGGCAGGGGCGGCCAAAACGAGGGCCAGGACCAGCCCGGCGATGACAGTGAGTTTTTTCATCATGATGTTTCTCTCCTTGGATGGATATCGTCCCGCGTTCATTGGCGGCCTTTTTCCTTGAGGGTCTGGAGGATCCCGTCCGCCTTCATCAGGGCTTCAACTTCCTGGACCGTCCGGGGGACCCCGAGCGACAAATTTTCGCACCCGTTTTCGGTGATGGCGATGGTGTCCTCGATTCGGATCCCGATCTCCTCCTCGACGCGGAACAACTGGATGTCGCAAGCGAAGACGAACCCGGGGGTGAGGACTTCCTTGGACCCGGCGAACGTCCCCGTGACGTCGTGAGTGGCCAGACCGATCATGTGGTTATAACCGCCGAGGCGGACGATCCCGCGGAAGTCCTTGGCGTACTTGTCCAGGCCTTTTTCCTTGAGCATGGCCTCGACTTTCTCCCCGACCTGTCCGAAAGTGAGGCCGGGTCGATAGTTCGCTAAGCAGACGTCGCGCACGGCCAGGGCGGCCTCATAGAGCTCCTTCTGGCGGGGCGAGAACGTCCCCGAGGCGGGAAAAGTCGTGGAGATGTCCACGTGATAATCGGCGTAATCGGGGCCGGCATCCAGGATAACGAAATCGCCGGATTTCAGGACCCGGTCATAGATGTGGTAGTGCCCGTAGGCGTGGTTCTTCCCGGACATCAGAATCGGGCTGTAGGCCATGTCGACCGCCCCTTCCAGCCGGCAGACGAACTGGAACACGGCGGCCAGGGCCTTCTCGGAGACGCCGGGCCGGGTCGACTGGATCAGGGCGTTGTGGGCTTTGACCCCGATCTTGGCCGCACGGCGCATTACGTCCAGCTCGGCGGCCGACTTGATTTTGCGCAAGTCCCAGACCATGGCCGAGCAGTCCCGGACATCGACCTGGGGAAACTTGTCCCGCATTTGTTTGATGAACTGGAGCTCCCGGGTGAGCCGCCCGTCCCAGATATTCTGGGTCATGGTCTTCTGGAGGGAGTTGAATTTCTCGTTGGTGTTCTCCGCCCCCAGCTCCTCGGGCTTGAACATCGTGTAAAAAACGCGGGTCCGTTGGCTCAACCCCGTCAGGGTGGACCCGAATTGCTCGGCGGTGAGGACCTTCTCGATCCCCGTATATTCTTTGGGGGTCTTGATCAAATCCAGGGAAATGCCCTCGCTGTCGGCCTCCTTCTCGGTCATGGTGAAAAAGAGGAGACTCTCTTTCCGGACACCATCGATGATGAGAGTGGCGTTGGGAATGGCGACCCCGGTAAAATAGGCGAAATCGTGGCCCTGCCGGAACAAGACATCGGCGGCCGGTGTGGCCGCGCCGAGAAACACAGCCACTCCGTCGGGGATTTTGTCCATCAACCGGCCTCGGCGGGCGGCATATTCGCTTTTTTCGAAGAGACTGCCCGCTGAAACCGACTGGGCAAAAAAGGCCAGAGTGAGTATCAATCCGAACACCCGGAGGCAACGATTCATTTGAGTTTCTCCTCAGCAGGACACCCGTGTCCAAGATCTTCAGATATATTAGATATCTACGCCATTATAGAAGACCGGCTTCCTCCAGACAAGGATTTTTGCAAGAACACATGGAGGTCATGACCGGACGGCACCGGCCTATTCAACTTTCGTCCCGGCGGCCGGAGAAACGGAGATTCGGACGGGAACGGCGGATTCCAGGCGGACCCACAGCACGAGGTCGTCGCCTTCGAGTCCGTGAACATGACCGGCGCGGACATCCGGGCCGAGCGGAGCGGGCTTGCCGTCGATCGTGACGAACGGGACGGCCGG
Organism: uncultured Eubacteriales bacterium; assembly: GCA_964557435.1. Classification (GTDB taxonomy): domain Bacteria; phylum Acidobacteriota; class Aminicenantia; order Aminicenantales; family UBA4085; genus UBA4085. The sequence continues at coordinate 55,532 of CAZLAM010000018.1, forward strand.
GCCCCAGTTGCGGATCCGCAGCACCGGATTCAAAACCGGCGATGCCGCGGTCGCCCGGAGCGTGACAGCCAGGTCCGACGATGCGTCCGGGCCGCGGCGGGCCAGGACGAAGGCCCGCTGGGTCGGATCGTAGCCTTCGTCGGCGAAACCGTCCCCGGCGATTTCCAAGCGGGGCGGCGAGAGCCATGATTTCGCCAGCGGCAGCAGCGCGGAGGCCGATTTTTCGGTCAAACCGTTAAGCATGATCATAGTGATGCCGTCGTCCGTCTCTTCATAGGGCCGCCACGACTGGATGTGGGCCAACGAACTGTGTGAGACGCGGTCCGGGGCGACCGCCCAGCGGCCGTTGGAGCGGATCTGCTGGGAGACGGGCCAGTGATTCCACCACGGAAAAATGGACCGTTCCCGGATGATCTCACCGGCGTAGCAATCGATGGCCACGTTTCTCGGATCGACGACGACGTAGGGGCTGAACTTGGCCTTGAGGTTCACCCGCAGGATGTTGCCGCCGGCCGGGAGCGTCAGCCATTTGTGCGCGCCCGTATCCTGGTCGCTGATCCGATGCAGGAGGGTCAGCGTTTCCTCGCTGAAGTCGGCCGGATAACCCGGCGCCTCGCGGGCCCAGGAGTAGGTATGGGTTTCCCCCTTCATGTTGGCCAGGGTCAGGGCATCGGCCTGAATATTGTCTTCGGGGCGGGTGCCGGGCGGGTTGATGATGATGGCTTCGTGATACTGGCGGAAATTCTCCAGGCCCTGGCCCTCGGCCGGATTCACCCTCGGATTGGAGGACCAGACCTTGATTTTGCGGATGCACGTCCCGTCCGGATAGACCGTGTATGTCTCCTCAACCCAATCGCTCCAGCCGGTCAACGGATCCACATGGACGAGATCATAATTGACGCTGACCGGGGAGTACCGCCACAGCACGACCACGCGGGCTTCGTTGCTTTCCAGTATCCGGGCGGATGAAAACCGGGCCTGTTTGTCGGCCATGGGCTCGGCGCTGGTTTCCATGGCCCGGTTCTGGGTTTCATAGAATTCGTTGGTATACCAGATCCCGTTTTCCGTCACCCAGGCCGGAATATAGCTGGTGCCGCGCCAGAAGATCAGCCGGTTCGGGTTCTCATCGAAGCGGACGACGACGTCCGCCTCGTCCCCCACGCGCCACGGGTTCTCCCATTCCTCGGCATACTTGAGCCGCGTATAGTAAGCCCCGAAACGGCCCGGCCCCTTCGGTCCGGAGGGAAGCACCGGAGGCCGGAGCGGCGGCAGGCCGGAGGGAACCAGGACGGCATAGGCGGCCGCGGGCTCTCCGGCGGCCGGGACGCGGTCATGGATCCGGATCTCGTCGAGGATCCCGTCGAAGGAGAACGCCACCGGGGCGACGACCTTGATCTCTTCGCTGAGTCCGAGCGGGGTTTGGTTCCGGCCGATCCACAGGTCGGCCTCAGGCGCAAAGCGCGGCGTTCCGGAAATCTTCGTTTCGCCGACGAGAGTCCCGTTCAGGTACAGCTTGATCCCGGAGGCCGGGTCAAAGGCGGCGACGAGATGGTTCCACGCGTACAGCGGGAGCTTGACCGTCGATCGGCTCTCCCGCCATTGGCCGTCCACGGCCACCTGCAGCCCGAAGCGCCCCTCGGGATCGATCCCGAAGAAATAACCGGCCTGGTGGTCCTTTTCCTGATTGACGACGGCGCACCACGTCCAGGGATAGGTCTGGACGGCGACCCACGCTTCGATGGAAAACGCGCCGCCGAGCCGGGGCGCCTTCGACGCGCCGCGGATCACTGCCGTCGTTTGTCCGTCGAAGCGGAGGCCGTTTCCGGCGACGCCGGGGACGAACTTTTGAAAGCCGCGGATTTCGTCGCCCTCTTTTCCCCGTTCGAACGACCAGGACGCGGCGGGCTTCTGATCCGCCGCAAATGCCGGGACGGCGAGAAGAACGGCCAAGCTCCAGAGCGTGAATCGACGCATCCGACCTCCTGACAATTCCGGTCCTCCCCCGGGGAGGATAAATTTGGAAAACCATTATACGGCTTCGAGCCCGATTTTGAAGGATATTTTTTATTTTTCGGCGCGCGGCGGCAGGGTTGACAGGGATTCTCCGTTTAACATACATTCAGCCGGAAAGCCGGGGCGAAAAAAATTCAGTCTTGGTCTTGAAGGAGAAACAAAAATGGCCGGACCCGGGATTCGGACGCTGAAATCTCTGGGGGCGATCCTGCCGCTTACGCTTTGCTTCGCGGCGATGTCTGGAGGTCCGTCGTCCGCCGCGTTCTACGTTTCGGCCGCCGGCAACGACCTCAATCCCGGCACGAAGTCGGCCCCCTTCGCCACGCTGGGACGGGCCCAGCAGGCCTTGAGGACGAGGAAACAGCCGGCTCCGGGCCCGGCCGTCGTCGCGGTCCGCCAGGGCTCCTATTCCCTCGACCGGCCGTTGGTGTTTACTCCCGAAGATTCGGGTTCGGCGGCTTCTCCTGTCGTTTTTTCCGCCTACCCCGGCGAAAGCGTCACCATCAGCGGCGGCCGGGCCCTGGATGGCCGTTGGAGACCTTTCAAGGACGGAATCCTGATGTGCGACCTGCCTGCCGTCAAACGGGGGGAATTCCGTTTTTCCCAACTCTTCGTCAACGGCAAACGTCAGACGCCGGCCCGATTTCCGAACCGGGACGATTCGAAACCCGGGCGAAGCGGCTATATCAATCCGGCGGCCGGGATCCCGGCCGATATGCCTGACCCGCGGGCCGGGGCGAACGACGACATGACCTTTTCCGGGGGCGCCCCGCGGGGCATCCTCTTCGATCCCGCTTCGTTCACGGCCAAGCGGTGGGCCAGGCCGGAGGAGGCCGTCATCCACATTTTCCAGGGCTGGGAGTGGGGCAATCTCCAGTGGCGTCTCAAAGCCGTCGATTATGACAGGAAGGCCGTCTGGTTCGGCGAGGGAGGATTCCAGATGGGCGCCAAATGGTTCGAGGACCCGGCTAAGATCGAAAAGGAATCCCGCTTCTTCATCGAAAACGTCTTGGAGGAGCTCGATGCCCCGAGGGAATGGTACCTGGATGTTGGGGCCGGGGTCCTCTACTATAAGCCGGAGCCGGGAGTCGACATGGCCGGGGCGCGCGTCGAGGCTCCGCTGCTCCAGCAGCTCATCCGGTTCGAAGGGACGCAGGACGCACCGGTCCACCATATCGCCATTGAAGGCTTCCGCCTGACGCAGACGGCCTCGACCTTCCTGGAGCCCTACGACGTTCCGTCCCTGAGCGACTGGGCCATCCACCGCGGCGGAACCGTGTTCCAGGAGGGAACCCGGGACTGCACGGTCAGGAACTGCTGGTTCGATGCCGTCGGCGGCAACGCCGTCTTCGTCAACAACTACAACCGGAACGCGACCGTGACCGGATGCAAGTTCACGGAAACGGGCGACAGTGCAGTCTGTCTCGTCGGGACCCTGGGGACCACGAACGGCACCCGGCGCGCCTTCCCCTACGAATGCGCGGTGTCCAACAACCTCATCCACGACGGCGGGGTCTTCGGCAAGCAGGTCGCGGGCGTCTACATCTCCCGGGCCAAGCGCATTACGGCCGCCCACAACACCATCTTCAATATGCCCCGGGCGGGCATCTGCATCGGCGACGGCACTTGGGGGGGGCATGTGATTGAGTACAATCACATCTACGACACCGTCCGCGAAACCGGCGACCACGGACCGTTCAACGCCTGGGGGCGCGAACGGTTCTGGAGTCTGACCCAATCCCACTCCGACTACAGCCGGAGCCGGAGCCTCGAGGCCGGCGACGTCAAGATCGACGCCATGGAGCCGGTCATCTTAAGGAATAATTTCTTCGAGGACAGCTCGGGCTGGGGGCTGGACATGGACGACGGCGCCTCCAACTACGAAATCTACAACAATATATCCAAGGGCATCAGCATCAAGCTGCGCGAGGGGGCTTATCGGACCATCTATAACAATATCTGGGTCGACAGCAACGTCGCCCCTTGCTTCCATGTCGGGAACGAGGACAACCACGACCGCTATTTCCGGAACATCACGGTGATGGCCCGCGACGACGTCTATTCGATCATCGCCCCGCCGGCGCGGGGCTTATGGCTGGAAAAGATCGACAACAACTGCCTTTTCAGCAGGTCCGGGCGATTCACGGCCCGGATCAGCCAGATGCGCGGGGAGAACGGGCCGGAACGCGGATCCCGCCGGGTCGACATCGAGGAATGGCGCAAGCTCGGGTTCGACCGGAATTCCGTCTTCGCCGATCCCCTGTTCGTCGACCCTGCCAAAAACGATTACCGGGTGCGGCCCGAGTCGCCCGCCCTCCGGCTCGGATTTAAAAATTTTGAAATGGGGCTCTGGGGGATCACCAAAGAATTCCCCCGGGAGCTTCGCTGATCAGCGGCCTTCCTGTTTTTAGGACGTTCGGCCCGAATTGAGGGGACATTTCTCCCGCTTTTTTGTATAAATATGGAACATCCATTGTTCAGTTTCGAGGAGGCGTTATGAGAAAAACGGGAATATTGATCGCTTCGCTCGTTATCCTGGTTTTTTTTCCAGGCGCAATGGCGTCTCCGGCCGCCGAAAGCCGGGGCGTCGAGCATGGGAAACGATATGACCGGATCATCATCCGCAACGTGACCGTCATCGACGGCAAGGGGACGCCGGCCCGCGGCCCGCTGGACGTGATCGTCGCGGGGAACAAGATCGCGGCGGTCACGGGGGCGAACCTGCGCCCGGACGCCTATAGGAACGAGGCGCATGTCCTCGACGGCGCCGGGATGTACCTCCTGCCCGGCCTGATCAACAGCCACGTCCATCTCCACGACGAGAGGGCCGGGATCGCCCAGCCTTTCGAATACGAATACAAAGTCTGGCTGTCCTGCGGCATCACCACGGTCCGCGACGTCGGCAGCGAGTATCCAAAGACCATCGAGGAGCGCCGCAAGAGCCGGGAGGGGACCGTCGTCGCTCCGCGCATCTTCCTCTACATGACCGCCGGCGGGCGGACGCCCGAAGAAGGTCGCAAAGCGGTCCAGGCCATCAAGAAGCAGGGCGGGGACGGGGTCAAGATCTTCGGGATGGACCGCGACATCATGGCCGCGATCGCCGACGAAGCGACGAAGCTCGGCCTGAAAGTGGCCAGCCACATGGGGGTCGAGGAGACCGACGCTTGGGACCTCGCCGCATTCGGCGTGGACACGGTCGAGCATTGGTACGGCATCCCCGACGCCGCCCTCCACGGCTCGCAGAAGTTCCCGCCGGGCTATAACTACAACAACGAAAGCGACCGTTTCCGGTGGGCGGGCCGCTTGTGGCGGGAGGCCGATCCGGTCAAGCTGGACAAGGTCCTGGCCACGCTCATCGAGAAGAACGTCGCCTGGATCCCGACCTTCAGTACGTACGAGGCCTGCCGGGACATGATGAGAGCGAGGAACCAGCCCTGGTTCAAGGACTACCTGCACCCGGCCCTGGAGGAGTATTTCAAGCCGAGCCCGGCCCGCCACGGCGCGTTCACCTGGGGTTGGTCGACCGAGGACGAGATCTATTGGAAGGAGAACTACCGGATCTGGATGAAAGCCGTCCGGGATTTCACGAACAAGGGCGGACTTGTCGGCGCTGCAGACGACGCCGGCTTCATCTACACGCTCTACGGATTTAGCTTCCTCAGCGAGCTCGAGCTGCTGCAGGAGGCCGGCTTCCACCCGATCGACGTCATCCAGTGCGCGACCGGGAACAACGCGAAGATCATGGGGATGGAGAACGAGCTGGGCCGGGTCCGGGAAGGATTCCTGGCCGACCTGATCCTCATCGATGAGAACCCTCTCCAGAACCTCAAGTACCTCTATCCGACGGGGGTCCTGGACATCAAGGACGGCCGGCAAGTCCAGCGCGGCGGCGTGAAGTGGACGGTCAAGGACGGGATCTTCTACGATTCACGGGTCCTGCTCGAGGACGTCGCCGATATGGTCAGCAAGGCGAGGGCGGAGCGGAAATCCGGGAATTGACGAAGTCCAAGTGCCTCCCCGGCGACTGAGCGACGCTTTGCATCCTAATTTATAAATTAGGATTTTGCGCCGCGAATGTATCAATGATCCGGCCGGGAGCCCCGGTTTATTTCAGATCGATCTGGATCGTGACCTCCTGGTCCCGGGGAAGGGCGACCTTGCGGCTCGTCTCCTGTCCGGTTTCGGCGACCGAGGCCGGACCCGCCGTGACGGAGGCGGCCCGGATCGCGGCCGGCAGCTCGAGGATCACCAGCTGTTCCTTTCCGGACTTCAAGCGGACCTGGACCCGGTCCTTCTGCCAGCGGAGGCTCTTGATCTCGACCTGGCCGCGGCAGAGAACTCCCTCGATCGTTCCCGATGGCCATTCGTCCGGAAGGGCGGGCAGGAGGCGGATCTTCCCGGGCTCGGAGATCGCCAGCATCATGATGATCACGGCCGGCAGGCCCCCGCTGATATCGGTGTTGAAGAGCTCCTTGGAGTTATGGGTCGAGGCCAGGTTGTGGTACCAGAAGCGGTTGACGAGAGGAACGAGGCATTGGTAGGCGAGCTTCGCCTCGCCCAAGCTTGTCGCCGCCTGGCCCAATTGGACGAGCCCGAAGGACATGAAGGCGTCCTTCTTCAACGAGTTCGCCCAATGCCGTTCCAGCTTCAGCTCGATGGTCCGCTTGAAGGCGGCCCGGAACTTGGGATCGCGGGCGATCTCCTCCGGCATCCCGTCGAAGAGGGCGTACAGTTGGGAGGAGTGCCGGTGGTCGTAGTTGTCGGCGAGCTTGGGCGTCAGCCACTCCTTGACCGCCCCGTCCTCGTTGATCATGTACGCGGGCATCTTGGTCAGCATGTCCTGCCAGACCGCGACCTTCTCCGCCTTGACCCCAAGCTCCTTGGCTGCGGCGATGATGTTCCCGAGGAGCTCCTTGGCCGAGGCGACGTCCAAGGTCGCGTTCAGCGAGGCCTGGGACATGGAATTGCCCGGGCTGTTCTCCGGGGATTGACAGGGGTTGAAGACGTATCTCCCGTCCGGACCCAGGTAGAGGTAGTCCTCGAAGAAGAGGGCTGCTTTTTCCATGAATGGGAACGCGTGTTCGGCCAGGAACTTCCGGTCCCCCGTGTAGAGGTAATAGTCGTAGAAGAAATGGGCCGCCCAGGCGGCCCCGGCCACCCAAAATTCTCCCGGGAAGCCCGCGGCGAAGGAGTTGTTGTATCCATTCGTGGTCGAGCGGGAGGGGAGGATGATGCCCCGGGCCCCGAAGATCCGCTGGGCGTTGACCTCCAGATAGGGGACGAGGGTCTCCATGTAGGACGTGTAGGCCAGCATGAGCTCGGGCGTGTTCCCCATCAGAAGGCTGGCGATGGCCGAGGGCACGTTCCCGTTATGGGTGAAATCGCTCGACCAGGGGGGCGAGTAGGTCCCGGTCCAGACGCCCTGCAGGGTCGGGGGCAGGTCGCTCGTGCTGGAGATGATGTTGTAGCGGCCGGCGTCGAATTCCTTCTCGATGAGCGCCTTCGAGGGCTGGGCATCGTTCGTTTTGGCCAGCAATTCCTCGGACGTCGAACGGCGGTCCGCCCCGCCCCCGAGGTCCAGGCGCATCCGGCTGAACAGCTCGCCGTGGACCTTCCGGTGCTTCTGGAGGAGACCCGCGTAGTCGGCCGGCACGGCGGCCAGCTTTTTCTTCAACTCCTCCATCCGGGTCTCGTCCTTGTCGTTGGGCAGGGCGATATCGATCAGGACCAGGACCTGGTCGGCCCCGGTGACGGACAGGACGCTCCCCTCGAGGGTCGTCGTCCCGTTCGGAGCGATGATCCGGGCCACTCCCTCGCAGGCGAAGATGCTCCCGGGGTAGGCCCGGGCGAAGTTGCTCCGATAGGTCAAACCGGAGGGATCGGCCGTCGTTTTGTAGTCAGAGATGTCCTCCTTGAACCTCTTCTCCTCAGGACCCCGCGGCTGCAGCTCCAGCCGGCAGCTCACCGAGCCCCGGGCGGGTCCGGTGATCGACAGGACGGCGATGCCGTCGGTCCGGGAAACGAAGAGCCTGCGTTCGAACACGCCTCGGCTGTCGGCCCAATGCACGGTCGCCTCTCCGGAATCGAAGTTCACCGACCGGGCGTAATCCTTCACCTCCCCCTGGCCCTCCATCCGGATCCGCAGGTCGAAGGCCGGCATCAGCGGATTGGGATAGCGGAACCCCTTCTGCTCCGAGATGTCCGCGGCCAGCTGGCTCGCCTGACGGTAAAGGCCGCGCTCGATGAGCCCCCGGATCTCGAACAGCCGGGTCGCGAGAAGAGGAGGAAGGAAGGCGGGAAGCTCGGGCATGAATAGGCGCTTATGGCTGAATACGATCGTCTCGTCGAGCGGCCGGCTCATCACGCTGGCCCCGATCGAGCCATTCCCGCTGAGGAGGCCTTGCTCCCAGGTCTTGGCCTCTTCCGAGCTGAGGAAGCCGCGTTCGGGAGCCGGCAGCCCTTTCGCCGCGGCCGCGGCCGCGGCCGGCGCGGACGACGGGACCGAGCCCGCCTTGGGATCGGCCGCCAAGCCCGCCGTCAAAGTAAGAACCAGCAGAAGAATGAGTGTCCGGATCGAATTCTTCATGTCTTTTCTCCTATTTCGGAGTCCTCAGCCGGCCGTCCAGGGCGTAGGCCCGGCCGGTTTCCGTCTTGAATTCCACGTTCATGGATAGGAATTTGCTTTTCCCAGGACCCCACAAATTCCCGCTCCGACCTACGAACCCCTCAACTTATTCACATTCGTGATATACTTTCGACCGCTCGGCAATGTCAAGGGCAACGAAAAATACGAAAATAGATCTCGAAAAGCATATTTGACCGAAAAATCTTCTCGCACCGGCTGAAAGATGATAGACTCCCGCGCCCTCCTGATCATCAAATCCTAGAAATATTCCCCACTCTCCTCGGCCGCACTCCTGAACCGGGCCCTGTTCCTGAGTACAGACAAAACCGTCGCCTGTCCCCGAAGCGGGGTTTCGCTACTCCACGGACTCCCATCCATTGAATCCCGCGAAGGGGATTCAATCGTCCCCGTCACTGGAACAACAAGATGCCGAAACACCAGGGGCGATGGAAATCAATTTTCTCGGTGGGGTTCCAGGCGTAATATTTCTGACGTCCCGGTTCCGGCGAATCGATCCGGTAGAGATTCATCCGCCAGGCGTCCCCCTTTCGAGGGGGGATGTGCGGGGCTCCGATCAGCCGGGAAAGCGGGATGGCGTATTCCACGGTCCACGATTTGGCCCCGCCGCTCTTGTCCAACTCCCCGTCGACATGAACACGCGTTTCCAGGCCCTCGGGATGATAGTCCTTCAGCCCTGTGAACTTGAGCCCCGGGTCGGAAGGCGTCCGGGGATTGAGGATGCAAGCGTCGAAAACCACGTTTTTGGGGCTGACGTTGATTTCATAATATTGGTGAGGAACGCCGGCCGGATTCAGAAAGACTTCGACGCATTCCTCCGTATAGACATCGCTGTCGGGTTCCGTTTTCGTCCCCCAGACGAAATCGTCTTGGCAGACGAATCCGACGTATAAAGTCGTCGCGCTGTAGAGAAGGCGCACCTCGGTCGGACGATCGGCCGCCTCTCCGGAATCCGCGAAAACGAGCCGAACGGCCGGCGCCGTTTTCCACAGCGGGTCGGACAGCCTCCCGTCCAAGGCGATCTCCCGCTCGATTCGGGGACAGGCATAGACGGGGGGCCGGACCTCCCCTCCGGACGGGATTCCGGCCCAGAAAAAGAACGCCGCGAAAAACAACATCATCATGGACGAACAATAACCCAAAATCGGGACGATCGCCAAGAGCCGAAGGGACCGGCATCGAAGCGGATCCCCGGTGATTTCCCGCGCGGCGCCGTCATTTTTTCCGGGGCGCGCTGCGGCCGTCTTTTTTGTATTTTTCCAGAAGCGCCGTCAGCCGGGCGACGATTTCGGGCCGTTTTTCCCATAGATCGCGGCCTTCGAGAGGATCGTCGGCCAGGTTATAAAGCTGGCCGGGCGATCCGGGAACCGGCGGTTTCCCGGCCGGTGCCATCCATCCACCCGAGGTTTTATTGTCGAGAATGAGCTTCCATTCGCCCTGGCGGATGGCGAACGTCCCGTTCTCCGAATGGGAAACGAGGGCCTCCCGGATCGGAGCCCGGCTCGCCGCACCCAGCAGAGCGGGCGAAATGTCGTAGCTGTCGGGGCCGGCCCCTTCGGGCAGACCCGCGCCGGTCAAGGCGGCGAACGTCGCCGGCAAATCGACCAGGCAGATCGGTTCGCCGCTCGTCCGGCCCGGTTTGATCCGCTCCGGCCACTGGGCGACGAAGGGAATCCGGTGTCCGCCTTCCCAGATCTGGGACTTGAGTCCGCGCAGGCCGCCCTCGGATTTGTGCCCGTGGGTCCCGGGATGGGGTCCATTGTCGCTGGTGAAGATCAACAGAGTGTTTTTGGTCGCGCCCAGCCGGTCCAGGGCTTTGATGATCTCGCCCGTGCACCAGTCGGCCAGCATGACCAGGTCACCGCGGGGGCCGTCCAGGCTCTTGCCCTTAACGAGGTCCGGCGGCAGCCAGGGCGTATGAGGCGCCGAGAGACATAAGGACACGAAGAACGGTATGGCCGGAGATTCCCGGCGGCTCCGTTCCATGAACTCGACCGCTTTTTGCGTAAAATGAAGGTCGACGTCCTCGAGTTTGAAGCCCTCGGCAATCCAGCCCGGGCGAGGGCTTCCTTCTTCGCCCTTGGTCATATCGTAAAAATCGGAGACCTGCTTGTCGGGAATTCCGACGGTCCTGTCTTTGTCGATGAAGACGAAAGGACCGTCGATGGTCGAGCAGGCGGCGCTGAAATAGGCCTCGTCGAAACCATGGTCCACGGGACCTCCCCGAACGGATTTGGAGAAATCGACATTCAGCCCGGTTTTGGGATCGGCGTCCTGCCAAGATCCCTTGACCAATTTTTCCGCGTCCTTCCAGGCGGGCGTAAATCCGTTCATCCGTGTCCAGCCGAGGCCGAGATGCCATTTGCCGAAAAACCCCGTCGCGTATCCCCTTCCCTTGAGAAAGGAAGCCGTGGTGGTCCGGTCCGGTTCGATGAGCGGAGGCGTATAGCCGCCGACGACACCCCGCTGCAGCCAAGTCCGCCAGGCATAGCGGCCGGTCAGAATGCCGTAGCGGGTCGGCGTGCACACGGCCGAGGGCGAATGGGCATCCGTGAAACGAACCCCCCGCGCCGCGATGCCGTTGACATTCGGCATGGGGATCTTCGACTCCGGATTGTTGCAGCCCGGGTCGCCGTAGCCGAGATCGTCGGCCAGAATGAGGACGATGTTCGGTCCCGCACCGCGACTCCGGCGGGCGCCGGTCCCCGGGGCGGCAGCCAGGACCGCCCCCCCCAGGACCAGGGTCTCCAGGAATTCCCTTCGCTTGATACGTTCGCGGCACCCAATCCCGGTTTTTAAATCGGGGGAAAAGCGCCGCTCAGTATTAACCCTGATCATGTTCCGGACTTTGCAGACATGCGCTGGACTTTGGTGAGCAAGTCCTGCGGTTTTTGCAGGGCAAGTCCCGGGTATTTCCGGGGCATCCCCAGGTCTTCAGGCCGGGGAGTCGAAGGGGTTTATTCCCGCCGGGCAATAAGGGGATACGATTCCGATTTTGGAAAAGCGGATCACGTCCCTCCATTTCCACTTTTCCCTCTGGAACTCCAATATTCATGAATAATGCCGACGAAATGTTATATGTTAAGACCTGACCCCCAACCCCAACAGATTCCGGCAAAGCCGCCGCGAAGGAATATCGGCCCGAGCCGATTTCGAACACGGCGGCGCCCTGTTCCCACCGGAGATAGCGGACGCCGTCGGACCCGACGGCCGGCCTCTTTCCTTCCCGGACGGTTTGGGGATCATCGGACGGGACATAAACGAGCGCCGTCGCGTTGGGAGGAATGGCGACATCCAGAATGAATCGGCCGTTTTCGATCCGCCATTCGCTCCGGACCTCACCCCGCACCGTGAGGACTCCGCCCTTGACCCACTCCAAACCCCCGACGGGCTGGGGCCGGATGACGATCCGGTCGAATCCCACGGCGTCGGGAGCAGGCTGGATGCCGGCCAGCCATTGAAAAAACCACTCGCTGACCGAGCCGAACATCGGATGGTTGTGCGAAAACGTGTTATCGCTGAAGTCCCAGTGCTCCCAGAGCGTGGTCGCTCCGCGGGCCAGCATGTATCCCCAGCCGGGAAACTCCCGCCTGTTGACGAGCTCGAAGGCAAGGTCGGCCCGCCCCGCCCGGGACAAGGCATTCAGAAGGAATTTCGTCCCGAAGATGCCTGTCGTCACCTGCGGCCCCGGCGCGGCCAGGACCATCCCGACGAGCGCCTGTTCGGCGGCGCCCCGCTCTTCGGCGGGAAGAAGCCCCAGTTCAAGCGCCGCAGCCAACCCGGTCCGGGTCATGGACATGAATTTGTCCGGCCCCGGAGCGAGGACTCGTTCGAGATAAGCGGTTCGGATGGAATCGGCCAAGCCGGCGTATCGGACGGAGTCGTCCCTTTTCTCCAAAAGCCGGGCCAAGGACGAAACGATCCCAGCCGTTTGATAAAAAAGCGGCGTCACCAGGACAGGCACGTCGGTCGGGGTGAGGCTTTCATGGTCGGAGAGCCCGTCGCGGATGATGAAGTCGGGATTCTGCCCGACCACGAGATCGAGCCACCGCCGCGACGCCTCGTACTGTTCTTCGACCAGGCGACGGTCACCGTAATAACGAACAAGCTGCGCCTGGAGAAGCGGATGGGCCATGGCCCAAGCCAAGCCGCAATACTGTATTCCGACGAACGGCGCCGTGTCCGTCAGCATCCCGTCGGGCCGGACGGCGTCCGACCAGTCGCCGGCGGCCTTGGCGTAAAAGCCTTCCATGCCGAAATTTAATAGAAACGCGTCGCTTGTGGCGACGAGATCCCCTCCGTAGCCGAACTTCTCCCGGTGGGGACAGTCCGATTGGACGCTGAAGATGTTGCTCAGGAAAGTCCGCCGGGTCATCTCCTGGATGCGGTTGAGGAGGTCGTTCGAACAGGTGAACGTGCCGGTTTCCACGACGTCCGAGTTCAACCGAAGCCCTTCCAGGTCGTCCGGCTTCGGCGCGGCCGGCAGTCCGGAGACCTCCGCATAGCGAAAGCCGTGGAACGTGAACCGGGGCGTATAGATCTCTTCGCCGCCGCCCTTGGCAATATAGGTATCGGACGGCTCGGCGATTTCGGGCGAACCCGGTCCGCCGATGAGCGCGCCTTCTTTATCCTTTCCCTTGATCTGGCCGCAGACGCCGGTCATGGGATTGAGGCTGCCGTCGGGATAAAGCAGTTCGCCGAAGCGGATCTTGACCGGCGTCCCGGCGGGCGCGCAAAGACGAAGGCTCGCCCACCCGGCGAAATTCCGGCCGAGGTCAAAGATGAAGACGCCGGGTTTCGGCTCGGTGAGCGCAACGGGCCGGATCCGCGCGGTGATTCTTATCGGCGGCTGGGGCTGGGCTTGCAGGGGCCCCGCAGGATCGGGGCAAAGGACGGCAGCCTCCCAGTCTTCATCGTCCAACCCCGGACTGTCCCACCCCGGGACCTCCCGACGGGCGTCATAGACCTCGCCGAGGTAGACGTTGTTGCGGAGAAGGGGACCGCCCCGGACCTTCCAGGTCGAATCCGTGGCCACCGTGATTCGGGAGCCGTCTTCGAACTCGACCTGCAATTGCCCGAACAGGCGCGGACGCCCGACCGGGAGCGCCTGGCGCAGGTTCCGGCTTCCCCACAGGCGCAGAGGCAGGGGATTGTACCAGCCGTTGCCGACCGCGACCCCGATCGCGTTTTGGCCCTCCCGGAGAAGCCCGGTGACGTCATAAGCGCTGTAATAGACCCGTTTTTGATAATTCGTCCAACCCGGATCGAGGACCTGATCCCCGACCCGGCGTCCGTTCAAGAACGCTTCATAATAGCCGAGCCCGGTGATGTAAAGACGGGCGCGCACAACTCCTGGGGGAAGAACGAAGGACTTCCGGAAGAGTGGCGCCGGATCGTCCCCGTAAAAATCCTCGTCCCTGCCGGGCAGGGGTTTTCCGTCTTCGATCCATCGCCCTTTCCAATCGCTCGGATCAAGAATGGCCGTTTCCCAGAACGCGGGCCGGCTCCAGTCCGAAGGGGCTCCACCGCCGTCCCAGACCCGGACTTTCCAAAAACACCGCATCCCGCTCCGGAGCGGCTTCCCGTCATAAACAATATGGAGGGTTTCCCGGGACCCGACCTTGCCGCTGTCCCAGAGGCTTCCCCGGTCGGAGTTCAGGGATTCGAGCGAATCGGCGACGAGCACCCGGTAGGCCGTCTGAATCTCCGCGCGGCGGATTGATACCAGAATCCAGCTCAACCGCGGCCGGGGAGAGTCGATCCCCAGGGGATCGACGCGATATTCGCACCTTAATCCCCGGGCAACGATTCCGCCGGGGGCCGGGCTCGACACCGGATACGGCCGGACCAGGAAGCAGGCCCCGGCCGCCAGGGAGATCGTCAGCACCGCTATGCCTCTTTTTCGTTTCATGGCCGTCCCGGCGGCAGGCCCGCCGCTATTTGAATTTGGCCCGGTCTTCAAGCAGGGCCTTGATCCTCCGGTCGCATCGTCCGCGCAGATCGGCAAGTTCAGCGGTAAAACGCGGCTCCCCGGCCAGGTTCAATTTTTCATCGGGATCATTCCGGAGATCGAACAGCTCGATGTATTCCGGATGTCGGGGATAGCGGATGAATTTCCAGCGGTCCGTCCGGACGCATTCGCTTGGGGGGATGTCCGGGTGGTCCCAGAGCTCCTCGCAGAAGATCTCGTCGCGCCAGGCCGGAGCCCCCCGGCCGAGAAGAGGCCTCAAGCTTCGTCCCTGGATCAGCGGCGGGATTGGAACGCCGGCGAAATCCATGAGGGTCGGGGCCAAGTCGATGTTGAGCGCCATTTCCTTTTTGACCAGGCCGCGGTTCTCGCCCGGAGCCCGGGGATCATAGACGATGAGCGGGACGTTGATCGACAAGTCGTACATCAGCCACTTGTCGGCGTAGCCCCGTTCGCCCAGGAAATAGCCGTTATCCGAGGCGTAAATTATGATCGTGTTCCGGTCCAATCCGAGGCGGGCGAGCTCGGCTGTAATCCGGCCGAGGACCAGGTCGATGCCGCTGATCATCCGGTAATAGCCCTTGACCATAATCTGGTATTTTTCGGGAGTATCGAACCGCCAGGCCCAGCGCGTCCGGCTCATCGTGTTTTTCAGAAACTCGGGCTGGGCCTCGTAATAGGCCGGGGCCGCCATTTCCGGGACCGGGATGCGGACGTCCCGATACAGATCGTCCACGGCGGGCGGCCAGAAATACTGGGCCGGATTATCGTCGTCGGCGTGCGGAGCCCAGGGGCACCAGGCCAGGCAGAACGGCCGTCCCGGCGTGACGCCGCGGAGGAATTCCACAACGGCCTCGCCCTCGACCTCGGTCATGTGCCGCTCGACGCCGCCGACCGTCTGGATGTGGGGAAGGCCCGTGGTTTTCAAAAAGTCGAACATCTCCCCCTGGACGCCCTCCCCGACTTGAACCCCGAATTTTCCGACGAATCCGGTCTTGTACCCGGCCCGGCGGAGGACGACCGGATAGCTGATGTCCGTGAAGGCCCGGGTCAACGGCGGCTTGGTGAACGTATAGGTGTGCGTCCGCTCGAAGGTCCCGCTGAAAATGCTGGCTCGGCTGGCCGCGCAGATCGGGGTCGTGACGAAGGCCCGTTCGAACCGGACGCCGTCGCGGGCCAGCCGGTCGACGTTCGGCGTCTTGATGATCGGGTTTCCGGCGCAGCCCATCGTGTCGAAGCGCTGGTCGTCGGTCAGGACGAAGAGGATGTTCGGCCGCCCGGCATCCGCCTCTCCGCGGCGGACCCGCGAACCGAAAGTCAGTCCGCCGAAACCGGCCGCGGACATTTCCAGAAACTTCCGGCGCGAGAGCATCGCCATCGGCGTCACCCGGCCTTTTGCTTGTCGCTGTAGATTTCCCGGACGCGGTCGACCACGATCGCCAGCAGGATCAGAAGCCCGAGGAACGAGTTGGCGTAGTAGGGGTTCGCTTTCACCTCGACCAGCCCATGCTTGATCAGCATGAAGATGGCCGAACCCATGAAAATGCCCAGGGCCGAAATGATTCCGCCGTTGAGGCCCGTTCCGCCGATGATGGCCACGGCGAAGGAGATGATCAGCCAGTCGTCTCCGGTCTCCGGCGCGGCCGAACCGAGCTTGGACGCCCACAGCACGGCGGCGAGCGCGGCGAACGCGCCGGACAGGACGTGGGCCCAGATGACCATGCGGTCCGTATGGATCCCGGAGAGCCGCGCCGCGGCCGCGTTGCCGCCCGTGGCCAGCAGGCGGCGGCCGAAGACCGTGTTCCTGTACATATAGCCGACCAGCCCGAGGAGGGCGACCACAAGCAGAAAGACGTAGGGAACGCCGAGCAGGCTTTTTTGCCCGATGAAGCTGAACGACTCGGGAACCTTATAGGGAGACCCTCCGGAGATGCCCGAGCGCAGCCCCATGAAGATGAACATCATCGACAAGGTGACGATGAACGAATCGATTTTGAGCCGGGTGATGAGCACCCCGTTGATCGCGCCGGCCAGGGCGCCGACGCCGAGGGCGATGGCGACGGCCAGCCACGCCGGCAGTCCCCAGGTCTCGAGGCCGAGCCCGAGAATGATGGTGGTGATGCTGCCGATCGCACCGACGGCCAGGCTCATCTGACCGACGACCAGGCAGAACGCCTGGCTCAGGGCGACCAGGACATAGAAGGCCATCTGCCGCGACACAACAAACATGGTGTAGCCGCTGAGAAAGCTCTGCGACAGGAGGGCCAGGCTGGTGAAAAGGAGCGCCGTGGAGATGATCAGGCCGAGCGTCCGCCCGCTGATCCGTTCGCGGCGGTCGCCGGCCGCGGCGGCCGGGCGTTGCGCCAGGGAGCTTTTCGTTTCGTTCGTGGACATAATCGTGTTCTCCATCAATTCAAATGCCGCCCGATGGCCGCGCTGACCTCGGCATACGTTTTCACCCCGTCGTCCACGCCGGTGATCTCTCCCGCGACGCGGTGGTCCTTGAAGACGAGAATCCGACTGGCCACCCGGATGATCTCAGGCATGTCCGAGGAGATCAGGATGATCGCCTTGCGCCGGTTTTTGGCCAGGTCCCAGATCAGCTGATGAATCTGTTCCTTGGCCCCGATGTCCACCCCAACCGTCGGCTCGTCGATGATCAGTATATCGCAATCTGCGGCCAGCCACTTGGAGATGCAGATCTTCTGCTGGTTGCCGCCGCTGAGGTCCTCGGTCTTCTGGTTCGGTCCCGTGGCCCGGATGTTCAAGTCCCGGATCATGTCCCGGGTGATGCGGATTTCCTTGATCCGGCTGATATAGCGGATCAGGGGCCGGATGATCCGCGGCCAGACCGCGATGGTCACGTTTGTGCTGACCGGCGACTGCAGGAGAAGCCCTTCTTCCTTCCGGTTTTCGGTGACGTAGCCGAGGCCGTAGCGCTCCAGGCTGTCGGCGACGCTGCGGATGCGCGCTTTTTCGCCGCGGACGTAGATCGCGCCGCCGTCCAGCCGGTCCTCCCCGATCAGGACGCGGGCCAGTTCGGTGCGGCCCGCCCCGACCAGTCCGTAGAAGCCGAGGATTTCGCCCTGGCGGACCATGAAGCTGACATCCTCGACCTTGCCTTTCCGGACCACGCCTTCGGCCCGGAGCATCTCCCGGCCGCGGTCTCCGTCGAGCCGGCCCAGATGGGCTTGGGTGACGTCGCGTCCGATCATCATTTTAACCAGCTCCGCCAGGTTCAGCTCGCCGATCCGCTTCGTTCCGACAAGCCGGCCGTCGCGGAGCACGCTGACTTTGTCGCACAGGGCGAACACCTCTTCGAATTTGTGCGAGACGAAGATGATCGTGACGCCCTTATCCCTCAGGCCCCGCAGGATCCCGAAGAGATTACCGGCCTCATGCTCCGTGAGGGAGCTCGTCGGTTCGTCCAGGAGCAGGACGCGGGCGTCGGCGGCGAGGGCCTTGGCGATCTGGACCAGCTGTTTGTGGGCGGCGCTCAAGTGCTTGATGACCGTGTTCGGCGGAAGCGGCAGGCCGACCAGGTCCAGGTATTGGCGGGCGACGCGGTTGACCGCGGCCCAATCGATGATCCCCGTCTTCCCCCGGGTGATCAGCTTGTCAAGCATGATGTTCTCGGCGATGGTGCTGTCGGGGATGACCTGGATTTCCTGGCTGACGATGTCGATGCCCTGGGCCAGGCTGTCGCGGTAGCTGCGGAAGCGCAAAGGCCGCTCTTCGTAGGCGACCTCGCCGCCGTCGGGCTGATAGATCCCGGTAATGATTTTGATCAGGGTGCTTTTGCCGGCGCCGTTCTCGCCGACGAGGGCGTGGATCTCCCCCGGCTCGAAGCGCACGCTCACATCGTCCAACGCTTTGACGCCGGGAAATCGCTTGCTGATGCCTTTGAGCTCCAGCATGGCCGGTCCCTTCTTCAGCTCACTTGGGGGCGCGCAGATACTTCGTTTTGAGATCGGCGGCGATGCCGTCCGTGATCTTGCGGACCTCGGCGGCGAACGTGTCCACGTTGTCCCTGGTCACGATGACGATACCCGCGTCGATGAATTGATAATCCTGCACCGGCGACCAGCCGTCGAGCAGAAGCTTGAGGAGCAGGCAGGAGATATAGCCGTGCCCGGGCGGATTCTGGGCGATCGTCGCGTCGATGGAGCCATCCCGGATCGCCTGCAGAACGGTGGATCCGGTGTCGATCCCGATGAAGCGGATGCGCTTGTGCTGGGGATCCTTGTGCCATTCGGTCAGGACGGAGGCGGCCGCAATCGTCGGATTATAGCCCGTGGTGATGATCCCGTCGATCTCGTCCATCCGGGCGGCCAAGGCGCTCTGAATCTTGACCGTGGCTTCGCTGACCTGGGTCATGTCCGAGATCGTCTGGATGATTTCGACGCCGGGGTGCCGGGCGACGACGTCCCGGATGCCGTCATCGCGCTTTTTCGTGTTGATGTCGGTGACCAGCTCGAGGACATTCAGGATCCGGCCCTTTCCTCCCATCAGGTCGATCAGACGTTCGGCGGCCGTCATGGCGGCGGCCTTGATATCGGTGGCCACGGTGAACACGGCCGGCGTGGGCAGGCCCGGTTCCGCGCCGTAAGCCACGACGAGCTGGCCGCGGTTCTTCAATTGGGCGAACAGCGCGTTGGCGCCGGCGGGATCGCCGGGATAGATGCTGAAGGCCTTGTGGCCCCTCGTGGACAGGGCCTCGACGTTGACGTTCTCGTTGTCCTGCGTCCACTGTTGTCCGACGACCTTGAGAACGGCGACCCCGGTTTCCTGTTCCATCCGCTCCGCGCCGCCGCGGACCTCGGTCTTGTAAGGATGCGGCATCATGCCATACCAGACGATCGGCTCGACGTCCGTTTTTTTTCGGCCGATGTTCACGACGATGACGACGGCCGCCAAGGCGATGACGGCCGCAATCAGGGCGATCTTTTTCATGGGTCCATCCTTCCGCTCCGGGGCCGGCTTATTGAATTCATATGAAAGTCTTCGGCGCGGCGCATTATATCACGATTCCGCGGCCGCCCCGAATGACGGGAGACCCCGGCCACGGCCGGCTCGGACTTGCCTGGGGCTCCCGGAAAACCGGCCGGACCCCCGAGTACGGCGGAAGTTTACCCCCCTGGACACCGTCCAGGGAACCGGCTGAGAAGATTTCCTGGCCCTGATTTCCGGCTCATTCCTTCAGCTCCGACCGCTTTTTTTCAAGAGCTCGAGGATATCATCCTGGTCGGCGATGCGGGGATGGTTTTTATAATCCGGGAGCACGAGCGAGGCCCGGGCCAAGGCTTTCAGTTCAGCGTCGGGAATCTTCAGGTCCTGAAGACAGATCCGCAGGCCGATCTTGTCGAGGAACGATTCGATCGCCTGGCCCGACTGCTCCGCGGCGTCTGCCGGACCGAGGTTCTCGAGCGAACGGTCGAAGATCCGGCCGGCGACGGCGAATTTTTCCGGCGCGGCGTCCCAGCTGTAGCGCATGACGGCCGGATAAATGCAGGCCAGCGCTTCACCGTGGGCGACGTGGGGATAGAGACCGCCCATGGCCATGCCGATTCCGTGGGGTAGCGTCACCCCGGCATTGGCGATGCAGAGGCCGGCCAGCGTGTCGGCCCAAGCCATCCAGGTCCTGGCCTCCAGGTCCGCTCCGGTTTCGACCGCGCCCGGAAGGTGTTGGGCGACAATCCGCAGGGCTTCCAGGGCCAGAAGATCCGTGTACGGAGAGCCGTTCGGATGGATATAGCTTTCGAAGGCATGGGCCAAGACATCGAATCCCGTCGCCGCGGTCACCTGCCGGGGGACGGTGAGCATGAGCTCCGGGTCGACGATGCAGACCTTCGGATAAAGGAGCGGGTGGTAGAGCGCCGACTTGTTTTTTTCCTTGGGATTCGTGACCACGGCCACCTGCGTCACCTGCGACCCGGTCCCGGACGTTGTCGTGACCGCGATGACAGGAAGCGTTTTGTCCGTGGGTTGGGTGTCGCGGAAGAAAAGATAATCCCAGCACGTCCCGGCATGCGTCGCTTCCACGGCTATGGCCTTGGCCGTGTCCAGGCTCGATCCGCCGCCCAGTCCCAGGACGACATCGGCCTGGAACTCCCTGGCCAGCCGCGCCCCTTCCGAGATCACGTCGGTCGTCGGGTTGGGCACGACGCGGTCGAAATGGGCAAAGGGCAGGCCCTTGGCTTTCAACGCCTTTCGGACCTTGTGATGGAGGGGTTCCACCGCGGGAAAGACGGGCTCGGTGACGATCAGGCAGCGGCGTCCGAAGCGGGCGGCTGCGTCGGCGGCTTCGGCGATCCGGCCGGCGCCGAAACGGATCTCCGTCGGCTGGAAGTATTGGAATTCGTTCATGACCAACTCCTTTTAGCTGCGTTCAATTCCGATCCGGGGTTTTTCTCACAGATCAATAAAGACCTTCATGCTTTGATCCGCCTGCTGATCGACGAAGGCATAGGCCTCGGTGTATTCCTCGAACGGAAAATGCCTGGAATCGAGGGGAGCGGCGACGACCGCCCCTTTTTTCATCCATCGGACGGCCTTGACGAAATCCTGATATTGATACATCAGCGTCCCGATCAGGCTCAATTCCCGGTCCTGGACGAAGCCCATGTTCACGCGGGGGTGCTCGCCGTAGACGCCGACAACGACGATCGTCCCGCCTTTCTCGATGCCGGCCACGGCGGCGGCGAGGGTTGCTTCGACGCCCGCGCATTCAAAAGCGACGTCGAACCCCTTTCGGCCGAAAACCCGTTCGGAAGCCTGCGCCAGCGTTTCTTTTTTAGCGTTGGAAACGTCTTTCAGCCCGCACTTGGCCGCGACTTCGAGCCGGAAATCGCTGATGTCCGTGATCAGGACCTCGGCTCCCAGGGCGCGGGCAACCTGGCCGACGAGATTGCCGATCGGCCCCGCACCGAGGACCGCGACGCGGCGGCCGGCCAAGCGCCCGGCCCGGGCCGTGGAATGCACGGCGACCGCGACGGGTTCGACCAGCGCGCCCTGCTCCAGCGTGAAGGACGCGGGCAGGGGGACGACCTTGTCAGCCTCGGTCACGAACCATTCCTGAGCGCACCCGGGCGCCTGAAATCCCCTCACCTTCAAGACATCGCAAATGTGATAGTCGCCCCGGCGGCAAGGCGCGCAGCGGCCGCACACCTCTTGGGGTGTGGCGGTGACCATCAGGCCCGTTTTCAAGTCTTCGACCCCTTTTCCGAGCTTTTCGATAATCCCGGAAAACTCGTGACCCTGGACGACGGGATAGGGCGTGAAGGGATGTTTCCCGTGATTGACGTGAACGTCGGAACCGCAGACGCCGATGCGGCGGACGCGGATGAGCACCTGGCCCTTTCCCGGCCTCGGCTTGGGCACGTCCCTGAATTCGATCGTCCCGGGTTTCGTCATGACGGCTTGCTTCATGGAACGTCTCCTGTCCGGATTGTCGGCCTGGCCCGGCGGCCGAACACCGCCGCCGCGGGCCGGGTTATTCTACCACCAGCGATGGCCAAGTTCTAGCGCTGGCCGAGCGATCGCGCCGGCCGGGGCTTCGCTCTTTAATCTTCTTGATTCAGGCGTTTTGATGAGACTAGAATGAGGGATCTCTTCCATTTTGTGTGGGTAGGTGAGGCAGCATGGTGTTCGGCCAACGGCGAAGCCGCGCGGGTTTAGCCGTTCCTAGCCGTTTTCGAGGGGAACCGGATCGGAATGAATCCGGCCGGCGAAGATGTCCGAGTATCCCGGACCAAGACCGTTAGGTCGAATACGGGATACAAGTTCTGAGCCGCCGAGAAAACGGCGCGGGAACGGCGTGAAAAACCCGCGCCGCCGGGCCGAATACCGTGCCGCAAGCCACACAGAATGGAAGAGAACCAGAATGAGAAGCATTTTGCCGAGGAGCGCTCCCATGAAAACAACCGCTATCCTGCTTCTGGCCTTGACGGCCGTGCTGGCCGCGGCCGCCGGCCCCGCGGCCGGCGCCGAGGAACAGGCCACGATGTCCCTGGCGGGCGAATGGAAATTCGGGCTGGACCCCGAGACCAAGGGCGAAGCCGGGCGGTGGTTCGCCTCGCTTCTCGAAGACCGGATAGTTCTGCCCGGGACGACGGATGAGAATAAGAAAGGGACGAAAATCGACGAACGCCGCGACGACCGCCTTTCCCGGGTCTTCGATTTCAAGGGAGCGGCCTGGTATCAGCGCCGCGTCTCCGTTCCCGTTTCATGGAAGGGGCGGAGAATAACTCTTTTCCTGGAACGGACAAAATATACACGCGTTTGGGTCGATCAATCCGATTACGGAACTCAAGACGGGCTCAGCGCACCCCAGGTCTACGACCTGACGGATGCCCTGGCCCCCGGCGAGCACACCTTGACGATCATGGTCAACAACGCCAAGGTGCCGCCGGTGGGACCGGCCCACGCCCTGGATGAACGGACCCAGACAAACTGGAACGGCATCATCGGCAGGCTGGAGCTGCGGGCCACGGACCCGGTCTGGCTGGACGACATTCAAGTCTATCCCGATGTCCGAAAGAGAAGCACCCGGGTGCGGATCGACCTTGGCAACAATACGGGGCAGGCGGTGAAAGCCGATCTCACCATCCGCGCGGAAAGCTGGAACACGGCCGATCCGGCTCGATTTCCCGCCAGGACGGTTGCCATGGAGGCGGCCGGCCGGCGAACTCCCGTGGAGATCGAATACTCCTTCGGCAGCGGGGTCCCGCTTTGGGATGAGTTCCATCCGGCCATGATCAAAATGACCGTTTCTCTCAAGACCCGGCCGAAGGACAGGCCCTTCAAGGACAGCCGGACGGTCGATTTCGGCCTGAGGGAATTCAGGGTCCAAGGAACGCAGTTCGCCGTCAACGGCCGGACGACGTTTCTCCGGGGAAAGAACGATGCCTGCATCTTTCCCCTGACCGGCTATCCGCCGATGGACAAAGCAGGCTGGCTGCGCGTCCTCAAAATCGCTCAATCCTACGGCCTCAACCATTACCGCTTTCACACCTGGTGCCCGCCCGAGGCGGCCTTTCAAGCCGCCGATGAATTGGGCGTTTTCATGCAGCCCGAACTGCCGAACAAAGTGTCTTTTGAAAAGCCCGAGCACGCCGCCTATCTCCGTCTCGAAGGCGAGCGGATCCTCCGGGCTTTCGGCAATCATCCCTCTCTGGTCATGCTGGCTCTCGGCAACGAGCTGGGCGGAAGCCGGGAAATCATGGCCGGGATGGTCGAACATTTCCGCCGGACGGATTCCCGTCATCTCTATGCCCAGGGCTCCAACAACTTTCATTGGGAGCCGTCTCTGGCCGCGGGTGATGATTTCTGGGTCACCGGCAAAACCGCCCCGGACCGCCCTGTCCGGGGCTCTTTTTATCAGGGAGATTTCGACAAAGCTTCCATTGAATTTTTCCCTCCTTCGACGCTGCGGGATTTCCGGTCCTCGATCGCCGGCGTCCCCGTTCCGGTCGTGGGGCATGAGAACGGACAGTTTCAGGTCTCACCCAATTTCGAGGAAATCCCCAAATACACCGGCGTTCTTCGCGCCCGGAACCTCGAAATCTTCCGCGACAGGCTGGCCGCCGCGCACATGCTGGACCAAGCCGGCGACTTTGTCCGGGCCTCCGGCGCCCTGTCCGTGATCTGCTATCGCGAGGACATCGAGCTGGCCTTGCGGACGCCGGGATTCGGAGGATTCCAACTCCTCGACCTCCAGGATTTTCCCGGGCAGGGGACGGCCCTGGTCGGGATCCTGGATGCTTTCATGGATTCCAAAGGCCTGATCGCGCCCGAAGCCTGGCGCCGGTTTTGCAGTGAAACCGTTCCACTCCTGAGGTTCGAGAAATACACCTGGACCTCGGACGAGACGTTCAGCGGACGGATCCAGGCGGCCCATTACGGAGCGAGCGATTTTTCCGCGCCCGTGGTGAGCTGGACGGCCACGGATGGGGCGGGGCGCAAAGTGGCCTCCGGCCGGTTCGTTCCTTCGATCATCCGGCAGGGACAGATCGGCGACATCGGCGAAATACGCGTTCCTTTAAACGAGGTCCCCGCTCCCGGAAAACTGACGGTGGAGGTTTCTGTCTTGGGAACGCCCTACGCAAATTCCTATGACGTTTGGATTTATCCGCCCCGCGCCGACACGTCCGTTCCCCCCGGCGTCACGATCGCCGAACGGCTGATTGAGCCCGTCTTAAAATCGCTCCGGGACGGGGGAACGGTCCTTCTCCTCCCCCGGCCCGATAAGCTTCCGCACAGCGTGGCCGGCGCCTTTCAGACGGATTTCTGGTGCTTCCCGATGTTCCGCCGGGCGGCCGAGAAGAATGGCATCGCCGCCGCCCCGGGCACGCTGGGAATCCTGTGCGATCCCGGACACCCGTCCCTGGCCGGCTTCCCCACCGAATTCCACGGCAATTGGCAGTGGTGGCACCTGGTCAAGAATTCCCGGCCGGTCATCCTCGATGAAACGCCGCCTTCCTATCGGCCCGGCCTCCAGGTCATCGACAATTTCGAACGCAACCATAAGCTGGGGTTGATCTTCGAAACCCGCCTGGGAAAGGGCAGGCTTCTGATTTGCGCCATCGATCTGCTTCGTCTGCAGGATAAACCCGAAGCCCGGCAGATGCTCCGCAGCCTGCTCCAGTATGCCGGATCGGAGGCCTTCGCTCCCCGGGCCGAACTCCCGGTCGAACTTCTTAAGAAGCTGTTTCCTTCCGACTGAAGTTCCGCGGACCTACTTGCGTCCATGGATTCAGGCGAAGGGTATCGACCCATTCGACGGCGACCGGGGCCCCGGGATCAAGATCGGGGTATCAAAGCCGTTTGTCGGTCAAAAAGTCCGGCCTTTTCACGTTGGGATCGCCTTCGGGAACGAGGGTGATCGCCTCCCCGGACCGGGTGGCAAACGACAGGCGGTCACCCTGAAGGATTTCAGCGCTTTGTCCGTCCCGGAACAAGGATACATTTTTCCCCGGCCAGGGATTTTGGACCGTGCAATCCCTCCCTTTTTCGCTCTCCAGGAGAAGAAACCGGATTTTTCCCCGATCGACGGAAGAGGAGGCCAGGAACGCTCCGAATGTTCGAAGCCTGTAAAAGGACGCTTTCTGACTGGGAGGGAACACCGGAAACACCCGGATGACGCCGCCGTGGCTTTGCAGCATCATTTCGTTGATCATCCCGGGGATGCCGCTGCACGTTTCCAGCCCGCCGCCTTCGGCGAATAGCCATAGATTCGGATAGGCCGATTGGGCGATCTTTTGCCGGGCCATGGCCATTAAGGCGTCCGGGTCCATCCCGACACGCGCCGCCCCGATGAGAACCGTCTGGAAGGCATTTCCGTGATCGAGCCAGGATTTGTTCTCGATTTCGACCAGGTCGTTCTTGACCATGGCGATCTCTTCGGGCGGGGAACTCAAACCAATATTGGGAGCGGGAAACACGAGCCCGTGCAGCATGACCCAGTCGACGCCGATTTTATTCGCTCCAAGGCCGTTCCCTCCCCCGCAGGCGCGGAACCGGGTCCGGCCGTTCTCCAAGCGGACCGGGAAATCGCTCAGGCGGGCGAGAATGTCTTTCCACTTGTCCCGCCGGCCGGCATCCGCCCGGATGTCCGCACTCATTTCGATCAGGGCCCCGAAAAAGACCCTCAGAAAACCAAGGGAGGTGATGGGGTTGATGTCCCCGTATCCCGCCCTCCAATTTTTACCGTTCCAGGGGCCGACTTCAAAGACGCTGTCGTCGCGAATGACATACCTGCCGTTCTCCAAAGTGAGGGTGTCTTCCCAAAAGTCGGCCACGGCGATGAGATACGGATAGACCTTCCGGACATAGTCCTGATCATAGGTATAAAAATACCTTAGGATCATATTCATGGCGGCGAACACGGAATTGCTTTTCATCCCGCAGAACATGGGCTGACCGGCGATATCGTCGAAGGGGTCGCCGTCCAGTTGGCCCTTGTATTGCAGGATCAAGCCGGGTTTGTCCTTGTGCCGCAAGGTCAGGGCCTTCGGCCCGATCATGACGCTGGCGTAGGCCCCCTTCTTTTGGAGAAAGGTCCGGGCGTCCCTGATGAAGACGGGCAGTTGTTCCAGAAGAGGCGTGTCGTAGGGGTCCGCCAGCTTGACGTGGTTGGAGGAGAAAGCGGCCCAGTAGGGCGCCTGGAAGTTGTAATCCAGGTGATAATCGCCGGACCAGGATGTCCGATCCTTGGTGATCCAGTTGCCGTACAGCCCCGGGGGGAAATTGACGTTCCGGCTGCAGCAGGCCAGGATATATTGCGAAGCGTAATAATATTTTTCCAGGACTTTGTCTTCGATGCTGACATACGATTGGGCCCAGAACGACCTCCACCAGGCGTCGTGCTCGGACCGCAGCCTGCGGAGTTCGGCCCGGTTCAGGCGGGAGGCCAGCTCCAGGGTCTCAGCCTGAAAGCGTTCCGAATCATGATTGGTCATCACCACGGCGATGATGGTCGCCGGCCGGCCGGGGCGAAGGGTCAAGGGATTCCCGCCGGATTCCAGGCAGCGCATGGCCACGGTCGCCTCCGTCGGAAACAGGAGGTCGTCCGTTTTGAATTTCCGGGAGACCCAAACAAGGTCCCCGTCCTTTCCTTCCGCCGTCTCCGATCCGTATCCGTCCTTGGCCCACAAACGAAGATCGACGGAGACGGGTTCCTTGTCCGTTTTGAGTTCGAGGACAATGACATGGTCCCCGGCCATCACCCGGGCTTCCATGGACACGGTCGTCCGTCCGTTGGAGAACCGGGAGGCGATGACCGGCTCATAGAGCGTCTGTTCGATGGCATAGGACGACCGCTCCAAGCCGTCGATGCGGACGTCGAGGCCTCCGATCAGGCTCGGGCCGGCTTGCTGAAATTCCGGCCCCGACTTCCAAAAATCGTTCTTGGAGATCCAGTACCGCTGACCGGCGGGCGGCCCGCTGACGGTGAGGCCGATATCGCCGTTGCCGGTGATCGGTCCATCCACGATCTTGGTGGAGGGGATATGCTCCGGAGGAACGGCAAAAACCGCCTTCATCCCGGAAATGATCTCCCTCGTTTTTATCACGGCGGGATCTTCCGCCGGAACATTCCGGCAGGACAGCAGAAGAATGGCCAGCAGACCCGTCAGACCCGCGAAGCGGCAGTTCTTTTTCATGCCGGGATTCTAACGAATCGGCCCTCTACTTGACGAGGTAAAGCGCCGTCTGCCGCGGTCGGAAGAACTTCCAGCCGTCCTCGGTCAGATAGACCGGGTCCTCCCCCATCATGGTCACTTTCCGGCCGCCCCATTCCGCGACCGCGGTGGCCGTGTTGAGCTCCATGGCCAGATAGGAGCCCAAGCGTAGGCGTTTTGGGGGGGGAGGATTGGGATTGGGTTTGGACGCGGGGTTGGGATTCGGCTTGGCCTCGGGATTGGCCGGTCGGGCGTTGATGGAGGCGCCCAGGGCGTGTCCCTGGTTGCCGAGCGGATGGGAGTAGATCATAGCCGTGATGCCCTTCGCCTTCATCTCGGCCATGGTTTCCTCGGCCACTTCGCTGACGGATTTGTCCGGGCGGGAAATGCGGGCCAGCGCGTCCTGAAGGGCGTTCGTATTGGCCAAGGCCTGTTTGAGCCCGGCCGGCGCGTCCGTCTCGCCTTCGCCCAGGACATAGAGCATCTTCTGCCAGTCCGAATTCAGGCCCATGTAGGTGAGCCCGAAATCGAGCTGGATCACATCGCCGCGCTCGATGACCGTCGCTTCCTCGGCCACCGGCAGGAAGCCGCGCGAAGTCGCCTCGCTCCCCGCGCTCTGCCTCTGGATGCGGAGGTCGGGCTGGAACCACGGGCTGAGATCAAGCGCTCCCGATCGGCTGAAGAGCCAGCGCCGGAC
This sequence comes from uncultured Eubacteriales bacterium, assembly GCA_964557435.1. Taxonomy (GTDB): domain Bacteria; phylum Acidobacteriota; class Aminicenantia; order Aminicenantales; family UBA4085; genus UBA4085. Next base: position 84,031 of record CAZLAM010000018.1, read on the forward strand.
GTCCCCCACCGTCGTCCGGCCCGGGGTGATGACCTCATTCGACAGAGCCCGCCGGGCCAGGATCTCGGTGACGCGGACAAGCGCCGCGTAAGGCTCGAATTCCTCGGGGATCCGCGTGTCCAGATAGTCTTCGATGAGAGCGGCGGCGCTGACGAACCGCTTCTCGGCCTCCGGCCCAAGCTGGTCGGCCAGATATTTGTAGGAATCGTGGGTCAGGCTCCGGGTCACGCCGCGTCGGCCGCCTATCCCGAGGGCGATGGTCTTAGGCTGGAAACGGTCGAACCACTCCCGGAGGGCCTTGGCGCCGACCCCGGGCGCGGGAACTTCGAAGAACCGCTCGACGGTTTCCTCGCTGTATCCCGTCACGGCAAACTTCTTCAACCCGGCTTCGCCCGCATCGATGAACACGAACAGGTCCCGGTTGCCGCAGTAGGGGCGCGGCGGGGCGACAAATTCGGTCAGCGGATCGTTGTGGAACTCTTCGTTAACGATGATCCACATCCCGACCTCATGCCGGCGCAGGAGGGGAAGGATCATTTCGTGACGTTGGACCAGCCAGCCCTCGCGCATTTCGATCTGTTGGGCCCGAGGGAGCAGTTGAGGGAGCGTCTCAAACTCGGACACCTGCCGGGAAAAGCCGGCCGTCCGTGTTCCCATGAAAACAAAAACCGCGCAGCTCGCGGCAAAAATGAGAATCGCCCGTTTGTTTCGCAACGTTTGTGTCATCGGTTCCTCCAGAGCCTTTTCCCGAACATTCGTAACGGCCCGGACGGGCACTCAGCGCCCGCCCGGCTTCTTCATCAGGGCTTCGATGTCCTTGACCGTGCGCGGAAGCCCCGGGGTCAGGTTTTCGCATCCGGTCTCGGTGATCAGGATGGTGTCCTCGATGCGGACGCCGATTTTCTCTCCGGCGGACACGAAGGCCGGCTCGTTGGCGATGACCATGCCGGGCTGGAGGACATCCAGGCGCCCTCCGACATCGTGGACGGCCATTCCGACATAGTGGCCGAACCCGCCTCTCAGCCTCTGGAAATAATTCTTGGTCAGGTCAAAGCCCTGCTTTTTGAGGATGTCCGCGACCTCCTTCTGGCATTGGTCCAAGGTCAGGCCCGGCCGGTAGACCTTCATGTTGGCCTCGTGGACGGCATTGACCGCCTCATAAATCTCTTTCTGGCGCGGGGTAAACTTCCCGTTGGCGGGGAAGGCGACGGTGATGTCGATATTGTAATAATCGAGCCGGGGCCCGGCGTCGATGACGAGGATGTCCCCGTCCTGGAGGATGCGGTCGTATTTATGGGCGTGGCCGTTGGGATGGTTTTCGCCGGAGGCGACAATGACGTAATAGGCCAGTTCCTGGCAGCCCTCTTTCCGGCACAGATAATCGTAGAGCGCTGCCAGCTCATATTCAGGGAGGCCCGGGCGGGCCGCCTTCATCAGGCCGATATGGGCCTGCACGGCGATGAGCCCGGCCTTTCTCAGCAGAGCGATCTCGGCCGGGGACTTGATCGTCCGCAGATCCCAGATGAGACCCGAAGCGTCGCGGATTTCGACCTGGGGAAAGCGTTTCTTCAACAGGCTCACGGCCTGCAGCTCGCGCGTCAGTCGGCCGTCCCAGAGATTGAAAACCATGCTCGTCTGCAGCGTCCGGAGCTTTTCCAGGCTGCATTCCCGGGGCAGTTCCTCGGGCTGGAACGGTGTATAGAGGGCTTTCGCCCGGGAGGCCAGGCCGGCCAGCATGGCGTCCAATCTTTCGATGGGCAGGACCTGTTCGATGCCGGTCGCTTCTTTGGCATTCTTGACCAGGTCGAGGCCGATCCCCTCATTGAAAGCCGCGATCTCGGTGATGGTGAAGAAGAGCGTGCTCGTTTTCCGGATCCCGTCGATGATGAGGACGGCGTTGGGGATTTCGACGCCGCAGAGATAATGAAAATCGCTGTTTTGGAAAAACGGGGTGTAGCCGGTGGGCATCTGGGCGCCGAAGATGACGGCCGCGCCGTCCGGGATCTTGTCCATGAGCTTCTGCCGGCGGGCGGCGAATTCGGATTTGTCGAAGACCAGGGCCGCCGAGAGAAACGAGGCGGACACCAGGATCGCCGTCATCAACGCGATCGTCTTGAGGAGGATTCCGGAAGCTTTTCTCACGATGTTCTCCTTCAGTCTCGAATTTAGCGGGAAAACGCCAAGCCGGCATTTCCCTCGCGGGCTCCGATCAGGCCCGTCACGGGGCCGTCGTTCGGAAAAGTCATCATACTACGGTCATCCGGAAATCGCCATCAACCCATTCGAATCCCCGGAGTATTATCAGGATTATTACTGAGCGGCGCTTTTTACGGCGGCTAAGGGGTTGTAAAAAGTAGTTTATCAGTTCCGCGTTCATGGGGAGCCCTTCGACCGTTCGACAAGCCTGTCCTGAGCGAAGTCGAAGGGCTCACGGCTCAGGGCGAACGGCTTTTGTAATGCAGCCCAAATGTTATATGTTAAGACCTGACCCCCAACACCGCGTTCATCGGGCGCCCGTCTCCCCCCAGATCCGGCGCTTCTCCCGTTCGTCGACGGCCATCTCCCCGGCCAGCTTTTTCTGAAGCGCGGTCAGAATTTCCGGATGCCGCCCGGCCAAGTTGTCCGCCTCCAAGGGATCGGCAGTGATGTTGAACAATTGATCGGAGCGGTCTTGGCCGGGCATCAATCCCCGGGCCCACTCGGAGCTTCCCAGAGTGACGAGCTTCCAGTCTCCCTCACGGAGGGCGTTCATCCCGTCTTCATACCGGGTATAGATGGTACGAACCCTGGAGCTCATGGCCTCTCCCATCAGAAGAGGCCGGATGTCGAGGCCGTCCCAGTGCGGGTCCTCCTGCGGGGCGCACCCGGCGAGGCTCATCAGCGTCGGCATCCAATCGACCGCCGCCGTGGGAGCCGTTACTTTCCGCGGGGACAATCGGCCCTTCCAATAAACGAAGGCCGGGACTCGAATGCCGCCTTCGTAGGTCGTCGATTTTTCCCCCCGCAACGGCCCGTTGGAACCGGCGGCATAAGAGATGAGGGGCGGATTCCCGCCGTACTCACGGCCCGCTCCCTCCTTGAGGGAAAAGCTTCCATTGTCGGAAAAAAAGACGATCAACGTGTTTTCCAAATCGCCTTTCTTTTCGACGGCGGAAACGATCTTTCCTATGGCCTCGTCCATCTGGCTGACCATGGCCGCATAGCGGCGCTTCGACTCGTCGATTTTCGGATCGGCATCGAATTTAAAATCCTTGTAGGCGTCGATCCAGACCCGCGGCGCGCCGACGGGAAGATGGACCGCGGTGAAGGGAACGTACAAAAACCACGGCCCGCCTCGCCTCGCCTCCAGCCAGCGGATGGCTTCCCCGGCAATCAGGTCGGTCGCATGCCCCGTCTCGTCGAGGCGCGTCCCGTTTCGATGCCAGGTCCGTTCGAACTTCCCGGCCCGATAGGTATGTTCCCAGGGATGGCAGGCGCCGGTCATGTTGCCGTAGCTGTCATCGAATCCATAGTGATTGGGCCCGTGGCCGAAATCGGAACCGAGGTGCCATTTCCCGGTCAGGGCGGTTTGGTATCCGCAGGCCTTCAGCGCAGAGGCCAGAGTATGGGTCCCCAGGGGCATCGTCGGGTCGTTGGTGGCGGCATTCACGCCGAACCGGCTGCTGTAGCGGCCGGTCAGAAGCGATAAGCGCGTTGGAGAACACTGGGGACAGACATAATGATGATCGAGTTCGACGCCGGATTTCAGGAGCCGGTCGATGACCGGAGTCCGATTGACGCCGCCATGACAACCCAAGTCACCCCAGCCCAGATCATCGATGAGGAAAACCAGGATGTTGGGCCCGGGGGCCGGTTCTCTCAACCGATACCCGGCCATGGGGAAGCGGCTCAAACCGAAGGCCGCCGCCGCGGCGCCGTTTTTGAGAAATCGTCGCCTGTCCATACGGAATCTCCCGGAACAAAAAAAAGCCCCGTCCTACCCACGGGGGTAGGACGGGGCGGGTTTCGCTAACTGCGCGAAGCGCGTGACTCGAGGTGTCCGCTTAGAACGAGAACCGGGCTCCCATTCTCCAGGACCAGGCACCGTACCTGGAGGTCCACTGCTGGTAGCGGGGGTCGGGGATGTTCTGAGCGACGTAATCTTTCCAGTTCAACGTGGCGCTGACGATCTGCTCTTGCGTCCAGACGATCGACCGGTAGTTGGGCCGGTCGTAATAGCCCTGGATGGTCGAGGTGTTGGTGATGTTGCTGATCGTGGCGTTCAGGTTGACCGTGTACTTCTTGGCCAGCCGCAGACTGTATTCGACATACACATCGGCCCAGGCCGTGAACGGCAAACGCTGATTGAGGTCATTGTAGCCCTCGGGGAAGATCGGCATCCGGGAGAACCCGATGGAGGTGTTCCGCGGCAGGCCGCTCCGGCCGTTGGCCACCACACCCACCGTCAAGCCGAAGGGGAAGGCGTAGGAGCCGTAGACCTTCATGAAGTGGGTTCTGTCCGAAGGCAGAATGTTGTCCAAGGGATTTCCGTGACTGTCATAGCGCTCATAGAAGAGATCCCAGTAGCGCTCGACGTTGGGAGAGTTGCGGCCGTTTTCGTCAGAGGACGACAGACCGCCGTAGTTGCCCTTCATCTGGCTCCAGGTGTAGTTGACGCCGCCTTGCCAGTTGTTGCTGAACCGTTTTTCCAGGGCCATGTTCAGGGCGTAATACTCTCTTTTGGGCTTCGGGCAGGGCCAGAAACCGGGGTCGAAACGCCCGTTGCCGTCGCCCACGTTTCGCGTCCAGCCTTCGCCGGGGTTGGCGATGTAGTACTGTTCATCGAGACTGCCGTACTCGTTCATGACCAGGACTCCGACATCCTCAATCGTCCGGATAAGGTGCTTGTAGACGAAGCGGGCGCTTAAGGACAGCTCTTCCGACAGCTTCTTCTCCGCCCCGAATGAAAGTTCGCTCTGGGATACGGGTTTCAGGTCCGGATCGGTCGTGTCGAACGATTGCGTCCGGTTGTTCCAAGTGGCCCGGAACGGGTTGACGCCGCCGACCGTCTGGCTGTCCTTGTCGTCGATCTTGCCGTTGGCCGCGATCTTGGTGTAATCGGGGTCGTTGAGCTCGTACAAGCTCGTCCACCAGTAGAACCCGCCGTAGGCGCCTTCGGCCATGTACATCTTCATGACGTCGTAGTAGACGCCGAAGCTGCCGAAGACCTTCAGGCTCGAATCGCCGAACACATCGTAAACCATCCCCAATCTGGGGGCCAGTTTCTTGTCGAACCCGAACTGAATGGGCTTGTAGGTTGCCCATTTCGGATCGTTATCGAAGGGGGGGATGTATTCGCTTTCCGTCCGGACGCCGAGGTTCAGGGTAAGCTTCTGGCCGATCGTCCAGGAATCCTGGAGGTAGATGGCCCAGTTGTTGCTGTGGATGTTCCAGATACTGCCGTAGGGTGACACAAAGTCGCCCCGGATCGTGTAGTAGCCGTAGGTCCCTTCGATCCTGGCCCCGGTGGGAAGTTCATAATAATCGCCCCAGGCGATATTGACCAAGGGGGACTGGGGCCCGGAGTTGACATCCTCGTGCAAACGGATGTATTGGACGCCCGCCTTCCAGGCGTGTTCACCGGCCAGGTTCATGTAGTAGGTGAGGTCCAGGTTGCCGCTGACCCGCTCCATGATGTATTTCGTGGTGACGGTTGTGCCGGCGCCGTTCGACCAGCCCTGGTCGTGTCTCTGGCTGTCGGGAATCACGCCCGGGAAGAGCTCCATGTTGCTCTTGTCGAAAGCATAATACGTTCCGGGCACGAAGAGCTGCTGGTCGGTCGTATTCTGCTTGAACCATCCGCCGCGGATACTGATCAGGAAGTTGTTGCTGACCGTGTAATCGAGGACTCCCGACCCGGAAAAGTTCGGGTAGGAGAATCCGGGCTGCTGGCCCGCGGTGAGCACGGGCGAGTTGATATAATCCGGGAAATAAGAATAACTCTTCGTTCCCGTTCCGGTCACCGTGGGGATCGCGCCGCGGTATTTCGAGAAATTGTTGACCGCGCTCAAGGAAATCCGCATGCCCTTGAACGGCGCCGCCGTTAATTTGGCCTGGAAGTTATAATTCCAGTCCTTCCGATAGAAACCCGAGTAGAGCTGGCGGCCCTGGCGCGGATCGAGCGATTCGTTGCCGGGGAGGGTGGCCAGAGACAGATCCTTCGCATCTCCACGGAACCAGCGGTCGGCAAAGGTCCGGCCGTAAACCGGGTTGAACGATCCGAAGAACCACAGCTTGTCCTTCAGGATAAATCCGCTCAGGTTGAAGACGCCTTCGAACCGCTGATAGTCGTCGCGGTCGCTGCCGCCGCCAAAGTAGAGGTCGTCGTCATTGACGTACTGGGCCACATAGGGAGACGGAATGTAGGGATCGAGCCGCAGGTAATCGCGTCCTTTCCCCTGCATCCACAGCTTGTTGTTGTTGTAGTAGCCGTACACGTCGCCGTGGAATTCGTTGCCGCCGGAGCGGCTGATGACGTTGACCACACCGCCCATGGAGCCGCCGAACTCGGCGTTGTAGCCGGAGGCCGTAACCTTGACCTCTTCCAACTGCTCCATGACGATGCTCTGGTTGCGCAGCCCGACGTGGACGCCGTTGACGTTCGTCCCGTCGATGTACCACATGTTCTCGGTACCGGAGGCGCCGTCGACCGACAGGCCGCCTTGGTTGCCTTCATACTGGACGCCGGGCACCGTGCTCAGCAACCCGTCGAAGCTCCGGTTGCGGGGCAGGGACATGAACGTTTCTTTGGTCATCGTGGAGCCCTTGGTCGTCGACTTGACGTCGATGAGGGGGCTCTGCCCGACAACGGTGATTTCCTCGTTCAGCGAAGTCTGGGCCATGCTGATTTCGAGGTTGATCGTCTGTTCGAGCTGAAGGACGATATTCTCGCGCTTCGTCGTTTTGAAGCCCTGCAACGTGAAGGTCACGTTGTAATTGCCCGAAGGCAGCGAGAAGAGGCGGTATGCGCCCGTCTCGTCGGTGACCGCGGTCGCCACACCTACCAGCTTGGTGCTTTCCGCTGCAACGGAAACGCCCGGGAGCGGAGCTCCCTGATCGTCTTTCACTTTTCCGACGATCTTGCCGGTGGGTGTCTGGGCGGCTGCGAAGCCGACGAGGAGCAGCACCGCGAGCAAGGAAAACAGGATCTTTTTCATGCTAACGATTATCTCCTTTTTCCCGATGAAACCTTGAGGGGCCCATTCGGGATTATTTCATTCCCCCGGGGCGCCGGCCTCGGCGAAATGACCGCATAAAACCCGGGAGCGAGTCGGACCGACCGCCCCCACTTCGCAGATGGTTGCATCTGCCTCCCGTGATTCTCACCTCCTCATTTGTATAAAATTCTGGTTTCATTACAACACCTTGGACCAGTTTCTCTATAAGCAATAATCATGCCAATACTTAATCATATTTAATTATAATATTATAAATAACTTAGAGTAAATACTTCAATACAAAAATCAGGCTGTAATCCAAAATAATGAATATTATCCATAAATTTGAACTTCCCTCCGCTTCTTTTTTTTTATTAATTCCCTATTACCGGTTTTCTCCCCGAAAAGACGTTTTTTGGCCAAGCCATAATCCCTGGCCGGGGCCTCCATCGGTCCGTCTTCCTTGACAAGGGGGGACCCGGCTTTTATATTTTCTATCTCTGTATCCTGGAAAATCAGAATTTCTTAATGGAGCGGCGATGGAAATCGAAATGAGAATCAAGGGACTGATTCTCGATCCCCTGTCCCAAATGCCCATCATCGTCCTGGAAGACCCGAAAAGCGGACGCCTCCTGCCTATCTGGATCGGCGATTTCGAGGCCAACGCCATCGCCCTGACCATCGAGAACATCCCTTCGCCCCGGCCGATGACTCACGATTTGATGAAGAGCTTGCTTGTCCGGCTGGGCATCTCCGTCGACCGCATCGTCGTCACCGATGTGCGCAATAAAACGTTTTTCGCTTCCATTCATTGCCGGTTCGGGGACCGTCTGCTCGTCGTCGACGCCCGCCCCTCGGATGCCATCGCCCTGGCTTTGCGCATGGCCTCGCCGATTTTCGTCGAAGCCGAGGTCGTCGAAGCAACCCGCGGATTCGCCCTCGACGAGAACGACGACAGCGCCGAAGCGCTGAGAAAATGGCTGGAAACTCTGGGCCCCGGCGAGCTCGGCAAATACAAGATGTGAGGGCGCCGAGGGCTGGCTTTGGCCGCGGCGTATCAAGTCCGGACGCGCAGGAAAAAATATCCCCCCAGCAAGCCGAAGAGGAGGTTCGGTCCCCAAGCGGCCAGGAACACGCTCAACAATCCCACGTACCCCAGGCTTTTAAAAATCCCCAGGGTCACCCAATAGACGATGACGATCCCCAAGCCCGCCCCGATCCCGACCAGCGCCCCGCGCTTGCCCATGGAAAAGGCGAACGGGAGACCGAGAAAGGTCATGACC